>CAJTYJ010000032.1 GCA_910583895.1 uncultured Lachnospiraceae bacterium
TGACACTTTGGGCAGACGTATTCATTTTTCAATTACAGTTTGCGGAAACTCAAGGCTCTTTATATTTTACAGAGAGAATAAAATAAGCAAGTATGAAATGCTTTATTCCATACTTGCTTATGCACACTCTGTTTGTCTGCGTTGATGATAAGTTGTTGTAAATACTTCCTTATCACTGTAAAATCAAGGAATACAGCGATTTTTTCTTTTAACTACTGTCAAAGATGGGATCTTATATCAGACTTTGCGTTTACACAAATTTTTAATATTAAATGCTTTTTCCACAAGATTACTTTATTCTTCTAATATCATACTTCATCTCTTTATACCTTTGGTATATCTTTCCTATAAGTGCTGTAACAGCCTTTTCCGCATTTCTTACAAATTTTATTGATACGGTATGTAATACGTTCGCCCGGAACGTACTGTTCCTGTGAACCAATTATATCACCATTTCTATTTCTTGTATTAGTTTTAACAAGTACAGAAACATTTTCTCTCTTTATCACCTCTTCGCCTGTCTCTTCCAAGCAAAATCTCTTATTACACGAAGGACACTTATAATCCTTTCCGTACCAATAATAAATAATCAAGTACATAACCATAACGCCTATCAAAGTAAAGACAAGCATAATCAATCTTTCCGGGATGCTGCTCATCCCTATTCCCAGTACTCCACATACACCTACCACAATGAAAAAAGCCACGATGATTGTTATAATGAACCGTACCCAATTCATAAATCCACAAAATAAATCCCTAAACATTTTATTTTCCCTCTTTGGTTATTTGGTGCTAAATTTTAGCAAATTCAGCTTGTGCCAGCTGTACATCTGCCGCCATTTTTATCAACACATTCTCCAATTTTCCTTGTGATGACAGAAACGACTTAACCGTCAACATATTGTCATCTATTAAAAATGTCACATCTGTATACTCACAATTAAGAGCATTCAACTTTCGCAGCAACGTTAATTCATCGAAATCCTTAATCGGTTTTCTGACATAAATCTCAACATCATCATCATTTTCATAGAATACAATTGCGATATTATATATGCAGCCCTTTTCCCCTCTTTCCGGGAACGAAATAACCACAAATCCATCACCTTTTTTTTCATAAATAGCATTCTTATCTATCCCCTGAGATGTTGCATAATCATAAAATGCCTTTAATGTATTCAACTACTTCACTTCCTTCCTCAATACAATCTATGCCTTTTTTCAGTTTGTCAAAAATCCCCTGTGCAGTAATAAATGGTGGAGCTTTTGGTTTCCTAACAGCTATTAATTTCCTTTCCTTGGCTCTTTTATATTCTTCCACTTCTTTATTATACGCTTTAAAATGCGCACCAAGTTCTTGAAGGATCATGATTTTCTTATCTGCCTTAGCGTGTTCTTTTTCGTATTTTTTGTTAACATACTTTGCTGCCTTTTCCACCAAACCCAATCCACTAGAGCCCAAATCAGGAATGGCCCTAATAACAGCCAGCATGCCAGTTCCAGGCGCTAAAGCGTTACGTGCTGCACTGGCAAAACCAGCTCCACTCTCAACCATACCCAGAGCCGAAACAATAACATCTAGTTTACCCGAATCACTCCATTCTTCAAGTTTTTCAGCTCCGCCCACAGCAATTGGCGCCGCTAATACGAATTTCGTCAATGTTGAAACTCCGAGTTCCGTGCCAGATGCTCCTGCAGCTTCCTTTATTGCACTGATGATACCGCCCGTCAACTCCACCGTATTATTATAAGCTGCAATGCCCTTGATTATATTTCTCGCAACAGATTTCTTTGGTTTCGCATACTTTAATTTATCCAAGCCCTCCAACGTCTCGCTTATTTTAGCAATGAAACCAATTCCTGATTCAACAACATCAAATGCATTTTTCTTTTTTATACCCAAAGCTGCAAATGCCGCTGTCTTTGCAACACCTACCGCTGCTTTTGTGATATCTTCTCTGCCTTCGCGTTTTTTTATAACCATTAACGCCGCCAGATTTCTTCTCTTTTCCTCGACATCAGCTCCAAACCCCTGCAATAATGAGTCATACTGGCGAAACAATCTTTCGAACAATGAACTTACAGTACAAAAGAAAGAGTACATAAGGGTACTTATCGGATTATTTTCATCTGGTCTGCTTACCTGATACTGGTCTAAAAACCTGTCATATCCAGAAAAAACTCTGTAAACTTCCTCTGTAGCGTTAGGTATATATGGGTTAGATGTATCAGAATGAAACTCCTGTATATTCTCACTGTGAGTGACCAATCTGGAAAAAACATCTTCTGTATCCGCTAGTTGTATCTTCAATCGACTTATAGAACTTTCTGATGCTCTTATTCTAATTGCCGACTCCTCAATTGCTTCCTCGATGCCTGCAAACTCATCTTTTATCTCTTTTGATACAGAAATCGCCATACTTCTGATTTCATTTGAAAACCTGTTAAAAGCCTCATAATGATAGGACTCTAATTCGCATCCGGCTTTTTCTATAAAATTTGTTAACGCACAGGTCAGTCCTTCGATTTGATCTGCAACTTGACGAATATATAAATACGAATCATCATTAAGATTCATCATATCTCTCCCTTCCATTAACTGAGAATTGAATCAAAATCAATCTCCGGGACTATTACCTCTTGCAAATCAAATTTAAATTTTTTGAAAGATCTTTGTGTAGCGCTACTACTGATCGCAAAATCAACGGAAATGGAATTTTCTGATTTTTTTGTGAATGGCAGTTTCAACTTATTATAATAGCTCTCATTATTTCCAGTCACAAACAAATAATCACATGCTTTGCTGCACATATAAAAATCGTTAAAATCAATATTAGAAGCTACTAACACGAAAAGCATATTATAATTCATTGCATCTGTGAGGACGGTTTCCATTTCTCTCGGAAATTTGCCAACCATCTCTGTGCCAATAATCCAAAAAATACTGGCATCGAACAGATCAACCAGCGATCTCCCATTTGCCTCTTTTTCATACAGCATGTTGATGATTCTAAAATATGATTTGTCAATATCATAATTATGTAATATTGTTCCCTGTACTGCTGGTATATCCTCTATACTCTTATTTGTATAATACTCACTTAACTCTTGAAGAACTTCCTTTTCTTCATCAGATAAATCAGGAAGAATATCCTTTTGTTCATCAGATAAATCATCAAAATGCTTTGCTCTTAGACAAAAAGCATCATAAGCAAATTCTTTAAGCGATGCATACTGCTGATAACGATTAATCAAAGAGGCTTCTCTGCTTCGTCTCCCAAATGTCCCCACAATCTCATCTAAAAATCCTATTGAATGATGGATCTCGCTATTTGGTACATTCAATTCCTGTGCAAGATCCATCTTCTTCATGAATAAATCATTTCTTACAATTATGTGATGTTTATAACCGTTTGCTCTGGGAGAATTCTTGAAGTTTTCAGCTAACAGCTTACATATATATACTGTATCATCAACAACCGGACTAAAGACTCCTATATTCTTTCTTACACCTCTTTCTAAAAATACTGTTTCATAATCATATTTTTTATAATTGAAAACAACCGCCTCACCCAATGTCACAATATCAAACAAGCTGCTGTTTTTTGCAAGATAATCGGTTCTCACATCTTTTATTGCCGCAAGCACATCCTCCAACTCATCCATACTCTTAATACTGTCTTCCTGATAGAATTTATGGACAGAGTCATATTTTACTTTTTCTCCACAATCAGTTATATCTTGTAAATATGTATAGAAATATTCTTCTGAAACAAATGGAACTTTAAATAACTGGTTGGTATCTTCTTTTCCAGCACCAATGTTTGCCAATACCATGCCTTTCTTATCCAATTTTGATGCACCAGGGTTTCCTAATATTCTGCTGGATACTTCCGGGTCGCACGCTAACGCAAATCTGGCCTTAAAGTTGGCAAAGGCACTTTGACTCATAGTTCCAGACATTTCCTGGCTTGCGAACATCAAATGAAAACCCGTTGCCCGACCCAATTTCGTAATTGAAGTAAGCAAATCTGTGATCTGTATTTCTTCTTTCCCTGTTGCCTCCAAAAACAACTGTTGGAATTCATCAACAATGAAAAGGACTCTGGGAAGAACGATCTGATATTTTTCTCTTACTTCACTTAACTTCTGCTGTCCAATGAGTGCAAAGAAGTTCTGTCTTGCAACCATACAGCCTGCCAGGTAATTCAATAAGCTAAGAACATAACGGATCTCACTTGTTGCAGCAACGGCCTTGATATGTGGTACATTGCATTTTGATAAATATCTACTAAACTCAACCTTTTTGAAATCAGCCAGATATAAATCAAGTTCCCATGGTGAATATTCGGCAAGCAATGAGAAAATAACACTATTCAAAAATACTGACTTACCTGAACCGGTACGTCCAGCAACAAGGGAATGAACCGCATCATCTCCTAATGTTATGGTTGTTGGGCCTGACCATTCTTCATTCTTAAGACCTGGTCTAAGATTAATACCATTATTTGTTGTATTAAACCATAGTCCACTGGTGGCACCACTTGCGTCAATTACTTGATCAATCACTCTGAGATCTCTGTTATCCAATAATTGCTGAAACAAAGTCTTACATTCATCCTGTCCATTGCAGCTGCTGAACAAAGCAATAAACTCAACTGGTTCTTTTATACAGACAAACTGCTTATCATTATTGGATTTAGGTGAATTTACTGTTGAATAAATCTTTGGATTTTTTTCACCAATCAAAATCTTTAAGTTATCTAAATAAGCCTGGTAAGATAGCCTGCTTTTTTCTTCTTCCCTCTGCCTTTTAAGTTTTGCCAAGTCATCTAGTGTTAACATTTCTTCCGCCATATTAATCTCCAAAACTTAATCCATGATTTGCTTAACTCTTGCTTTCAATGCAGAAGCTCCGCTACTGACAAAGCTCTGTGATTTAGCTGCCGCTGTCTGCGCTGCATTTGCCCCTAATCCTCGCATCTCATTAGACCTGGTTTCAAATTCCTGTGCCAACGAAGCAAAACTCTCACGTATTCCAGACTTAAATCCGGCGATTACAATTGAGATAGACTGTGCCACAACAGGTTCGATCGAAATGTAAATCTCATTTTCACTTTTATGATTTTCAATATTGTTTGTATACTGGTTTTGTTTTACCTCTAACGATTCAACAAAGCGGTTGATTTCCTGCTTGATATTTTCAAAATCTGATACCTCACAACGCCAGTTCGTAGTATTGATTCCTGACAGACTAGAATCATCAAGTCTTTTCCACGATTGAATTTCCTGCTCTATCTGTGTTTCTAACTGCCTGCTTCTATTCTTTGCATGTTCTCCTGCAGACATTCTTTCCATTATTCTAGAAAAACTCAAATCACTGCTCTGCCACTCATCCATTGCTCTTAATTCAGCTTGCTTCAATTCTTCGTTATAGTATTTCACAGTTTCAACAGACAATTTAACAACGGGTTCATACTTAAGTTCCTGCGCATGTGCTGTCAATGCTTCTGCAACGCTCTTTGTCTCTTCCTGTATTTCACTGAGACAATCCTGATACATTTTGTACATACTTGAAATTTCGTCTTCGCTAAAATTAAATCCCATCTCTTCTCCTCCTTATTTGATAGTCCTTACATCAACCATTACAAAACCAGGTACTTCTCCATTTATGGTAAAGAATTTTACAAAATTATACTTTAAAAGAAATTCATACAATCCTTCACTCAGTTCGTATGTATCAACATATAAATTCTTAGATACTGATATGCCTTCACCTGAATTTACTTTCGCTTCAAATTCTTTAAATGACAATATGCTGTCTACACATATCTTTTCATCTAATTGTCTTTTCTGATTTGACACCATCAACTCAAATTCAAATTCGCTAAGAATACTCTCGTACTCATAAATTTGTTTTGATTCTTTAATCTTCTTAATCACCTTAGAAAATGTTCTTGTATTGTTATCTTCTGCCAATAAATTCTGCGTCGTACTCTGTCTCATAAATAGGATCGGTAAGAAACCAAAATTCTCTCCACTGATGAATAGCTGAACCGTCTCTCTGTCCATTGATGCGAAATCAACGCCAACAAAAAACACGATATTATATTTAATCGGATTCTCACGTTTTCTTAATTTATCTGGATTAATAGTAGCAATTCTGCCATCCGCCAAAGAATCCACCGTATTTCTTGTCCCCTCTAATTTTGAATACAAATTCTGTAATTCTTGCTGTGTTCTTAAGACTTGCATCATTCCCCTTGTCCTGCTTGCAGGGAAATGTAATCCTTCAAAATCAATAAGCCACATGTCTATAATATCCATTGAACTTTCGCCAAAGAAACCATTCATGAATTTCTCAATCAAAATAGCACTATTCTTTCTAAATCTTTCTCCATTTTCTGCACTTTCTTCATTGTAACAAATAAGCATTGGCTTATAATTATGCTTAAATGAGACCAGCTCTTTAGCGCCATGATTATCCCTGTTCGAAAAGCCCAGTGCTACATATGGAGAAAGAACTCCATGATTATGTTCTCCATCAGCTATCATTCCAAGAACTCCATTTTCCTTTGAGTTCAATTCAGCAACTAACTCTTCCTTGTTCTTAAATACTGCTTCCCCCCTTGCCAAACACTCCTCAATTTCCTCTTTCTTTTGAGATATTTGTGCCGCTAATTCGTCATATTTTTTCTTTAATCCTTCCACAATGGCTGGTCTTATCGGTTCAGTCCCGGTTGATTTCTGTGGCTCAGTTTCAAGTCCATGATTCTTAATATGTTCTATTTCCTTCTTCCAGTCACTTACCGTGCTGTTCATAAAATCTGATAGTTTGTAATCATAAAGAGCCTCCTCAAATTTTTTAGGGTCTGAAATAGCCATGTAAACCAGTTGGTTCTTTAATAAGTATTCTTTTGCAAAATACTTTGCCATATAATAAATAACTAAATTAACAAGAATAATCAGTCCAGCAACAATCGCTATATGAATTATCGTTGCTTGCAGCAACTCTTTATTAAATAGTTCTACAGCCTTATCGTATTCCTCTTTCTTTAACCCAAGTATGTAATCCTCGTACTTTAATACAAACCTGTTATAGACTCTAACAACAATTTTAGGAATTAAAATAATTCCCCATACAATCAACGCAGCTAAAATTCTTAATATTCTTGGAAAAAATACGAAAAAGTCAAATCTAAAAATAAAACCAAATACTTTATTGATGACAGAGAACACATTAAATTTCGTTATGTTATATGCTCTTTCAACATGGAATCCCTGACTAAAATCTGGTTCACTCTGAGAAACCAATTTATCAGCCTTCTTTTTAGTAAGCCATTTTATTGCCTTGGCAAAATTTTTATTAATTTTATCATTTGTATTCCCAAGCTTGCCCATCTGCATCCGGACTTCTTTTTGAAGCACTGCCTTTTTGTTTTTTACCTCGTCATCTATATGATTTTCCATATTCTGAATGACTACATTTGCATCTGTATAATCAAATTGTTGCTGATGGTGCTTTAATTTTTGACTTTGCTCCTCAAGTTGTTCAAGCGAATTTTTATATTCTTCTGACTGACTAAGCACATTCTCGAATTTGGAGTACAATTCTTTGTATTCTTTGACACTGCTTACCATAGTTTCCAGTTACCTTTCTTCTGTTTGTATATTTATCATGTAGTGCAGTTTTTCTTCTGAAGTACCAATGCTAAAAAGTATACTTTCCCAATCCAATTCTTTTGCTTACCTTCCGCTTGATTCTAATACTTTTGCAATGCCTACCATTTTTAACTTCACCCCCTAAAGCTTTATCGAAAAGTGTACCTTTTGACATTTGTATCCACAGGGGTATCAGAAAAAGCTATCGTAAGAAAAAGTTTGGGAAAATCATGAAAATCAATAAAAAATTGGTCAAAATACTTGTGATTTTATAGAAAATAGTGTATAATTAGATATAAATTGCGGCTGTCAAAAGGTACACCTTTTGACAGCCGCAATTCCATCATTAGCCTGCTTTTTACTTATTCCGAAACAGTCTGTACTCCCTTAATCTGCGATAAAAAGTCGCCTCGCTCATATTACACATTTCCAAAGCATCTGTGAAAGACAGTTTCTTCTGCTCCCATGCTCTGACAATCTTTTCAAAATCATCTGGTGCCGCCTTCTTTGGTCTTCCGAACTTTACTCCTCTTACTTTTGCCGCAGCAATCCCCTCCGCCTGCCGCTTTTTGATGTTCTCGCGCTCGCTCTGCGCCACGAAGGACAGAATCTGCAGAACAAGGTCTGCGATAAAAGTCCCCATCAAATCTTTGCCGTTTCGGGTATCCAGCATAGGCATGTCCAGCACACTGATGTCAATTCCAATCTCTTTGGTAAGGATGCGCCACTGGTTTTGGATTTCCTCGTAATTGCGCCCCAGACGGTCAATGCTGAGAATGTACAGAAGATCCCCCGCTTTCAGTTCCTGCACCAGCTTTTTATAGTTCGGGCGTTCAAAATCTTTGCCCGACTGCTTATCCATGAAAATATTTTTTTCAGGTACAGAGACTTCCTGCAGGGCGATCATCTGCCTGTCCTCGTTCTGGTCTATGCTGCTGCATCTCACATATCCGTAAATTTTCTTTTCTTCCATATCCGTTTTCCTCCATAAAAATACCCGCCACCATGATATAGTGACGGGGCATCTGCCGCTTTGCAATCAAAATACTCTCTTTCCTATCCCGGACTCCTCCGAAGCGGTCTCCAAAACAGGTCTTTTTAGGTCACAAAAAAGCCGCCTGCCTGAAAGCTGATACGTCAGTTTCCAAACAGACGGCTACAATTACGCCGTTATTTACAGCCTTTCGGCTACCCTTCTTCCTGTTGCTGTGAAAATGTGGCTGCATTTACGTTTCATTCTTTCCCTGTGGGACACCGATGATATACATAAAGCCTTTTTATCAATGCCCTGTTACTTGAAGGAAAAACCAGGATGCTGCTGTTGCCAAGAGACCGGATGCAGAGCGTAAAGCGCTATTTACAGCTTCATCCCCTCCGGAAACGCTTCCTTTTGCATCAGCCCCCACATCCGGTCAATATAGGAGAGGGTGTAGAAATTTTCATAATAATGATAATAGAACGCCCCTTTTGGCGTCATCCGGTAATCTCCGTCTTGTTCCGTGACAAATCCCAGAAGCTTTGCTGCTGCCAGCTCAAGCCCGTACATCTTCCCAAGCGGCACCCCGAAAAACCGTTCAAAATCCCGGCTGCTCACTTTCGTGCTGTAGGCAGTCCAGAACAGATAGTATACCATCCGCTGCCGGCGGGTGAATCGAAGCGTCAGCGATGTGGGCAAACATTTCTGTTCGATTCGTTCTATATATGCTGGTACAGAAAAGGTATTGATCTTGAACTGATCTTTCAGAAGTGTGGCGGCCGAACAGCCGAACCCCAGAAAATGATCCCGTGTCATGGAGGAATAGCCTGCATGCTTTTCGCTGGAAAAGGTCCAGATGGAACTTCGGGTATAGCCCTGTTTCTCACAGTATGCGGTCACCGCATCCAGAAGCCGGCGCTTTTCTTTTCGAGGCATGGCAGAGACCGGGCTGGACGTAAAGGTAAAATCAATAAACGGGTAGACCGCCATATGGTTGGCACCGTTTGCAAACGCAGTGTCCATGTCCTCTTTCAGATCTTCAAAGGTCTGCCCCGGAAGTGCAAAAATCAGATCCATGGACACGGTCTCAAAGGGCACTTCACGCAGCACCTCTTTCAGAGCGGCCGCATCCACCGGCTTCCTGCCCAGAAGCTTCTGGAATTTTTTCCCAAAGGACTGCACCCCGATGCTGATTCTCGTCACCCCTGCATCCCTCAGCGTCTGAAGCACCGGAACCGTCACGTTGTCTGGATGAAGCTCTGCGCCAATCCCCTCCGTGATCTCAAAATATTCCCCCATCGTCCCGATGATCTCCTTCATCCGGTCAGCCGCCAAAGCCGGCGTCCCGCCTCCAAAATACAGGCTGGTGACTCTCTTTTGCTTCTTCGCCTGACTGCCTGTCAGACGGATCTCTCCAAGAAGCGCGTCCACATAACGGTTGCACAGTTCTTCCGAATAAGGAACTTTGCAGTAGGGACAGAAATTGCAGATGCTTTTGCAGAACGGAATATGTACATAGAGCCCCAGTTCTTCGCATGCCTCAAAGGGCAGCAGCTGATCGTATTCTTTTTGAAACAGAAAAGGCCTCACAGATCGGGTCAGCCACATTCTGGTCAGGTCCGTCATTATGCTCATGATTTCCCCTTATATATATTTGAGATAGGTCCGCAGCATTTCCAGAATGATCCGGATATTTCCCCGAAACAGCAGGGTATATTCCGCCACGAAAAAATACCCGCAGGAATCGCACAGGCCCTCCACCTCAATACAGCGCCCGCAGATGCTCCGTTTTCCGTTCTCCATCACCACGCACTGGTAACAGGGGGTTGGAAAGCGGTTTTCTATGATATATGGAAAAGCACTCTTCAGGTTGAAAACCGGAGCTCCTTCTTTCATCATCCGGGTGATCTCCCGGCAGCATGCGGCCTTTTCTTCCCGGCCAAGGGCCAGCTCTCTGGTATCCGGATAGGGCGTGTGAAAATTAAACGAGACCGCCCGGACATGCTTCGTATCCCTGGCCGTTTCGCATACGTCCCGGACGGCATCTTTGTTCAGCCGGTTGACCGCCATATAAAAACAGATATTGTCCGCCGTGGCATGGCGAATGTTTTCCATGATAAGATCATAGGTCTCGCCCCGGATCTGATTGTGCCGCTTCCGGTCTCCGTCCAGGCTCAGAAGGATCAGGTCCGCCTCCGGCAGATCGATGGGAAAGGTGCCGTTGGTGACCACGTTGACAATGAGAAATCCCATCTCTTTTGCTTCCATTACCAGATCTCTGAGGCACTTCTCATTGTCTCTCCACAGGAACGTCTCTCCGCCGCAGAAAAACAGAATCCGCACACCCATGGCATACAGCTGTTCCATCTCTCCCTTGATCTGCCGGTACGGGTGGATGACTCCTGTGATATTGTTGACCGAACAGTGGCGGCAGCTTAAATTGCACCTGTCCGTGACGATAATCGTGCCGAGGATCGGATCCTTTTTCCGGAATAAGACGGTCCGGATACCGAATTTTGCGAAATACAGGAAGGTAGAAATTTTCATCAGAAGCCTTCCTCTGCCGTTCTCTTTTCCTGCGGACTGCAGGCCTGCTTTGGATCCTGTCCCAAAAGCCGCTTTGCATAATCAGAAAACGCTTCCATGCGCCTGGGCCTTTTGATATCCCCCGCTTCCGGAAAATGCGTTTCCAGCACTTCCGCCACCTTGCAAAGCAGCGGCTTCTTAAGCCCGGCCTTCTCAAGCACCTCATCGTCCCGGAACACTTCCTCGATATCCGAATCCCGGATGATCTCCCCCTGACTTAAGACCACTGCGCGTCTGGCAAAGCCGTAGGCAAAGTCCACATCGTGCGTGGAGACCACCAGGGTAATCCCCGCTTCATTGAGTTCCTCCAAAGTCCGCTCCAGAAGCGCCACATTCTCAGGATCCAGAGAAGCGGTCGGTTCGTCCAGAAGAATCATATCCGGCTCCATGGCCAGAATATCGGCGATGCTCACCCGCTTCTTCTCGCCGCCGCTTAGATAGTGCGGAGCGCGGCTCTCATACCCTTCCAGGTTCATCCGGGCCAGAGACATGCTGATCCGAAGCTCCACTTCCTTTCGGTCCAGTCCCAGATTCATGGGCCCGAAGCTCACTTCATTTCCCACCGTGCCCGCGATGATCTGGGTATCCGGCTCCTGGAACACCAGCCCCACCGTCTGCCGGAGCTTGCGGATGTCCTCTTTGGAACCGCTCATCTTCTGCCCATGTAAAAATATCGCTCCGCTCTGGGGACGCAGAATCCCGTTGCAGCACAGAAAGAAGGTGCTTTTCCCGGCGCCGTTGTTGCCCAGCACCACGATGCGCTCCCCTTTCTGAAATGTAATCGATACATCTTTCAGAGCCGGAAATTTATCTTCGTATTGGAAGCAGATATGTTCCAGCCGTAGAAGTTCGTTTTTCATCTGTTACCTCACCAAAATAAGATGGACAGCCCCAGGGTCATAAGAATCAAAACTGCTGACGCCAGCCCGTGAGCCTTTTTCATCTTCCCCGCATCCTCCAGAAACCGGATACCGGAATCAAAGCACCGGCTTTCCATGGCGTCAAAGTTCCGGCTTGCCTGCCGGTAACTGCGAAACAGCAGACCGAAATACAGATTGCCGGTTGTCCGCATACCGGTCCGATAGTCCACAAAGCCCAGCCTGCTGGCCGCTGCATCGCGCATTGCATGATACATGGAGAGAAGGATAAAAATATACCGGTAGATCAGATACATCAGATCAATCAGCACTTCCGGACAGCGGATCCGCCGCAGAACACCGATCAGATCAGACATGGGCGTTGTCAGACTGAGCATATACAGACAGCTCAAGCTTCCCAGCGCCCGGCCCATCACCAGCATCGCCCGCGTCTGGGCCGCCTGGCTGACGCACAGCCAGAAGCCAAAGACAGGGACTCCAAGAACGCCGGTCTTTTGGGCCGTCACTTCCAGGAGCAGGGCCAGACCGCCAAGCAGCAGAAAAGAGAGCGGCAATGCCAGCAGATGAATGTAATCGTGCAGTGCAAGGCCGCCCCCACAGACCGTAAGGATAAGCATAAGGACTGTCAGAAAAAGTCCCACTGCCGGGCTCGTTGCTGACACACACAGAACCATCAGCACCAGCACCGTCCAGAATTTCAGCAGGGGACTGACCCGGTTCAGGCGGGAAGTCTGCGCCAGCACGTCAATCGTGAGAAACTGCCCGGACCCGTGTCTGCCCAGCAGCGGCAGCGCCGCTCCCAGTCCCAGACAGAGCGGCAGAAGGATCATCATGGGCATCCTGCCGTACAACAGGCACCAGACAACCACCACAGTCAGGAACCCGGTCACCATATGTCACACCTCATGACAGGCTTTCGACTCCACTTTCGTCCGGTCATCCATCCCGCCGGAATACTTCTTCCTGGCCACCAGATAACCGAAGCAGTAGGCGATAATGCCGACCCCAATGCCGGTCTGAATGCAGAAGAACAGCGTCTCCACCTCTCCTGGCAGCTCCCCGCCGATCATCCGTTCCAGCACCGGTTCAAACCAGGGCTCATATCCGCCCCCTGCCATTTCATTTACCATCTCGCTGCCTGCACCGTCGCTGCCTTCAAAGGCTGCGCCCTTCTGCCAAAACAACGGCACCAGTATAATCAGTACCGCCAGCAGAATCAGGGCGGGTACTGTGATTCTGTTCTTTTTCATATGTCTATTTCGCCTCCAAAAATGAGATCTCACGCAGTTCCGGCTCCGCAAACTGCTCCATGCCGATCACGATCAGAACGGTCAGCAGTCCTTCCACCACTGCAAGGGGAAGCTGCGTGGGCGCGAACACGCCCAGAAACCGGACCGCACTGGCCGCCATGCCGCCGGTCTGGTCCGGGTAGGCCGCCGCCAGCTGCAGGCTGGTCACACAGTAGGTCAGAAGGTCGCCCATGGCAGCCGCCAGGAAGACCGAGGCCTTCCGGTTCATCTTCAGTTTCCTGCCGGCCATATAAAGAAGCCATGTAAGGACCGGACCGATGATCCCCATGCTGAACGTATTGGCTCCCAGGGTCGTAAGCCCCCCATGGGCCAGCAGAAGCGCCTGGAAGATCAGTACAATGACAGCCAGCACACCGGCTACCATCGGCCCGAAGAGGATCGCTGCCAGCCCTGTACCCGTCATATGGCTGCAGCTTCCGGTGACCGACGGAATCTTCAGCGAAGAGATCACAAACACAAACGCCCCGGACATGGCCAGCAGAATCAGAAGACGCCGGTTCTGGTTCAGTGTTTTCCGGATGCGAATCAGTCCGGCTGCCAGAAACGGCAGGCAGACCGCATCCCATACCGCACAGTGGGCCAGGGGCAGATACCCCTCCATGATATGCATGGCATGGACGGTTTTTTCACTCATAAGAAATACTGCGAACATGCAGGACAGCGCCAGCACGTTTTTTTCTGCTCTTGTATACTTCATCCGCTTTGCTACTCCTCGATCACCAGTTTTGCCGACCCGAAGATTCCGGCATCATTGCCCAGTGTCGCCAGGACGAACTCCGCATCCCTGCAGCCTTTGAACGTATACTTGACATAATATTTTTTTATGTAATCCAGAATCACCGGTCCTGCCTTGGATACGCCGCCGCCGATGACAAACACTTCCGGATCCACCGTGCTGGCAATGTTGGCAAGGGCCAGGCCCAGATAACTTCCGAAACGCTCTGCCACTTCACAGGCAAAGTTGTCTCCGTCTTTTACGGCATCCCAGATATCTTTGGCCGTCATGGTCTCCGGATCCAGGACCGTCTCTTTGACTCCGGACTCCAGCATCCATTTGGCAAGACGCACGATTCCGTTGGCAGACGCCACCTGCTCTAAGCACCCCTGGTTGCCGCAGCCGCACAGCCACGGGATGCTGTCATCCACATGGATATGCCCGATCTCGCCGCCTGCACCGTTGGTCCCGGTGACAATCCGGCCGTCGATGATGATGCCGCCGCCGACGCCGGTTCCCAGGGTGACCATAACACCGCTCTTATGGCCCGCTGCCGCGCCTTTCCACATCTCGCCCAGAGCCGCCACATTGGCGTCATTGCCCCCTCTGCAGGTCAGACCGGTCAGCTCTGACAGCTCTTTGGTCACTTCTTTATACCCCCAGCCCAGGTTCGCTGTGTGCGGCACAATGCCGTCTGCATTGATAGGACCTGGCACACCAATCCCGATCCCCGCCACGTCGTCTCTTGCGATATCCTTCTCCATCAGCTTCGCCAGAGCGTAGGCTGCGATATCGGGCAGGATCGCCTTTCCGCCGTCCTCTGTCCGGGTGGGAATCTCCCATTTGTCCACAAGCTGGCCATCGGTCTTGAAAAGTCCCATCTTCACCGTTGTTCCGCCTACATCAATTCCAAAACAATAATTTTTCATCCTTCTGCTTCCCCCATTCTAGTTTTGCTGCTGTGTTAACGTTTATTTTTATTAATGCTTTCCTGCACTCTCCGGTACAGCTCCTGTGCGGCATTGTAGCCCATCTTTTTCTGTCTGTGATTGACTGCCGCCGCCTCCACAATGATGGCAAGATTCCTGCCCGGCCGTATGGGGATCGAATGACAGATGATCTTGTTGCCAAGAAACTCTGTATACTCTTCGTTGAGCCCCAGCCGGTCATATTCCTTATCCTTGTCCCACTCTTCCAGCTTGATAACCATATCCAGGGTCTGGGTCCCTTTTACACTCTCCACACCATACAAAGTCTTCACATCTATAATCCCGATGCCCCGAAGCTCTATAAAATGTCTGGTGATCTCCGGGGAAGTCCCAACCAGGGTGTCATCACTGACTTTGTGAATCTCCACCACATCATCGGTGATCAGACGGTGGCCCCTCTTCAGAAGTTCCAATGCTGCCTCACTTTTTCCGATGCCGCTCTCTCCCATGATCAGTACGCCCTCACCGTATACATCCACCAATACACCATGGATGGAAATGCAGGGCGCCAGCTCCACATTCAGCCAGCGGATCGTCTCGGCCATCAGAGAAGAAGTAGCCCGATCACTGGACAAAAGCGGCTTTTTATACTTTTTCGCCAGTTCGATCATCATCTCATCCGGCTCCGTTCTGGATGCGTAGATCACGCAGGGAATCCGGCTGGACATAAAAAGCTCATAGTTTTTTCGCTTTTCCTCTTCATCCAGGCTTTTTAAATAACTGTATTCCACATAGCCGATGATCTGTACCCGCTCACAGGCAAAGTGCTCAAAATATCCGGCCAGCTGAAGGGCCGGGCGGTTGATCTCTGAACTGTTGATCTCGATCCCTTCGGTCTCAACTTCCGGAACCAGATTCGTAAGCTTCAGCTTATCGATCATTTTATTCAGTGTGACTGTCTGCATAGATCCATTCTCCTTCTCGATTCCAACACGCCGGCTTTTCTTTCGCTGCAAAAAGCCGGTCCTTACGCTCAATCATACCATTTTTTTCACTGCTTATCAACATGAAAGAATTCAAAAACCTGCTTCGCTGCCCGCTGATTCATGCCCGGAATCCCTGCCAGCGTTTCGATGTCTGCCGTCCGGATCTCGTCGAGGGTCCGAAAGCCCTTCATCAGCGCCTTTCTTCTGGCCGGACCGATCCCCGGGATATCATCCAGAACCGAATGCACCTGCTCTTTGCTCCTTAAAGAGCGGTGATACTCGATGGCAAAACGGTGGGCTTCGTCCTGGATCCTGGTCACCAGCCGGAAGCCTTCACTGTCCCGTTCTATGGGAATTTCTACATTATTAAAATAGATGCCTCTGGTCCGGTGTCTGTCATCCTTTACCATACCGCAGACCGGTATGTGAACGCCCACAGCATCCATGACTTTCCGTGCGATATTCACCTGTCCTCTGCCGCCGTCCATCATAATCAGATCCGGATAATTCTCATAATGAGACAGCCGTCTGGTCAGCATTTCTTCCATACTGGCATAATCATCTGCCCCTTTGACTCCCTTGATCCTGAATTTCCGGTAATCCGAGCGCTTTGGATGCCCTTTTTCGTACACAATCATGGAACCTACGGTCTGGAACCCGCTGATATTGGAGATATCATAGGCTTCCACCCGGCTGATTCCGGGAAGCCCCAAAAGCTTTGCGATCTCCTTCATGGCGCCAATGGTACGTCCTTCCTCTCTGCGGATCCGTTCCTTGTCCTGAGTCAGTACCATCTGGGCATTTTTCATAGCCAGCTCCACCAGCTTCTCCTTCTCTCCTTTCCTGGGTACCCGAAGGTGGACTTTCTGCCCCCTTCTTGTACTCAGCCACTCCTCGATCAGCTCTTTATCCTCGATCTCGTACTGGATCATCAGCTCCCTTGGAATATACGGCGTCCCCGCGTAAAACTGTTTTAAAAAAGTAGTCAGTATTGCCTCTTTGTCATCCTCCCCGGCAATATGCAGGCAGAAGTGATCCCGTCCGATCAGACGTCCCTCCCGGATGAAGAAAATCTGCACCACTGCATCTTCCTGATCCGATGCCATGGCAATCACATCTTTATCCTCCATATGGCTGCTGGTAATCTTCTGCTTCTGGGCAATCTTGCTGACACTGTTTAAAAGCTCCCGGTACTCGATGGCCTTCTCAAACTCCAGATTTTCCGAGGCCTGCTGCATTTTTTCTTCCAGTTCTTTTAATATCAGCGGATAGTTTCCATTCAAAAATGACAGCGCTTTTTTCACCGACTCTGCGTAATCCTCTTTGGATATGTAACCCTGGCAGGGAGCCGGACACTGATGGATATGGTAATTCAGACACGGTCTTTCTTTCCCCTGCATCTTCGGCAGAACCTTATTGCAGGTTCGGATTCCATACAGCTTATGGATCAGATCAATCGTGTCTTTTACCGCCCCTGCACTCGTATAGGGGCCAAAATATTTTGCCCGGTCTTTTGCCATCTGTCTGGCTAAAAATACCCGGGGATAGTCTTCCTGTACCGTCACCTTGATAAAAGGATAGGTTTTGTCATCCATCAGCATGGTATTGTACTTTGGACGATGCTCTTTGATCAGATTGCACTCCAGAACCAGTGCTTCCAGTTCCGAATCCGTGATGATGTATTCAAACCGGCTGATATGCGTTACCATCTGCTCGATCTTGATCCCTTTGTTTCTGCTGGACTGAAAATACTGGCGAACACGATTTTTCAAAGAGATTGCTTTCCCCACATAGATGATCGCATCCCGCTCGTCATGCATCAGATAGACGCCGGGCTTTGCCGGAAGTTTTTTCAGTTCTGCTTCAATATCAAATGCCATACGCTGTCCTCCTGCCCTTTTCCTGGCTGTAAAAATCCTTCTTTACGGCTGTACGATTCTGCCCGAAAGGCTGTCTTTATGAAGCAAAAAGAGCTGCCACACTGTGACAGCCCCTGTCCTTTCTACTCTGCGAAAATGAGTTCCTCCTGATGATACCCCTGTGCCTCTTCCTTGACTCTCCGGAAGATGTCCATAAATTCCTTGCCGGTAATGGTCTCTTTCTCAATCAGAAACTCTGCGATCTTATCCAGACACTCTCTGTTCTCAGACAGAAGGCGCTTGGCCTCCGCATAAGACTCTTTCAAAATCCGCATCACTTCGCTGTCCACATCGGCTGCCGTCTCGTCACTGCAGTTCAATACCGTACCGTTATTTAAGTACAGGCTTTCTTTGGATTCCAGCCCCATCAGACCGAACTTATCCGACATGCCGTACTGGGTTACCATGGCCCTGGCAAGCTTTGTGGCCTGCTGAATGTCATTGGAAGCGCCTGTGGTCACCGTTTCGAACACCAGTTCTTCCGCTGCGCGGCCTCCCAGATATCCCACCAGCATGGCTTCCAGTTCCTTCTTGGTATTTAAGTACTTTTCCTCCTCCGGCACATGCATGACATAACCCAACGCCCCCATGGTCCGGGGAACAATCGTAATCTTCTGCACCGGCTCCGCGTCTTTTTGAAGCGCACTCACCAGTGCATGCCCCACCTCGTGATAGGATACGATCTTTCGCTCCTCCTTGCTCAGGATGCGGTCTTTCTTCTCCTTACCTACCAGCACAACTTCCACTGCTTCAAACAGATCTTTCTGCGATACGGCCTGTCTTTTATTCTTCACAGCAAGGATCGCCGCCTCGTTGATCATGTTGGCCAGATCCGAACCCACCGCACCACTGGTGGCCAAAGCGATGGCCTCTAAATCCACGGTCTCGTCCAGACGGACGTTTTTCGCATGTACCTTCAGCACATCCACCCGGCCCTTCAGGTCCGGACGCTCCACGATGATCCGGCGGTCAAAACGTCCCGGTCGCAGAAGCGCCTTGTCGAGGATCTCCGGCCGGTTGGTAGCCGCCAGCACCAGGCAGGCCTTGTTGCTCTCAAAACCGTCCATCTCCGCCAGAAGCTGATTCAGTGTCTGCTCCCGCTCGTCATTGCCTCCCAGCTTGGAATCGCGGCTTTTACCTATGGCATCAATCTCATCGATAAAGATAATGCAGGGTGCATTTTTCTTGGCCTCCTCAAAAAGGTCCCGTACACGGGATGCGCCCACGCCCACAAACATCTCCACAAAATCCGAGCCGGACAACGAGAAGAACGGTACATGTGCCTCTCCTGCCACCGCTTTGGCCAGCAGGGTCTTGCCCGTACCAGGCGGTCCCACCAAAAGGGCGCCTTTGGGAAGTTTGGCTCCAATCTGTGCGTAGTGCTCCGGATTGTGCAGAAAGTCCACCACTTCTACCAATGATTCCTTGGCTTCCTCCTGCCCCGCCACATCCTTGAAAGTCACCCCGGTTTCCTTTTCGATGTAGACTTTGGCTTTGCTCTTGCCCACACCCATCATGCCGCCGCCACCCATACGCCGCATCAGATAGCCAAAGGCCACCCAGATCAGAAGCAGCGGAAGCAGACTCCACACCACCTGCCACACCAGCGTGGAGAAAGTGTCCTGGATATAGGGTGTGATCTCGATGTCCCGTTCCTTCAACATAGGAAGAAGTTCTTCATCATTCATCTTCCCGGTGTAATAGGTGATCTGCACACTTTCCATCGGCTGCTTCCTGGGCGTAATCTTCCAGGTAAGGCCGGTATCCTCCACCTTCTCCACCTTATCCTCTTTGAGCATGTCGATAAAGGCATCATAGGTGATTTCCTTGGAACTTGCATCCTTCATGGTATTCTGGACAAAGTTCAGCGCCAGAAAGCTTACCACCATAAAAACAAGAAATATAACAATACTTTGACGATTCTTTGGTTCTTTATGATTGTTATCTCCTTTTCCTGTTGGAGTATTCTTATCACTCATCTTTTTCCTCCTTGTGCGTAACACTTCCTATTATAGTGAACCTTCCTTTATAAATCAATACACCTTCTAAGAAATTTTGTCTTCTTTTTATTAAATAACTATAAAAAGCCGCCGGATTTTCCCCGAAAACGTCCCAAAAACAGGTGGATTTTTTTATATGGATAGGCTATAATGGAATGAGTTTTTATTGAACAGTCCGTTGGCAGCTTTCATTCATATTTATCGTTCAGGAGGAATCAATCTATGCCAGTTAAGTACGTATTTGTTACCGGAGGCGTCGTATCCGGCCTTGGAAAAGGAATTACCGCCGCTTCATTGGGACGTCTTTTAAAGGCCCGCGGCTACAAAGTCACCATGCAGAAGTTCGACCCCTATATCAACATCGATCCGGGCACCATGAATCCGGTGCAGCATGGGGAGGTGTTCGTCACAGACGACGGAGCGGAGACGGACCTGGATCTGGGACATTACGAGCGCTTTATCGACGAAAGCCTGGACAAGAATTCCAACGTCACCACCGGCAAGGTCTACTGGTCTGTGCTGCAAAAAGAACGCCGCGGCGATTACGGCGGCGGTACCGTACAGGTCATTCCTCATATCACCAACGAAATCAAAAGCCGTTTCTACCGGAATTTCACTTCCGAGGACATGCATATCGCCATCATCGAGACCGGCGGCACCGTAGGCGATATCGAGAGTCAGCCTTTTTTGGAGGCCATCCGGCAGTTCCAGCATGAAGTGGGACATGAGAACGCCATCATCATCCATGTGACTTTGATTCCTTATCTGAAGGCCTCCGGGGAGATGAAAACCAAACCCACCCAGGCTTCTGTCAAGGAACTGCAGGGTATGGGAATCCAGCCGGATATCATCGTATGCCGTACGGAACTTCCGCTGGAAAAAGGCATCAAGGACAAGATCGCCCTTTTCTGCAATGTGCCGAAAAACCATGTACTCCAGAATCTGGACGTGGAATACCTGTATGAAGCGCCTCTGGCCATGGAGGAGGAACATCTGGCTCAGGTTGCCTGTGAATGTCTGAAGCTTTCCTGTCCGGAGCCGGATCTTACCGACTGGACAGAGATGGTCAACCGGCTGCGCCACCCCACCACCGAAGTCAATATCGCTCTGGTCGGCAAATACATCCAGCTTCATGACGCCTATATCTCCGTCGTGGAGGCCTTAAAGCACGGCGGCATCGACAACCACGCGGTCGTCAATATCAAGTGGGTGGATTCCGAACAGATCACCGACGAAAATGCGGGGGAAGTCTTAAAAGATGTGACCGGAATCCTGGTTCCCGGAGGGTTCGGCGATCGGGGCATCGACGGCAAGATCGCAGCCATCCGCTATGCAAGAGAACATCAGATCCCGTTTCTGGGCCTGTGTCTTGGCATGCAGCTTGCCATCGTGGAGTATGCCCGTCACGTGGCGGACCTGGAAGATGCCCACAGCATCGAACTCAATCCCAACACCCCCTATCCGGTCATCGCCCTGATGCCTGACCAAAATGGTGTAGAAGACATTGGCGGTACCCTGCGTCTTGGCTCCTGCCCCTGCGTGCTGGACAAGAATTCCAAAGCTTACGCGCTTTACGGTTCTGAACAGATTCAGGAACGCCATCGCCACCGCTACGAGGTCAACAACGACTACCGCTCCGCTCTCACAGAGCACGGCATGGTTCTGTCCGGGTTATCACCGGACGGACGGATCGTGGAGATGATTGAATTAAAGGAACATCCGTTCTTTATTGCCACCCAGGCACATCCGGAATTAAAATCCAGACCCAACCGCCCGCATCCGCTGTTCAAAGGATTTATAAACGCGGCCATCCAGGCACAATAGCCGGCATTTTCATCGTCAGCCTGACCCGATGCCCGCCAAAAGAAAACGACACAAAAAAACTCCCGCATCCCGCAATCCCGGGACCGGGAGTTTTTCTGGTCTATGAACGCTCCATGATTACGCTTCGGATCTCTTCTTCTGCTCCGGAAAGGGAACCCTGCACCATCTCGGGTTTGCCGCCGCCTTTTCCCTGAAATCTTTCATTCAGTGTCTTCAGAAGCACCCGAAGATCGGCGGTCCGGCTGCCGAGGATGTAGTGATAGCCGGTCTTATCTGTACCGACAAAGGCGCCGCAGACCCCTTCACACCGTTCCATGGCGCTGTTGACAAAGTTCCGGGCCGCCACATGGTCCAGTTCTTCTTCGAAGATGCAGACATTTTGGTCTTCCGGCCCCAGTTCTTCCAGTTTTTTGTCAAGATACTGCTGCTGCATCCGATTCAGCTGTTCCCGGAGTCTGCCCTGCTGCTCCTTTGCATGCAGAACTGCCTCGCCGATCTTCTCCGGCTTGGCGGACAGAGCTACCGACACCTCCGTCACGCTCTTTTGTTTCCTCTGGTAGTCCGAAAGAGCACGGAAGCCGCACAGAATCGTCATCCGGCAGCCGCCTCTGTGCTTCTCACATCCAACAATCTTGATAAGTCCGATCTCACCGGTCCGGTCCACATGGGGCGCACAGCAGGCACAGATGTCGTATCCAGGGATGGATACAATACGAATCTGCCCTTCGATCTCTATCTTGCTTCGGTAATTCACATTTTTCAGCTGCTCCTTTGTGGGGTACAGCACCTGTACCGGAACATTCTCAAATACGCCCCGATTCGCCAGAAACTCAAGTTCCTTTACCTGCTCCCCGGTCAGCTCGCCGTTAAAATCCAGGGTGGTGATCTCCGCTCCCAGATGGAAACCTACGTTATCATAGCCATACAGGTTATGCACCAGTCCGGACAGGATATGTTCGCCGGAATGCTGCTGCATCCGGTCAAAGCGCACATCAAAGTCAAGCTTCCCCTTCACTGTGCTGCCCGGTGCCAGCGGCTCTTTTGTCTCATGATAGATAATACCGTCCTTCTCCCTGGTATCCGTCACCTCTGCATCGCCTAACCGGCCCACATCCCCGAACTGTCCGCCGCCTTCCGGAAAGAATGCGGTCCGGTCCAGCACGATCCGGTAACCGGCTTTCTCTCCTTTTTTCGTAATCTTTTCTTCACAGGACAGCACGGTCGCCTCAAATTCTTTTCTGTGGCTGTCCTTATAGTAAAGTCTCTCTGTCTCCTGACCGGAAAGGTCCATTGCTTTTGCTTCCATTTTCTTTTCCTTCTGTTTCCTTTTCTTACCTTGTCCCACTCTAACGTTGCTTCATCGTGAACGCCATGTACGCATCTGGTGTGCTGTCCGGATTATATCTGGCACAACTCCGTAGGATAAATTTTCATCAGCAAGGCGGAGAAGGGAGGCGATGCGGTGGCATCGTTGACCGCCGACAACGCAGTCTGATGGAAATTTAGACACGGAGGTCTGACTGAATATCATGCGGTCAGTACACTAAGTATTCGTCGAAGCCAAAATCGACTCTGCAGGAAACAGCAGCGCATCCAGCGTCGGCTGTACTCCAAATGTCTTTTTCAGCTCCTCCACCTCTTTTCTCGCCTCCTGTTTCACCGCCTTTGGAATCACCGTCCGCACAGCGCGGATCAGAAGATTCTTGGGCGTGTGTGACAGGTCCACGAACTCTAAAAGCTGGGTCTTATAGCCGCAGGCCGTCAGAAGATTCCCACGGACTGCGTCGGTCATCAAAGCGGCCGTCCGCTCCTGTACGATGCCGTACCGGGTCAGGATCGACAGCTCTTGACTTTTCATCTGCCGGTTTAATTCGTGCTGACAGCAGGGAACCGAGAAGATCAGCTTCGCTTTCCACCGGACCGCGTGATAGAGGGCATAGTCCGTCGCCGTATCACAGGCGTGCAGGGAGAGAACCATGTCCACCGGATACGGACAATCATAGCCGCTGATGTCGCCCAGCTCAAAATGAAGGCCCTCATAACCGTATCTTCGGGCTGCCCTGTTGCAGTTTTGGATCACATCTTCTTTCAGGTCAAGCCCGGTGATCTGTACATCCAGACCTTTTCGCTTGGTCAGATAATAGTAGAGGATAAATGTCAGATACGATTTTCCGCATCCAAAATCAATCACCGTGATGGTATGATCCTTTGGCAGGTTATCGATCTCGTCATCGATCAGTTCCACAAACCGGTTGATCTGCCTGTATTTGTCATACATAGAACGTACTACTTTTCCTTCCGAGGTGAAAATCCCCATATCCACCAGCGGAGGAATCACCGTTCCTTCTTCCAGAATATAGTTCTTCTTCCGGTTATGCTCTTTCTTTTCTCTGGGCGCCTGTACAGAGCGTTTTTTCTGATAAGAAGCTTTTCCTCCTTTGGAGATGCGGATGGTGTGTTCCCATTCACAGTCCCAGCCATTGCACTGCCGAAAGAATGAAGACAAAGCTTCCAGCAAAAAAATTCCTGCCCTGTCTTCGCTCAGATTTTCATGAAACACCTGTTTTTCCGTATACTGCTCCGCCTGCCAGCCCTTTTTTAACTGATTTAAGACGATTTTCCGATACGGCCGCTTATTTTGCGCCCCATCCAAAGCCGGCTTTTTCGGATTGCTTAAAATGATTTTATATGGATGCGCCCTTAAGAGCGCATCCACCATCTGCTGCAAATTCTGTTCCATATCTTCTCTGTTTTATTCCCACTCATCCAGCTTTTCCAGAAATTCGATCAGTTCCTGCTTGGTCTTGGCAATCTGATCCTGATCGTAGGAGTTCAGCGCATGCTCAAACGTTCGAAGCACCTGCTCGACCTGGGTTCTCTTGTATCCCAGGCTCTCCTCATAGATCCGTTCTCCCCGCAGCAAAAGGACCTTGTTCTCCTCCTTGTCCCGGGGATGAATCTTCAGGTAGGACAGCGTCTCCAAGCGCTGTTCGATCTCCTCCTCGCTCATATCCAGATTCCGGTCCTTAAATACCTGGCGGGTCTTTTTGCCGCTTGAGATGACCTTTACCTCCACTTCCAGGATGGAGTTGATATCATAGGTATAGGTCACATCCACCGCTTCCTCTCCGGCTTTATTGGAGGGCACATCGATCAGAAGTTCCCCAAGAGACAGATTGTTCACCGCAAAACGGCTCTCTCCCTGCAGGATATGAATCCGGATCCTGGTCTGGTTGTCCCGAACCGTATAGAGCCGCTCTGTCCGGCTGGCAGGGATCACCGTATTGCGCTCGATGATCGGGAGAAAGACTCCGTTCTCGAACCGGTGTTCTTCGTACTCCCGGACCACCTCCGTCCCCAGGGTGAAGGGACAGACATCCGTCAGGATCACCTCTTTGATGCCCTCTTTGCGCTCCTTCATGGCTCCCTGAACTGCTGCCCCCAAAGCCACCGTCTCATCCGGATTCAGATTGGTATCCGGGATCATATGAAAAAGCTTTCCCGCGAATTTGCGGATGACCGGAGACTTGGTGGCTCCGCCCACCAGCACGACCTTATCAATGTCAGACAGCCGGATATGGGCATCCTTCAGACTGCGTTTCACCGGCTGGCGGATACGGTCCAGAAGCTCCTCACAGGCCTCCTCGTAATCGGCCAGATCCACATGAAGCTCGTACACTTCTCCGCCGATGTTGCATTTCATCGCGGAAGTACGGGAGGCGCCAAAACCGATCTTGCAAAGCTCGGCCTGCTTGCGGATATGCCTGCTCGCTTTCTCACCCAAAGTGAAACGGTTGATCTGGGGAAATTTCTCATAAAACATCTTCTCCAACACCGCCGTAAAATCTTCCCCTCCCAGGAAGTTGTCCCCGGCCACCGCATGGACTTCAAGAATCGTGTCGTACAGTTCCAGAATCGACACATCAAAGGTCCCGCCGCCCAGGTCAAAGACCAGAAACCGGGCCTGATCCTTCTGCTGCCACAGTCCGTAGGCAATGGCCGCTGCCGTGGGCTCGCTGATGATGCGCTCCACTTTCAGTCCTGCCAGCTCTCCTGCCCGCTTGGTGGCGCGCCTTCTGGCGTCATTGAAATAAGCCGGCACACTGATCACCGCCTCTGTTACTTCTTCCCCCAGATAGACCTCTGCGTCCTCCTTCAGAAACCGAAGCACAAAGGAGGAAAGTTCCTCCGCTGTAAAAGTTTTGTCTCCCAGGGAGAATTTTTTCTTGCTCCCCATACTCCTTTTAAAAAGAGAGGCGGTACTGTCCGGATGAAGCAGCATCCGCTCTGCTGCCGACTCTCCCACATAGATCTGGCCCTCCTCATCGATGCTGACCACCGACGGCGTCATGGGTTTTCCAAGACGGTTGGGGATAATCTTCGGGCCGTCCTCTGTATAATATGCCACGAGACTGTTCGTGGTACCAAGATCGATTCCTACTATCATCTGCCTGCTTTCATCTCCTTACGAAGTTTTTTCACCATTTCTTCCAGTTCCAGATCCACCGGACAAAGTTCCAGTGCCTTTTCGTATTGTTCCAGCGCATCTTTTTTGTGTCCGGCTCCCAGGCAGAGATAATAGAGCCCGAGATTCCGGTACTTCTCGTAGCACTCTGCATTTCTGCAGTGTTCGCACCGGTAGCCCGCATCCATCAGCCGGAACATATCATAGGCTTTTTCCATCTCGCCCATATACAGATAGCACTCTCCGATCCTGGAAAGATGCAGGGGCCGTTTGGCCGGATACGCCAGATAAGCCTCCTCCGAAACGACACCTTCCAGATACAGGTAATAAGCTGTCTCCGCATGCTCCTTCGCTTTCTTATAATGACCCAGCAGATAATGCATCCTTGCCTGATAGCGCTCGCCCCCTGCACGGGAAACCTGGGTAGCGTTCCAGTTGTTAAAAATTCGTCCTTTCGTCGCTTTATCCAGGATGCGCAGAGCTCCTGCATAATCAAAATACTGATTCATCAGCCGCTCCGCATAGTCTATATAGCGAAGAAACGCGTCCTCTTTGGGGTCTGCCGTCTGAACCGCCTTCTTGTAAAAGCCTTTCGCTTTCCTGGGCTGCCCCTTGGCAAACCACACATCTCCGATCTTCAGAAGATACTCTTTATCATTCCACTTGGATCCTGCAGCCTCATAAGACGCAATGGCGCGCTCATAATCTTTCATATAGAAATACAGATCACCGATCTCCTCATAGAACACCGTCCGGTCCGGATACCACTCAAGATCTTTCTGGTAACATACAATAGCACGCTCATAATCTCCCAGGATCTCATAGCAGTCCGCCATATTGCTGTAGGGAAAGACTCTCTTCTCCTGCTGTCTGATCAGAATCTCCAGTGATTTTTCATACATCTCAATGCTTTTCTCATATTCGCCCATATGTTTCAGGCTGTAACCGATATTATTAAATGCCGCCCAGTCCTCCGGCTGATAGGTCAGCGCTTTTTCAAAATCCTGGATCGCCTTCTGAAGGCGCATAGCCGCCCGGTGCATCAGCCCCCGGTGCACCAGAATATAGCAGTTTTCCTGCTTTTCCACCTCTTTGTCAATATGGCGGATTGCCTTTCGGTATTTCCGGACATCACAGGTTCTTTTGTATCGTTCCATGCAAAGATCCGCGATCTTCTCATTCACATCCCGATAACTGTCATTGAATTCGGCCGCTTTCACAAAATTGACGTACGCCTGCTTTTCCTGCCCCTGGGCCTCGTGACAGCATGCAATCCCGTAATAATACCCTGGTGTCTCATCGTAGTCCTCTTTTGCCGCCTGATATGCAGCAAGTGCCCCCCGATAGTCTTCTTTTCCCCGGAGGATCTCCGCTTTCACCATAAAATACTGGCATCTGGAAGGATTCTGCTGGATCGCCTTGGAAAGATGGGAAAGGGCCTGGTCATACCGGTCGTCATCCCAGTTCAGAAGTGCAAGCTCAAAAGATATCTCAGAGAGATCCTCCAGATCCGTCTCTTCCGGATTGACCGATGCCTCCAGCTCTTTTAGGATCCGCATGGGTTCCTCACGTTCTTTCTCGCTCTGGGACAAGTACCGCAGGGTCTTGGCATGGCAGAACTTCATCCAGTCGCTGAACTCCACCTGATTTTCCAGCGCCCGCTCTATAACTCCTCTGGCATCCTCATACTGGTCATAGATCAAAAACACCCTTACAGCCAGCAGATAGGGTTTATAATACCCCGGATAAACCTCCACAGCCCGGTGATAGTCATCCACCACCCCCTGGGCATTGTGCATCTCAAAATGTGCCTGCTGCCTGGTCAGATAGGCCGGATAATATCCTCCGTCCAGATCCAGGATCTGATCGCACTTATCCGCTGCCTTCTCGTACTCCTTGGTGGCAAGCCAGACCTCTGCCAGATTGCACATGGCACCCAGGCGGTCATAGAGATCCGTGTTCTCCTGCTCCGCCCGCACCAGGTATTCTTCCGCCTGATCGTATCTATGCTCTTTCGACAGGCTGATTCCCAGCATCAGGCAGGCAGTTCCCTTTCTGCGCAGCCGCTTGCCCGCCTCCTCGCTTCCGTCGTCCACCGTCTCCTCAATCATGGAAAGCCACAGTTTCAGCTCCGGAACCGCCTCCTGGTTCCTTCCAAGAGCCGCCAGCACCCGCCCTTTCAGATTGTGATAGCTGTAAAAAATGTTGTCTCCTGGTTCTACCCCGTCCAGAATCCGGATGGCCTCTTCCGCGTTCCTGTTCTGGTACTGACACCAGGCCATCTCCACCAGAAGCGCGTCTTTTTCCTCTTTCTGGTCTGTCTGTTCGATCTGCCGCGCATATCTTTTCAGCAGCATCTCGTTGGCTTTCTCAATATACGGATCCGCCCTCTGGCCGGAACCGTCCTCCTCCCAGAGATCCAGAGCCATCTCTTTGGCCCGCTCTGCCGTGTCTTCGTCTTCCAGATAATATTTGATCATGCCAATCCGGGAATTATAGGCCCCTTGTGACTGTTTCCACCAGGAAAAGGCCGTCTCCTTCTCCCCCGCATCCCACATTAGATCCGCCGCCCGGGACATAAGGTATCCATCCCCGGGGTAATCTTCTGCCAGTTTTCTGGCCATGGAAAGGGCTTCCTCCATCTTTCCCCCGAACTGCAGTACTTTCATCTTCTCTGCTTCCTCCCAGGGATACCAGACCTTATAGGCCGCAAGAAGAGAAAGTTTCTCCTCCGCCTGGGCAAACTCCTCCTGATCGCACAGGCTCCGGATCTCCATATATGCCTGGATATAGCCGTCCACATTGGCTTCTGCTGAAGAAAACGACTCATCCCGAAGCTTCATCCTGGTGAAATCCACAAAGTAATCATACTCCATATAATGTTTTGCGTAGTTCAGAAAATCTGCCGGATAACGCTCCTTTAATTCCTCATAATCCTCCCGGATCTGCAGTTCTTTGTCCAGGCACAGCCAGACATCTTTGGGCAGGTAAAAATGAGAGAGCAGCCATCCAAACAGCGCCTCCCTGGCATCCAGCGACGTATCCAGTCCCTGACAGACCTCAGCTTTCAGAAGCGCCTCCCACTTCTCCACCTGGCTTCGGGTCTGAAAATTCTGATAGATCTCTGCGATCTGGTCGATCCAAAGATCGATTTCTGTCTTTTCTCTTTCTTCCTCCTGCTCTTTTTCATCTGCTTCCCGAAGCAGCAAAAGAGCGCCTTCATAGGCCTCCCGAAGCCTTCGAAAGCCTTCCGGATCGTCCTCCGGGTTCGTCAGCTTCAGTTTCTTCATATAAGCAGATTTCACAGTCTGCTCGTCAGTCAGCCCATCCAGTTCCAGGATATGTAAAATCAGTTCCTTTTCCATATGAATTTTACCCCTTTAATTCTCATTCCACATCCAATGTTCACACTCATAATAGACAGTATAACACTTTTTCAGGGAATTGAGTAGCGAAAAATCACACCATAAACACAGCCTGCCGGGGAGTGACAGCATTCAGTCCCCGGCAGGCTCTTTTCTCTGATTTTCTTTTTCACTTGCATCTTTTACTGCATGGATGCCACCCGGTCAAATTCTTCCTGAATCTCCTTTGAAGGCGCTGCCGTAACCAGGCTGACCGCCACATTGACCGCAAGAGCCGCAAGGAACGCTGGAAGCAGCTCATAGATTCCGAAAACGCCTCCCACCGGACGAACCAGAAATTTCCAAACAAAGACCATAATTCCTCCGCTCAGCATGCCTGCAAGGGCCCCTGGAAGGTTGGAGCGCTTCCAGAACAGTGCCAGGAGCACCAACGGACCAAAGGAAGCGCCAAACCCCGCCCAGGCAAAGGAAACAATCTGAAAGACAGAACTGTTGGAGTCTCTTGCGATAAACATGCCGATCACAGCGATCACCAGAACCGTGATCCGGGCCGTCAGCATGCCGGTCTTCTCATCCATGTCTTTGATCAGTACTTCTTTTAAAATATTCTGGGACGCGCTGGAAGACGCCGCCAGAAGCTGGGAATCCGCCGTGGACATGGTCGCCGCCAGGATGCCGGCCAGGATCACACCGGCCACCAGAGCCGCCAGCACCCCATGTCTGGAGATCAGGTCCGAGATTGTGATGAGGATGGTCTCTGCATCTTCCAGAGCAGGAATGGAACCTGCTTTTGTCATGGCATTGCCGATCACGCCGATAAAGATCGCCACCGCCATGGAGATCACCACCCAGACAGAAGCCACTCTTCTGGACAGCTTTAGCTTTTCAGCATCCTCGATGGCCATAAAGCGCAGAAGCACATGGGGCATCCCAAAATACCCAAGCCCCCAGGCCAGCATGGAAGCGATCGTCAAAGCACCGTAAGGTGCAGCCGTCCCGGTGACCGGATCATGAATCTGCACCAGGCTGAAATACCCCGCCATGGACTTTGCATTGTCAATCACGGCACCAAAGCTCCCCACATTGCTGATTCCAAAGCCAAACACCACGACAATGGCGATGGTCATAATGATGCTCTGCAGAAAATCGGAGGTGCTGGCCGCCAGAAACCCTCCCAGAGTGGTATAGGCAACGATGACAACCGCACTTACCACCATGGCCGGCACATAATCCCACCCGAACAGACTGGAAAACAGTTTTCCGCATGCCGCAAAACCAGAAGCGGTATACGGTACAAAGAAAATGATAATCAGAACAGCCGCCAGCACAGACAGGATCTTTTTCTCATCCCGGTAACGGTTGGAAAAAAACAGGGGCAGTGTGGTGGAATTGCCGCACAGATGCGTGTAGCGGCGAAGCCTTCTTGCCACCACCAGCCAGTTTATATAAGTTCCGATTGCCAGGCCGATGGCTGTCCAGGCTGCGTCCGCGAGACCGGTCACATAGGCGACGCCCGGAAGGCCCATCAGAAGCCAGCTGCTCATATCCGATGCTTCCGCACTCATGGCGGTGACGAAGGGACCCAGCTTTCTTCCCCCCAGATAAAAGTCTTCGGTGGTACGGTTTTTCCTGGCAAGGACCACGCCCATACCCACCACCACGGCCAGATAGGCAATGATGGCAAAAAGCATCAGTAGATTTGTGGATGTCATACTCTATTCTCCCTCTCATTCTATCTTTGTTCTTTCAAAAAAGCGCTGATTTACACGCCATTTCTGCATTCTAACACAGATCAGAATGGGATGCAATACAGAGTCCGGTACAGAATTTGTTCTACTATGCAGTCTGACTATTGTTCTGTGCTTTGGAAACGCTGTGTCTGTCCCTGAGCACGCAGGGATAAAAGCATCAGCGGAAGCTTTCGGTCTGCTTCCATGGTAAGTGAGTATTCTCCTTTTCGCAGACACCACTCATACAGAAGCGCCCGCTCGCACATGGCATAATAATGGACCATCTCACTGACGCTTAAGGCATCGGTCAGTTCTCCTTGTTCCCTGCCCTTTGTGATGATCTTCCGCAGCAGCTTATAATAGGTTCTGCCATGGTCCAGAAGAGGCTTCTCGCCCCGGGTCGTAAGCTGGGTGGAATAAAGCCTTGCCAGAAGCTCCAGATTGATGGACTCTTCGATCATGGTCAAAAGCTCATGATTTAAGTACAGAAGTATCTCATAGCTGTCCTTCTCCTTTGGAAGTCCCGGCTCTAATTCCTCGTATTTTTCATCCATCATATATGCCAGAGATCCAAGGAGCGCGTCCTTCCCTTCAAAATAATGGTAGAAGGAGCCTTTGGAGGTCTGGGATACTTCGATGATCTCCTCGATGGTCGTATCCTCATACCCCTGCTCGTAGAACAGCTTCCAGGCAGCGGATACAATTCTGCTTTTTGTCCTTTTTGAATTTCTTTTTGCCATTGATATCCATCCTTATATCGAATAATCATGCCCGCCTTTTCGACTCCAGTCCACCAGATCCTCCAGTGTTACGGTGTCTATGACCCCCCGGAGCGCCTCATCGAGGCGTTTCCACAGAAGGAAGGTGGCGCAGTCACTTTGTCTTGTGCATCCCGGCTTTTCAAATTCCAGACAGTCCACCGGAACCATACTGCCCTCCGTCAGCCGGAGGATCATGCCCGCCGTGTACTCTGACGGCTTTCTGGCCAGAAAATATCCTCCCTGAGGTCCCCGGATACTTCGGACAAACCCGGCTTTATTCAGAACCGAGATAATCTGCTCCATATATTTCTCCGAGATCTCCTGCCGTCTGGCGATGTCTTTTACCCGCACGGGCTTTCCCGTGTCTGACAGAGCAAGATCCAGCATAATGCGCAGGGCATAACGCCCTTTTGTCGATATCTTCATAAAAATAACACCTTTTTATTGATTCGGATTCTGGTTTTCTGAAAACAGCGAAACCAGATGGGGGAACATGGCGACGCTTCGCCTTAAGATTCCGTGGATCTGCGCGATGGCCACCCCGTAGTTCGTCATGGGAATTCCCTGATCCAGAGCACACTTCATCCGGTAACGGACCTCTCTCTCATTGAGCATGCAGCCGCCGCAGTGAATCACCAGAGCGTAGCCTGAAAGATCCTCCATAAATTCCGTGCCGGAGCAGAATTGGAAGGAAAGCTCCTTGTTCGTATACTGAGAAAGCCACCGGGGCAGTTTCACCGTGCCGATGTCTTCACACTGCCTGTGATGGGTGCATCCCTCTGCGATCAGTATCCTGTCTCCGTCCTGCAGCCGGTCGATGAAAGCCGCCCCCGGCACGGTGTAGTTAAGGATCCCTTTGTAACGGGCCATCAGAATGGAAAAAGAAGTCAGAGGAATTTCTTCCGGCGTATCTTTGGCCACCCGGTCAAAAGCCTGGCTGTCCGTCACCACCAGCGACGGCTGCTTTCCAAGGGATGCCAGCGTCTCTTTCAGCTCGGTCTCTCTTGCCACCACCGCCGCGGCCCCGGCATCAATCACATCCCGGATGGCCTGCTGCTGAGGAAGAATCAGCCGGCCTTTGGGCGCAGCAGAGTCAATGGGCGTCACCAGCACCACCAGATCCTTCGGTGCAATCAGATCTGCCACCAGACGGACGTTCCCCTCCTTTGGCGCCAGCGCCCCCAGCCGTTCTTTTAATTCCAAAATCCCGGTCCCTTCCTTCGCGCTGACATACAGTTCGCTGCCTCCGGATTCAGGTTTGGTTTTTAGAAGATCCGCCTTGTTGCAGACGGTCAGAAAAGGAATCTCTTTTTCCTTAAAAAGAGAGAGAAGCTCCTCCTCACAGGGTCCTTTGGGGGCCTGTGCATCCATCACCAGCACCGCAATATCTGTTTTATTCAATACCTGTTTTGTCTTTTTTACCCGAAGGGCTCCAAGACTTCCCTCATCATCGTAGCCAGGCGTATCAATGATCACCACCGGTCCAAGGGGCAGAAGCTCCATAGACTTTAACACCGGATCTGTGGTGGTCCCTTTGGTATCCGAGACTACCGCCAGATCCTGCCCGGTTACCGCGTTGACCACACTGGATTTTCCAGCATTCCTTCTTCCAAAAAAACCAATATGCACCCGGCTGGAACCGGGTGTGTCATTTAGTCCCATCGTCCTCTCCTTTCTGAAACATGTACTCTATTTTTCATATTTATATTATAGGAAATTTGTTGTCCGATTACAACACAAAGATTACAACATCAATAAATTTTCTATTGTACTTTTTCCTCAGATATTGTATTTTAGAAATAATGGTTACTGGTCACAAAGTGAACAGCAACTCCATGTTACCGTTCAGATGAAAAAAAGTCTTCAGAGAAAGGAAGTAACTTATGGAAAGCAACCATTCCATCATGGATATTTTTGCAACCAACGTCTTCAATGATAAAGCCATGCGGCAGTATCTTCCCAAAAGCATCTACTATGAGCTGCGCAAGACCATCGAGGGCCGCAAGGAGTTAGACCCGGCCATCGCAGATGTGGTGGCCGCTGCCATCAAAAAATGGGCCATCGAAAAAGGCGCCACCCACTACACGCACTGGTTTCAGCCCCTTACCGGTTTTACCGCTGAAAAGCATGACTCCTTTATCACTCCGCCCAAAGAGGACGGCTCTGTCCTGATGGAATTTTCCGGCAAGGACCTGATCAAGGGCGAGCCGGATGCATCTTCCTTCCCTTCCGGAGGTCTTCGGGCAACCTTTGAGGCCCGGGGCTACACCACCTGGGACTGCACCTCTCCTGCTTTTGTCCGGGAGGACGCAGCCGGTGCCATCCTGTGTATCCCCACCGCCTTTTGCTCCTTCAAAGGGGAGGCGCTGGATCAGAAGACTCCTTTGCTTCGCTCCATGGAAGCCATCCAGGGACAGGCACTGCGCATCCTTCGGCTCTTTGGCAACACCACAGCCAAAAAGGTCACCCCTTCCATCGGCGCAGAGCAGGAATATTTTCTGATCGACCGCCAGAAGTACCTTCAGAGAAAAGATCTGATCTACACCGGGCGCACCCTGTTCGGCGCCATGCCGCCCAAAGGGCAGGAGCTGGATGACCACTACTTCGGCACCATCCGCCAGAGGATCGCCGCCTACATGCGCCAGGTAAATGAAGAACTGTGGAAGATGGGGGTCCCTGCCAAGACCCAGCACAACGAAGTGGCCCCGGCCCAGCATGAGCTGGCTCCCATCTACGCGGAGGCCAATGTGGCGGCGGACCACAATCAGATCATGATGCAGACGCTGAAGCGGGTGGCCAGTCAGCAGGGTCTGGTCTGCCTGCTCCACGAAAAGCCTTTTGCAGGCGTCAACGGATCCGGCAAGCACAATAACTGGTCCCTGACCACTGACGACGGCGTCAACCTGTTAGATCCGGGCAAAAAGCCCCATGAGAACCGTCAGTTCCTTCTGATCCTGGCCTGTATCTTAAAGGCCGTGGACACCCATGCAGACCTTCTGCGGGAATCGGCCGCCAATGTAGGCAACGACCATCGTCTGGGTGCCCATGAGGCCCCGCCGGCCATCATCTCCGTTTTCCTGGGCGAACAGCTGGACGATGTGCTGGAACAGCTTCTGCGCACCGGAAACGCCACCCACAGCCTGCGGGGCGGCACCCTGCATACAGGTGTGCGCACACTCCCGGATGTGGCAAAGGACGCAACGGACCGGAACCGGACGTCCCCCTTCGCTTTCACCAACAACAAATTCGAATTCCGTATGGTTGGATCCCGGGATTCCATCGCCCACTCTACGGTCGTGATCAACACCATCGTGGCAGAGGCTTTTGCAGACGCCTGTGATCTTCTGGAAAAGGCCGAAGATTTTGACCAGGCACTCCACGATCTGACGATCCAGTATATTGCCGAGCATCAGAAGATCATCTACGGCGGCAACGGCTACTCGGAGGAATGGGTAAAAGAAGCGGAGCGCAGAGGTCTTCCAAACCTGCGCTCCATGATCGATGCCATCCCGGCCCTGGTGACCGAAAAATCCATCCGGATGTTTGAACGGTTCCGGGTGTTCAGCGAATCTGAGCTGCACTCCCGGGCGGAGATCAAATACGAATCTTACAACAAAGCGCTCAACATCGAAGCCCTGACCATGATCGACATGGCCGTCAAGCAGATCATCCCGGCAGTCATCGGCTACACGGGAACGCTCTCCGGCATCATCCAGTCCATGAACGCCATCGGTGTCAAAGCCAATGTCCAGACGGATCTTCTCCGGGATATCAGCTCCCTTTTGGATGAGGCAAGCGGAGCCGTCCGCATTCTCCGGGGTGTCGCAGAGGAAGCGGTGGGAATCGAAGACAACAAGACCCGCGCCCATTTCTACCATAATTATGTTCTGCCCGCCATGGACGCCTTAAGAAGGCCCATCGACAAGCTGGAAATGCTGGTGGACAAGGATGTCTGGCCCATGCCCTCCTACGGAGATCTGATGTTCGAGATCTGACGGCAGTTCAGAGGCTGCCCGTCCAGTCTTCTGGAAGGAGCAGCTCCTGTCCCGGCAGGATCTGGTCTTGGTCGGCCAGTTCATTTTGTTCTGACAATTCTGGATAGCGGTATGGATCGCCGGTGATATCTCCGGCGATCTTCCACAGCGTATCCCCTTTTAGAACCTGCAGTCTGCCAGGCAGCAGAAGAAAGCCCTGCAGACAGTCGGAGACAAATATGGAATCCGGTCGGTAGTTGTCTGTGCGCCTGGTAAAAAACAAAAGCCACTCAGACTGATACCCTTCCTCTTCACTTCCGCTTAAGGGCAGCGCTGCCACGTTGTCGATGGCCTCCCTTCCATATCCCACAGCCATGCCGGCCAGCATATCGTCCCGGTAGTGAACCAGTACAGGAGCAGTATGCAGCACCCGGTCCTGAACCGGGACGCTGTAAGTTCTCACATGACAGTCATCCTTGTAGCTGTAAGACGGATGCAGCCAGTGTATGCCCGATATGGAAGTCCACAAATCGTGGGTGGTATCTTTCGTAACTTCTTTTTCGGCCAGTGTCTCCTTTGGCAGACGCAAAATCCACATCTGTTCTGCCTGATCCCCGTTTTCGCTCTCCACACAGAGGGCATAGGGAGAGATCTCTTTTACCTCATACCCCTTGGGCGGCCGCAGAAAAAATTCCCGGCACCGGTATCCCTCTTCCATGAAAACAGCTTCTGTCAGATCCAGAGGAACAAGCGGAAGCTTCTCCTTTGCCTCTTCCAGATCAAACTGCCAGTTGTCCGCCATGTACAAAATGCTGTCCGGATTTTCTTTCCATTTTTTCAGTTCTTCTTCGTCCAGTTCCATCACGCTCTCATGACGCATGCGGCCTTTGGCTGCCCCTTCCAGACTGACACATCCGGTGACTTCATTGATCCAGGACAGGGTATTGCCCGCAATGCCGTAGGTCGCTTCCGCTCCTTCTTCCAGGATGGATATGTCTCCTGTGTTGTAACAGTTTTCTATGCTGTTCCATCCCATATCTCCGCAGATACCTGCCGCCAGGGCACTGTCATACCAGTCCGGATGATCCGGATAAATATATCCTCTTTGATACCGGACCTGTACCGCCCCCTCATTCCCGCAGGCATAGAGATTGGCACAGTCATTTTTGGCGCAGATGCCTCCGGCTTCCCAGGGACCTTCCACTCTGCCGTAATTGACGCAGTCTCTGATCTCGGGAACGATGGGATTTTCCTCGCTTTCTCCCTCCAGCACTTCACACTTATTCAGTCCTGCGATTCCCCCGGCCCCGTATTCTCCGACCCCCGTCAGAACCACCTCTGCCCGGTTGATGCAGTCTTTTATAAGCCCCCGGTTGATCCCTGCAATCCCTCCGGTGTAGCATTCGGTGCCCTCTATCCTTCCCTCTGTCTGACAATTCTGGATCGTCCCGTAATTGACCATGCAGATCAGCCCCACTCCATATTCATCCATGTCCCAGCAAAGATCCCCTCCGCAAAACGTTAAATCTTTCACAATCCCGTCCCGGTCAATGCAGACAAACATGCCGTTGCCGCCACCCTTTTTCCAGGTGATGGTGTGTCCGTTCCCGTCAAAAGTCCCGTTATAGTTCAGGATGCTCTGGCGGATATAGGGATGGCCTCTTAAACGGTACCGGATCACATCCCCCTGGAAAAAGGGAGCGTTTTTTATCGGGCCCAGCAAGGGATTGTTCAGGTCCAGGTCCGCCATCAGCACCCCGTCGATGGCCGTGGCCTGTTCTTCATCCGGCTCTTCTTTCCGGGCACGGTTCAGATAGCCGGCGAACCGGACATAATCCCCCGGATCCCAGATCTGAAATACTCCGTCCTGATAGCAGGGATCCTCCGTCACCGAAGCATACAAAGGCTCATAGGCATCAAGATACCACGCACAGCCTGCATACAGGGCAAAAAACAGCCCCAGTATCAGCAGTATGCTTTTTGTTCTGCATGTCATTCCCGATAAAACAAACCGATCTTTTCGCATCCTGTCCCTCCTGATTCCGACACCGACAAAATCCTTTTCTTCAGAATCTTTTCAAATTCTTTGCTGTCTGCATATTTTACAGCACAGCAGCGTCAAAGTTGCATCACAGGCGCTTATTTCTTGGCACACAGATCGTAACTCTCCCCAATCATCCGCCGGATATCTTTTTGGGGAATCGTCCCGTTTAAAATCAGGGAATTCCAGTGTTCTTTGTTCATATGGTAAGCCGGCACCACAGCCTCATAGGCGCTGCGCCAGAAGTCTCTCCACTGAGAATCGCATTTTACGTTCACCCAGATCTTCTCCTGTCGTTCGTAGATCCAGGCGAAAATACGGTTGGTAGTCCGAATCCGCATGCAGGTCCAGTTGGGATCGCGAAAGGGATAGTCCTCATAGGTGTCAAGGAAGGTCAGACAGAAAGCAACGACTTCTTCTCTGGTGGTCATACCTGTTCTCCCGGCAGATTCCATTTTTGCCTTTTCACCCACTCAGATACCGCCTCAGCCAGCATTTTGTGCCCCTGTGCATCCAGATGCAGACCGTCGGTCTCACTGACTCTTGTCACCTTTGTGCCATCCAGGAAATCACATTCCTGTCTTTTCGCCAGCGCTTCGTATTCCCGGGCCAGTTCTTTTGACATTTCCACCGAATGCGCATCAAAATTTGAACCAAAACCGCTCCCGGCGATTCGCTCTGTCATGGCCGCCGGCGCAATCAGCAGCACTTTTGCTTCTGAAGAGTTACTTTTTTGTGCTTTTTGCAGCACCTGTTCCATACCATTTGCAATCTCCGGGGCCGACAACTGGTACTGCACCTGACAGTCGTTGCTCCCCAGCATGAAGATCAGAAGATCCAAAGGCTTATGGGCCTTCACCGCACCGTCCACCTTTTCCAGACCATTTCTGCCCGGCTCCGTCTGATCTTCAAAAGCAGTGGTCCGGCCGCACATTCCCGCTTCAAACACCTGAAAAGCCTCTCCTAAAAATTCCTGAAGAAGTCCCGGCCAGCGGGTGTGACGGTCATATCTTCCGCCGTTGCCTGCAATGTATCCAAATGTGTTGGAATCTCCGTAACATAAAATCCGGATCTTCCCGGTCTTTTGTCTCATATGTTCAGCCTCCTCTTGTGTTTTGCATCTGCACTTTTCCCAGGCAGCGCCCCTTGAAAGAATCCTTTCACAGACCGATCACTCCCAGAAAAAACAGGCGCCGGCACTCAAAAGGGACCCTTCGGCCCTTTTGTTCACCGACGCTGACCAGTTAAATTTTAACTTTTCCCGGAAGATTCGTCAAGAAAAACGTCTTCTACCCGCAGGTATGTCCACCGCATCCGTGGCTGCCGCAGTCGCTGCCGTGATGCTGACCATGATGGTCGCACTTTACATTTGGATTGTACTCCAGTTCCTCTTTCAGGAATGCCTCCACCGCTGCGTCCGCGTCCCCGGAGACACCGCCGTAAAGTTTGATCCCGGCCGACGCAAGTGCATTCTGAGCGCCTCCGCCGATGCCGCCGCAGATCAGAACCTCCACCTGATACTGTGAAAGGAACCCTGCCAGTGCTCCGTGCCCGCTGCCGTTGGTATCCACGACCTGAGCGGATACCACTTTGCCGTCCTGCACCTCATAGATCTTGAACTGCTCCGTGTGGCCGAAATGCTGAAAAATCTGTCCGTTTTCGTAGGTAACTCCAATTTTCATCGCTTTCCAATCTCCTTCTCTCTCCTGATGTTCTGCAACCTTCCTACAATGGGTCTTACAGCAGCTCTGGCGTTCCTTGCACAGCAGATAGTTGCCGCCGGTGATGGAAAGTTCCCTTCCCTGAACCAGACATGCTGCCAGCTTTTTTCTGGCGCTGCTGTAGATGGCCTGTATGGTCGTACGCGCCACATGCATCTGGGCCGCGCACTGCTCCTGCGTCAGATGCTCCAGGTCCATCAGACGAATACACTCAAATTCATCCAGGGTCATAACTACCCCTTCTTTTTGTAGTTCCAGACTGCCCCGGGGGCCAAAATGCGCACAGGCCGGCTTTTTGCAGATCCGTCTTCTTTTGCATGGTCTTGGCATCCATATACCTCCGATTGCTTTGTATCTTCCTTATAAGATGTTGGGGTCAAAAGGTTTTTTGCCCCCTGATGCCTACGGACCGCATTTCATGCTCCCGCAATCCTAAAAACATTCAAAATCCGCCCGATCGGGCTACTTTTTCATGTTTTTTCGGGTCCCAAAGTCATGTATTGACATGCAAGCATGTCATACATGACCTTTTGATCCAAGCATCATTATAACAAGTTACTGACATATGTCAATAATTCTCACGAAATATGTTCAGCAGAATTTCTTCTGAAATAATAAACGCCTGTCTTTTGTGTCACGCCGGAAAAAGGCTGCCGGCATCCTGTTCTTTTCTATCAGTCTTTTTCCCTGATAAAACTGCTTTCCAGCGACGCTGCGATCTTCTCATACATCGGCAGGTCCACATTGTATGCTTTCCCCATCCGAACCACTTCAAAAATCAGCCCATCCATCTCGGATGCGTTTCCCTTCTTTACATCCCTCTGCATGGAAGTGGACGCCTCCGGAGTCAGATTATCCAGGATCGCCAGATTGGTCTGCACAATGTCCGTCTCAAAAGAAATACCCATGGCATGGGCCAGGCGATCAATCTCCCCAATCAGCGCCGCGAACGTATCCCGGATCTCTCCTGGTTTTTGCATGGCTCCTGCCATGGCGTCGTAATACTGTCCGCAGGCAGCTGCCGGTGATACATAGGAAAACTTCTGCAGCGCATCCCGGCGGATATGGTCGGACAAAAGCACCTCAATCCCGCTGTCCTCCAGATCTTTTTTTATCCCCTCTAAAACCTCCCGGTGCTCTGAAGGCTCGCGGACGCCAAACACCACCCGGAAAATATCGCCGTTTTGCCAGAGGCATCCTGGCTCTTTGATTTCTCCGGCGATGTAAATACATCCATCTGTCACCAGCAGCCCCGGCAGACGCTTCTGAAGCCTTCCCCCTGTGCCATAGATATTGAGAAGCGGTATCACCACCGTCTCCTGCTTTGCCACTTTCTCAATAAAAGGCACCGTCTCCTCCAGCGAATACCCTTTCACACAGACAAAGATCACGTCCGGATGCCCTGTATAGTGTTCCATATCAAAAGCCTTCACCGGCCGGACCGTATAATTCCCTTTTTTCGTCGTCTCCATCCGAAGCCCGCCTGCCTGCATGGCCTCTAGATGTGCCCCTCTGGCAATCATGGTCACATCCTTCCCCGCCTCCGTCATGTAAGCCCCGATACAGCCGCCGGTTCCCCCGGCACCGATCACCAAGTATTCCATCTCTGTCTGCTTCCTCCCATCCTGCGTTTGATTTCTCAGAACTGCACTTTTTTCCTCATTTTATCAGCTACCTGTCTAATCGTCAACCACGGTTCTGGCGGAGCTTATGGTACCAATACTCGTTGCTGTTCGCAGGTCTCCTGTGAACGCAACCGCATATGCCCATTGGAAATCGCCTGCGTCGATGGGGCATATGCTTTGACTCCATAACGGTACTGGTCCATGACGAATCAGCGGAGTGATTCGCCATGGTGTGAACGGTGGCCAATACTCACAGATGCTGCAATTTTGATGGGTCCCAAAATCGGCAGATTGGTACTTTGAAGCAACATACTCTTTTTTCCGAAGAATCCATTTTCATCCGCAAGGCAAAAAAGGAGTCGACGCGGCGGCAACGCGGTCTGATGAAAAATCAGGCAAGGAGTTTTGCCTGAACAGACTGCAGACAGGACGCGATCCTGTGTTCTGTCCACAGCAGGTGTCTGGCTGGTACGGACCGGAAGCGTCCCTCTTTGCAGCATCAAAAACCGCGGGAACCGGCAGAAAAGTTGACGTACGTCTCATTTTCACAACCGTTTCGTTACTTTTTTGCCTATAGAATCATTAAAAACTACAAAAGATAACTCTTAGATTTCTGATGATAAAGAGGATGATTCTATGCCAAAACAACGCAGAGACACCGGTGAAAAGAATTTCATAGCGCCGCAGCTGATTAAACTTCGCATCTACAAAGGACTCTCCCAGCGCGATCTTGCCCACGAGCTGCAGCTGAACGGCTATGACATCGACAAGAATGTCATCACCCGGATTGAAACCTACCAACGGTATGTGACAGACTTAGAACTGAAAGCTTTTTCTGAGATTTTTCATATCTCCTACTCTTACCTGATCGACGGGATAAAGACAGAAGAAGACAGGCGCCTGCACCCGGCCCTGTAGCCCTGCAAAAACGCCCGTCTTCTGATATCGGCAGGTTTTGTTATTTCCAAGCAGAAATAATTCTACCATTCCTGCTGCCCTTACCTTCTGCGCCAAAATCCCGCCGCACCATTTTCCATTCTTAAATCTTTCCTTATGACCTGGCAATCTCTTTTACCATCAATACTTTCTGCCCGCTTTTTAATTCCTCTTCTTTTAGTTCATTCAGCTCCATGACCGCTTCGCAGGTGGTCGCGTGAGCTTTGGAGATATCCCACAGCGTCTCTCCCGGCTGCACAATATGGATCACCATGCCGGGCATCTGACGGATGCGCTCCATATTCAGAGGTTCTTCCTCCAGATCCTCCACCAGTTCCAGGCGTTCGGTCTCACAGAACAGCACCTGAATCTGCAGTACGGCTTTCATCTCAAGTTCCTGCGCATCCAGCATGGTAACCATCAGTTGATCCATGCACAAAAAGACCTGCCATTCACAGCGGCTGCTGCCTTCCTGCAGTTCTGCCGTGTGTTCAAAGGGAACCGTGTGCACAGTGCACGCCAACGGCTGCGCATCCTCCGCAGAAGCGTACAGAATCCAAAGTTCTACCGTCCCCTGAATCAAAACTCCCTGGTCGCTTCTCTCGGTATGCTCCAGATGTACCTGCGCGCCGGTATTCAGAATCTGCATCATCTTCGGGTCCGTATCTTTCAGTTTCAGCCGTCCGCTCACCCTCGCCCTGGAATCCGACAGACTTCTCACATAGTCCCATTCATACTGCTGTCTTTTGGGAAGTACTTCCCGGGTCAGACTGTAGGCATCGCACAGCACATCCGAAGTCTGTTCTTCAAAATACCGGAGCAAAAGATCGCAGACCGCATCTATGCGCACCATCCTGGGCTCTCCGTCATAATCGGCCTGCAGTTCCAGTTCGCTGCGCAGAAGCGTAAGCTCCGCCTTTCCCGCCAGATCCGTATGACACGCCTCGCACTCCACCTCCTGATGAAACGGAATTCCCTGTTCCAGCCACTGCAGCCTGCCCGGTTCATCCTCACACTCATACAGGAAAAATACTACAAGCTCCCCCTTGGCCAGGAGTCTTCCTTCCTCCTGCCGGATCTCTGTTCCCTGCAGGCGCATCTCTTTCCAGAGGATCCGCCGGATATTGGGTCTTCCGGGCGGCAGATTCATCTCTTCCCGAATCCGAAGTGTATCTTTTTTATGTATTACTTCCTGCTGCAGACGCACGGGACAGGTCTGTACATACAGATCTTCCTCCTCCGGGCTGCTGCCCACCAGCGGAATGGGCTGCTCTTTCATCGCTTCCACCGTCAGCACCAGGACACATTTGATATTGGCTTTCCTGGAATGAACGGCAGATGCATGCAGATCTTCCATTTCCCAGTGGAAGTCCAGAAGGTCACCCTCTTCCAGTTCATTTAAAAAAACCATCTCATCCACCGGAATACTTCCCTCCAGCACCTCCGGCACCCGGTTCTCTCCTTCACTGATATACAGAATCCGGTACAGAAAAACACCTCTGACCTTCACCTTTCCTGTCTCGCCTTTGATCTCGTCCGGGTGAAATTCTCCCTGTTTGTGAATGACCCGGAAAATATCCGGCTTCTGATCCGGCACATTCAGATCCTCCTCCAGGGTAATCTGGCTAAGCGCCCTGCCTCTTCTCCGGTTCAATGTCACATATCTGCGCTCCAAATCCATATTTTTACACAATCCTTTCTTGATATTAGTTCCGCGACATCCTTCCCAGCACCTCATGCCCAGACCAGTTCCTGACGCCTTCGGCTTTCAGGCCCTGCTCTGCGTGCTGCTCAGGATGTCGCTGTTTTTTATTTTCGTTCCGCTGCATCCTTCCCAGCACCTCATGCCCAGACCAGTTCCTGACGCCT
>CAJTYJ010000033.1 GCA_910583895.1 uncultured Lachnospiraceae bacterium
TTAAGCCTTTCAACACACTATGCAGTTTTCAAGAATAAGTAGCACAACAGGTTAAATTAGATGACATTATATATAGTATATGATCATATAGGAGATATTATATGAAAAAGGAAATTGCAATTTGGGGAACAGAAAATATTGGAAGAAATATGTTCTACAAATTAAGAGAAAACTATAGAATAGTATGCTGGTATGATGACAAAGTACCAGAAAGTATATTATATGGACTAAAAGTAAAGAAATTTTATAAAAATAAAAGTAATGAAAGAATAATTGTTGCAGACCATGATTGGTGCAAAATTTGTATAGAATTACAAAAAAAAGGATTACGGATTATAGATGATTATATTCCATACTGGATTTACAATAAAAAAATGATCAGTTGGAAGGATTTACTTTCTGTGAATATGGAATCTATTGAAAAAATCCTTTTGCACCTGAAGAATCAAAGAAGCATTGCAGTTATTTATGGCAATTGCCAAACGGAAATAATTCAACGGTTTTTAGCTGAAAGTGAAGAATTTATAACAAAATATATTATTATAAATATACCTCGAGTTTGCCAGGAAAGTGATGCGGAATGGGATGCCATAATCAGAAGCAAATTATTTTCATTTTGTGATCTATTTATATATCAGATTGTATCAGATAATAATAAATATGGTGTGTTGCGTTCAACATCTAAAATTATTGAATTGCTGACTGAGAATTGTTTTAAGATTTCTATACCTAATATATATTTTGATGGATATTTCCCGCAAATTGAAAAGAATAAATATAATGTGCTGGAAGATGTTCAAGAAGATGGATTATTTAAATGGGGTGACAAATTTGTAAATGAGCTACTAGCAAATGGAGTGGATAAGAATGAAATTGTTAAAATAATATTTGACGAAAAATTTTTGCCTCGAATGGAGATTCAAAAATGTATTGATGATTCATTTGAGAATTTAAAACAGCGAGAAAAGAATACTAATATCAAAATTAGTGATTATATATTAGATTATTATAAAGAAAGACAATTGTTTTTTTCCCCTAATCATCCCAATAATGAGTTGCTACTTGAATGTGCTCAACGGATTTTGGATTTCTTAGGCATGGAAAAGTTTATCAAAACAGAACCAGTAAATTTCTATGTAAGTTTAATGGGAGAAGATGTTGTCATTTATCCATCGGTAATAAAAACGATCGGATTAAAAAAGTTTTATAAAAGTTTTTTCCCTAACAGGTATATAGAAAATTTAGCATATTCGGCCACAGCATATTATGAATTGTATTGTCAAATAACAAATCTAGAATTGCTGAAAATAAAAAAACAGTAAGTACCCTATATTCAAGGAGATATTATATGAATTTTAGAAACAGTTCTTATTACTTATATAAAAAGGAGTGTGTAGACAGGTATATAAGCGGATGCTCTATTAGGCAAACCTCTCCAATGATAAAAGATATAATATCTATTTGGAGTAAACGAAGAGTTGTTATTCCTTTTTTTGACTTAAACGTAAACAATATGTGTACATTAAAATGTAAAAGATGTGATCAGGGTATACCATATCTTAATAACAAATGTGTATATTCTGCAGAAGATATCATTTCTGATATGGAAAAACTGTTTTGCTTTGTGGATTATGTATATCAAATTGGAATATTAGGTGGAGAACCTTTTATTAATAAAGATCTAGAAAAAGTGATAGACTGGTGTGCAAAGTCTCCGAAAATTGGTTCAATAATCGTAGTAACCAATGGAACCATTTTTCCAAGCGAAGCAGTTTTAAAAAGTTTAAAGAACAACAAGATTATTGTTGGAATTAGTTGGTATCCTCTTAAGGATGGTTCTAAAAGGTTAAAATTAATTGAATATTGTGCAAGAAATAATATTCATTATCATGTTAGAAAGGATGACTGGTTGGATTTTGGAGACTTTAAAATTTGTAGAAATTATAGTAAGAAGGAAATAAAGGAAACTTTTTGTAATTGTTTCCTCAATAAGTGTGTTCAGTTTAATGAAGGTAGGCTATACAGATGTACAAAGACACATTTATTAAAAGATCAAAAGATAGATGATCCGGGGAAATGGGAGACGATTTCCATTCGCGATATCAAAAGTAAAAGACAAATGAGAAGATCTCTTAAAAAGTTTTATTCATTAAAATGGTTACGTGCATGTAATTATTGTAATACAGGTGAAAAGTTGACAACTATTCCTTTAGGAGAACAGTTATAGAAAGCGGTGAAGGGAAAATCAAATGAACAAGAGACACTATGTTACAATATTTGATTCAAAATATCTGTTGAGAGGATTGGCATTGTATGAATCATTATGTACGAATACGCGCAATTTTGTATTACATATAATTGCTTTTGACAATGAGAGCTATGAGAAATTAGTTGAGCTCAATTTAGAAAATGCAGATATTATTCCCTTGGAGAAATTTGAGGATGAAGAACTTTTATCGGTAAAAGACAAGAGATCAAAAGGCGAATATTGTTGGACAAGTACTGCAAAATCAATTTTATATATATTTGATACTGAGCAGTGTGAGGATTGTACATATTTAGATTCTGATATATATTTTTTCGGTGATCCAGAAATTTTGCTATCAGAACTTCCAGAAGAAAAAAGCGTTTTAATTACAGAACATCGTTATACTCCAGAATATGACCAGACAGAAATATCTGGGAAATACTGCGTTCAATTTATGTTTTTCAAAAATGATGAAAATAGTCAAATAGTGTTAAATTGGTGGAAAGACAGATGTATTGAATGGTGTTATGCTGTACCTGAGGACGGAAAGCTTGGTGATCAAAAATATTTAGATGATTGGATGAATTGCTTTGAAGGAATCTATGAGCTTCAGCACCTGGGAGGTGGCATTGCACCTTGGAATATTCAGCAATATAGCTTTTATAGAGAAGGGCAACATGTGGAATTTATTCATAAAGTAACAGGTGTTAGAGATCAGGTTATTTTTTATCATTTTCACAATGTAGAGTTTTTTGAACAAGATGTGGTGCGTCTTACTTCTGCGATGTATAAAATACCAAGTACAGGTGTTTTTATTATTTATAAAGATTATATAAGAAAATGTATGCAATTATGTCAAAAATATAGATTAATAGATAATATGAAGTTGTGGAGAAATGAGTCAACATATAATTCAGATGTTGAGATCATGCTTTATCATAAAAATTTTTTTGCACATTCTTTATTTTTATAATTGATATAGGAAAATGGAAGATATAATATTGTTTGATGAAGAGGGGAAATATTATGCAAGCATCACATTTTTTTAAAAATAAGATACTGATGATCACAGGGGGGACAGGCTCTTTTGGTTCTACAGTATTAAAACATTTCCTTGATTCTGATCTTTCTCAAATTCGTATTTTTTCAAGAGATGAAAAAAAGCAGGATGATATGCGACATATTTTACAGGCAGAACATCCGGGGCATTCAGATAAGGTAAAATTTTATATAGGAGATGTACGTGATATACGTTCGGTTCAGGATGCAATGCAGGGGGTCGATTATGTGTTTCACGCGGCAGCATTAAAGCAGGTGCCATCTTGTGAATTTTTTCCGATGGAGGCTGTAAAGACAAATGTGGAGGGAACGGACAATGTACTGCATGCGGCGGTGGCGGCCGGAGTTAAAAAAATTGTTTGTTTGTCAACAGATAAGGCAGCTTATCCTATCAATGCTATGGGTATTTCCAAGGCAATGATGGAAAAAGTCATTGGGGCAAATGCCCGAGTTGCAGCAGGAAGGACAACAATCTGCTGTACAAGATATGGCAATGTTATGTGCAGCAGAGGATCTGTTATTCCACTGTTTATTGAACAGATCAAATCAGGCAAGCCAATTACGATTACAAATCCAGAAATGACTAGGTTCTTAATGAATTTGGATGAGGCAGTGTCGCTAGTCATGTTTGCATTTGAACATGGTGAGCCGGGGGATTTGTTTGTACAGAAGTCAGATGCAAGTACAATTGGAGATTTGGCAAAGGCAGTACAGAAGCTGTTTGGAGATACAGGTACAAAAGTTATTGGAACAAGGCATGGAGAAAAATTATATGAGACATTGATGACAAATGAAGAATGTGTTAGAAGTGTTGATATGGAACATTATTATCGTGTGCTGCCAGATGGAAGAGATTTAAACTATGACAAATTTTTTGTAAAAGGAAGCACGCAGTCAATGGCAGGTGATTCCTATACTTCTCATAATACAAGGAGATTGGATGTGGAGGGAACTGTTAAAAAAATTTTGTCAACTGATTATGTGAAAGAGGCTTTAGGTATATGAAAATTTTAGTTACTGGTTCGGAGGGATTTGTAGGAAAGAATCTTGTTGCTGCTTTGGAAAATATTCGAGATGGGAAAGATCATGTTCATATTTTGAAAGGCCTAAAGAATCCTGCTGATTTGGAGGTCATTACCTGTGGTAGACATTATCCGGAGGAAGCATTGGAGGATGCTTGCAGAGATTGTAGCTTTGTGTTTCATTTTGCAGGGGTAAATCGTCCGAAGAATGCTTTTGAATTTATGAAGGAGAATTACGGGTTCACGAAAAAGCTGCTTGATACATTAAAAAAACAGCATAACAAGTGCCCTATAATGTTAGCTTCTTCTATACAGGCGTCTTTAGTGGGGAAATATGAAGTTTCAGAATATGGAAGATCAAAACAGAAAAGTGAAGAGCTGTTATTTTCTTATGCCAATTCTGAAGATGTTCGAGTATGTGTTTACCGTTTTCCGAATTTATTTGGAAAGTGGTGCAAACCAAACTATAATTCGGTGATAGCAACATTTTGCTATAATATCGCCAGGAATCTTCCGGTGCAGGTAAATGATCGAGATACAGAATTGGAGCTGCTTTATATAGATGAGCTTGTAGATGCGATGATTGATGCGTTTAATGGCGATGAATATCGTTGTGAATATGATGGTCTTGCTGTAAATACCATAAAGGAAGGACACTTTTGTTATGTTCCTTTGACATACCGAAAAACTCTTGGTGAAATTGTTGACTTGCTGGAAATATTCCAAAAATATCCTCGGTCTATTGTAATGCCAGAAATGTCCTGCAATTCGTTTGAAAAGAGACTTTATGCCACCTATTTGTCTTATCTTCCTCCTGAGAAAATGAAGTTTTCATTAAAAATGAATATTGATGAACGGGGAAGTTTTACGGAACTAATCAGGACAAAAAATTGCGGGCAGTTCTCGGTTAATATCAGTAAACCTAAGATTACCAAAGGGCAGCACTGGCATTACACAAAATGGGAACTTTTTATCGTTGTAGCAGGTCATGGACTGATTCAGGAACGTCAAATTGGAACAGATGATCAGGGGAATCCATATCCAGTTATAGAATTTGAAGTTCATGGGGATCAGATGGAAGCTATTTACATGTTGCCTGGATATGCACATAAAATTATTAATCTATCAGATACAGAGGATCTAATTACAATTATGTGGGCAAATGAACAGTTTGAATCAAAGCGACCAGATACTTTTTTCGAACCAGTCTGAAAGGATATGTAAATAATGAAGGTGCAAGCAGATTATAGTGATGTGAAGTTTATTAATAATGGGAAAATAAAATTGCTTATTATCGTGGGTACACGGCCAGAAGTGATTCGCTTGGCTGCAACTATTGATAAATGCCGTAAATATTTTGATACAATTTTGGCACACACAGGACAGAATTATGATTTTCATTTAAATGGTATATTTTTTCAGGATTTAAAACTAAATAAGCCGGATGTATATATGGACGTTGTAGGAGAAGATTTAGGAGCTACGATAGGAAATATCATCAATTGTTCTTTTAAATTAATGGAACAGATAAAACCAGATGCTTTGCTGATATTGGGGGACACGAACAGTTGCCTGGCTGCGATAGCGGCAAAGAGACTTCATATTCCGATTTTTCACATGGAAGCTGGGAATCGTTGTAAAGATGAATGTTTGCCAGAAGAGACAAACAGGCGTATTGTAGATATTATTTCAGATGTGAATATGGCCTATTCGGAACATGCCAGACGGTATTTGGCCGAATGTGGTTTGCCAAAAGAGAGAACCTTTGTTGTTGGGTCGCCAATGGCTGAGATCTTGCATAAGAGTCTTCCGGAAATTATGTCGTCTGATATATTAAAAAGATTAGGAATAGAAGCAAAGAAGTATATTTTGCTTTCGGCACACAGGGAAGAAAATATTGATACTGAAAAAAATTTTATAAGGTTATTTCAGGCAATTAATAAACTGGCAGATCGATATGATATGCCGATCCTGTATTCCTGCCATCCTAGGAGTAAAAAGAGGTTGGAGGAAGCTGATTTTCAACTTGACAAACGAGTGATTCGACATGAACCACTTGGCTTTTTTGATTATAATCATCTGCAGATGAACGCTTTTTTAGTGGTATCAGATTCGGGTACTCTTCCGGAAGAAAGTAGTTTTTTTACTTCTATAGGGTTTTCTTTTCCCGCAGTTTGTATTCGTACTTCTACAGAAAGACCAGAGGCGATGGAAAAAGGTTGCTTTGTTTTGGCCGGTATTGGTGAAGATTCACTTTTGCAATCAGCTCAATTAGCGGTGGATCTGGTATCGAATGCAGACTATGGTATACCAGTGCCAGACTATATAGAAGAAAATGTATCTACGAAGGTTGTAAAAATTATTCAATCTTATACGAAAATTGTAGATGAGGTTGTATGGAGAAAAGAGGACAAGCATGTTAAATAAGATTTTTCCGTTAGTATCAATTGTTATACCAGTTTATAATGGCGCTAATTATTTAAAAGAAGCAATTGACAGCGCTTTGAATCAAACCTATCCTAACTGTGAAATTATAGTGGTAAATGATGGTTCTACAGATCAGGGAAAGACAGAGTGTATTGCTCTTTCCTATGGAGAAAAGATTCGTTATTTTTCTAAGGAGAATGGAAAAGTTTCAACTGCATTAAATATGGGGATAAGAGAAATGGAGGGACAATATTTTGCGTGGTTGTCTCATGATGATATATTTTATCCTGATAAAATTGAAAAACAAGTGAAAGTGATGCAGAAGACAGGGGCTAGTGTAGTGGCCGCATCATGCAATTTTTTTTGGGATAATGGAAGAAAGATTCCTTTTCGAATGACTACATTTTATGATAAGAGTAGATTGGAGACAGGTGTATTCCCAGTTATACATGGTATGATGCAGTTTGGTGGAATATTGTTACAACGAGATATTTTTGAAAAATATGGTTTGTTTCGAGAAGACTTATTTACAGTACAGGATTATGAATTTTTGTTTCGTATATTGAGAAGGGAAAAATGTATTTTTATGGATGATATTGTGAATGGTGTCAGGTGTCATCCAGCACAGGTAGGAAATACTTCTCAGTACATGGAAAAAGAGAAAGATGAAATGTATGAGATGTTCTTGAACGAATTGACACCAGAGGAACAAGTGCAGATTTATGGGAGTTCTTATAATTTCTATTATCAAATATTGTTAAGGCTCATATCATTACCATATACTCCGAAAAGTTACTCTTGTTGTGTAAAAAAAGTAAAAGGATTTATAAATGAAGGGCAAGGTGTATCTGATCAGAATTGTGTATATATCTATGGGGCAGGAACATATGGAAGGCGGCTTTTGTTTGATTTGAGGTGCAGAGGAATCCAGGTAAAAGGTTTTATAGATAAGAATGTAGCATTAAAGGATCAGATGATAGATGGTGTGAATTGTCATACATTAGACGAAGTGGATGGACTCAATAAAGATGGAACTATTATCGTTGCTTCAGAATATCAGGAAGAGATGGCAAATGTATTGTGTAAGTTAGGTATTCATAAATATGTATTAAAAAAAGCATATGAGCAGACACATCAGATGATTCAAATTCCACCGCTTGTAGAAAATGTTACTTATTGGATTGAGCAATATAGGGAAAATAACTGGAAAAAGTAGAAAAAATTCATTAAAGACTGTAAGTATTTGTATATAGTGTAATGACAAAAAGATTTGTTCTCGATAGATTTTGGGAACGGTAGTAAATAGATATTGGAGGATGTGACATATGTGTAATTATTTAGATAGAGTTGAGAAGTTTAATCAAGAATATATGGGTAAGACAATTTGGGATTGTAATTACTTAGGTAAATGGATTAATTTTGATTTTCAACATGTAACTTTTTGCTGTTCGAGGACAAATCAGCATACAATGGACAATCCACCTGTTTGCGATATAGATGAGATTAAGGCGGGCAAATTAGATCGAAAGCTTTTCTTGGAGAGATTAATTGAAGTATATGAAAGAAATCAAAAGGGAGTTGGTCCATGTAATGGTTGTAAGCACTTAAAAAGACAAAAATGTAATGGGATTCCATTAACAAATTTAATTGAACATATATCATACAATAATTACAGAGGTTGTAACTCTAGATGTGTATATTGTTTTCAGGAAAAAACAAAGTTAATGGAACCATATAAAGCGTATGAATTGGTGGATAAAATGTATGAGGAGAATATGTTGGCGTCTAGGTGTTCATTAGATTTTGGGGGGGGAACCAACAATTTTACCAGACTTTGCAAAATATCTAGGGGTAGCAGATAAGTATGGATGGAATATGACAATAAGTACAAGTGGAATTCTTTTTTCTGAGTATATTTTGCAAGGACTTAAACAAGGAGTTTATTCCATACATATTAGTCCAGATGCAGGTACTGAAGAGACATATTATAAAATTAAAGGCCAACGTGCATATAAAAGAGTTTGGAAAAACATAGGTGAGTATTGCAAATTTTCGGATTCGGTTTTTGTACGATATATTTTGTCTTCAATGAATTCCTCCAAAGAGGAAGTAGATGCGTTTGTAAATATGTGTATGAAAAATCATGTAAAGAATGTTGTCATTTCTGCGGAACATGAGGCTGCAAGAGGCATAAATGATAGAATTTATTGGAGTTATGGAGAAGATGAATATAAGGCAAACGCATATATGGTGAAAGAATGTATGAAATATGGTTTGGCTACACATATGTATTTGGCTGGAATGTCTGAAAAAAATGAGAAAAGGGTACTAAAGCAGTTTCTAGATGATGGGATTAATGAGCTTGTTGACAATGGGAAATTATTTATTTTTGGTATAGGAGAAAGGGGTAAACAGTTAATTAAACAATTGAAAACTGCAGGAGGTACGATCTCAGGGTTTATTGATAATTATGTTAAAGCTGAGAACAATGAATATTGTGGTGTACCACAAGTTGAATATAGTGATATTGATAAGGAGAGAGATATGATTTTAATCTCACCAGTGAATTATAAAGAAATAGAAAAAATACTGAATGATTTGGGTTATCAGAATATTTATAAATTGTATTTGGATTAATAGAATGGGAGTTATTACAAGAAAAATAATTGTATAAACATACTATTATGAGGTGATAAAATTGAATTATAAAGTAAGTATTTTAGTTCCGGTTTATAATGTTGAAAAATATATTGACAGGTGTCTGCAAAGTCTTATCGGTCAAACGTATCGGAATATTGAAATTATACTTGTTGATGATGGTTCTACAGATCATTCAGGTGACATATGTGACAGATATGCCCGGAAGGATAGTAGGTTAAAAGTAATTCATAAAGAAAATGGAGGCGTTGTCAGTGCAAGAAAAACGGGGGCAGAATACGTTACAGGGGATTATGTATGCAGTGTGGACAGTGATGATTGGATAGAGGCGAATCGAATTCTTAATTTTGTAGAACAAGGAGCCTATACGAAAGCAGATATGATATATTTGGAGGGATACTATAAAGATTATGATAATAGGAGTGTTTTGATTGAAACAAGTATTTCGGAAGGTTTATATTTAGGAAAACAGGTTATAGAACAGGTATTTCCTATGATCATAGATACAAAAATATGTTTTCAGCGTATGATACGGGCAATGACATGTTGCTGGGGAATTAAAAAAGAATTGTTTCAGAAAATATGGAAAAAAATAGATGACAGGATATCCATGGGTGATGACTATGCACATATATTATGTTGTCTATTAGAGGCTCAGTCTGTTTTTCTGATGAGAGAACGAGGTTATCATTATGTGGAACGGATGAATTCTATCTCTCACAGTTTGAATGAAAATGCTTTGCATGGGGTAAGAGTATGGACTCAAATGGTAAGAGATCAAATGAGACTGAGTGGCTGTGATGGGCAATTGTATTTGCACATGGTATTTTTAGAACTCTGGTATATTATGAATTGTGATTATAGTCTGTTATTGAAAAAACAACGAAAGTATCTTTATCCATATCCAATAGTGCGAAAGGGAAGTAAAATTGCTGTTTATGGTGGGGGAACTCTTGGAACGCAAATAGTAAATGCGTTGGACTATACAGAGGATTATCAGGTTGTTATATGGGTGGATAAGTATAGTACATATCAGCCTCTTCCAGGGCATAAAGTAGAAGATATATCGAAGTTGGCTGATGCATTATTTGATTTTGTAGTTATTGCTGTTTTAGATATAAAAATTGTGGAAGAGATTGAGCAGTCTTTATTAAAAAATGGAATCCCAGAATACAAAATTGCGAAGATGGATGCAAATGTGATTGGTGATGAAGATTTTTGGGAAGATTTTGAAATGTAGTTTTAGAAAATCGTTTATAATGTAATTATTTTGGATATGATGAAGTGACTTGGATATAGATATGTCATCATGAGGACATTGGCACATGATATTGAAGAGATAAGAGGAAGCAAATATGTATTATATCAATGAAAACATCAAAAACCTATACCGTGTAAAATTCCACGACCAAAGAGCGGATGTTCTCCGCCTGGACATGAATGAAAATCCGGAAGGTCTGCCTAAGGAAATTTTTGATGCGGTGCTGAAAAAGCTTACTCCGGAGTATATTGCCACCTATCCGGAGAAGGATCATTTGATGAAACTTTTGGCAGAACATAATAGTACGGCATATGAGAACATCTCTGTTACGGCGGGGTCTGATGAGGCCATGCGATTGATTTTCCAGTGCTTTGGAGAACCGGGGAAGAAGCTTCTGACGGTGACACCTACTTTTGAAATGTATGACGTATATGCAAATATGTTTGGCATGCGTCATGAGACAGTGGAGTATAAGGAGGATTTTTCCATTGACATAAAAGAGATTCTCCAGGCGATTGACAAAGAGACGGGGCTGGTCATTCTTCTGAATCCCAACAGTCCTATTGGGGTTGCGTACGATGAGACGGATGTGAGAAATGTGATCAGGCGGGCAGAAGAAGTCGGTGCGCTGGTGGTGATCGACGAGGCATATCATTATTTTTATGCCCCGACCTTTATGCCGTTGATCAAAGAATGCGACAATCTGCTGGTTCTTCGCACGTTTTCAAAATTGTTTTCCATGGCGGGACTTCGGATCGGGTATGTGTCCGGAGAGGCAAAGCTGATCGAATATATTGAGAAGGCGGAGTCTACATTTAATGTCAACAATATTGCTTTGCTATTTGCACAGGAAGTGATTCAGAATCCGAAGTTGGTTGACCAGCTGGCAAAGACAGAGAGGGAAGGACGTCAGTGGCTGGTTGAAAAACTGAAAGATGCAGGCTATCGGACATTTGCGATGGAAGGCAATTATGTGTTATTTTACCCGGATAAGGACTCAAAGCTGATTGTGGAAGCACTCAAGAAGGAAGGCGTGTGGGTTCGGGATTATGGGCGCGGGATTCTGAAAGGCTGGATCCGGGTGTCAACCGGGTCCCGCCGGTGTATGGAACAGTTCTGGAAGACTTTTTGCCAGGTGAAAGACGTGATTGGATAAAAAGCGCGAAATTTTGCAGTTCAGAGTGATTCATTTCTGAAAATTAAAATAAATACCTCGGGCATTGAACCGGCAGCCGTTTGTTGTTATACTATAGATAACCATCGGCTGCCGGTTTGTGTTGGAGAGAGACGGGAAGGGGGATGACATGGCAAGGATCATCAATATCGGAAATCAGAATTTTGAAAATATGATCAGCAATCATGATTTTTATATAGATAAAACCATGTTTATCAGGGAGTGGTGGGGAAACAGAGATACGGTGACGCTGATCACCCGCCCCAGACGTTTTGGAAAGACCCTGACCCTGGATATGCTGGAAAAATTTTTTTCTGTGGATTATGCGGGCAGATCGGATCTGTTTGAGGGTTTGTCGATCTGGAAAGAGGAAGCATATCGGAAGATTCAGGGAACATATCCGGTGATCAGCCTGTCTTTTGCCAGTATCAAAGAAAGAGAGTATCTCCACACCCGCGAAAAGATGATTCAGATGATTGTGAGCCTGTATGCCAGATATGAGTTCTTACTGGAGAGCGATTGTCTTACAGACAGGGAAAAGGAGATTTTTCGCAGGAAAACGGTTAATATGGGAGATATAGATGCAGAATTGTCACTGAATCAGCTGTCAGAATACCTGTACCGTTACTATGGAAAAAAAGTGATCATCCTTCTGGATGAGTATGATACCCCCATGCAGGAAGCATATGTGCATGGATACTGGGAAGAGATGGTTTCTTTTTTCAGGAGTATCTTTAATGCATCGTTTAAAACCAACCCTTATCTGGAACGTGCCATTCTGACCGGAATCACCAGAGTCAGCAAGGAATCCATTTTTTCTGACCTGAACAATCTGGAAGTAGTGACGACAACTTCGGAAAAGTATGAAACAGCTTTTGGCTTTACACAGCAGGAAGTGACAGCAGCGTTAAAAGAGTATGGCTTTTCTGAGAAAGAAGAAGAGGTAAAAGCGTGGTATGACGGTTTTACCTTTGGGAAAAGAAGCGACATTTATAATCCCTGGTCGATTCTGAATTTTCTGGATAAGGGAAAAATGGCATTATACTGGGTGAATACCAGCAGTAACCGTTTGATCAGCAAACTGCTCTGGGAAGGAAATCCGGAGGTTAAGATGGTGATGGAGGACCTTTTAAAAGGAGGTGTCTACCATACTTTTTTGGATGAGCAGATTGTCTATGAACAACTGGACCAGAAGCGAAGCGCGGTGTGGAGTCTGCTTCTGGCAAGCGGTTATCTTCGTGTAAAGTCTTTTGCGTTTGATATGGACCGGGGGAGGACAGATTATGATCTGGTTCTGACCAACCAGGAAGTACGTTTTATGTTTGAACAGATGATAGATGGCTGGTTTTCCGACTACACGCCGGCATACAATGGATTTGTGAAAGCGCTTCTGAAAGGAAATCTCCGGGAGATGAACCATTATATGAATCAGGTGGCGCTGGATACGTTTAGTTTCTTTGACAGCGGCAGCCGGCCATCAAGGCGAATGGAACCGGAACGTTTCTATCATGGCTTTGTGCTGGGGCTTCTGGTGGAACTAAGGGGACGTTATACGGTCACTTCCAACCGGGAGAGCGGCCTTGGCAGATATGATGTGCTGCTGGAACCCTGTCAGGATACGGATGACGGCATCATCCTGGAATTCAAAGTTTTCGATCCGGAGGATGGAGAGAAGACGCTTCAGGATACGGTAAAATCAGCGCTGGATCAGATAGAACAGATGCGGTACGCAGCTTCTCTGGAAGCCAGAGGGATCCCTTCAGAGCGGATTCGCAAATATGGCTTTGCATTTGAAGGGAAAAAGGTGTTGATTGGATAAGAAGAGAAACCCGAAGGAAAGAGTCCAGCTAAGAAATGTCAAGTATTTATTAGAAAAAATTTCTGCTGGACGGTAAAGCTGTAAAGGCGCACGAGAGGAACTTTTATGAGTGCTTTTTCGAATAAAAGTTTCACTCATTACCGGTGTGTCGAAGCAGCTTTACCCTTCAGTGCTGTCGCGCAGCGACTACAAATAGGAAGTGGCATGCCGAAGTATTTTAATACAGAAGGACGATGTAAGCCGGATGTACATTATATGATAAAGCTGGATGACAGACTGGCCAGGATCAGAAAGTTGTATGTGGATCAGGGAAAATACTTTGTCAACTTCTGTTTGATGAAAAGGTCATCATTGAGGCAGTGGTCTGAAAGCGTTGTAGTTTTGTGAAAGAAAGGAGTACCATCACACATGGAACTGACATTTTCCAAAAGATCCCAAAACATTCCGGAAGGGATCTTTTCCTTATTAAATACGAAGAAAGAGGAGCTTGTAAAAGCCGGGCGGAAGGTCTACAATTTTTCTGTTGGCACCCCGGATTTTCATCCTCCGGTACATATTATGGAGGCCATGCAGAAGGCCTGCAGTGATCCTGAGAACTACAAATATGCTCTGGCAGACCGGCCGGAACTTTTGGATGCGGTGAGCCGTTTTTATGACCGGCGTTTTGGCGTGTTTCTTTCACACAGCCAGATCATGAGTCTTTACGGCTCCCAGGAAGGCATGGCGCATATTGCGCTGGCGCTTTGTGATCCGGGGGATATGGTGCTGGTGCCGGATCCGGGGTATCCGGTGTTTCGGGTGGGTCCGGAGCTTACGGGGGCAGTGTGCGTCACCTATCCGCTGTATAAAGAGAATAATTTCCTGCCGGATTTTGAGGATATTCCTGAGAAATATGCCAGGGCGGCGAAATTTATGCTGATTTCTTATCCGGCCAATCCAGTCTGTTCCGTGGCAGGGGATGACTTTTATGAGCGGGCCATTGCTTTTGCCAGGAAATATCAGGTGATCCTGCTCCATGATAATGCCTATGCGGATCTGGTTTACGGCGGAAAAACCGGTAAATCCTTTCTGTCCTATCCGGGTGCCATGGAAGTGGGAATAGAGTTTTATTCCCTGTCAAAGTCCTACAATATGACCGGCATGCGGATCTCCTTTGCTGTCGGCAATGCGCGGATCATCGAGGAGTTTAAAAAGGTGCGTTCCCAGATTGATTATGGCATCTTTCTGCCGGTTCAGTATGCAGCCATCGCCGCGCTGACCGGTCCCCAGGACAGCGTAAGGGAGCAGTGCAGGCTTTATGAGGAGCGGTGCCGTGCTCTTTGCAGGGGGCTTACCCGGATTGGATGGGAGGTTCCGGACGGGCAGGGGACCATGTTTGTGTGGGCGCCGATACCGGGAAATTATACAAGCAGCGAACGTTTTGCTCTGGATCTGATGGAAAAGGCAGGGGTTATCGTGGTTCCGGGCACAGCCTTCGGGAGACTGGGAGAGGGCTATGTGCGCATGGCTTTGGTGTATCCGGTGGAGGAGATTGACAAAGCGGTCCGGGCGGTGGAAGAAAGTGGGATTTTAAAAGCATGCATGCGGTGATCGAAGCGTACACTCGTTTTCTTTTTTTGGAGGATTCTTTGGAGGCCTCGGATATCATCTTTTTGCCGGGCTCTCAGGAGGGAGTGCTGGCCAGGCGTGCCGCCGCTCTCTGGCATCAGGGTTATGCCCCGGTGATTCTTCCTTCGGGCAAATATGCAAAACTGGAAGGACAGTTTACCGGAAATCCTGCTTATCGGACAGAGTGGGAATATTTTCAGCATATTTTGATGGAAGAGGGAGTTCCAGAGGACAAGATTTGGAGAGAGGAGGAGGCCACGTTTACCTACGAAAATGCGCTTCGTTCCCGGGAGGTGACGGATCGGGCGGGGCTTTCTGTCAAAAAGGCGATTCTGTGCTGCCAGGCTTATCATGCCAGGAGGGCCAGCCTTTACTACCAGGTCTGTTTTCCGGAAGCCAGGATTCTGGTCTGTCCGGTGGTCACCAAGGGAATCTGCAAAGACAACTGGTATCAGACCGAAAAAGGGATTGATCTGGTGCTGACCGAGATCAAGCACTGCGGTACGCAGTTTGGGCAGATTTTGCGGGAAGCATCCGGACTTAAGGGGTTAAGTTGACCGGACAACCTTCCAAATCGGCTCAGCATCCGGTGATATTTATCAGAAAATTCCGCCAGGATGCCTTGAAAATTGTCAGATTTATGGTACTATAGTAGTTATATAAATCTGTCACAGAAAGGGAGAGAATCATGCAGACTCTAGAATTACAGAAAATGGCCAATGAAGTCCGTAAGGGTGTGGTGACTGCTGTACACAGTGCAAAAGCAGGGCATCCGGGCGGATCTTTGTCGGCTGCAGACATTTTTACTTATTTGTATTTTGAAGAATTAAATATTGACCCGAAGAACCCGAAGGATCCGAACAGAGACCGTTTTGTCCTGTCCAAAGGACATACCGCTCCTGGATATTACAGTGCCATGGCTCACAGAGGTTATTTCCCGGTGGAAGAGCTGGTGACTCTCCGCCACGTGGGTTCCCATCTTCAGGGACATCCCTGTATGCAGCACATTCCGGGGATCGACATGTCTTCCGGTTCTCTGGGACAGGGTATCTCCGCGGCAGTCGGTATGGCGATTGCCGGAAAACTGGACAATCAGTCCTATCGTGTTTTCACGCTGCTTGGTGACGGCGAGATTCAGGAAGGCCAGGTATGGGAGGCTTCTATGCTGGCAGGCCACAGAAAGCTGGACAACCTGGTGGTGATCGTGGACAACAACGGTCTGCAGATCGACGGAAAGATCGAGGATGTAAACTCTCCGTATCCCATTGATAAAAAGTTTGAGGCCTTTAATTTCCATGTGATCAATGTGGCTGACGGCAACGATATGGATCAGCTCAGGGCAGCTTTTGATGAGGCAAAGACGGTAACAGGCAAGCCGGTTGCGATTATTGCGAAGACGGTAAAAGGAAAAGGCGTTTCCTTTATGGAGAATCAGGCGTCCTGGCATGGTGCAGCGCCCAACGATGAGCAGTATGAGATCGCGATGAAAGATTTAGAGAAAGCAGGTGAAGCATTATGTCAGAAGTAAAGAAGATTGCAACAAGAGAGAGCTACGGTAATGCTTTGGCAGAGTTCGGAGCAAAGTATCCGAATCTGGTCGTTCTGGATGCGGATCTGGCAGGAGCGACGAAGACGAGCGTATTTCAAAAGGCATTTCCGGACCGTCATATTGACTGCGGCATCGCAGAGGGCAATATGGTAGGTGTGGCAGCAGGACTTGCCACAGCGGGCAAGATTCCTTTCGCGTCCACTTTTGCCATGTTTGCGGCAGGACGGGCGTTTGAGCAGGTCCGCAACTCTGTGGGATATCCTCATCTTAATGTAAAGATCGGTGCGACTCACGCGGGAATCTCTGTGGGTGAAGACGGTGCATCCCACCAGTGTAATGAGGACATTGCCCTGATGCGGACGATTCCGGGGATGGTCGTGCTGAATCCGGCGGATGATGTGGAAGCAAAAGCAGCGGTGAAGGCAGCCATCGAGTACGAGGGCCCGGTTTATCTTCGGTTCGGCCGTCTGGCAGTTCCGGTGATCAACGATCCGGCTACCTATCAGTTTGAGATCGGCAAAGGCATCACCATGAAGGAAGGAAAAGATGTGACGATCATTGCCACTGGCCTGGAAGTATCGGAGAGCCTGGAGGCAGCAAAGCTTTTGGAGGCAGACGGAATCTCGGCGGAAGTGATCAACATCCATACCATCAAACCGCTGGATGCCGAGCTGGTGGTGGCCTCTGCGAAGAAAACCCAGAAAGTAGTCACGGTGGAAGAGCACTCCGTCATCGGCGGCTTAGGTGGCGCGGTAGCGGAAGTTCTCTCTGAGCAGGCGCCCACGAAGATGCTTCGCATTGGCGTGATGGATACCTTTGGAGAGTCCGGTCCGGCGAAAGCTCTGATTGAAAAATACGGCCTGGATGCAAAGAGCATCTATGAGAAAGTAAAAGCGTGGCTGTAAAAAGCCGTTAGTGCGGACCCAAAATGGTCCGGAATATCCTGAAAAATAAGCCGCCGGATGCGCATAGAGTATGCTGCATCCGGCGGCTTTTCTGTCCGGAACCGTGGACAAAATGCTGCCCGCGGAGGAAAAGGGAATATTTACTTGGGATAGACCAGCCGGTCTTTTGAAATGTCCGTGAGCACTTCATCCAGGTAACGCTTTGCCAGCCATTTGGCCATGGGCAGATTGATATCCAGATAATTGCCGCAGTCCTTTGGGCTGGCACCTGGAACTTCGCCCTCGAAATCCCGGATAAACTCATACATCTCAACCATCAGGCTGACGATATCGGCGGATTCATAGTCCCCGGTCAGCAGCAGATAAAAACCGGTTCGGCAGCCCATGGGTCCAAAGTATACGATTTTGGGACCAAAGACTGGATGATTCCTAAGAAACGTTGCACCCAGATGCTCGATGGCGTGGATTTCTGCCGTGTTCATGACCGGTTCATCGTTGGGGCTGGTCATACGGATGTCAAAAGTAGTGACGACCGTGTCTCCCACCGGATCTTTGCGGGATACATAGACGCCGGGAATCAGACGGATATGGTCTATGGTGAAGCTTGTGATTTTTTCCATGGTAACAATACCTCCTGCCCATTTGATGATGTGTGACTGCTCCCGGGTACCCTGTGAACGTAACCGCATATGTCCATTGGAAATCGCCTGCGGCAATGGAGCATATGCGTTGACTCCCTAACGGTACTGGTCCATGACGAATCAGCGGAGTGATTCGCCATGGTGTGAACAGCAATGATTATGTATCATAATAGCAAAGTTTGTTGACAAAGGCAAGGAAGAAAGCTAAAATTAAAGATAAAAGTGGAACGTTGGCTTACGGTTCACAAAGGATTTTGCATGCACTGCAAAGTCTGTAAGAAAATGATTCAGGAGTGAGCAAATCCCATTCGTCAAATGAATTTTTTGGTGGATTTGCAGAGGTTACTGTATCCAGCGCAGACAGTAACAAAGAGTTCGGAAGTTTTGGAACCGGGCTCTTATATTTTTACGGGAACGGAGGGATGTGCAGTGGAACAATATAATCTGGAAGAGTTGCTGCAGTATGTAGAGGAACACCGTTTCCGAGCCCTTCGTATACGGCTGGCAGAGATGAACGAAGCGGATATCGCAGAATTTATGGAGGAATTGGATGAAAATCGAAAGATTCTGATTTTCCGAATGCTGCCCAAGGAGCTGGCGGCGGATGTATTCGCCTGTCTGGATCCGGATATCCAGGAGCATATCATCAACAGCATCACGGACGCGGAGATTCACAAGATCGTGGAAGATCTGTTTGTGGATGATGCAGTGGACATGCTGGAAGAGCTGCCGGCCACCGTCGTCAAAAGAGTCATGCGCAATACGACGCCGGAGACCCGGCAGATCATCAACCAGTTCCTGCAGTACCCGGACAACAGTGCCGGCAGCATCATGACTGCTGAGTATATCGGCCTGAAAAAATATATGAATGTGGAGCAGGCTTTTTCCTATATCCGCGCGCATGGTGTGGACAAAGAGACCATCTACACCTGTTTTGTCATGGACGGGGGACGGCATCTTGAGGGGGTTGTGACCATCAAGGACCTTTTGATGAATCCCTACGAGACCCGGATCGAGGAGATCATGGACACCAATATCATTAAGACGGTGACCACCGAGGATCAGGAAGAAGTGATCGATCTGTTCAACAAGTATGATCTGCTTTGCCTTCCGGTGGTGGACCATGAAGAGCGGCTGGTAGGAATCGTCACGGTTGACGACATTGTGGATGTCATGGAAGAAGAGGCTACCGAGGACTTCGAGAAGATGGCGGCCATGCTTCCCAGCGATAAGCCGTATCTGAAGACCAGCATTTTGGAGCTTGCCAAGAACCGGATCGTGTGGCTGACGGTGCTGATGCTGAGTTCCATGATTACCGGCAGTATTCTGACCCATTATGAGCAGGCGTTTGCGGCGCTGCCGCTTCTGGTCAGCTTTGTACCGATGCTGACCGGAACCGGGGGAAATGCAGGGAGCCAGTCCAGTACCATGATCATCCGGTGCATGGCGATCGGTGAGGTGGAACCAAGAGACACCCTTCGGGTCATCTGGAAGGAGATCCGGGTGGCGCTTCTGGTGGGACTTATTCTGGGGGCACTGAACTATATCCGTCTGATGCTGATGTATCCGGGACAGCCTATGGTATGTCTGACGGTGGTCTTAAGCCTGTATATTACAGTCATCATGGCAAAAAGCATCGGCTGCACGCTTCCCATTGCGGCCAAGCTTCTGAATCTGGACCCGGCGATCATGGCAGCGCCTTTGATCTCCACGATTGTGGACGCCTGCAGCCTGATCATCTACTTCCGAATTGCGTGCAATTTGTTAAGCATTTAAAACAGTATCCGTTCGGCGGATGCAAAATGATAGGAGATATATGTATGATAAACGAGAAAAAAGTGTTGTTCAGCGGTATGCAGGCAACCGGCAGTCTGACTCTGGGAAATTATCTTGGGGCTTTGAAAAACTGGGTGAATCTGTGCGAAGAGTATGAGTGCTTTTACAGCGTGGTGGATATGCATTCCATCACGGTACGCCAGGATCCTTCCGTGCTCCGGCAGCGGGCCCGCAGCCTTCTGATGATTTATATTGCAGCAGGACTGGACCCGGAGAAAAACTGTATCTATTACCAGTCCCACGTATCCGGGCACGCGGAACTGGCCTGGATTTTGAACTGCTTTACCTATATGGGAGAGCTGAACCGGATGACCCAGTTCAAGGATAAAGCGGCAAAGCATGCGGACAATATCAATGCAGGACTGTTCACTTATCCGGTTCTGATGGCAGCGGATATTCTGCTCTACCAGGCCGACGTGGTGCCGGTGGGGATCGACCAGATGCAGCACTTAGAGCTGACCCGCAATGTGGCGCAGCGGTTCAACGGAGTCTATGGGGATGTATTTACGGTTCCGGAAGCCTATATTGGAAAAGTGGGCGCTAAGATCATGAGCCTTCAGGATCCGTCGAAAAAGATGTCCAAATCTGACGAGAATCCCAACGCCTCCATTTATCTGATGGATGATCCGGATACCATCATGCGCAAATGCAAACGGGCCGTGACCGATTCCGAGGCTCAGATACTCTACCGGGACGAACAGCCGGGAATTAAGAACCTGATCGATATCTACAGTGCCTGTACCGGCAGAACGCCTCAGGAGGTGGTAAAAGAGTTTGACGGCAGAGGCTACGGCGAATTCAAGATGGCGGTAGGCGAGGCTGTGGTCAGCATCTTAAAACCCCTGCAGAGCCGCCATGCGGAGCTTAGCAAGGATAAATCTTATATCGACGGCATCATCAAGGCCAACGCAGAAAAAGCAGGCTATGTGGCGGCAAAGACCCTTCGGAAGGTGCAGAGAAAAGTCGGATTTCCGGACCGGATCCGGTAAAATCAAATACCCCGCTGCAAGCAACGGGGTATCAAACTTGCAGCGCTGCAGAGCAGCGGGGTATTTGACCCTCGCGGCAGTCGCCAAATGTCTGCAAGCAGCCACTTGGCTCGTTGCTCGCGGGAATAAAAACCAGACAGGACCAGAAAGAAAAGGAGAAAATGATATGAAATTTCAGATGATTCATGAAAATTATAATGTGGCAGACCTTGAAAAATCCCTGGATTTTTATGATAAGGCTCTGGGCCTGAAGGAATGCCGCCGGCATCACGCAGAGGACGGTTCTTTTATCATCGTCTATCTGAAAAACGAAGAGAGTGATTTTGAGCTGGAGCTGACCTGGCTTCGGGACATGGACCGCCCTTATAATCTGGGCGACTGCGAATTTCATCTGGCATTCCGGGTGGATGATTACGACAAAGCCTACGCGCTCCACAAGGAGATGGGATGCATCTGCTTTGAAAATCCGTCCATGGGGATCTATTTTATCCAGGATCCGGACGGATACTGGCTGGAGATCGTTCCGGCGAGATAAGTGGTCCTTAGGCGTGCAGGTTATGGGAAAACCGCATCAGTCCGGATGCCGTTCTTTCCGGGAAAAGACACATCCGCAGTAGTCCTGCCGGTACATGCCGTATTCCTTTGACAGCTCCGTGGAACGTTTGAAGCCGTTTTTCTTTTTGAAATCATTGGGGAGCCAGCGGACCTGATAAAGATCAGCGAGCTGCTCTCCGATCTCATTGAGTTTTTCTGCATTTTTCAGCGGACTGATGGATAAGGTGCTGGCAAAATAATCAAAGCCTTGTTCTTTTGCCAGCCGGGCCGTTTCGGTAAGCCGGAGCCGATAGCAGGCAAAACAGCGCACCCCTCCTTCCGGAATCTGTTCCATGCCTTTGACGCAGTGGTAGAAGTCGTCCGGAAGGTAAGCTCCTTCTGTGTATTTCACCGGATATCTGCAAGGAAGTGTCCGGACAAAACGCTTCTGTTCTTCGGCTCTGGCATGGTATTCCGATTCCGGATAGATGTTGGGATTGTAATAAAAGACAGTGATCCGAAAATATCCGGACAGATATTCCAGCACGTAGCTGCTGCAGGGAGCACAGCAGGAGTGGAGAAAGAGCGTGGGAGCCGGCTGGTCTGCCGGCAGTTCTTTCAGGAGTTGTTCCAGTTCTTTTTGATAATTTCGTCTGTTCATGGGGATACCTCATCCTGTGTCTGTGATTTCTATTTTTATCATAGCGTACAGAAGAAAAAAAGCAAGTACTTTTATTCCCGCGAGCAACGAGCCAAGTGGCTGCTTGCAGACATTTGGCGACTGCCGCGAGGGTCAAATACCCCGCTGCTCTGCAGCGCTGCAAGTTTGATAACCCGTTGCTTGCAGCGGGGTCTTTGATTTCTCAGATCCGCAGACGATGTCCTGCCTGCATGCCGGAAAGAAAAAGAGCAGACTTGTTTATGTTACCGGAAAATGCATCCTGAGAAGCATAATTTTTTACGAAAGAGGAAAGGTAGATTAGGGGATGGAAGTCAGATCGGTTCTGACAGCGGCAGTATTGTCGCTGATCTGTCTGTGGTTTTCGGACAGGAGGAGGCGGTACAAGAGATCTTCCTATTATCGGATTACAAGAAATGCATACGAACTTACCATGAAGGACAAAGGAAGGTTCGGAGAATATCAGATTTTTAAAAAGCTGGCTTTTTATGAGCAGGGCGGCGCAAGATTTTTGTTCAACTGCTATCTTCCCAGGGAGGACGGCGGAACGACGGAAATCGATGTGCTTATGATACATCACAGCGGGATTTATGTATTTGAGAGCAAGAATTACAGCGGCCGGATCTGCGGCCGGGAGACGGACCAGAACTGGACGCAGTTATTGAAGAAGAAAACCTCTTTTTTAAATCCGCTGCGCCAGAACCGGTCGCATGTAATCCGGGTGAGAAAACTCATGGGTTTGGGGAAAGAGACTCCGGTGTACTCGCTGGTTGTTTTTTCCGACCGCTGTGTGCTGGAAAAAATGGCGGTGAAGGATCCGGATTGTCAGGTGACCAACTGGAAAGGGCTTAGACGTGCCGTCAGAAGGTTTGCAAAAAGACAGCCGGGTACGCTGGAGAAAAGGGACGTGGAGCGGCTTTATCAAAGCTTGTATCCGTATACCCGGGTAAGCAGAAAAGAAAAAAGAGAACATATCCGGAATATTCACAGACGATGGGGAAAAAGAAGCATTTTTTGGTGATGCGATTCCATATAATATGGAGAAGATGCAGGTCAAAGAGAGGATGTACATGTTTTCGGAAGTGAACAGTCTGGTGTTTCTGCTGATTTTTCTTGCTTATGCGGCTGCCTGCCTGATGATCTGCTGCAGGGTATCAGTCCCCTTATGTACCAGGGCGGCGGGCTGGGAATCGCTGCAGAGGCTTCTTCTGTGCGGGCTTGCGGCGCTGTTGCTGACGGTGGCGACCATCTATCTTTGGTATGTGGCGATTCTGCTGCTGGTGGTGGCGGCAAAATATCTGTGTGACAGATGTCCGTCCAAAAGGGGAAAAGTTCTGATCATGGTGAGCATTGCACTTTTTATGACCCTGGTGGCGGCAGCGGGAATTCCGTTTATGCTGAGCCAATGCGAGGAGGATGAGGACGAGGATGACGCTGTGCTGGAAGACGTGACGGAAAATGGCATGGCGTATGTCTGGTCAGAAGAAGAATGGAGCGTTTATAAATGAAAGAGAAAAAACATCTGGAAGATGTCCTTGCAATGATTCAAAGACGAGGATGGAATTACAGGCAATGTCAGGAGGACGGCTGTATCAGCATTGATTTTGAATACCGGGGAGTCTCCTACCATATCTGGGAATTTTATGACGATGAATGGGGTGTGGAGACCAATGTCCGTCATGGGGGCGGCATGGAGGAGCTGACCGGGGATTATGAAAGCGAACTCCTGGAGATTATGAAAGACTGGAATTAGTACAGGATCATACTAACACAAAAGGGGTGCCGGAAAATGTGCACCCCTTTTGTCAGTACATTAGCAGTCAGGAATGAATCATGGTGCCGGCCTGTTGCAGGAAGGCATTTTTTGCGTCATCCAAGTCTGCGATGACTGCAGTGCCATCCGGTTTGACAGAGACGAAGGAGACGGCAGCCACGACCTTGGGAAGGATGGATGTTTCTGCAAACTGCCCTTCTGCGATATAGGAACGGGCTTTGTCAGCAGGCAGATCGGTCAGCGGTTCCCTGTTTTCTTTCCCGTAGTTCAGATACAGACATTGTTCACCGGTCAGCAGTAAGAGCATGTCGGCATTCAGAAGTTCTGCCAGTTTTCCGCTGGCCAGGTCCTTTTCGATGATGGCGCTGGCACCTTTGAGCCGGTGTCCCTGCTTCAGGACCGGGATCCCGCCGCCTCCGCAGGCGATGACGATATGTCCGGCGTCAGACAGCGTGCGGATGGCATCGATTTCCACAATGTCTTCGGGCTTTGGAGCGGAGACGATTCTTTGGTAACCTTTGTTCGTTCTGGTTACATGGTTGCCTTTTTCTTCTTCGGCTCTTGCTTCTTCCCCGGTCATTACCCGTCCGATCACTTTTACCGGTTTATAAAAAGAATCGTCATAGGGGTTGACGACCACCTGAGTGAGAACGGTCGTGACGGGGGTGTGGATCCCGCGGCTTAGCAGCTCTTCCCGGATGGCGTTTTGCAGGTCATAGCCGATGTAGCCCTGGCTCATGGCGGAGCAGACGGACATGGGTGCGAAGGTGTAGTCCGGGTGCTGTTTTCCGAACTCATTCATGGCAGTGTGGATCATGCCGATCTGCGGTGCATTGCTGTGGGAGATCACAATGCGGCAGTCCTGTTCGGCCAGATCGGCAATGGCTTTGGCAGCAGCTTTGACTGCGGATTTCTGCTCTGGAAATGTAGTTCCCAGCGCTTTGTGTCCCAGTGCTACGACAATTCTTTTTTTATTCATTTTCAGTCTTCTCCTTTTCAAAAGACGGGCTGCAGGCAAATCAGTCATTGGCATCCGATATAATCCGACATTGCCAGATGATTGAACGTGAGCAGCTACACGGCTGTGATTCCCCAGGGACCCGGGCTGCATGTTTCTGCTTCCTGCAGGATTGCTTCGGCCTGTTCTCTTGCCGGCAACATTTTTTTCTGTCCTTTCCGTCTGTTTTATGATCTATTATAATGTTGTCAATGTAAAATTGCAAGACTGGTTCAAATGTGTTATACTACACTGAAAACGTAAGTGTTACTGTTCACAGGTACCCTGTGACCGCAGCTGCATATGCCCATTGGAAATCGCCTGCGGCGATGGGGCATGGGCATACGCTTTGACTCCATAACGGTACCAGCTCATGATGAATCAGCGGAGTGATTGGCCATGGTGTGAACCGTAACACGCAAGTTACTTTTCACATCCAAACCGTGCCATGGCTGCAGGAGAACATGGTTCAGGCTTTGGACCAAGCTTGCGAAGGATTTTGCGGGTGCAGGTTTCTGGTCAGGTACCGACGGAGGGGATGCCTGCGAAAGGCTGGCCAGGGGCAGGTAGTGGAATGGTAACAACGGGCACAGTAAACATGTATAGAAGGAGGACCTTCATGAAAGCAGTTTCCGGATTATTGGAACATCTGGACGGGCAGGTGATCAAAGGGACCGTGGAAGGGGAGATCAGCGCGCTTGTCTACGATTCCAGGAAAGTGACAAAGGACTGTATGTTCGTCTGCATCAAAGGGGCGGTTTATGACAGTCATGAGCATACAGAAGAGGTGGTAAATAAAGGCGCCCGGGTCATTGTGGCGGAGCGGAGCGTGGAAGTGCCGGAAGGGGTCACACTTGTGCTGGTACCGGATACCCGCTGTGCGCTGGCACTTCTGTCGGCTGCCTATTTTGATCATCCGGCCAGGAAGCTGAAGGTGATCGGCATTACCGGCACCAAGGGAAAGACCACAACCACGTTTATGGTGAGAGAAATCCTGGAACATGCCGGATATAAAGTGGGACTGATGGGAACCATTGAGACCATCATCGGAGAAAAGCGTATTCCGGCGAACAATACCACGCCGGAATCTTATATGGTACAGGAATATTTTGCGCAGATGGTGGAAGCAGGATGCCAGGTCTGTGTGATGGAAGTGTCTTCTCAGGGACTTATGATGCACCGGACTGCAGGGATTCCCTTTGAAATCGGAATTTTTACCAACCTGGCGCCGGATCACATCGGACCTAACGAGCATGCCAGTTTCGAGGAGTATGCGGCATGCAAGGGACTTTTGTTCCGTCAGTGCCGGATCGGTATAGCCAATGTGGATGATACACATTTTGAAAAGGTGCTTAAAGGGCACACATGTGCTTTGGAGACCATTGGATTTTCAGAAAAAGCCGATTACCGGGCGTCTCAGGTGGAGCTGATCGGCAGGCCGGGGTATCTTGGGGTCAGCTATCATATTTCCGGCAAGATGGATCTGGATGTGGAGATTGACCTGCCGGGGACGTTCAGTGTCTACAATTCGCTGGTGGCCATTGCCGTTTGTGAGCATTTTCAGGTTTCGCAGGCAGACCTGAAAGAGGCGCTTAAAGTGGTGAAGACCAAAGGGCGCATTGAGATGATCAAGGTGTCGGAGGATTTTACGCTGATGATCGATTATGCGCACAATGCCATGAGTCTGGAAAGTCTGCTGCTGACACTGAAGGAGTATCATCCAAAGCGGCTGATCTGTGTCTTTGGCTGCGGGGGCAATCGCTCCAGGCTTCGCCGCTATGAGATGGGAGAGGTGTCCGGAAGGCTGGCAGACCTGACGGTGATCACATCGGATAATCCAAGATTTGAGGAACCTCAGGCGATCCTGGATGATATCAAGGTCGGGATGGCCAGGACGGACGGCGCGTTTGTGGAGATCATCGACCGCAAAGAAGCAATCCGCTATGCCATTGAGAACGGACAGAAGGGCGATGTGATCGTTCTGGCCGGAAAAGGGCATGAGGATTATCAGGAGATTAAGGGGAAAAAGTATCCTATGGACGAAAGAGACCTGATCCGGCAGGTGCTGGAGGAATTGGCTTAAACGATGGAATTTGTCAATGTAATCGTGGACATTTCCCATGAGAAAGTGGATCGGGTATTTCAGTACCGGATCCCGGAAAGACTGAAGAACAGCCTGAAGGTGGGGATGCAGGTGGAGATTCCTTTTGGCAGAGGCAACCGGCTGACCAGGGGCTATGCGGTCGGTTTTGCCCAAGAGCCGGATTATCCGCCGGAGAAGATCAAAGAACTTTTTGGAATCGTGGAGGGCAGCGTAAGGGCGGAGTCTCAGCTGATTGCTCTGGCGGCCTGGATGAAAGAGCGGTACGGCTCTACTATGAATCATGCCCTTAAGACGGTCCTTCCGGTCAAGCAAAAAACAAGGCAGAAACAGAAAAAGAAACTGGTGCGCTGCATTTCCCTTTCGGAAGGAGCACATCTTCTGGAACATTACAAAAGCAAGAACTTCCGGGCAAAGGCGCGGCTTTTAGAGGCGCTTTTGGAGGAAGAGGTCCTGGACTGTCAGAAGGCAGCAGGGCAGCTTAAGCTTTCAGCAGCGGTGATCCGCGGGCTGGAAGCGGACGGCATTCTTCGGGTGGAGTCAGAACAGCTCTACCGCAATCCTTTTGCCGGTCATTTTGAGAAAAAAGAGCAGAAGACGGTTTTGAATGAAGAGCAGAGACTGGCAGTGGAAGGGATCTGGACGGATTATGAAAAAGGGGTCCGAAAAACGTATCTGCTTCACGGGGTAACCGGAAGCGGCAAGACGGAAGTGTACATGGAACTGATCGCCCGGGTCATCGGGGAAAGAAAGCAGGCGGTGGTCCTGATTCCGGAGATTGCTCTGACGTTTCAGACGGTCCGCCGGTTCCATGAACGATTCGGAGACCGGGTGTCAGTGATGCATTCCCGCCTGTCGGAGGGCGAGCGGTACGATCAGTTTCTTCGGGCCAAGGATGGGGATATTGATGTGATCATCGGTCCCAGATCCGCATTATTTGCTCCCTTTTCCCGGATTGGCATGATCATCCTGGATGAGGAACATGAAAGTTCTTATAAAAGTGAGACAGTACCCCGGTATCATGCCAGAGAAGCGGCGGTTTTCCGGGGAAATCTGTGTGGTGCCTCCGTGGTCCTGGGCAGTGCGACACCGTCTGTGGAGAGCTATCAGCATGCTGCAGAGGGGACTTATGGTCTGTACCGTCTGACCAGGCGGGTCAGGGAGGCAGTGCTGCCCCTGGTGCATATTGTAGATCTGAGGACAGAATTAAAAGAGGGGAACCGGAGTATTTTCAGCCGGAAGTTAAAAGATGCCATGCAAAAGCGGCTGCAGCAGGGGCAGCAGATGATGCTTTTTTTAAACCGCCGGGGGCTGTCCGGATTTGTGTCCTGCCGTTCCTGCGGAAAGGCCATCCGGTGTCCCCACTGTGATGTGACGCTTTCTCTGCATGAAGGGGGAAGTCTGAAGTGTCACTACTGTGGGTATGAAACAGATATGCCACAAGTATGTCCCGTCTGCGGCTCCCGGTATATCAGCGGCTTTCGGGCGGGGACTCAGCAGATCGAACGGGAGGTAAAAAAACTTTTCCCCCGGGCCCGGGTACTTCGGATGGATTATGATACAACCCGGACCAAGGAAAGTTATGAGCAGATTCTGAGTGCTTTTGGGAGAAGGGAAGCAGATGTGCTGGTGGGCACGCAGATGATTGTGAAAGGGCATGACTTCCCGGGGGTGACCCTGGTGGGAGTGCTGGCGGCGGATCTGTCCTTGCATGCTTCGGATTACCGGGCTTCAGAGCGCACCTTCCAGCTTCTGACCCAGGCTGTGGGCCGGGCAGGCAGAGGGGATCAGGCGGGAGAGGCGGTGATTCAGACGTATGTGCCGGATCACTACAGCATCCAGACTGCTGCCAGACAGGACTATGAGGCCTTTTTTCATCAGGAGATGATCTATCGCAGGCTCTTAAAATATCCGCCGGCTGCTTTTTTGCTTGGAATCTACCTGTCCGGTCCCAAAGACGAGGTCCTGACAGACTGTGCAGAGCGTATGGGAGAGATGCTCCGGGGATTTTCTACCAAAGGTCTGGTGGTGATCGGTCCGGCTGCAGCCGCTTTGTCCAGAAAGCAGGATCAGTACCGGAAAGTGATTTATTTAAAACATGAAGAAGAAGCGGTGCTTCTGCAGGTGAAAAAAAAGCTCGAAGAAGAACTGGAAAAAGATACCGTATGGACAAAGATCTACATACAGTTTGATTATAATCCATTAAATGCATTTTAATGAAAAAGCCCGTATTTATTAGAAAAAATTTCTGCTGGACGGTAAAGCTGTAAAGGCGCACGAGAGGAACTTTTATGAGTGTTTTTTCGAATAAAAGTTTCACTCAATACCGGTGTATCGAAGCAGCTTTACCCTTTAGTGCTGTCGCGCAGCGATTTTTAATAGGAGGAAGAAATGGCAATACGAAATGTGAGACTGGAGGGAGATCCGATTCTCCAAAAAACAAGCAAAGAGGTAAAGGAGATCACACCGAAGATCCGGACATTGATTGATGACATGCTGGAGACAATGTATGAAAAGGAGGGCGTGGGGCTGGCGGCGCCTCAGGTGGGGGTCCTGAAGAGGGTTGTGGTGATCGATGTGGGAGATGGTCCCCTGGTTATGATCAATCCAAGGATTGTCCGCAGGGAAGGAACGCAGACCGGAGATGAGGGGTGTCTGAGTGTGCCGGGAAAGGCAGGTCAGGTGACACGTCCCAATGAAGTGACGGTCCGTTTTATGGATGAGGACGAGGAGTATTATGAGCTGGATGGCACCGAGCTTCTCGCCCGGGCGATCTGTCATGAATGCGACCACTTGGACGGGAAGCTTTATGTGGACCTTGTGGAAGGCGAACTCCGGGATGTGGTCATGGAAGACGAGGAGGAATAGCAGTATATGAATATTATTTTCATGGGAACGCCGGATTTTGCGGTGGGAACTCTGGAAGCTTTGTTAGAAGCCGGACACCGGATCAATCTGGTGGTGACCCAGCCGGATAAACCAAAGGGCCGGGGACATGCCATGCAGTATTCTGCAGTAAAAGAAGCGGCGCTTTCACATGATCTGCCGGTGTATCAGCCGAAGAAGATCCGGGATGAGGAGTCTGTCCGGTATTTGGAAGGGGTAGAGGCGGATGTGATGGTGGTAGTGGCTTTCGGCCAGCTGATCCCCGGGGAGATTTTGCGGATGAAACGCTATGGATGTATCAATGTACATGGCTCTTTGCTTCCAAAATACCGGGGAGCTGCACCGATCCAGTGGGCGGTCATTGACGGGGAAAAGGAATCCGGTGTGACCACCATGCAGATGGATGAAGGTCTGGATACGGGAGATATGTTGCTGAAGACCGTGGTGCCTCTGGAAGAAAAGGAGACCGGGGGGAGCCTTTTTGAAAAACTGAGCAAAGCAGGAGCCAGACTCTGTGTGGAGACGCTGAAAGGCCTGGAAGCCGGGACGATCGTGCCCGAACAGCAGGGGGAATCCCCGACGCCCTATGCGTCCATGCTGACCCGTCAGATGGGAGTGATCGACTGGACCAAGGATGCAGCTTCCATCGAACGCCTGGTGCGGGGACTGGCCCCCTGGCCCAGCGCCTACACCAAATGGAAGGGCAGAACTTTAAAAATATGGGAAGGAGAAGTCTTTTCGCCGGACGTATCAAAGGGTGTGTGTGGTGAGATACTGGAAGTGACCAAAGATGCGATCATTGTACAGACAGGCGACCAGGCTTTTTCCATCCGGGAACTTCAGCTGGAAGGCAAAAAGCGGATGAGGACGGAAGCATTTTTAAGAGGGTGCTCTGTGGATGCAGGCACAGTCCTTGGATAACGTGTGTCTGAAAACAGATCTGTTTGCGCTCTTTTCAAAGTTGTGCGCTTTATGAAAACAGAATACTGGTGTACGGACACACTTACATTTTTCCAAATGATTTGCTTGAAATTTCCATTTGCCGCATTGTTGCCGGTCAACGATGCCACCGGATTGCCTTCCTCCTTCGCCTTGCAGACGGAAAATTCATTCTGCGTCATGTGGCTGAAAACCGTACACGAGTACATCGCTGCACGATTCCTGCGTAACTGGCACTTGCGGTCCGCTCCGTCTGCACGGCTGCGAAGCTGGACGTGGGCATCCCTGCGCCGTCGCTTCGCAGACACAACAGCGAACACGATTTACTTTGAGATTCGTGCAGCGATGTACTGATTCAGTCAAAAACATATGGTTTAGGAGTGATTTTATAGATGGAATTGGGAGATAGAATCAAATATGCGAAACGTGCATTGAATGGTACCGCGTTGGGGGACTGTTTTGGGCAGAGCTTTTTTATACCTGATGAAACGGCATGTCAAAGGATAAAAAATAGAGAGATTCTGAAGGAACCCTGGCATTTCACGGATGATACGGTGATGGCAATCGGGATTTACCGTATTTTGGAAACGTATGGGAAAATAGATCAGGATGCACTGGCCAGAGTTTTCGCAGAGAATTACGCTCTGGACTGGCACCGGGGATATGGAGGAACGGCACATTCTATTTTGCGCAGCATCAAAGAAGGACAAAATTGGCGGAATGCTGCTTCAGAAGCGTTTGACGGAATGGGTTCCATGGGGAATGGCGCTGCCATGCGTGTTGCACCAGTAGGTGCATATTTTGCAGACGATTTAGACAAAGTATTATACTATGCCAGGGCATCTGCGGAAGTCACACATGCACATATGGAAGGTATCGTGGGCGCAATGGCTGTTGCTGCAGCGTCGGCTTTGCTTCTGAATAAAAAGCTTGGGTACTATATGGAAGAGGGAGCAGCCTTTTTGCATGATGTTGCAGACCGATTACCAGAAAGTGACACCAAATATAAGATATTGTCTGCAGCTTCTGTTAAAAAAGAAAGCAGTATTGACTTTGTGGTTTCTGTACTTGGAAATGGAATCATGCTGACGGCACAGGATACCGTTCCGTTTTGTCTTTGGTGTGCCGCATATTTTTATATTTCGGTAGAGGAAGCATTGTGGACGGCAGTTTCGGCTCTGGGAGACAGAGATACCATATGTGCCATTGTGGGCGGAATGGTTTCGCTTTTTGCCGACGAACTTCCTCAACAATGGCTGAGCTATATGGAAGATCCGGAAAAATCGGTTTTTTTGAAGACCAAGAGAGATCATAAGGAAGAAACCATAGAAAGCAGTTCAGGACAGACATCCACCAAAGGATGTAAAAGATGATGGAGGACCTATTATGTATTTTTATGATGCAACTTATATTCTGGTATTGATCGGAGCTGCGCTGTCTTTGTGGGCTTCGGCACGGGTAAATTCTACTTACAAGAAATATGCCCGTGTTTTAAGCCGATCCGGGCTTACCGGGGCGGAAGCAGCCCGGAGGATATTGCAGACTGCGGGTATCCATGATGTGCAGGTAGAACATATCGGAGGCAATCTGACGGATCACTATGACCCCCGAAGGAAAGTGCTTCGGCTGTCCGACAGCGTCTATGGTTCTCCGTCTGTGGCGGCCATCGGTGTGGCGGCTCATGAGTGCGGCCATGCGATCCAGGATGCAAATGGCTATGCACCTCTTCGGTTCCGCGGAGCGTTCGTGCCGGTGGCCAGTCTTGGAACAAAAGCAGCTCTGCCGATTCTTCTGCTTGGGCTTGTTCTTGGAAGCTCCTACACGTTGATTCAGGTGGGGCTTTTGTGCTTTGCCTGTGGGACGTTGTTTCAGCTGGTCACGCTTCCGGTGGAGTTTAATGCTTCTGCAAGGGCAGTGGATATTCTTGGAAATACCCACATGTTGTCCCAGGAGGAGCTTTCCCATACCCGGAAGGTTCTGTCTGCTGCGGCTATGACTTATGTGGCGGCGGCTGCAGCTTCGATCCTGTCGCTATTGCGTCTGATCCTGCTGTTCGGGGGCAGAAGCCGTGACTGAAAAAACCATAAATATAAGAGCGCTCTCTTTGGAGCTTCTGTTAGAGATCACGGAGGGAAAAGGATACAGCCATGTTGTTCTTCGGGGAGCGCTGGAAAAATATCAATATCTGAGCAAGCAGGACCGGGCATTTTTGACCAGGCTGACGGAAGGGACTGTGGAACGGATGCTGGAGCTGGATGATATCATCGGCCAATATTCCAAAGTTCCGGTGAAAAAATTAAAGCCGGTGATCCGGGGGATCTTAAGACTGTCCGTCTATCAGCTTCGGTATATGGACAGGATCCCTGCCTCCGCCGTCTGCAACGAGGCGGTAAAACTGACGGGGAAGAAAGGATTTGGAAATCTGAAAGGTTTTGTAAACGGAGTGCTTCGCAGCATTGCCCGGGAACTTCCCGGGATTGTCTGTCAGGATCTGTGGACCCGGTATTCTACTCCAAAATGGATTGTAGAGCAGTGGATGGAGCAGTACGGGGAAGAGAAGACGCTTCAGATGCTTGCAGGCCAGTACAAACAGAGACCTCTGACAATCCGGGCAAACCTTTTGAAGACCACAAAAGAACAGTTAAAAGAACGGCTGCAGGCGGAAGGCGTCTGTGTACAGGAGGTGGATGGGACAGCCTGTGCTCTGTCCATCTCCGATTACGACCACCTGAGGGCGATCCCTTCCTTTCGGGAAGGTCTTTTTCAGGTACAGGATGTAAGTTCCATGCAGGCAGCCCTTCTGGCAGCGCCGAAAGCCGGAGACTACTGCATCGACGTCTGTGCGGCTCCCGGAGGAAAGAGCCTGCATCTGGCAGAACTGATGCGGGGAACCGGTTTTGTGGAGGCGAGGGATCTGACTCTGGAAAAGGTTGCCTTGATCGAGGAAAATATTGCGCGTATGGGAACAGAGAATATCAAAGCCCTGCAGATGGATGCCACGATTTTGGATGAAGGCTCTATCCAAAGGGCAGATGTGGTTCTGGCGGATCTGCCCTGCTCCGGTCTTGGTGTATTGGGGAAAAAGCGGGATCTGAAATACCGGATAAGCCGGGAGCAGCAAAAAGAACTGGTAATCCTTCAGCGTCTCATATTAGATACCGTATGCCGGTATGTAAAACCTGGAGGGACGCTTCTATACAGTACCTGTACCGTACATAAGGAGGAAAATGAAGAGAATACCAGATGGTTTCTTGCCGGCCATCCATTTGTATTGAAAAAAGAGGTGCAGATGCTTCCGGGGATGGGGCTGTGGGATGGATTTTATATTGCGAAAATGGAGAGAAGCAAATGATAGACCTGAAATCTCTGACTCTATTGGAGCTTCAGCAGGAGATGGAAAAACTGGGGGAGAAAAAGTTCCGGGCAAAGCAGATCTATGGCTGGATCCACGAAAAGCTGGCGGATCGTTTTGAGGAGATGACCAATCTCTCCAAAGACTTAAGAGAACGTCTGGAACAGGAATACGAGCTGCCGGTACTAAAAATCATACAGGTGCAGAAGTCCGCGCAGGATGGTACCTGTAAGTTTCTGTTCGGCCTTCCGGACGGACATGTGATCGAGAGCGTACTGATGCGATATCATCACGGCAACTCGGTCTGCATTTCTTCTCAGGTAGGCTGCCGGATGGGCTGCCGGTTCTGTGCTTCGACGCTGGGCGGGTTAAAGCGCGGGCTTCGGCCTTCGGAAATGCTGGATCAGATCTATCAGATCCAGAAGTGGTCCAAAGAGCGGGTACACAACGTGGTAGTCATGGGAACCGGGGAGCCGCTGGACAACTATGATGCCCTGCTTCGATTCCTGAATCTGCTCACCTGTGAAGGTGGCCTTCATATCAGCCAGAGAAATGTGACGGTATCCACCTGCGGAATTGTGCCCAGGATGCGTCAGCTGGCGGAGGAAAAGCTGCAGATTACGCTGGCGTTATCTTTGCATGCCTCCAGCCAGGAAAAAAGAAAGATGCTGATGCCGGTGGCAAACCGCTATGAGCTTTCAGACGTTCTTGACGCCTGCCGGTATTATTTTGAACAGACGAAGAGACGCATCAGCTTTGAGTACAGTCTGGTGGGCGGTGTAAACGACGGGGAAGAAGATGCAGAAGAGCTGATCGCTCTGATTCGGTCTTTGAACTGTCATGTGAATCTGATTCCGGTGAATCCGATCAAAGAGCGGGATTATGTACAGTCCGGACACCAGACGATTGTGAATTTCAAAAATAAACTTGAAAAATCAGGAATAGTTGTTACAATAAGAAGAGAAATGGGTCGGGATATCGACGGCGCCTGCGGGCAGCTTCGCAGAAGTTATTTGGACATGGAAAAAGAGAGGTGAAGACCTATGCAGACATCGGTTGCGATGACAGATATTGGACGCAGAAGAAAAGTGAATCAGGATTATGTGTATGCTTCCGACCAGCCGGTGGGGAATCTTCCGAATCTCTATCTTGTTGCCGATGGAATGGGAGGTCATAAAGCAGGAGAGCTGGCATCTTCTTATGGGGTACAAAAGGTGGTGGAGGCAGTCTGCCGCTGTACAGATACCAGACCTGCGCTGATCCTTCAGAAGGCAGTCCGCTATGCAAATTTTCAGTTATATCAGAAAGCAAAAGAAAGTGAAGATTACTATGGGATGGGAACTACCCTGGTGGCTCTTAGTATCTTAGGTCAGGAAGCATTGGCTGTAAATATTGGGGACAGCCGGCTGTATGAGATAACACAGGAAGGGATCCGGCAGATTTCAGAGGATCATTCTCTGGTGGCAGAACTGGTCCGTAAAGGAGAATTAAGCCCGAAAGAGGCAAGGCTGCATCCGGATAAGAATATCATTACACGCGCTCTGGGGATCCAGGGGGAGGCAGAGCTGGATTTGTTTTCTTTTCAGGTGAAGGCGGGAAGCCGGTATCTGCTGTGCTCTGACGGCCTTAGCAATATGGTTGAGGATCCAACCCTCTGCCGCCTGATTCAAAAGGACCGTACGCTGTATGAGATCGGCGGCAGGCTGATTCTCGAGGCCAATCAGAACGGCGGAACGGACAATATTGCAGTGGTGCTGGTGGAAATAGTATGACAGACAGTGAGGTAGGATTATGATAAAAGTTGGAATGATCGTTGGTGACCGCTATGAGATCCTGGAGAAAGTCGGGGTCGGCGGTATGGCCGAGGTGTTCAAGGGAAAGGACCATAAGCTGAACCGCTTTGTTGCAGTCAAAGTATTAAAGGAAGAATTCCGGGAGAACGGAGGTTTCATCAAAAAATTCAAAGAAGAAGCGCAGGCGGCGGCAGGACTTGCCCATCCAAACATTGTCAATGTCTACGACGTAGGGGACGAGCGTGGGATTTACTATATTGTCATGGAACTGGTGGAAGGGATCACCCTGAAAAATTATATCGAGCGAAAAGGGCGCCTTACGGTTAAGGAGGCCACCAGCATCGCGATTCAGATGTCCGCAGGTCTGGAAGTGGCTCATAATAATCAGATTGTTCACCGGGATATCAAGCCGCAGAATATCATTATTTCCAGAGAAGGGAAGGTGAAAGTAACCGATTTTGGGATCGCCAAGGCGACCACTTCCCAGACCACCACTTCGGCGGCTATGGGTTCCGTCCATTATGCGTCTCCGGAGCAGGCGCGGGGCGGCTATGTGGATCACAGAAGCGATATCTACTCCCTGGGCGTGGTACTTTATGAGATGGTGACCGGTAGAGTTCCTTTCGACGGAGATACGGCTGTGACTGTTGCCGTGAAGCATCTGCAGGAAGAGATGGTTGCGCCTACCACCTACAACAGCGAGATTCCTTTCAGCCTGGAACAGATCATCCGCAAATGTATGGAAAAAAGTCCGGACCGCCGCTATCAGGATATCGAGGATCTTCTGGCAGATTTGAAACAGTCCTTGATGGATCCGGAAGGGGATTTTGTGCAGATGGTTGATCTGGACTCCCAGGCCAGGACGGTGGTTATGCGAAAAGAGACCACATCCAAAGTCCGGGCTGCAAGACGGGCAGAACCGGTGGAAGAAGAGGATGACGAGGATGAGGAAGATTATGAAGACGATGAGGATGAGGAGGACGACGAAGAAGAATTAAGTCCGGCGGTGGAACGGATTATGACCATTGCAGGAGTGGCTCTGGCCATTCTCATCGTTGCAGTGCTGCTCTTTCTCCTTTCCCGTATGCTGGGGATCAAAGGAGGGTCTGATCAGAAAGAAGAAAATGGGCAGCAGACAGAACAGGATTCGGGAGATGAAAAAAACGAGGACGACGATGAAGTCAATACGGTTGTCATGCCAGATCTTCTTGGCAAGACCATGACAGAGGCAAAGACAGAGCTTAGCAATCTGGGGATCAGCATTACGCTGAAGGGCAGCGAAAGCTCTACAAAATATGCGGCGGGCCAGATTATACAACAAAATGTTGATTCCGGAACCCGGGTGGCAGTCGGAAGTTCGGTGGAAGTGGTGGTAGCCGGAGCCGGAAGCGGTTCCTCTTCCGGATCGGGCAGCAGTTCTTCCGGACAGCAGACGGAGAAGCCGGAGGAAACTCAGAAGGCTACGGTACCGAAGGTGGAAGGACAGACAGAAGCCAACGCAAAGAGTGCTTTGGAGGCCGCCGGGCTGAAGACCGGGACGGTGACAGAAGCCAACAGTGATACGGTGGAGAGCGGGATAGTTATTTCTCAGACACCTTCTGGAAATACCAGTGTGGAAAAAGGCACAACAGTAAATCTGGTAATCAGTAAGGGACCGGCCGGCGTCAAAGTGACAGACGTCATCGGACATGAAGAGACCCGGGCAGAAAAAGAACTGCAGGCAGACGGTTTTGTGGTGGCGGTAAAGGATGTCTATTCGGATGAGCTGAGTGAAGGTCTGGTGGTCAGTACCAGTCCCGATACGGGCAGCCTTGCGGCGCCGGGAAGCACGGTAACCATTAGTGTCAGCAGAGGGCGTGAGCAGGTAAAGATTCCTTCTGTCAGTGTGGGGATGACCTTTGAACAGGCGAGAGAAAAATTGGAGGATGCAGGTTTTGAGGGAAGGATCAAGGAAGGCACAGAACCCAGTGATTCTGTGGGGGAAGGATTTGTGACCCGCTATGATCCTGCGAAGACCGTGGATCCCCAGGGGACGGTGACGATCTATGTCAGCACCGGTTCTGCCAGCAGACCGGAGGAACCCAAGGAAGATTCGGTAACCGGTCTTCCGTCGGACTGACAGGCAGTTTTGAAGCCATGAAGGGAAGGATTACGAAAGGGATTGCAGGCTTTTACTATGTGTATGTGGAAGGAAGCGGTCTCTATGAATGCAGGGCAAAAGGGATCTTTCGCAATCAGGGCCGAAAGCCCCTGGTAGGCGATGAGGTGGAGATCGAGATTCTGGATCAGGAGAAAAAAGAGGGCAGCATTGTAAGTCTGCTTCCGCGCAGCTGTGAGCTGATACGTCCGGCCGTGGCCAATGTGGATCAGGCGCTGGTGGTCTTTGCGGCGGCCAGGCCAAAGCCCAATCTGTCTCTGCTGGACCGGTTTCTGGTTATGATGGACCAGCAGTCCATTGACACCATCATCTGTTTTAATAAGAAGGATGAGGCTTCTGATGAAGAGATTCAGAGGCTGTCTGATATTTATTCCGGCTGTAAAAGCAGAGTTTTGTTTGTCAGCGCAAAGTATCAGGAAGGAACGGAAAAGTTAGAAGAATGGCTGCTGGGACATACGACGACGGTGGCCGGACCTTCCGGAGTGGGAAAATCCACACTGATTAATCTTCTGGTGCCGGATGCGTGCATGCAGACAGGAGCCATCAGTCAGAAGATTGACCGCGGCAGGCATACGACCCGGCACTCGGAGCTGTTTCGGATCGGGGAAGACAGTTATCTGTTCGACACGCCGGGATTCAGTTCTCTGGAACTTGCCGGTCTGAGTAAAGAAGATCTGAGGCATAGCTTTCCGGAATTTCGGGAGCATGAGGGCAGATGTCGGTTTCAGGGCTGCCTTCATCTTATGGAGCCCGGGTGCAGTGTGAAAGAAGCGGTGGAGGAAAGCCGTATCAGCAGGGAGCGGTATGAGAGCTACGCCCTGCTGTTTCAAGGACTTCAGGAAAAGGAAAAAAGGAGGTATTCGTAACGATGAAATTTATTCTGTCACCATCCATATTGTCTGCAGATTTTACACATCTGGGAGAAGATATCCGGCAGGTTAAAGCGGCAGGTGCACAATATCTGCACTATGATGTCATGGATGGTGCTTTTGTTCCAAGCATCTCTTTTGGAATGCCGGTGCTTCGGTCCGTGCGGAAGTTTACGGATCTGGTACTGGATGTTCATTTGATGATTGAAAAGCCGGAGCGCTATGTGGATGAGTTCGCTGACTGCGGAGCAGATATGCTTACCATCCATTATGAGGCCTGTGAGGATCTGCAAGGTACCCTTCGCCGCATCCGGGAAAAGGGTATGAAGTGTGGTGTGGCTTTAAAACCTGGTACGTCCAATGCGGTGCTTTCGGATGTGCTGGATCAGGTGGATATGATTCTTCTGATGACGGTGGAGCCGGGGTTTGGCGGACAGTCTTATCTTCCTGCATCCACGGAGAAAATCAGAGAGCTTCGCCGGATGGTGGAAGAGCGGGGCTTAAATGTGGATATCGAGGTGGACGGCGGCATCAAAAAAGAAAATCTTTCCGAAGTACTGGGAGCAGGAGCCAATGTGATCGTGGCAGGGTCTGCAATCTTTGCAGGGGATATAGAACAGAATGTAAAAGATTTCCAGGTCATCATGGATGGAAGGAAGTAGACGGTGCATACATTGATTATCAGCGGGGGCAATATCGAGTTCGATCTTGCCCTCTCACTTTTGGAAAAAAACTATGATCATATTATCGCGGTAGACGGCGGACTCGGTTTTTGCAGGGAACACAAGATCGTGCCCACCAGGATTGTGGGCGATTTCGATACCCTGTCTCCAGAGGTCCTGAAGTGGTATCAGGAACACACAAAGATTGAGATCCGGAAGTTCAATCCAGTTAAGGATGCCACGGACACCCAGATTGCCGTGGAGCTGGCGCTGGAGCTGGGCAGCCGAAAGATCACGATACTAGGCGGAACCGGCACCAGGCTGGACCATGTGCTTGGGAATATTCAGACACTGTATGCGGCTCTGGATAAGGGAGCAGATGCTCAGATTCTGGACCGGCATAACCGGATTCGCCTGATCAAAGAACGATGGGTGATCAAAAAATCGGAGCAGTACGGGACTTATTTTTCTCTGATCCCGTACACGGCGGATGTGTATGGCGTGACTTTAAAAGGTGCGAAATATCCGCTGACGGACTATCATTTTACGGTTCTTGGAACCGGAAGCCTGGGGGTATCCAATGAGATTGCAGAGAGTCAGGTGGAGATCTCTATAAAGAGCGGAATTCTGATCCTGATCGAGTCGAAGGACTGAGCGGGAAGCTTCTTTGGGGGCGGAACGGTCGGTGGCCGGAAAAAGAAGTATCTGTAGAACAACAATGGGAGGAAGACGATGAAGAAGAGAATATTGATTTTATTACTGTGCAGTTGTACAGCGGGTTTTCTGCTGGCAGGATGTGGTTCTGAAGGAACAGAAGGAGGACAGGAGGCAGCCGGCTCAGAGGTGGCACAGGACTGGCAGACATTATATGATCTGGGTATGAAGTATCTGGAGGAGGAGAACTATGAGGAGGCAGTCAAAGCCTTTACATCCGCGCTGGAGGCAGATCCCGAGCGGGCAGAGGTTTATACGGCCCGGGGGAATGCCTATATTCTCAGCGGCGAAAAGGAAGAACATTTGACTGCGGCACTGGCAGACTATGAGAAAGCGCTTGGTCTGACAGAGATTTCTGCAGAGGCGTACCTCGGCGTGGCAGATGTGTATATCCGGCAGGCGGACTACGGGAAGGCTCTGGAAATTCTGAACCTGGGACTGGAAAAGACGGGCAATGACGAAAAGATTGCAGATAAGATCGCCAAGATCGAGGAAGGAAGGATCACAGATTCGGAGGGAAAGGATCGGAGGATGTCTTATTATGAGGAAGGAGTTCTGTATGGATATGTAGAGTATTCTTACGAGGAGGGAAGAGTAAGCTGTATGACTACCCAAGATCCAGACGGAAATCAGACGGGAGATGGGGAATGTCTCTACGATGAACAGGGGAATCAGATCCAGTATTGGAGCGGAAGTGTCAGCGACGATGACATGGTAGTATTGTGCAGGCATTTGTGTGAGTATGACGAAAACGGAAATTGTATAAAGAATACGCAATATCGCCCGGATGGAAGTGTTATGCATACTAAGTTGTATGAATATGATGAAAATGGAAAATTGATAAAACTCACTTACTATAGTGAAAGTGGGGACGTCTTGAGTAATGAATTGTTTGAATATGATGGAAATGGAAATAGAATAAAAAACAATTGCTATTCAGGTGATGGGACATTGAGGGAATTTTTCCAGTATGAATATGATGAAAATGGAACGCAGACCAAACAGGAGCATTATGATGCAGATGGGACGATGCTGGGATATATTACGTGGGAGCTTGATGAAAACGGAGAGCAGATCAGCCAGAATGTAGTGAGTCTGGTGGAGGAATAAAAAGCTGTGACAGCAAGTTTTTGTAAAGCCACACAGCAAATCCTTCATAGCAAGTTTTTTGCTTGACAGAGGAAATGGACTGTGATATAGTATACAAGGCTGTTTGCGCAGGTAGGTTCTGGCAGGCGGCTTACGCAAATAATCACGCGGACGGATTTTTGGAGCGGTGCCCTTTTCGGGTTCTCCAAAAAGCAAAGGTCCGGCGGAAGAAAAACCGAAACGGAGGAAGAAAAAATGAGCGTAATTTCAATGAAACAGTTACTGGAAGCAGGTGTACATTTCGGCCATCAGACCAGAAGATGGAATCCTAAGATGGCAGAGTACATTTACACAGAGAGAAATGGCATCTACATCATCGACCTGCAGAAATCCGTAGGCAAGGTGGATGAAGCTTACAAAGCAGTTGCAGATATTGCGGCAGAAGGCGGAAGCATTCTCTTTGTGGGAACCAAAAAGCAGGCGCAGGATGCGATTGCTCTTGAGGCAGAGCGCTGCGGCATGTTCTATGTCAATGAAAGATGGCTGGGCGGTATGCTGACCAACTTCAAGACAATCCAGGGACGTATCAATCGCTTAAAAGAGATCGAGACCATGCAGGAAGACGGAACCTTTGACGTTCTGCCGAAGAAGGAAGTCATCGCTCTGAAAAAAGAGATGGAGAAGCTTCAGAAGAACTTAGGCGGCATCAAAGAGATGAAGAGAATCCCGGATGCGATCTTTGTGGTAGACCCGAAAAAAGAGAGAATCTGTGTGCAGGAAGCGCATACCCTCGGTATTCCGCTGATCGGTATCTGTGATACCAACTGTGATCCGGAAGAACTGGATTATGTGATTCCGGGCAATGATGATGCGATCCGCGCCGTTAAACTGATCGTTTCCAAGATGGCAGATGCTGTTGTGGAGGCAAGACAGGGAGAGGCAGAAGACGCAGAAGCTGCTTACGAAGAGATGGAAGAGCAGGCAGAGGCATAATAAGTACAGATTCAACAGGAGGGAAATAGATATGGCTATTACAGCAGCAATGGTAAAAGAGTTAAGAGAGATGACCGGTGCAGGCA
>CAJTYJ010000034.1 GCA_910583895.1 uncultured Lachnospiraceae bacterium
GGACCTGTCTGGCACCGTGGAATTCGCTTGCAGTCGGCCTGGCGCCGGCAGATGTATGCCAGCAGGTGAACGCAGGAGAGACTACATTCACTGATGAATACAGAGAAGTGGCGGAGAAGATCCAGACACTTGTAAGTTATGGAGAGGACGGGCCTTTTGCCTACGGTTATAACGATGCGTGTACAGCGTTTGCCAACGGAGAGTCTGCCATGTTCGCCATCGGAAGTTATGCAGTGCCTCAGATCAAATCGGTGAATCCGGATATGGATATTGATTCCTTCGTGACACCGGGAAGCAGCGATCCGGAAGGTCAGATCCTGAACTCCGGCGTGGACCTGCAGTTCTGCGTGACGAAAGCCTGCGAGGACGAAGGAAAGAAAGAGGCGGCCTATGAAGTACTGAACTTCCTGCTGGCCGATGAGAACCTGCAGATGTATCTGGATGATCAGAGTGCGGTTCCGTGTAAATCCGGAAACTTTACGCTGGCACCCAATCTGGACGGTATGACAGAATATATTACCGAAGGAAAGATCGCGGACTATCAGGATCACTATTATCCGTCCGAGATGGCAGTAGATGCACAGATCCAGACTTTCCTGATCGAGCAGGATGTGGACGCATTCCTTACAAAATTTGATTCCGACTGGGTGCGGTACAACCGCGATATCATCCAGATGGTAAAAGACTATAACGCGCAGAATGGCAATCAGTAGAGGGAGAGGAGTGAGAAGACATGAAACATGCAAATGACAGAAAAAGAACATTTCTGCTGATGACGATTCCTGTTGTCGCACTGTTCTTTGCTTTTAATACCCTGCCTTTGATCAAGGGTGTGATGTACAGCTTCACGAACTTCAGAGGATACGGCACCTATGACTGGGTCGGACTTCGGAACTATATTGATCTGTTTCAGGACGGACGTGTGGGCAAGTCTTATCTGTTTACCCTGAAGATGGCAGTGGCAGCGACGATCGTGACCAATGTGATCAGCCTGATTCTGGCGCTGGGATTAAACAGCAAGATCAAGTTCAAAAGCACCTTAAGAGGAATGTATTTTGTCCCGAATATTCTGGGCGCGCTGGTTGTGGGTTATATCTTCAACTATTTCTTTACCTACATCATTCCGGCGCTGTTCAATACGACCAGTATCCTTGCAAGCTCTACCTGGGCATGGGTCGGCATCGTGGCGGTCTGTGCATGGCAGGCGGTGGCCATGAACACCATCATCTACATATCCGGTCTGTCTACGGTACCGGAAGATGTGTATGAGGCGGGTTCCCTGGACGGAGCGACCGGCTGGGAGCGCTTTAAAAGCCTGACTTTCCCGCTGATCATCCCGTTCTTCAGCATCAACATGGTGCTGTCCGGCAAGAACTTTTTGATGGTGTTTGACCAGATCATGGCATTGACCAAAGGCGGTCCGGCACAGAGTACCGAGTCTATCTCCTTCCTGATCTACAACAATGGTATGGCAGGCGGACAGTTCGGTTTCCAGAGTGCCAACGCGGTTCTATTCTTTGTCATCATCGTGGCATTTTCGGTGGCACAGCTTCAGTTTACAAGCAGTAAGGAGGAGCAGTTATAATGAATGATCTGAAAGTAAAAGAAAGATATAATATGCCTGTTACGATCCTTTTGATTCTTGGGCTGATTACGATTGTCTTTCCGCTCTACATGACCATTGTGATCGCGTTCAAGCAGCCGTCAGAGATGACCAACAGCATCTCGGGGATCCTTTCTCTGCCGAAGACCTGGAGCTTTTCCAACTTCGCAGAGGCCATGCGTGTGACTGATTTCTGGAACTCCCTTCGGAACAGCCTTCTGATCACAGGCGTGACGGTGATTCTGTCGGTGGTTCTGCATTCCATGGTCGGTTATGCCATCGGAAGAAACAAAGCGAAAAGCAAATGGTACAATCTGGTGTATCTGTATATTGTCAGCGGTATGTTTGTGCCTTTCGCAATCCTGATGATGCCTCTGGTTAAGCAGACCTCACAGTGGGGTATTGCAAATATCTTCGGTGTTATCATCTGCTATGTGGTATTTTACATGCCCATGAACCTGATGCTGTATTCGGGCTACCTGGTAAATATTCCGGTGGCTTTGGAGGAGGCAGCCCGGGTGGACGGCGCAACTACATGGACAACATACTGGAAGATTATCTTCCCGATCATGAAACCCATGCATGCGACGGTAGCAGTCATCACGGCTCTGAGTGTGTGGAACGATGTGATGACTCCCCTGGTCATCATGTCCGGAAGCGGAATGAATACGCTGCCGCTGGCTCAGATGTCTTTCCAGACGCAGTTCGGTACCAATTATAACCTTGCATTTGCATCTTACCTGCTGGCACTTCTGCCGCTTCTGGTCTTCTACATCATCTGTCAGAAGCAGATTCTGAACGGCGTTGTGAACGGTGCAGTGAAATAATCGTTACTGGCTGCAAAAAAAACAGTAACAGGTCCTCAGCAGTATAATCAACGAAGGCAGACATTCTGGCCATGCATAGACCCCAAAACTGTGCATGGCCGAATCTGCCGTTTTGTATAGAGAACGGGCCGGTCTGCCGGTCCAATTATCAGGAGGCAACATGAGTATTATTTTTTCTGAAAAAGATAACACTTTCATATTGCACACAAAGGATACAACCTATCAGATGAAGGTGGATCGCTATGGATTTCTTCTGCATCTCTACTATGGGCGCAGAACAGAGGGGAATATGGAATACCTTCTGCGTTATGCCGACCGGGGCTTTTCAGGAAACCCATATGATGCGGGAACAGACCGGACCTATTCCATGGATGCGCTCCCCCAGGAGCTGCCCTGTCAGGGAACGGGCGATTACAGAAGCCCGGCAGTGATAGTAAAGAACACGGACGGCTCTTATGGATGTGATTTCCGTTATCGCGGCCACCAGATTCGGGAAGGAAAGTATCATATAGAAGGCCTTCCGGCAGTTTATGCCGATGAGGGCAGAGGAGAGACGCTTGAGATCCATTTGGAAGACCCGGTGACAAAAGTGCAGATTACGCTTTTATATGGGGTGTTGTCGGATCTGGACATTATTACCAGGAGTGCTCGCATCAGGAACTCGGGCGGAGGAAAAATCTATCTGGAGAAGGTGCAGGCGGCCTGTCTGGACTGGCTGTATGGGGAATACGATTTGATCAGTTTCTACGGACGCCATGCAATGGAGCGGAATGTTCAGAGGATTCCGGTGGCACATGGGGCGCATGTCATCGGAAGCCGAAGGGGCACTTCCAGCCATCAGTACAACCCCATGATGATTCTTGCGGGACATGAGACCACGGAGGATGCAGGAAGCTGCTATGCCATGTCTTTTGTGTACAGCGGGGGGTTCAAAGGTGAAGTGGAGAAAGACCAGTTCAACCAGACCAGGGCACTTCTGGGTCTGTCAGATGAACTTTTCTCCTATCCGCTGGAGACAGGGGAGGTCTTCCATGTCCCGGAGGTTGTGCTGACATACAGCAGTCAGGGACTTTCGAAATTGTCTCATAATCTGCACCGATGTTATCGGGAACATTTGTGCAGAGGAAAATACAAAGATGCCCACCGTCCTGTGCTTTTGAACAGCTGGGAGGCGTCGTATTTTGACTTTCACGGCGACTCGATCTACGAGCTGGCAAAGCAGGCGGCAGATCTGGGGATCGAGATGCTGGTTATGGATGACGGCTGGTTCGGAAAGCGGGACGACGACAACAGCGGTCTTGGGGACTGGTTCGTCAACGAACAGAAGCTTGGCGAGTCTCTGGGAAGTCTGGTGGAGCGGATCCGGGCACTGGGCCTGAAATTTGGCATCTGGTTAGAGCCGGAATGCGTCAACGAGGACAGCGAACTTTACCGGGAACATCCGGACTGGGTTCTGGCTGTCCCCGGCCGCAATCCTGTCCGGGCCAGAAATCAACTTGTGCTGGACTTTTCCAGGAAAGAAGTGGTAGACTATATTTACGAGAAGGTATGCAATGTATTGGATCAGGGGAAGATCGAGTACGTAAAATGGGATATGAACCGAAGTCTGTCGGACTGTTTTTCCAGAAATACGCCGGATCAGGGCAGAGTTTTGCATGACTATGTGCTGGGACTGTATGATTTTCTGGAGCGTCTGATCGGAAGATATCCGGACCTGCTTTTGGAAGGCTGCAGCGGCGGCGGCGGCCGGTTTGACGCGGGTATGCTTTACTATACGCCGCAGATCTGGTGCAGTGACAACACCGATGCACTGGATCGCGTGCGTATTCAGTATGGGACTTCCTTCGGTTATCCGGTTTCTTCCGTGGGTTCTCATGTGTCGGCGGTGCCCAATCACCAGACCGGACGTCTGACCCCTCTGCGCACCAGAGGAGTCACTGCCATGGCCGGTACCTTCGGGTATGAGCTGGATCTTGGAAGTCTGCTGGAAGTGGAGAAGGAGCAGATCCGGGAGCAGATCCGGGAATACCTGCAGCATGAGGATTTGATACGAAATGGACGGTATTACCGTCTGACGGATCCTTTCCGGGAGGAAGCCGGTGCCTGGGAGTTTGTCTCAGAGGATGGCCGGGAAGTCTTAGTTGGCGCGGTGATGCAGGAGATTCACGGGAATATGACCGTGACGTATCTTAGGCTGAAGGGACTGAATCCGGGACAATGGTATCAGGAGCAGAAAAGCGGGGATATCTTCGCATCGGATGCGCTGATGGAAGCGGGGATCCCGCTGCCGGAACAAAGCGGCGAATACCGGGCATATCAGATGTATTTTAAGATGGTGGAGGCATAAAGATGAAGACAGTATTTCAGGAGCGTTTAAAGAGACATCATGACGAGCTTCGATGGCTTTATATGGAGTTGTACGACAACAGCGATATGTTTGCAGAGCTGTGTGATCAGATGTATACCTATGCACAGCAGCGGGATGCGCAGCTTGTGGCTTTGGATCAGGAGCGGGAGAAGGATCCCCAGTGGTTCCGGGGAAACGATATGCTGGGCATGATGCTGTATATTGATAACTTTGCAGGGAATCTGAAGGGCGTGCAGAAAAAGCTGGATTATCTGTCCTCCTGTAATGTGAACTGTATTCATTTGATGCCTTTTTTGGAATCTCCCAAAGGCCGCTCGGACGGCGGCTATGCGGTAGCGGATTTCCGGAAGGTACAGCCGGAGCTTGGGACGATGGAAGATTTGTCCGCACTGGCAAAAGAGTGCCATAAGAAGAAGATCAATCTTTGCATGGACTTTGTCATGAATCATACTTCAGAGGATCATGAGTGGGCAAAGAAGGCGAGAGAAGGAGACGGAGAGTATATGAGCCGTTACTTCTTCTACAAGGATCCGTCCATTCCAAGGGAGTATGACCGGACGGTGCCCCAGGTATTTCCAACCACGGCTCCGGGGAATTTTACCTATCTGGATGAGATGGGATACTATGTGATGACCACTTTCTATCCCTACCAGTGGGATCTGAATTACCAGAATCCCCGGGTGTTCAATGAGATGATGTACAATTTCCTGTACCTTGCCAACCAGGGAATGGATATCATCCGGATTGATGCAGTGCCTTATATATGGAAGCAGCTTGGCACCAAATGCCGGAATCTGCTGCAGGTACATACCATTGTGCGCATGATGCGCATGATCTGTGAGATCGTGTGTCCGGGTGTTCTGCTTCTGGGAGAAGTTGTCATGGAGCCGGAGAAGGTGGTGCCGTATTTTGGAACAGTGGAAAAACCGGAGTGCCATATGCTTTATAACGTGACAACCATGGCGACAACCTGGCACAGTGTGGCGACCCGGGATGTGCGGCTTTTGAAAAAACAGATGGATATCGTGAACGGGCTGCCAAAGGATTATCTGTTCCTGAATTATCTGCGCTGCCATGATGACATCGGCTGGGGGTTAGACTACGATACCCTGGGAATCTGGGGTATGAAAGAGGTGGACCACAAGCGGTTTTTGAACCAGTATTTTACCGGGCGGTTCGAGGGCAGTGAGAGCAGAGGAGAGCTGTACAACGATGATCCGGTGACACAGGACGCCCGCTTCTGCGGGACCACAGCGTCTATGTGCGGTGTGGAGAGTGCTCTTTATGAGAAGGATGAAGAGAAGCTTTTGGCCGCGGTCAGACAGGATCTGATGCTGCATGCCTATATGCTGACCCAGTCCGGAATCCCCATGCTGTACAGCGGTGATGAGATCGGGCAGGTGAACGACTATACATACAAAGAGGATGCGGCGAAAAAAGAGGATTCCAGGTATCTTCACCGTGGGAAATTCCCCTGGTATCTGGCTGCAAAGAACAAGGAGAAGGGTACTTTGCAGGAGCAGATTTTTACAGGGCTTTCCAAACTGGAGCAGATCCGGAAAAAACGCAGGGTTTTCCGAAGCGATGCCGCAGTCTATACATATGATGTGAAAGACGATTCCATCCTGTGTATCCTTCGGGAGAACGAAGAGGAGCGTTTCCTTGGAATTTTTAACTTCTCTGATGACACGCGGACTGCATGGATGGAGGAGCCGGGAGCATTTGTCAATCTCTGGACAGGGAAAAAGATCGAGATGGTGAATGTGGAGATCCCAGGCCATGATTTTTTGTGGGTCAGCAAGAAAAAATAAAGGATGATAAAAAAGCAAAAGACGGTTCACAGGTCTTTTGCTTTTTTCATATCTATAAAAGAAGCGATGGTTTGGAGCGGCTCTATGGATTGTAAAGAAGCAATATTATCAGATGATTATCTGGATTTTATATGGAAAATAGATGTACGGTCAAGCGGACAGACTGAACATCCGTTTGGGATATGCACGCAGTATATCAACCGGAATTTCAGTGTCTTTTACAGAAGCAGGGACGAGGTTCTAAGGGACACAGAAAATGTTCCGATCGGAGATTATGCCGTTCCGAATTGCCATACCCAGATGGATACCGAAAGTCTGGAATATACCAGAATCCTGCCGATTCAGAATCAGCCTGCGCTGAGCCTGCGCGGAAGCGGGGTTTTGATCGGATTTCTGGACTCCGGGATTGCTTTGGACGCTCCGGTGTTTCAGACCCGGGAGGGAAAGACCAGAGTGATCGGACTCTGGGACCAGACGGATCAGAGCGGAACTCCGCCGGAGGGATTTCTTTACGGAAGTGCTTACTCACAGGAAGAGATCGATGGCTTTTTGGAAGAAAGAAAAACACCGCTTCCGGGAGCGGATCCCAACGGGCACGGCACAAAGGTGGCGTCCATTGCAGCCGGATCCCAGGTGGAGAGTGAAAATTTTATCGGAGCTGCACCGGAGGCCTCCATTGCGTTTGTAAAACTAAAACAGGCAAAGCCCTTTATCCGGCAGCTGCAGGAGATCCCAAAGGACAGCATCGCCTATCAGGAGACGGATATGATGCTGGCGATCCGCTATCTGGATCTGCTGGCCTTTGAAAAAAATCTTCCGCTGATCATCTGCATTGCGCTTGGAAGCAATTCCGGAGGTCATACGGGAAACACGGCGCTTGGACAGTATCTGGATGATTTTGGAAACCGGGCAGGCAGGGCCGTGGTGGTGGCTGCCGGAAATGAGGGCAATAAAGGCCATCATTTTTTCGGCGTGGTTCCGAAAAATCCGGGTTATCTGGATGTGGAACTCCGGGTGGGGGAGCAGGAGAAAGGATTCCAGCTGAATCTGTGGGGCAATGCACCAGGAATGTTCGCGGCAGAGGTGACTTCTCCGTCGGGAGAACAGGTACCACGGATTTTCCCAAGGATTCTGGAACAGCAGCGGTTTGATTTTGTGTTTGAAAGTACGATACTGGATGTACAGTATGAATTGTCGGAGGTGGTGTCAGGGGACGAACGGTTATTGATGTCTTTTCGTGATCCCACGCCCGGTATCTGGAGGCTTCGGATCTTTTCTTCCGGTGACCTGGAAAACAGCTTTCATATCTGGCTTCCGGTGACCGGTTTCATCAGCGACGGGACCTATTTTCTTCGGCCGGATCCGGATACAACGACGACAGACCCGGGCAATACCCTCAGGGTGCTGACGGTGGCGGGTTATGAGGGCAGTACGGAGAGTGTGTGGATGGATTCCAGCCGGGGAAAAACCCGGAGTGCGAATCAGAAGCCGGATATCACGGCTCCCGCCGTGAATGTATCGGCTATCGACCGTTTTGGACGGGGCAGTACGCTGACCGGAACCAGTGCGGCGGCAGCTTTGACCGCCGGGGCAGCGGTGCTTTTGATGGAATGGGGGATCGTAAAAGGGAATGTGCCAACCATGGACGGTTCTGCCGTACAGCGTTTCCTGATCCGGGGAGCCAGAAGGCCTGGAACATACAGCTATCCAAATAAAATCTGGGGATTTGGCTTACTGGATCTCTACGGCAGTTTTCGAGCCATGCGGGGGATACGGGAATCCTTTTGAAAGACCTGGTTCAGGTCTTTGTTTACAGGCCTCTCTTCTTCTGGTATGATGAATCAGAAAGGCAGATGGATCAGGCCGGAAGAATTTCTGGAGGTAAAAAACATGGCGGACGAAAGAGAACAGAAAGCCAGAGAGATGGAGCTGCTTTCCGGGCTTCCATTCTGGGAGCACCTGGAAGAATCCCAGAAAGAATACATCATACATCATACGATGGTTCATCATTATGAAAAGGGCAGTACGATCTATAGCAGCGGGAGTATGTGTCTTGGTATGACCTGTGTATTAAAAGGCAGCATTCGGGTATATCTGCTCTCCGAAGAGGGACGGGAGATCACGCTTTTTCGTCTGGAGCAGGGAGATCCCTGTGTGCTGTCTGCCGCCTGTGTGGTCAGCCAGATCACCTTTGATACCCATATGACGGCAGAACAGGACTGTGATCTGCTGGTGATCCGTGCGGCGGCGTTTCGTCAGCTTACAGAAGAAAATATCTATGCGAAATGTTTTGTGTATGAACTGATGACCGCCCGTTTTTCGGATGTGATGTGGACCATGCAGCAGATTCTGTTCGCCGGGCTTGACCGGCGGCTTGCAGGTTTTTTGATTCGGGAATACGACCGGACCGGAAGCCGGAAGATCCGGATGACCCAGGAGCAGATCGCCCGGCAGATCAATTCTGCCCGGGAAGTGGTGGCAAGAATGCTCCGGCGTTTTATAGCAGAAAATCTGGTAGAGGTGAGCCGGGGAGTTATCACCCTCCGGGACGTGGAAGGGTTAAGACAGATCTAAAAAAGACAGCAGCGTGATCTGGTCACAGTTTTCTCCTCCTTTTTGTGGTAAAGTACAGATACAATCATCAGACACAAGTGATTTCAGGAGGTATAGACAAATGAAAATTACATTAAACCCTGACCAGGAGATTGTCCGGACCGTGAAAGAAGGGCTGAAGCAGACCGGAGGCTACTGTCCCTGCCGGACCGAGCGAAAAGATGAATACAAGTGCATGTGCCGGGAATTCCGGGAGCAGATCGAAGATCCCGGGTTTGAGGGATACTGTCACTGCATGCTTTATTACAAAGTACAGGATTAAGGAGGAGAAAAATGGCAGAAATAACCATTAATAAAAGTAATTTTGAATCAGAAGTGATCAAGTCAGAGGTCCCCGTGCTGCTGGATTTCTGGGCAGTCTGGTGTCCGCCCTGCCGGATGCTTGCACCGGTTGTGGAGGAAATCGCGCAAGAATACGAAGGAAAAGTAAAGGTAGGCAAGGTCAATGTGGATGAAGAACCGGAGCTGGCCGCCATGTTCCGGGTTGAGAATATACCTACAGTGGTGGTAATGAAGGACGGAAAGGTGGCGGATACTTCCGTAGGTTATCAGCCGAAAGAACGGATTACAGCGATGCTTTAGATCCGAACAGACAAAAAGGCTTCGAAGCGGGGATGCTTCGGGGTCTTTTTGCGTGTAAAGCGGATTATGCGAAATACTTCTTGTAAGTGCGGCACAGGCCATCTATAATAGAAGAAGATACGGGGGTATCACAGAACAGATCAATTTGGCAGGAGGTATTTACAACAATGAAAAAGAAAGACCCGGTCTATATTACCGGACATCGGCATCCGGATACGGATTCCATCGCATCATCGATTGCGTACGCATTTTTTAAGCGCTCCATGGGGATACCGGCCGTTCCATGCCGGCTGGGAGCATTAAACGAGGAGACGCGTTATCTTCTTTCCCGGTTTGGATTTCAAAAGCCGGCGCTTTTGCAGGATGCCCGTATGAAGCTTTCCGAGATTGCCATGGATGCGCCGGTTTCCATCACACCGGATACGACGATCCATGAGACTTTGCGGGTCATGCAGGAAGACAATCATCCGTATTGCGGTGTGGTGGACGAAGAAAACCGTCTTCTTGGGATGGTGACGAAATCGGATCTGGCAGTGGTTGGTCTTGATGATACGGCCATGTCCATTGATATCCTGGCTCACACCCCTGCGGAGAACATCCGAAAGACCATAAGCGGCACCATGGTTTATGACGATGACCAGGCATTCATCAACGGAAAAGTCAGTATCATCGCCATGACAGAGCTGCATCGCCTGGAGAATTTTAGTGTGAAAGACCGGATTGTCATCGTTGGAGCCAACACAGAGGCACAGTTAAGGCTTATACAGCTTGGTGCGGGGATGATGATTGTCGTGTGGTCTGACCAGATTGAGGAGTGCGTCATCGAGGCTGCGAAAAAGCATCACTGTCCGATCATCCGTTCCGGCCATGGCAGCATGAATACATCCCGCTACCTGTATTTTGCACCGTCTGTGGAGCGGATTATGAAGAAGAAGCTGGTGGCGTTTCGAACGAATGAACTGGCGGAAGACGTGGGAAACAAGATGCTCAAAAGCCGCTACCGGGTCTATCCGGTTGTCGACCAGGAAGACAGGCTGGTGGGATACATTTCCCGCTATCATATTATGGATGCCAAGAAGCGAAAGCTGATCCTGGTGGACCACAACGAATTCTCCCAGTCTGTAAACGCAGTGGAGAAAGGCAAAGTGTTGGAGGTCATTGACCATCACAGGATCAATGATTTTTCGACCTCTCAGCCGGTGAATTTCCGCAACGAGATTGTGGGTTCCACAGCCACCATCATCGCCACGATTTTCCGGGAAAACCAGATGTTGATTCCGGCCAATTTAGCAGGACTTCTGCTGGGGGCGATTTTGTCGGATACGATGAATTTTCACTCGCCCACTACCACAGAGCGGGACAAGGCCACCGCCAATATCCTGGCGGCCATCGCAGATCTGGATATCGAAGACTTTGCAGAAGAACTGTTCACGGTCACCTCCAACCAGGAAAATGTCAGCTTTTCTGATATGGTCAATCAGGATTTAAAGATCTACGACATTCATTCCTGTAAGCTGTCCATCTCCCAGGTTATCGTTCCGTCCACCCGGGAGCTGTGGGCGGATGCGCGGGAGATTGTGAGTGCACTGGACCGTTTTTCCCAGAAGAAACAGATGGATCTGGCTGTTTTGGTGTTTACCAGCATCCTTGAAAACGGCTCAGTGGTCTACGCGGCAGGAAACCGCTCTTCCTGGGCAGCGGAGGCATTCCCTGACCAGGATGGAGAGGAGCACACCTTCCAGGAAAATCTGCTCTCCCGAAAGCAGCAGATCCTCCCGGCTCTGACCGCGGTGATCAACGAGTATATGGGCGGCTGAAAAAGATGTGCTTTTAAGTGGTACGTGCATCAAAACAGTACATACTGAAAAAGGTGGTGATGCCGGGCGCGCATTCATAATCCATATGGCAGCGCTCGGCCATCTCTTTTACAAAGATGCAGTAGGCGGACATGCAGGAATAGCAAAGCTTTGGAAAGCGGCAGCTTTTTCCCTCTGTGATTGCGCAGGGATTGCAGAGGCTGCAGCCGCTGACGCCGATCATCAGGCCTGGTGCTTCTGCCTGGTCTATAAGCCGGCGTGTCATCTGATTGTGCTGTGCCTTGGCCGGCTTGATCTGTGAGCTGTCCAGAGGATCTTCGATGTCCCACATGGTCTGCATGACCAGAGCCTGTCTCCAGTGCAGCACCCGTTCTTTCATCTCATCCACGGTCCCGCAGTCCGGCGGGCAGGCGTAGTTCACCCCATATTTCCCACACTGATTTTCTTCGCAGAGAGAGCGGAAGGCAGGGACGAACACCAGTTCCTTCGTGTCGATCACTGCCGCATCGGCAAAGCCCAGCGCAAGTGCCAGTTCTATCAATTTTTTCCCATCCATTGTCTGTCCGTTGTATCCTTTCATCGGTTTATGATTCCTTTCGTGTCCCTTGTCCACTGAGGGTATTTCTATTTTATCACAAATAACACAGAAAGAGGAAAAGAATTTTCTGCTGTCTGCTTCCGGAATGTCCGCATAATTTTTCGGCGTTTACATCCGTGAGAAAAAAGGCTATACTGTCCTTGTAAAGACATGCAACAGAAGGGAAGGATCAGATGGAACAGTACTTTGTATTGGAAAATGGAGTGAAGATGCCCTGCATCGGATATGGAACTTACAAATGCACCGACGGAAGCGATGAGCGGATTGTACGCATGGCGCTGGATGCCGGTTATCGGATGCTGGATACGGCAGCTGCCTATGAAAACGAGGAATATGTGGGCAGGGCAGTCCGGGAGAGCAAGATCCCAAGAGAAGAGATCTTTCTGACATCCAAAGTCTGGAAGACGAACCTGGGTTATGAGAAGACAAAGCAGAGTTTTGAAGCGTCTCTGAACCGTCTTCAGACGGACTATCTGGATCTGTTTTTGCTTCACTGGCCGAAGCCGGATCCGGAGGCAGAGAACTGGAAAGAGCTGGACAAGGAGAGCTGGAAGGCGCTGGAAGAATTTTATCATCAGGGAAAGGTCCGGGCCATCGGAGTCAGCAATTTTTTACCCCATCATCTGGAAGCACTGATGGAGGAGGCGGACGTCCGTCCCATGGTCAACCAGCTGGAGCTGCATGTGGGTTATATGCAGGAAGCAGCAGTGCAGTACTGTAAATCCTGGGGAATTCAGGTACAGGCATGGAGTCCTCTGGGAAGAAGGCGCGTCCTGTCAGAGCCGGTGGTTGAAAAAATGGCACAAAAATACGGGGTATCGGCGGCACAGTTTTTATTAAAATTTTTGCTGCAGCAAAAGATTGCCGTGGTCCCGAAGGCTTCCTCCATGGAGCGAATGCGTCAGAACCTGGAACTTCCGGCGTTTGAGATCACACAGGAAGATTTATATCTGCTGCGCTGCCTGCCTCAGATTGGATGGGGCGGAGAGCATCCGGATCTGGAACGGGTGATGGTTTAAAAAAATCCCCTGTACGAAAAAGAGAAGCATGGGTTTGCCGTCTGTTCTCTTTCGTACAGGGGTTTTTTATGGTCAGATTTAATTGCTGGCCAGGGTAAAGCGGTCTACCAGCTGTTTTAAGCCGGCGGCTTCTGCAGACAGCTCCTCACTGGCGGCGGCACTTTCCTGGGCAGTGGCACTGTTGGTCTGGACCACAGAAGAGATCTGGTCAATCCCTTCCGTGACCTGATTGATGGCGGTTGTCTGGCTTTCCACGGCTTCCACCACAATTCCCATTTTGCTGGTCACATGACCGGCATAGATACTGGTCTGCTCCAGAGCCTCTGTAACTTTGTTCACCGCCTCACTGCCTTCGTTGACGGCGGTGATGGAGCTTTCGATCAGCTCCTTGGTGGCTTTGGCTGCTTCGTCAGACTTGGAGGCAAGGTTGCGCACTTCATCGGCAACCACTGCAAACCCTTTTCCGGAAGTACCGGCTCTTGCAGCCTCCACGGCGGCGTTGAGTGCCAGGATATTGGTCTGGAAAGCGATGCTTTCGATTGCGGCAATGATTCTGGAAATCTCTTCAGAGGAGCGGGAGATCTTTTCCATGGCCACATTCAGCTCTTTGACATGATCAACACTGATGCCGAGCTGAGCGCCGGCCTGACCGACAAACTGGCCTGCTTCTTCCGCGGCAGCGGAGGTCTGTCTGGCGCTGTTGGAGATATCGGCAATGGTGGCCGCCAGCTCTTCCACGGAACTGGCCTGCTCGATGGAGCCCTGACTTAAGGACTGGGCACCCGTAGACACCTGTCCGCTGGCGGAAGACACCTGTCCGGCAGCGTTGTCAATCTGGCGCATGGTATTGCTGAGCTCGATCTTCAAGGTGCGCATGGATACCAGAATACTCTGGAATTTACCAACATAAGCATCCCGGTGAGAGGACTGGATATCAAAATTCTGATTTGCCATCTCCGTCAGCAGATAGCCGATATCGTTGATGATGGTATTCAGTCCGGTCACCATCTCGGCGGTGGAGCGGGTCAGCTCCGCCGTTTCGTCCTGACCGTTTGTCTGGGGAACCGGAGAATCTAAATCTCCTTCTACCAGAAGCTTCATCCGTTCAGCACAGGCCCGCATGGGTACGCTGATATTGCTGGACAGTTTCAAAGCCACCACGATGGAGGCCAGAATAGAGGCAGCTATGACCACCAGATTGATGATCATGCCAAAATAAGTATCAGAGAGATATTCGGACTGCAGCGCGGTGACGGCAACGCTCCATCCATCGGTGCTGCCAACAGGTGCATAGGCAGTAAAACGGGGACCGTCAGAGCTTTGGTAGCTTCCAAAGCCGTTTGCTCCCTGACGCATATCCGCATGGATGGAGGCCAGTTCTTTCAGGGAGGCATCGCTGCCTGCTTCCTGCTCGATGTTCTGCGTGGTGATGGTATCCAGCGTAACATCAGCGATGGTGTCCCCGGACTTGTTGATCATGTAAGCCCGGCTGCTTTCTCCGACTTTGATTGAGGATACAATGTCATTCAAAAAGGTCTCAGGCGGTACAAAATAGACGACCCCGATGATCTGAGAGCCGTGGCTTCCGCCGGCATAGAGGGGGGCAGCCACCATGATCGACAGCTCTCCGGTGATTTTGCTGATCAGAGGTTCCGATACATAGACATTTCCCTGCATTGCCTGCTTTACGTACTCCCGGTCAGAGTAGTCTTTGCCATCAAAGATGCTGTAGCCATCCAGACCGATGATGTTGCCCCGCTGGAAACCGTGCATCTTGACCCGTTCATCGATGATGGCACGCTTTTCTTCCACCGACACGGTCTCATCGGACAACTGGGGAATACAGCCTGTGTCCATGGCCACATTCCGGTAAGCGGTCAGCTCCTGCTCGATCCGCTCTGCTGCCAGCACTGCAGTTTCACTCATCATCTGATCCACTGTGGCGAGGGTACTCCGGTAATTCAGAGTAATGCTGGAGGATCCCACCGCGATCAGGGCGATCAGGACCGTGGCCATCAGGCATACGGTGATTTTTTTTCGGATGCTTTTCATTTTGTTTCTCCTTCATTCAATTTCCCTATTGAATTGTGATTTTTCATAAATTATATCATAAAACGGGGTCTTACGTCCATTCTAATATTAGAAGGATTCCTGCTGAATAGTTCCGTTCACTGCCAGTCGTTCTACCACCGGCAACAGCAAAGGAGACTTTGGCGGCGGACAGATATCCTTTAAAAGAGCCATCCGTGTCTGGCAAGAGAACAAAACGGCATTTATTGCCCTTTTGACCGATGCAGGAGACAAAACTTTTGGAAACATCCGGCCGAGGGCGGGGCTGCTCAGGCAAAAATGCCGCCTTGCTGATGAAAATTTATCCTGCGGAGTTACGCCAGATATAATCCGGACTAGCATGGAAAAATAAGAAAAGGTATGGTAGAATGAGGGAATCTTAACATTAAGAAGGAAAAAAGGATGGAGGAGATTGTATGAGACAAAAGGCAGTGATTTTTGATATGGACGGAGTTCTGGTTGACAGTGAGCCAGTGTATATTCAGATGTTCCAGAGCTTTCTGGAAGAAAATCAGTGCACAACAGATGAAGCGCTGCTGCATAAGATTGCGGGAGCCAGTTCCCAAAGAACATGGGAGATTGTGGCACAGATGTGGAAGGAAGAGATTACGCCGCAGAACATGCGGGCATTGTATAAAGAGGCCCGCCCGTCGGATCAGATTGCTTATGGAGAGATTCTGTATCCGGGGGTAAAAGATCTGCTCTTGTGGCTGAAGCAGCAGGGGATTGTCACAGCGATTGCCTCCTCTTCTTCGGAGGAATCCATACAGCGGATGCTGAAGGAAACCCAGCTGGAATCTCTTTTTTCCTGTTATGTAAGCGGCAAGCAATTTAAAAAAAGTAAACCGGATCCGACGATTTATCTTTATACGCTGGAAAAGCTTGGTCTGCCGGCAGAAGACTGTATGGTGGTGGAGGATTCTGCATACGGGATCCAGGCGGCAAAAGCAGCCGGTCTGAGGGTTGCGGCGGTGAAGGATACCAGATTTTCCTTTGATCAGTCAGCGGCGGATGACCTGATTGAAAAAACCGGTGACTTAAAGGAGCTGCTGATTGGCAGATGGTCTCTTGGAGAATCCACTTGACAACCTTTGGAAACATGCTAAAATGTATACGACAAACAATTGTATACAATAATACAAACCGAGGAGAAGAAGATGGATAATAACAGAGCGGTTCATTTTGACAGGCATACAAATCTGCTTCAGCTGGAAGAACATATGTATCCGCTGGTGGATGTGGATCATCCGAATACATTTCGGAATCTGTATCCTTATACAGAGATTCCCAAAATTGCATTCAATGACCGGATCGTTCCGCATCATATGCCGGAAGAGATCTGGATTACGGATACGACCTTCCGGGATGGACAGCAGTCCCGGGCACCCTATTCCACAGAGCAGATCGTAACCATATACGATTATCTCCACAGACTGGGCGGGCATAAAGGATTGATCCGGCAGTCAGAGTTTTTCCTGTACAGCAAGAAGGATCGGGACGCAGTATATAAATGTATGGAAAAAGGTTACAAGTTTCCGGAGGTGACCAGCTGGATCCGTGCCAATAAGGATGATTTTCAGCTGGTGAAAGATCTTGGGATGAAGGAAACCGGCATCCTGGTGAGCTGTTCGGATTATCATATCTTTTACAAGATGAAAAAGAGCAGGCGGGAGGCTATGCAGCACTACCTGAACATTGTGCGGGACTGTCTGGAGATCGGGATCAGTCCAAGGTGTCATCTGGAGGACATCACAAGGGCGGACATCTACGGCTATGTGATTCCTTTCTGCCTGGAACTGAAAAATATGATGGATTATTACAACATTCCTGTCAAAGTCCGCTGCTGCGATACGATGGGGTACGGGGTGAATTATCCGGGAGCCGTGATTCCCCGCTCGGTGCCGGGAATCATCTATGGCATACAGGTCCATGCAGGTTTTCCGTCGGAGCTGATCGAGTGGCACGGGCACAATGATTTCTATAAAGCGGTCAGCAACTCTACGACGGCCTGGCTCTATGGAGCATCCGGTGTTAACTGCTCGCTGTTCGGCATCGGGGAACGGACAGGCAACACACCCCTGGAAGCCATGGTGTTTGAATATGCACAGCTTCGGGGCACGCTGGACGGTATGGATACGACGGTGATCACCGATCTGGCAGAATACTACGAAAAAGAGATCGGGTACCGGATCCCTTCCAGAACTCCGTTTGTGGGCAGAAACTTCAATGTGACCCGGGCAGGCATTCACGCGGACGGACTCCTGAAAAATGAAGAAATCTACAATATCTTCGATACGGAGAAGTTTCTGAAACGCCCTGCGCTTGTATCGGTGTCCAATACATCCGGACTTGCAGGGATCGCCCACTGGATCAACACTTATTTTGGTCTCAAGGAGGACCAGGCTGTGGATAAAAATTCCGAGATGGTACATATGGTAAAAGCCTGGGTGGATCATGAATACGAGAGCGGCAGGGTGACGGTGCTGACAGACGAGGAGCTGCTGATGGTGATTCAGGATGCCTGTAAAAAGACAGGCGTGCAGATCCTGAAGGAGGCTTAAAGGTCATGGGCGACAGACAGGGACAAAGAGAAAACCAGGACCGGTATTCTTTAAGAGGCCGGGTGTATGAAAGTATCCGGGATGATATCTTAAGCGGCAGATACAAGCAGAACACAGAACTGAAGGAAACGGCCATCGGGGCGGAGCTGGGGGTCAGCAGGACTCCGGTAAGAGAAGCCCTGCGGCAGCTGGAGCTGGAAGGGCTGGTCCGTATCATCCCCAACCGGGGCGCTTTTGTCAATATGATTACGGCCAAGGACGTGCAGGATATCTATGTGATCCGCTCCATGCTGGAAGGGCTTTGCGCCAGATGGGCGACAGAGCACATCACAGAGGAGCAGCTGGGAGATCTGGAAGAGACGCTGTGTCTTTCCGAATACCATACCGGCAAAGGGAATTATGAAAAGCTGTATGAGCTGGACAGCCTGTTTCATGAACAGCTCTATAACGCTTCCAACAGCCGGATTTTAAATCATGTGCTGTCTGATTTTCATGATTATGTGAAGCGGGTCAGAAAGGCGACCATCGCATCCCGGGGACGGTCCGTCAAATCCACAGAAGAGCACCGGGCGATCTTTGAAGCGGTCCGGTCCCGGGATGCGGACCAGGCAGAGGAGCTGGCAAAAGAGCATGTGAGACACACCATTGAGAGCATACAAGGGTATGGACTGGAACGGATTTTGTAGCAGAAAAAGACAGAGAAAAGGAGACAAAAAGGCAGATGGATAAGATCAGGATGACCACTCCCTTAGTGGAGATGGACGGAGATGAGATGACAAGGATTCTCTGGAAAAAGATTAAGGAAGAGCTGATAGAGCCCTTTGTGGAACTGAGGACCGAGTATTATGATCTGGGGCTTGAGAACCGGGACCGGACGGATGACCAGGTGACGGTGGAATCGGCGAAGGCGACAAAAAAATATGGTGTTGCGGTAAAATGTGCCACCATCACCCCCAACGCAGCCCGGATGGAGGAGTATCACTTAAAGGAGATGTGGAAGAGTCCCAATGGTACAATCCGGGCAATTCTGGATGGTACGGTATTTCGGGCGCCGATCACTGTAAAGGGGATAGAACCCTATGTGCGCACTTGGAAAAAGCCCATCACGCTGGCCCGTCATGCATATGGGGATGTGTACAAAGCTTCGGAGCTTGTCATTCCGGGACCCGGAAAGGTGGAGCTTGTGTATCACGCAGAAGATGGCAGCAGCTTTTCGGAGCTGGTGCACGCGTTCCAGGGGCCGGGGATCGTGCAGGGAATGCATAATCTGGACCGTTCCATCGAAAGCTTTGCCAGGAGCTGTTTTCAGTATGCACTGGACATCCGGCAGGATCTGTGGTTTGCCGCAAAGGATACGATCTCCAAAAAATACGACCATCATTTTAAAGATGTCTTTGAAGAGATTTACGAAAAAGAATATCAGGCAAAATTTTCTGAGGCAGGACTTACTTATTTTTATACGCTGATCGACGATGCCATTGCCAGAGTCATCAAATCCGAAGGCGGATTTATCTGGGCATGCAAAAATTATGACGGCGATGTGATGAGTGATATGGTGGCTACGGCCTTTGGCTCCCTGGCCATGATGACTTCCGTGCTTGTGTCTCCCCAGGGATATTATGAGTTTGAGGCGGCACACGGAACCGTTCAGAGGCATTATTACCAGCATTTGGAGGGAAAAGAGACTTCCACAAATCCCATTGCCACGATCTTTGCCTGGACCGGAGCTTTCAAAAAAAGAGGGGAGCTGGATCAGCTGCCCGAACTGGTCCGGTTCGCAGAGCTTATGGAGCAGGCATCGCTTGAGACCATTGCGTCCGGAAAGATGACCAAAGATCTGGCTCTTATTACCTCGCTAAAAGATGTGACGGTGTTAAATTCCGGTGATTTTATCAAAGAGATTCGCATCCGGCTGGAAAAACTTATGGTTTCATAAGAATAAAAAGATACCCCTTCCCATATATTTGAACAAATGGTTACTGGCCACAGCAAGGCCGGTAACAACAAATATGGGAGGGGGTATTCTCATGGAAACAATTCAGACACAGAAAGAGTTTCATCTATACAATGATATCAAAGAGCGGACCGGCGGAGAGATTTACATCGGAGTGGTGGGGCCGGTACGGACCGGGAAATCCACGTTTATCAAACGGTTCATGGACCTTTTGGTTCTTCCCAACATGGAAGACGCCCACGAGCGGGAACGGGCGACCGATGAACTGCCCCAGTCGGCGGCAGGCAAGACCATCATGACTACCGAGCCGAAGTTTGTGCCCAAAGAGGCAGTGGAAGTCAAGGTGGGAGGAAAGATTCCGGTCCGGATCCGTCTGATCGACTGTGTGGGGTATATGGTGGAAGGTGCGACCGGACACCTGGAAAATGACATGGAACGGATGGTGAAGACACCCTGGTTCGGAGAGGAAGTTCCTTTTACCAAGGCGGCGGAACTTGGGACTCATAAAGTCATCCATGATCATTCCACCATTGGGATCGTGGTGACCTGCGACGGAAGTTTTGGAGAGATTCCGGTGCAGAATTATCAGGCGGCAGAGGAGCGTACCATCGAAGAACTGAAGAATCTGGGGAAACCTTTTGTGATTCTTTTAAACACCACAAGACCATACACGGAAGGGATCCGCAAACAGGCGGAAGAGATGTTCCGCAAGTACCAGATCCCGGTGCTTCCAGTCAACTGCGAGCAGCTGAAAAAAGAAGATATCACGATGATCTTAGAACAGGTACTTCTGGAATTTCCGCTGACGGAAGTGGAGTACCATATGCCCCGCTGGGTAGAGATGCTTCCAATCACACATCCGGTCAAACAGGAGATTGTCACGAAGGTCCGGGAGATGATGGAGGAATTTCATGTGCTTCGGGATATCGGAATGGCGAGTACAGACTGTGAGGGTCCGGCTATCAGCCGCATGAAACTGGACCGGGTGGCACTCAATACAGGGACTGCGGTCTATTCCATTGATATGGAAGAAAGCTGCTACTACCAGATGCTCAGCGAGCTGACCGGTATGGAACTGCAGGATGAATATGATCTGATGGAGCAGCTTCGGGAATTGTCTTCCATGCAAAAAGAGTATGGAAAAGTGATCAAAGCCATGGATGCGGTGCGGCAAAAAGGATATGGCATGGTGCTCCCGGAGAAAGACGAGATCACAATGGAAGATCCGGTCCTGATCCATCAGGGGGGCAAGTACGGGGTGAAACTTCGGTCGGTGTCCCCGTCGGTACATATGATCCGGGCCAATATTGAGACGGAGATTGCGCCGATCGTCGGCAATGAGGAGCAGGCAAAAGATCTGATCCAGTACATTCAGGACGGGAGAAAGCAGGAGGAAGGCATCTGGCAGATCAACATCTTCGGAAAGACCATCGAGGAGCTGGTGGAGGACGGAATCCGAAGTAAGCTGTATCAGATTGGAGAGGAAAGTCAGGTGAAACTGCAGGATACGATGCAGAAGATTGTGAATGACTCCAATGGAGGACTGGTGTGTATTATTATTTAGGGAGATGATGGGGTGGGTGAATGCGGGACGCCCGCCCCGGACAGGTAATCCTTCCGGACCCCGCTCGCGCTTAGTGAGGGGACACAGCGGTACTAAGTTCGTGCGGCGCGTGGCCGCTTGCACTCACGAAGTGCCGGTGCCCCTCCATGGGTCCTTCAGGAATGCCTGTCCGGGGCGGGCTGTTTTTCTGTGCATGACATCTGTTGAGCAATGTTGGATGTTAAAGAATAATGATTGTGAAAGAAGGGAATCACGAGACGCTGATGAGTTGAGCAATGTAAGATGTTAAATCATAACAGGGCTTTTGCGGGATGCAAATGGCTTTGGAAGGGTTGAGCAATGTAAGATGTTAAATCATAACAGGGGAGAGAGATAATTGTCTTGGGAAGAGGGAGTAAAAATTTAGTTGTATCCGGGAGGAAGTTGGGATAGAATGGGGGTGTAGAAAAGGAGGAACGCAGGATGAGGGTGACCTATGTTTATCACAGCAGTTTTGTGGTGGAACTTGAAAGAAGCGTGTTGATTTTTGACTATTATGGAGAAGGAAGACTTCCAGAGATATCCACGGAGAAGGAGATATATTTTCTGAACAGCCATGGGCATCCGGATCATTTTAAGAAGGAGATTCTGAAGCTTGGGGATCAGTATCCGGGGGCGCAGTATATTCTGTCGAGAGATATCCGGCTTTCCAAGGAGGAGAAGGGGGACTGGGTGCATCTGGTCAAAGCCCGGGAGGAGTATGGGATCGGGGAGCTTCGGATTCGCACTTTGAGGTCCACGGATTTGGGGGTGGCTTTTGTGGCGGAGACAGAAGGGAAGAGGATCTATCATGCCGGAGATCTGAACTGGTGGCACTGGGAAGGGGAGAGCAAGGCCTGGAACAACAATATGGCAGCCAATTATAAACAAGAAGTGGACAGGCTTTCCGGCCAGTCTGTGGATGTGGCATTTTTGCCGCTGGATCCCAGACTTTCGGATGCTTACAGCTGGGGAATGGGGTATTTTCTGGAAAAAGTAAAGGCGGATCATGTGTATCCCATGCACTGCTGGGACAAGTATGAGATCTGTGAACAGGTGAAAAAAGAACCGGGGTTCCAGGGATTATTCGGTCAGTATCATCCTCTTAAGCATCCGGGACAGGAGTGGGAAATATGTTAGTGAAAATTTATACAGACGGGGCAGCGAGAGGGAATCCGGATGGTCCCGGAGGCTACGGGACGATTCTGTCCTATGTGGACCCCAAAGGAGAAGAGCATATCCGGGAATTTTCCCAGGGATACAAAAAGACGACCAACAACCGGATGGAGCTGATGGCCGCCATCGTAGGGCTGGAGGCTTTGAACCGGCCCTGTCAAGTAGAGCTGTACTCGGATTCCAGGTATCTGGTGGATGCGTTTAACCAGCACTGGATTGATTCCTGGCTGAAAAAGAACTGGGTGAACAGTCAGAAAAAACCGGTGAAAAATCCGGATCTCTGGAAACGGCTTTTAAAGGCGAAAGCACCTCATCAGGTGACGTTCATCTGGGTGAAAGGCCATGACGGCCATCCCCAGAATGAACGATGTGATCAGCTGGCCACCACGGCAGCCGACGGAGATGGCCTTTTGGAGGACGTGGCAGCAGAGTAGTCATATTATTCCAGTTCCGGGCGGTCCGGATCCACAACTTTGGCGGCATCGATCAGATCCGAGACAGATTCCGGCCGCTTGATCATGGTGAAACCGTCCAGGTTGCAGCGAGTCTGACGGACATAGGTATCCTGGACGGACACGAAAGGTTTGGATGCCCAGACTCCGCAGAAAAAGCGGAAGCCCTCAGACTGCAGATACGTCAGCTTCTGACTGGGATAATCGATCTCCTCTCCGTAAGGATAGATGTAGAGGTCCGTATCCCCCAGAAGACTTGCAATCTCTGTCTTCCAGCGGGTGGTATCCTCCACCAAGGAATGATAGCTGATATCTGCCGTATGCCGGTGTCCGTATCCGTGGGAGGCAAAAAGCCATCCGGTCTCTTTTAAACGGGCGGCAACCGCGCGTACCGCCGCCTGATCTTCTTCCAGAGTGGGGCTTTCCGGATCGTTGACCCGGTAGCCAAGGGTCCCCTCATAGCCGGTGGCAGCGATGATGCCTTTGGCCCCTCTGAAAGAAAAATCCGGGTGTTCCCTGACGAACGTATCCAGAATCGGCATGACATCGTAGTCTCCGATATGTTCGGTGCCATCCGGATCGATATAAAGATTCTTTACTTCCCCATTTTCGTCCAGAACGAGTCTTTTGGGAAATCCATCTTCTTTCATATAATCATAATAGCTGACATCATCCACGGACAGAACCAGAGGAATCTTTCCTTCCGGCACCAGAGGCTGTGCGGCAGCCAGGGTGATCGTACCGTCTTCGGCAGTCTGTTCTGTGCACAGGTCGTGGATATCGATCAGTATGTAGTTGTTGGCATACAGTTGTTCCAGGATTGCCTGGAATTCTTTTGTGGTGGTCATCCAGTAGTTGTATCCGTTGGACATGTGATCTCCGTCAAAAGCCAGGCTGGTATCCACGATCAGAGAGTGAAAAAAGATATGGCGCACCGGCTGGTCATAAGGGACGAAAGATGCGAGTCCTTCTGTATAAGCCAGGACAGCAGCGGTCACTTCTTCATCCTGGGCGAATTCTTCCGGCACCTTCGAAAGGCACTCCAGAGCTTCTTCATAAAAATATCCTTTTGCCAGTTCTTCTGCTTCCGCCAGAAGCGGGACGACGGTTTCTTCCCTTCGCATCGCCGTCAGCTCTTCTTCGGTCGGTTCAGGTTCTTCTGCGGGCGCGGGGGGCGCTTCTGCAACCGTTTCCTTTGTGGCTGATGTCCCGCCCTGGCAGGCAGTTACACTGGCAGCAAGCACCAGTGTTATAAAAAATAACATTTTTTTGTATTTCATATATTTGACTCCTTAGTTTCTGATCGAAGTTTTGTTCGGGCTTTTTTCGCGCACCGGCTGAAGATCTGTGCCTGATCTTCTGGAAGTCTGTTCTTTGATCTGCGAACTGCCCGGACCTTTGTTGTAAAAATCATCATTCAAAACATGTTTTTATTTTAACACGATCCTTTGGAAAAGTGATTACATTTGTGTTACAAGATACGGAATACTTTCTTAAAAAAGATGGTTGTTTTTCGCAGAAAATATTGCGGATGCAAAGATCGTGTGATATGATGGATAGCGTGTATTGCATGTTGAAAACAGCCAAAGCCGGACAGAACCCGGATGGATCTGAAAGTGGGAAGCCGTTGGAAAGTCCATCATTCTTTGGGAGCTTAAAAGGCGGCAGCGGAACTATAATTTAGGAGGACGAAAGTGAAAGAATACGGTGTAAATGAGCTTCGGAGGATGTTTCTTGATTTTTTTGAGAGCAAGGATCATCTGAAGATGAAAAGCTTTTCTCTTGTTCCACACAATGATAAGAGTCTCTTGCTGATCAATTCCGGAATGGCTCCTTTGAAGCCATATTTTACAGGTGCGGAGATCCCGCCGAAAAGGAGGGTGACTACCTGCCAGAAGTGCATTCGTACCGGAGATATTGAAAATGTGGGCAAGACCGCCCGCCACGGCACTTTTTTTGAGATGCTGGGCAATTTTTCTTTTGGGGATTATTTTAAGAATGAGGCAATTGCCTGGTCCTGGGAATTTTTGACGGAGGTAGTGGGGCTGGACCCCGATCGTCTGTATCCGTCGGTTTATTTAGAGGACGATGAGGCATATGAGATCTGGAATCAAAAGATCGGCATTCCTGCCGAGCGGATTTACCGCTTTGGCAAGGAAGATAATTTCTGGGAGCACGGGGCAGGCCCCTGCGGTCCCTGCTCGGAAGTGTATTATGACCGGGGAGAGGCTTACGGCTGTGGAAAACCCGACTGTCAGGTGGGGTGCGAGTGCGATCGCTATATGGAGATCTGGAACAACGTGTTCACCCAGTTTGACAATGACGGAAACAATCATTATACAGAGCTGACCCAGAAAAACATTGACACGGGCATGGGACTGGAGCGTCTGGCTGTAGCGGTGCAGAATGTGGATTCTATCTTTGATGTGGATACAGTCCGGGCACTGAGAGACAAGGTGTGTGAATATGCCCGCTGCGAATACAAAAAGGATGAGGAGAAGGATGTATCCATCCGCCTGATCACGGATCATATCCGTTCGGCGACTTTTATGATTTCGGATGGAATCATGCCGGAAAATGTGGGAAGAGGGTATGTGCTTCGCCGTCTGATCCGTCGTGCGGCCCGCCACGGCCGTCTTCTGGGCATCGAGGGCAAATTCCTGGCAAAGCTTTCGGAGACGGTTATAGAAGGTTCCAGAGACGGTTATCCGGAGCTGGAGGAGAAAAGAGAGTTTATTTTCAAAGTGCTGACCCAGGAGGAAGACAAGTTCAACAAGACCATCGACCAGGGGCTGGTGATTCTGGCAGAGATGGAAGATGCCATGAAAGCATCCGGACAGAAGACGCTGCCCGGAGCCGATGCGTTCAAATTGTATGATACCTACGGATTTCCGCTGGATCTGACCAGGGAGATCCTGGAGGAAAAGGGCTATGATATCGATGAAAAGGGATTTCAGGCCTGCATGGAGGAACAAAGAAGACAGGCGCAGGAGTCCCATGAAGTGACCAACTATATGGGAGCGGATGCCACGGTTTATGATGAGATTGATCCTTCGGTGACCACAGAATTTACCGGTTATGACAGTCTGGAGAACCAGTCAAAGATCACCGTGCTTACGACGGATGCAGAGCTTACCGAGGCACTGTCTGACGGACAGGTGGGGACAGTCTTTGTGGAGCAGACGCCGTTTTATGCGACCATGGGTGGCCAGCAGGGCGACAAAGGCGAGATTGTCTGCAAAGATGGAAAATTTGTTGTGGAAGATACGATCAAGCTCTTAGGGGGCAAAGTCGGTCATGTGGGCAGGATGACAGGGGGTATGATGAAGACCAAAGATGTGGTGACTCTGAAAGTCGATGCATCCGGCCGCAGCGCTACCTGTAAGAATCACAGTGCGACCCATCTGCTTCAGAAAGCGCTGAAACTGGTTCTTGGCAATCATGTGGAACAAAAAGGGTCTTTGGTGACGCCGGACCGTCTGCGCTTTGATTTTGCACACTTCCAGCCCATGACCCAGGAGGAGCTTCAGAAAGTGGAAGCCATGGTCAATGAAGAGATTCAGGCGGCGCTTCCGGTGGTGACAGAAATCATGGATTTAGAGGCGGCGAAAAAAAGCGGCGCCATGGCCCTGTTTGACGAAAAATATGCCGAGGATGTCCGGGTGGTATCCATGGGAGATTTCTCCAAAGAGCTCTGCGGCGGAACTCATGTGGCGAATACAGGAGTGATCACAGCCTTTAAGATTGTGTCCGAATCCGGAATTGCAGCCGGTGTGCGCCGGATCGAGGCACTGACCGGGGAAGGCGTATTTGCCTATTACAGGGAGCAGGAGGCAAAGCTTTCGGAGGCTGCAAAGATTCTGAAGACGACGCCCTTCTCCGTGACAGAGAAGATCAGCCACCTTCTTGCAGAGGTAAAGGCATTGCAAAGCGAGAATGAGGCTCTGAAGAGCAAGGCGGCAAAAGACGCTCTGGGCGATGTGATGGATCAGGTCCGGGAGGTCAAAGGAGTCAAAGTGCTGGCGTCAAAGATCGAAGGCGTGGATATGAACGGACTTCGGGAGCTGGGCGACCAGCTGAAAGAAAAGCTGGGCGAAGGCGTGGTTCTTCTGGCATCTGTGACAGACGGAAAAGTCAGTCTGATGGCAACCGCCACCGAAGGAGCAATCAAGGCGGGAGCACATGCAGGCAATTTGATTAAGGCAGTTGCATCCATTGTGGGTGGCGGCGGAGGCGGACGTCCCAATATGGCGCAGGCAGGAGGCAAGAATCCGGCGGGCGTCGATGAGGCGATTGCAAAAGCTGCAGAGGTAATAGAAAGTCAGATTCACTGACAAAAAAGTAAAAGGAGAGTGTTAAGATGACAAGAGCATTACAAGTATGGCTCTGGCTTGTGTTGGTATTCAATGCAATTGGAGGAGTGATGGCGATCGTGTCAGCACTGCTGATCCCGTTGATGTGGATCGTCGTAGTGGCAGAAGTTCTGGTGGTGGCGGGAGCATCCATGCTTTTATTCCCCAGAAAGAAGGTAGGTTTTTATCTGATCTGCGCAGGTGCGGCAGTGAGCCTTATCACCAACATTATTGTAGGCGGGAATATTGTGGGATCTGTGGTTTCCGCAGTGATTATGCCGCTGATCATCTGGCTTCTGATCAAGAATACCTGGTATGAGTTTAAATAAAATGGTTTAAATAAAAATTAAAAAAGATATTGACAAAAGATGTCGCACCCCATATAATGGATGCAGTGCAATAAAATACCCAGACAGTTGTATTTGGCACAATACACAACTGGAGGGAGGTTAGGTGTGATTCTATGTCAAATGTAGTCGTTAAAGAAAACGAAACTTTGGATAGCGCATTACGTCGTTTCAAGAGAAACTGTGCGAAAGCTGGTATTCAGCAGGAAATCCGCAAGAGAGAGCATTACGAGAAACCGAGCGTAAAACGCAAGAAAAAATCCGAAGCAGCTAGGAAGCGTAAATATAATTAAGATTGTGCTGTGATGCCTTGACTGTGAAGTCAAGGCATTTCTTAGATTACAGGGAGTATAAACGCAGGAATGGGAAACTTTTTCAGAGCGCTTTTGAACAATAAAATGCTGGTCTGCGGAGTCAGCGGCTGGGCAGTGGCACAGATTCTGAAGACCTGTATCTATGCCCTGGTCAACCATGAAATCCGCTGGGAACGCATGGTAGGAGACGGCGGCATGCCAAGCGGACATTCCGCGACGGTCAGTGCCATGGCGACTGCTTCCGGCATTCTGTACGGAATACAGTCTTTTGAGTTTGCCATTGCCAGTATGCTGGCAATCATTGTGATGCACGATGCCATGGGTGTGCGTATGGAGACCGGAAAACAGGGAAAAGTGTTAAATGAGATGATCGAATTTTTCCGGACAGAAGGATTTGTGGAAGCTTTTCGGAAAAATGATAAAATGTATGAATTCTGGGAAGCAAGTCTGAAGGAATTTGTGGGGCATACGCCTCTGCAGGTGGCAGCAGGATGTCTGCTTGGAATTTTGGTTGCCTGTCTGATGCTTTTTTAGTGATATCCTCAGTGGATAACAAGGATACACGCCCGGATTACTTTGATCGGGAGGAATATCTGGTGTACAAAAAGAAGATGTGGGTCGGGACTGTCATGGCGATCGCATTGTTATCGGCTGGTCCCTGGAGTTATGTGCGGGCGAACCGGGATCCAAAGCCGCTTCTGTCGGAAAAACACGAATGCGTGTTCTCGATGAGCCAAAGAGACGGAAAACCGGTGGTGTCTGCTTCGGTTCAGTTTCGGGGAGGGGAACCGATCAGACTTGAGTGCTGGGAGCGGGACGAAGAACAGTGGCTGTTTCTTCCGGCGATCTATCGGGGGCAGGAGGTGTGCTTTGAAGAGCAGACGTTTGTCCTGGAAGAAGGACCGCTTCTATTAAAAAGCAAGTCCGGGGATCAGGTGCAGATACAGATTTTGTTCGGCTCAAAGATCCCCTCAGCGTGGCTGGAAACAGAATCAGGAGATCTTGAGAGTTTGAAAGAAGGAAAAGAACATCAGGAAGAAGGTGTTCTTTATTTTGTAGATGAAGATGGAATACTGGAGTATGGAGGAGATCTTAGGAAAGTAAAACTTCGGGGGAATTCCACGAGGCTTCAGCCTAAGACGCCTTTTCGCATCCGTCTGGATCAGGATGCGTCTTTGGCCGGACTGGGAAGTTCCAAGGATTATGTGCTGCTGGCGGAGTACGGCGATATTTCTCTGATGCAGAATAAGGCGGCCATGGAGCTTGCCAATCAAACGACGGATCAGTATGAGCCGGACGGGATCCATATCGACCTGTATGTGAACGGAGAATATATGGGAGTCTACCTGCTGGCGGAGGGGATCTTCATCGGGGAGAATCGTCTGGATCTTTTTGATCTGGAACAGAAGACCGAGCAGTCCAACTTGAATCCGCTGAAAGAGTGCCAGACATTTCAGGACCGGTCTTCAGAGGGTACGCTGGCAAAGGGGTATGAGATTTTGGAGAATCCGCCGGACATATCCGGAGGATACCTTTTGGAACTGGAATACCCATCCAGATACGAAGAGGAGGAAACGACGGGATTTCGAACCGGCAGGAACAAAACCATAGTGATTAAAGAGCCTGCTTTTGCGTCGAGAGAACAGGTGACCTATATACAGGATCAGTTTCAGAGGGCAGAGGACGCCATGTATGCAGAGGATTATATGGTGCCGGATACCGGGCTTAAGCTGGAAGATCTGGTGGATCTGGAGTCTCTCGTACATAAATACCTGGTGGATGAGATCTGCATGAACACGGATCCCTGGACCAGTCAGTTTCTGTATAAAGACCGGGGAGAAGAACCATTTCATTTTGGTCCTGCATGGGATTATGATATGGCGTTTGGCCACTATGATCCTGGATTTTCCCCGGAAGAATTTTATCTGAACGATCATATCTGGTACAAAGAAGTATATGAATATGCTGCCTTTCAGGAACTGATGCGGACGCAATATGAGTGCTGTTATCTGCCGGTGCTTCAGGAACTGACGGATACCAAGATTCCAGAATGGAAAATGCAGCTGCAAAATTCTGCCAGGATGAATTTTATAAGATGGGACATAGAAGAAATCTATGAAAGAAATGCGATCTTGTATACCGGAGATACCTTTGATGCGTGTGTGGATTCTCTGAGTGATTTTATAGAGCGGCGGACAGCGTATTTGTCTTCTGTATGGCTGGAAAAACCTTAGTATTCGTGTTCTGTCTGCATGATATCTGTTGAAACTCCAAAGAAGCAATGTTCATCAGGGAGGCGATGCGGCGGCATAACTGGCCGTCGACCACGCGGTCTGATGGAAATTCAGGGGAGGTTTGCCGGAATATCATGCAGACAGGATACGAAAGGATTTCCAGCCTTTTTATGCATATTTTCCAGATTTGCGGCTACACATGTATAAAGGAATTCTGAGGTGATATTTCTGAAAAAACTGTGTATATGGATGTTGATTCTGGTCTGTATGTTTCCGTCTGCGGCTGTCGCGGCTGAAGTGCCGAAGGAGCAGCCAAAAGAGGAGCGCCAGGAGCCTGCAGAGGAACCAAAGACCGCGGCGCATCAGGTGGCAGCAGAGGTGTCCGCGCCTCATGCCCTTCTGATGGAGGTGTCCACCGGGACGATTTTGATGGGGAAGGCGGAGGACGAAAAAATTCATCCGGCCAGTGTGACCAAGATTATGACGATGCTTCTGATCCTGGAAGCCATCGAAGACGGCAAAATCGCACTGTCCGACACGGTAACGGTCTCCGAATACGCCGCCTCCATGGGCGGTTCCCAGGTCTATCTGGAAGCTTTTGAGCAGCAGACGGTGGAGACGATGTTGAAATGCATTGCAGTTGCGAGTGCAAATGATGCATGTGTGGCATATAGACATAGTAGACAGTCAAATATCCCTGTAAAATGTACACTTTCCAATGATTAAAAACTGAAAACCGGGCATTTGAATAAGTCCATGATCAATTATATTCTAATAGTTGATGGTGGGCTTATTTTAGTGCCTGAAGGTTTGTGGCTATTTTTGCCACGCGTATATATAAAACCGTTGTATGAGGCGTATAGAGCGTCAGGAGGGCATTTTATTACATTCATCCATCTTTGTAATCACATTATCATATCCAGTAACCAAAGAGCCAATCCAGTAAAACTGTAATATTTTCAGAGTATTCACTCATAATATGTAAAAATGGTTGATTTTCCTCTGGGTATGTGATAAACTTCCAGGCAAAAAATAGTTACTGTTCACACTATGGCTAATCACTTCGCTGATTCGTCATGGACCAGTACCGTTATAGAGTCAAAGCATATGCCCTATAGCCGCAGGCGATTTCCAATGGGCATATGCGATTACGTTCACGGGGTACCTGTGAACAGTAAAAAAGTATGATGCATGAGAAGATATTATATGCGATAGTGTAAAATTTTCTTCGGGTGAAAAATAGATATAGAAAGGGAACCCCTTTTTGTGATAGAGTATAAGAGTCCAATCAAAACCCTCACAAAAGAAAGGAGTTCCCTATGCTTAACAGTATACTCTATTTTGAACAGTTCTGCATCAAAAACTTTGAAAAACTGGAAGATGAATTTCTGAAAAATCCAGAAAACTTTGCAGAGTATGTGTTCGGGCTCACCGACCTGTTATGTAAATTGGGTACCGAAATGCTCCGGGATTCCCTGGAAACCATGGACCGGATGCTGTGTGAAAGCGCTTTCCGCCGGAAGTCGTGGACCATAGAGGCACATCATACCAAAACCCTGGTTACCTCTCTGGGAGACGTCACCTTCCAAAAGACGCTCTTTCTCAACAAACAGACGAAACAACGCGCTTACCTTCTCGATCAGATCCTGGGGCTGGAGCCAAAACAACGGCTGACCGAAGACGCGGCTGCCCGGATGCTGGAAGAAGCCGTACAGACTTCTTACCGGCGTGGAGCCCAGCAGGTCAGCCTGGGTACACAGGTCAGCCGCCAGACCGTGAAAAACAGGATTCATGCACTGAAATTTCCTCCGGCCACTCAGACATCCGAACCCAAAAAGAAGGTGGACTGGCTGTATGTCGATGCGGATGAAGACCATGTGGCTTTGCAGTTCCGGGAAAAGAAAGGCGATCTTGTCAAAGCAGAAAACGGAGTAAAAAACAATGGCCTGATTGCAAAAATGGTCTGTGTTTACGAAGGGAAAGAGGAGGAGACGATTCCCAGCAGACGCAGAATCCTGACAAATCGCCATTATTTCTGCGGAGTGAACAGCGGGGAAGCAAACCTGCAGTTCTGGGATGATATTTACCAGTATCTGAAAAACAATTATGATCTGGATCAGGTGAAAAAGATCTGTCTGAATGCAGATGGGGGAAGCTGGATCCGAACGGGAGCCAGGCGGCTCAAAGGCGTCACGTATGTACTGGATGGATTTCATCTGGAGAAATATCGGATAAAGCTGGTGTCCCACCTGAACCGGAAAGAGAGAACAGGCGTACTGGAAGAGTTTCGAAAAACAATCCGAAACCAGACCAAAAAGGATTTCCGGGAACTGGTGGAAAACCAGAAAAAAGGGATGCCCAAATGGAGGAAGCAGCGTCCTATATTCTGTCCAACTCGACAGCGGCGAAACTGCGTCTGAAGCATAAAAACGGAGTTCTGGGGAGCAGTACAGAAAGCCATGTAAGCCATGTCCTGTCTGCGAGGATGAGTTCGAGACCGATGGGATGGAGCCGTCAGGGGGCATCGAACATGTCAGAACGGAGGGCGTATTATTATAACAGAGGAGACATGCTGGCCCTGGTGAGGTATCAGAAGAAGGTTGGAACTGAGGAAAAGAAGGAAGAGGAAAAGATCCTGAGCAGTACGCAGATCCTAAGATCAGAGAAGAACCGCCATGGAGAACTGGGGAAATATCTGGAGAGCATCCACCACAGCATGTCGCTGCAAAATAAAAAGAAAGTGTATTTTGAGACACAGATCAGGGGACTGTAAAAACCGTTTCGGAAGCACAAGGGGGTAGTCTGCGCAAAAAAGGAAACGGTTGTGCAGGAAGAAGGAATGTAGTAAAGTATAAAAAACAGTCTGTAGTTCCTGTCTGTAAAAAGCATCTATGGTAAACTCTGGCCAGTCAAACCCGAAAGTAAAGTTACACTATCTATTATATGCTCAGTTGTTGAATTTCATGAACTGAGGTGGTATAATATAGATGAAGAGATAGAAAAGGAAGGAAAAGAGGTGGATATTATGTCAACAATAAAGCCGATACAGGCTACACCGGAGTTAAGTGGAAAAGATGCTGTAAATTTGTTGATCCAGACAAATAATAAACCGACAGAAAGTGCAATGAAAAAAAATCATATGTTGTGTAGTGTCCTTGCTAATATACGAAAAGTATGAGTTATTTGACTGAAAGTGATATAGTAGAGATCCAAAATAGTGTGAGATTATTATCAATTAGTGAAGTGGATGATGTCTCACATTATTTATTTGATAGTCATATAGAGGAATATAACGAGTTTTTGAAAATTGCTAAGAAATTTTATGATTTGAATATAAGCAAGACATTTTTACTTATACATAAAAAGACAAGTGAATTACTGGCTTATATGACACTTTCAGCAGATTCGATTAAATTGACAAATGAAGAAAAACAATTACATGATATAAGTAAGGTTCCATATGCTTCGATACCTGCATTGAAAGTCGGAGAACTGGCAGTAAATAAAGAAATGTCGGATACAGCAAAAAGAAAAGGATACGGATCATTTATGCTTGATATGGCAAGGGCGTTTGCTTTTAGTATGAATGAAATTGGAATAGCTTGTAGGTTCATTACAGTGGATGCAGATATTGAATATGAACTGAATACGCCTTGCTTTTATAAGAAAAATGGATTTGTGGAAAATTTGAGTAATAAGCGGAGAAATGCAACACACACGATAAGCATGAGGAAAGATATTTTTGAAGATAATTAGGGCATATCGGATGCAAAAGTCTGGTATGTCCTGTTTTTATACAATTTTCAGAGGGTATCCTCTATTATAGCAGGTACTTAAATATTTCAGATGGAAACATACCCCCCTCCCCTATAGACAATAAAGGCATATCAGGTGACATAATATCTGATATGTCTTATTTTTTTACACTGATATTAGATTTTAAAGAATTACAGGCATAGTTTTTTCCGTTAAAAGCACTGAGAACTTTTGGGGCAAAGGATCTGTTGGCATGTAAAACAGTGCCATCAATTAGGGTAATATCATTATTTTGGTTGTCTGTGATTTGGTTTTGCAAATGTATATCTGCTGATTGTCTATGTACTGCTGCATTGCATCCTGAAGTGCTGATTCTCCGTAGGTAGTAATGAAGGACTGGATATCAGTGAGAATGTTGGAGATTTGAGATTTGTTGGCCATGGGGTGGTTCCTTTTCTGGTAGGTATTTGTTGTTTCTTTTGTGTGATTTTGTAATATAAACGATTGAAGCGACGTTTTTTGACAGAAAACGGTATTTTTTTGGAGAAATTTACGGATGTGTTGTTTTAGATGCTAGATGCGGGGTTGGGGATTTGATGGGGAATCGAAAAGTGGTGTATAATATTACTCATGTATATTTGATATGACGATTTTGAGAATGAGAGACTTATTCAAGTTTTATAAAAGAGGTAAATATTTGTGGAAAGATTTAAAGAAGTACTTAAAGTTATTCTTTCTTTTATTTTGGGTACAGCATTATCTTATATCATTAAATTATTTACAGGAGTCGAACAATTTGTTTTTATTTTATGTATTATCATTATTGTGATTTTGCTTTCTATTATCGTTTTTCAGAAGTATAAGGAGAATAAAATAGTTAGAAACGCTGTAATTATTTTTCTTTTGAATGACGATAATGAATTGTTATTAGTGCATAATCACACGCATCGGATTTTATTGCCACCATGTAAAACAATGAAAACTTATGAAATGCCTCATCAAGCGGTAGAGAGAGTGGTTAAAAGTCAGGTTGGATTAACAAAAGATAAATATGAAATTGATGAAAGATTTCATAGAAAGACGAAGAATCTATTTAGAGTTTTAGACTTTCCAGCACCATATGCTACACAGCAAGAGTTTTCTACAAGGCAATCTAAAAGGATACGGTTTCATTATTCGTTTATATATGTTTATAAATTAAAAACAGATGTGGAAATTGATGAGACTTTAGATTATTTTCCAAGATTTTTTTCACTAGATGAGATTTATCAAGTTGAAGAAAAATTAAAACCATTTCAAGATATTATTTTAAGATATAAAGAGATGGTTAGTTATATTGAACAAAGTAGTATTAATACATAAAATAGTATGTTTATTAAAATTATAGGTTATTGTGGAGGTCAGTAATGTATATAGGTGGAAAATTAGATTCTAATACATATTTTAGACAAGAAAAAAATGGAGTAATTCTATATAAACTCATTGAAAATCAATATTCCTTTTTTGAAAATATGTTTGTTGGAAATAAGGACGAACTGAAAAAAATAAGTATCAATGAAAAGAAGAAAAATATTAATGTGGATTTGTTTTATCCCATCTGCGTATGTTGTTTGACTGAAAACAAGTGCAATCTTGATTGTATTTATTGTTTTGGAGACGATAAAATGTATGATAGGAAAAAGAATATTTCTGTGGAAGAATTATATACACCATTAGTTGATATTCATCCAATACAAGTAAGTCTTGGTGGAGGAGAACCAACGCTGAACTCTCAAATTGGGGAAATTATAAAGTTTTTGAGTGCTCACGAGATTGCAGTAGTATTAGATACAAATGGGACAACACCATCTTTGAAATCCATCGTACCAATATTAAAATCAACAGACTCTTTAGTGAGGGTTTCGTTGGATTCTTTAAATGATGAGATTATAAATGAAATCAGGCCGTTAAAAAAGAATATGCGAAATAAAAAAGATATAGTTTGTCCTAAATTATTGTCAAATATAATTAAAAATAATATAGATTATCTATTGGGAAATAATATACCTATTGCAATTCATACAGTTCTTACTCAAAAAAATAAAGATTGTATTTTAGAATTGGCTGAATTTATTTTGGAACGTGGAGTCAAACGATGGCATATTGATGGTGTTAAATATTCTGAAAAGTGCAGAGGTTTTTATGAAAATATTAGAATAAACAAAGAGATAATATTAAATAATATGCAACTTTTAGAGAAGTATAAAAAATATATTAATATTACATTTTCTTATGAGGAGGATTCAGCACCAAATGTACGACTCTTTTTTGATGTAAATGGGTCTTTTTTGACTGATAGTGTTTACGATAGTTTGAATTATTTAGATAATACAGCTGGTTTGGAAGAAATTTATGGAATACTTGATAAAAAACGTCATATAGAACGATATTTGGGAAATTTTTATATATAATTTGGGTGATTATTTGCTATAGTCGGTGAAATTAATAATTTTAGGGAATGCATTTCTACTAACGGTTCGACATCTCCCAAAAATTAACTTGACATGTGAGCACATATGCCGGGGCCTTTTCCAGACTAAAGCATCTAAATCAAAATGTAAACCTACCGGCATACCATCATACACCTGCTGTCCATATGCCACACAATAATATCATATCTTACCACAAATAGCCGTCTAAATAGCTGTTATACGTCCTAAATACAGCTTAAAACCACTTGCCCAATAAAAGTTACCATCAAAGCATATCAATCCAAATATAAGTCATACAGGGCGAAAAAAACATAACACATGTGACAATAATTACTGGCAGATAATCCATAATAATTTGTGTTGTATCATGCCTTATAATAAATCATATCATCACATAAAACAAGCCTGACAGACTACCTATAACATAATCTGTCAGGCTATTTTTTACCGATAATATCTATTCATCAATCCATCATTCCGATTTCCAGATAGTAACCGCAGCCATCCTCTGTATAAATCATCAATCCATCATCTGTACCGCTGTATCCTGTGACTGTATCCACATCTATATATCTGTCATGGAATGCCGTTGTAACGTTTTCCAGACCTTCCAGAACGTTCATATAAGCGTTATTATTGGTATCATCCATCTGATATCGTATATCCTTCAATTCAAGGCACAAATACCCTGAATCATTGATATAGTAACAGGCGATATCTTCAAACGGGATACACTGATTAAGCAGTATATATGCGTCTCTCTCCTGTATGGTTTCTGTCATTGCTTTGGTATGTCTGATACCTGAAAAATACGCCATAAAGCAAAGTGTGATAGCAATGATGATGTAAAACAATTTCTTTTTCATTTATGATCTCCCTTTCTTTTCACATGGTCCTTATAAATTCTGCACCGTGTAGTACTTCCCTCTGTGCATCTTTGATAGTATTAAAATACAGCACATTGTAAAACGTGTCATAGCACAGCTTATACATACCATTTTCTATTAAATAGAGATTATATTTTCCTTTGTGTCTGTCTGCTTTATATGCATCTTGTACAAAGTAGCTCTTTTTATCATTCCCTCTGAATCTCCGTGATCCATTTACTGTCATGCGTGGTCATCCTTCCTTTTGTGTATCAGGGTGCAATCTGTCACTGATCACACCCTGAATCTATATGAACTTGAATTTGTGTGCTATGCCTCATTCAAAATATACTTGACTGCTTTCTCTGCTTTACCTGATGCCGATATAACAAATCTGATATCATTCTTAATCACTTGTAACCAGCTCTGAATATATGCGCTACTATTACGAAAGCTTTTCTTTGTCTCAATTCCCAATATATTCATGATGTTAGCACTGCCGATCTCCGCGACAAGTTCTTCTTTGCTGTATTCATCACTGCCAAAAGCAACAACCTTTCCTTTACGGTCTTCCATGCGGTTACAACGTGTTTTCTTCATGGTGCTATGTGTTGCTTCATGAAAAGCGGTACTGTAATATTTGCTGGCATCTCTGAATTGTTCCATCAAAGGTAAGTGAATCAGATCCCTACTAGGCGAATAATAAGCCTTGTCACCTGCAGTATGTTCTAATGTGATATTCTCTCTTTTAATGTAGTCTCTCAGGATGTTTTCCGCTTCTTTAATCGGTTCAATGTCTTTGAGTTTGTCCCGTGATAAAGGCTCTATACCTTCCACCTGTGAGATATGAAAGACGTTGTAATATCTCAACAATGGGACACTCTTTTTAATTGTGGTGCCGTCATCCTGTTTTTCTTCTATGGACTGTATTTTCTAGAAAACGACTATTTCAGATTTGGCACCTTTGCGAACATGACCGCCCAACTGCTGCCACTGCTTAAAACTTGCATAATCTCCATTATGTGAAAGCATCATCTGATTGATTAAAGAATAGGGCTTTTTGCTGATACGGTTATAGGCTCCGCTTCTGATTCCTGACCATAGTTTTTCCCATGGAATGATTCCCTGTTCCAACTGTGCGATAATACGATCTGTGACCATTTCATAAACCGATTTTCCTGCCATCTCATAACCTCCACAATAAAAAAGTGTAAAGCCCTGACAACTCAATAGACTTTACACTCTTAAATGTGATGATTATGTGGTTATTATGAAATCTTCTGTAATTTCTCGCTGTGCTCTGTGACTACTTTCTTAATGATATCAATGTCAGCCTGCATTGCTTCATATCCTTCAACCTGATTTTTATATCTATTAAAAGTAGATGTATAACATGCTTGAATATTTTGCAGTTGCGGTTTGATTTCATTTTCCAGTGTCAATTCGATATTTGTTAATCGTTGCTCTATCGGTTTTAATTTTTTATCAAATAAAGTTGATAAAGCAAGTAACAGTTCATTGTCTGTCATTTCATCACGCTCCTTTTGTGATCTGTGCGTTTTATTGCTTCTGATATCTGGCATTATATCACATCCAGAGTGTAAAGTCTATTCAGTTGTCAAGGTGCTTTTTGTTTTGTTGTTAAGGTTATTATATACCCTAAACATAGTGATGTCTATTGACATTATTACTATATTTAGGGTATAAAATTTGTTGAAAAGTCACAATATTTAGGGTATATAAGAGGTAAAAAAATAGTTGCCGTTTATGCTGGCAACTATTTATCCCCTGTATTTTCTTTCTGATGTATCAGAATAACCGTCTATGTCTTCTACACATTCTAATATATCTCCGGGTTGACAATTTAACAATTTACATAATTTATCAACTACTTTCATATCAATAGATTCACCATTTAAGCCATTATTTTTAAATATCTTTGTTATTGTAGCTGATCCTAATATTTTTTCTTGCTTTAGTTTGTACTGGCTTATATTGTTTTCCTTTAACTTTTTTACCAACTTTTCATAACTTATCATTTTTATCCCTCCTTAATTTATATTATCATAATTTCTTTATTAAATCAATACTACCCTAAAAATAGTAATAATAAACAAAAATCAACCCTAAACATTGTGCGCAATGTCAATAGACAACCCTATATTTAGGGTATATAATAAACTCACAAGGTCAAACAAAACAGACTTACAAAAGCACATTGATAACTCAATAAAGGCTTTACACCTTCCATCACATCAATTATAATCCCGTCTTTGACAGTTAGCAAAAGAAAAAATCGCTGTATCCCTTGTATTTGAGGGCACTGAAAAACTCCCACTTTTTTGTTGGGAGTTTTCTTATCTCTATATAA
>CAJTYJ010000035.1 GCA_910583895.1 uncultured Lachnospiraceae bacterium
AACACGAAAAAAGCCCAATTCTTTTTTCTTAGAATCAGACTTTTTCAGTGCCCTCTTCTTCCAGGGTTGGAACCAGTTTTCCAAGTTTGATCCAGTTTCTTCCTGTAGCCACAGAGATTGACAGTTCCTGACATAAGTCAGAAAGAGTCAAAAATTTTGCAGTATCTGTCAGGTTTTGCTTGTTTGCTGCTTTTTCGGATGGTAAACCCATACAGTCCTCCTGAACATTAATCATGCTTATTGTAGGTAAATTGGTGTATAAAATCAATAGGAAGGAAGTGATTTCAGACGGAAAGGAAAGGGAAAACGGATGGATGGGCAGGAGTATATTCCGTGTTTTTGGGGAATAATGAAAAAACACATTTTTATGTGACTTTTTTTGAAATTTCTGGTTGAAAAATGGAAGTAACCATGTTAAAGTGTTAGTTGTGTGAAAAACAAGTGTCTTTGAGAGAAAAACAAATGTATTTAAAACATCGAATTTGTTAGGAGGAAGTTATGTATTCATTGGATGAAGTAAGAGCAGTGGACCCTGAGGTTGCAGAGGCGATCACGGATGAGATGGCAAGACAGAACAGCCATATTGAGCTGATTGCATCCGAGAACTGGGTAAGTAAGGCAGTGATGGCAGCTATGGGCAGCCCTTTGACGAATAAGTATGCGGAAGGTTATTCTGGAAAGAGATATTACGGCGGATGTGAGTGTGTGGATGTGGTGGAGGATTTGGCCATCGCCCGGGCAAAAGAGGTGTTTGGCTGTGAGTATGTGAACGTGCAGCCCCATTCCGGCGCACAGGCAAATATGGCGGTCTTTTTCGCCATGCTGGAGCCAGGAGACAAGGTGCTTGGCATGAACCTGGCGCACGGCGGCCATCTGTCCCATGGAAGCCCTGCCAATATGTCTGGCAAATATTTTGAAGTGCATCAGTATGGAGTGAATGATGACGGCTTTATCGATTACGACGAGGTGCGCCGGATTGCTCTGGAATGCCGCCCGAAGCTGATCGTGGCCGGCGCCAGCGCTTATGCAAGAACCATTGACTTTAAGAGATTTCGGGAGATCGCCGATGAAGCAGGCGCTTACCTGATGGTGGATATCGCGCATATCGCCGGGCTGGTGGCAGCAGGAGTGCATCCAAGTCCGATTCCCTACGCACATGTGACCACGACGACGACCCATAAGACGCTGCGGGGACCAAGAGGCGGCATGATCATGTCTGATGCCAAGACAGCAGAGAAATTTAATTTCAACAAAGCAGTGTTCCCGGGCATCCAGGGAGGTCCGCTGATGCATGTGATCGCTGCCAAGGCAGTCTGTTTAAAAGAGTGCCAGACTCAGAGCTATCAGGCATATCAGCAGGGAATCGTGGCGAACGCCAAGGCTCTGTGCAAAGGGCTTATGGACCGGGGAATCCAGATCGTGTCCGGCGGAACGGACAACCATCTGATGCTGATGGATCTGACCAACCTGAATATCTCCGGAAAAGATGCGGAAAATCTTCTGGATCTTGCCAATATTACAGCGAATAAAAACACAATCCCCAATGATCCCCGTTCTGCTTTTGTGACCAGCGGTGTCCGCCTTGGAACGGCGGCTGTGACCAGCCGGGGACTGAAAGAAGCGGACATGGATGTGATCGCAGAGGCCATCGCCATGATGTTAAAAGAGAAAGAGGCCGCAGCGCCGAAGGCAAAGGCTCTGATCCAGGGTCTGACGGAAAAATATCCGCTTTGCATGTAAGAAGGAGCAGACAGGCACATGGACAGGATCGAAGAAGCATTTATCAGTGGTTTTTGCAGAAGCAGCAACGAGACAAGGACTGTGGCCTGTGAGTACGAACGTCAGCCGGACGGATCTTTGAAGCTGACGGCGTTTGACTGCAATTATGAAGCATGTCCCAATCATGCAGCGTGTCTGATCTGGAAAGAGGCCACAGAGCGGGCAGAGGATTTGTAAGTGTTAAGAGGCCGGCGGGAATAACGCGAGCAGAAAGTGAGAAATTACAGATGAAAAATTTTTATAACGAGTTCAGAAAATTTATCTCCAGAGGAAATGTCATGGATATGGCAGTCGGTGTGATCATCGGCGGCGCTTTTACCGCCATCGTCAACTCTTTGGTCAATGATATCTTCATGCCGCTGCTTTCTTTGATCACAGGAGGTCTGGACATCGCAGGGATGTCGGTTTCCTTCGGACTTGGAGAGCAGGCAGCGGAACTAAAGTATGGATCCTTCCTGTCTGCGGTCATCAACTTTCTGCTGATTGCACTGGTGGTCTTCTGCATCGTGAAGCTTTTAAACGCGGCCAAGGACCGGGTGGTCAAAAAGCCGGAGGAGGCACCAAAAGTACCGACGACAAAAGTTTGTCCTTACTGTATGTCGGAGATTGATATCAAGGCTTCCAGATGCCCCCACTGTACCTCTCAGCTGGAGGAATCATAACTGCTTTTTGACCAGCACCGGCAGGGGCGGATGATTGGGGCGATTGTAATAGGAGGAGAGGATGACCAGATAGGCTTTGGGGTCCAGTTCTTTCAAAAAAGGAAGCAGCGTATCCCGCTCCTCAAAACCGGTATCACCGCCGCTGTAGATGCAAAGACTCAAAAGGCCGCCTTTTTTCAGCAGAGCGAGACTCTGCCGGACTGCTTCCAGACTGGTATCAGCTCTGGTTGCCAGGGCGTGATCCCCTCCGGGAAGATAGCCCAGGTTGAAAGTAATGCAGCTTACCGTTTCGGTGTCAGCATATTGTTTCATATGGCTGTGGGAATCCAGGATCAGACGATAATTGTCTGGAACACCGGATGCCTGCAGCCTTTTTTGTGTCTGCAAAAGGGCTGTGTTCTGGATATCAAAAGCCAGAACATGGCCTTCTTTTCCGACAAGTTGACATAAAAGTTCAGTGTCGTGCCCATTTCCCATGGTTGCGTCGATGCAGAAATCGCCGGGAGTCACATGCGTGCGGATGAAATGGCGGCACCAGTCGGTGATTTGATACATAAAAGTGTCCCTTTCCTGGCATTTTGGATTATGGTAGCATGGGCGTGGGACCGTGTCAATAGGACATCTCACCGTAACGAAAAATATGATCCGGAACTGCAATTCGTCAAATCTTCCATGACAGATCGAAAAATCATATGTTATAATGTGGCTGGCTTCAGTGGACAGGGGAGCACATGGCTCCTTTGTTCGCGAAAGGAGTAAATCTTCTTTGTATTTTACGGCAAAAAACGGTGGAAGGCGGGTATGATGGAAAGGGACAACTGCATGGAGGATAAAAGATGTGTAGAAAAATAACAAAGCCAGACAGGATCGCAGGAGGTTTTTATGGACTCCTGATCGGGGATGCACTGGGTGTGCCCTATGAGTTTTATGAGGCAGAAAAACTGCCTCCCTATGAAAAAATCGAGATGATTCCGCCGGAAGGTTTTAATAAAACCTATCAGGAAGTGGAAGCAGGAACCTGGTCGGACGACGGAGCACAGGCACTCTGCCTGCTGGAAAGCCTTCTGAACAGAAACAGTTTTTCTCTGAAGGATTTTTCAGATGCACTTGTTTCCTGGTATGAAGAAGGCATGTGGGCGGTGGACGGCGTGGTGTTTGATGTGGGGATTCAGACGGCCTATGCGCTGCGCGGATATAAGCTTGAACTGGAACCTGAAGAATGCGGCATGCTAAATCCCGAGGGCAAGGGAAACGGAGCGCTGATGCGGGTACTGCCTCTGGTATTGTGGCACAGCATATATGGAAGTCCGAAGAAAGTGCAAAGAGAAAGCGCGCTGGTACAGGATGCTCACCGGCAGTGCCTGATCACCCATGGTCATGTGTGCAACCAGGTGTGCTGCGCTCTGTACTGTCTGGTGGCGCAGGGGCTGCTTGACGGTCTGGATGCCCGGGAAGCCATCGAAACAGGGGTTGGCACGCTGCGAAGGATCTATCAGGATATGCCGGAGTATGAGCAGGAACTTGAGTGGAGCATCCGGCCGGATCAGCCATGGGAAGGGAACGGGACCGGTTATGTGGTGGACTGTCTGCGCAGTGCCTTTATGATTCTTGGTCAGGCGTCCGGCTATGAGGACGGAGTGAAGCGGGCCATTTTGCTTGGAAATGATACGGATACCACCGCCTGTGTGGCGGGCGGGCTTTTAGGGATCCGGTATGGGGTACAGGGAATCCCAAACCGCTGGCTTTCCATGCTGCGGGATCGCAAGAAGGCGGCGGCGCTGCTGGAACGGTGTATGGAAAACGTGTGAAAGGATTTGGGCAGGCAATCAATGGGATACCGAAAAAGTGTGCTCTGAAATTTTTGATTGTCGCCTCAGAGAATATGCGTTATAATGAGCTTCATATACCAGTGCGGCCGGATACCTCCTTTGGCTTTTGAAAGGCTTACAGGGAATCGCTTCATATCCACACAGAGAAAGGAACGTTTTATGAGCTATGCAGATCAGTTATTTATCACCATGTGTCAGGATATCCTGGACAACGGGACCAGCACGGAGGGGGAGAAAGTGCGGCCTCACTGGGAGGACGGCGCTTCTGCCTATACGATCAAACGCTTTGGCGTGGTCAACCGCTATGATCTTCGAAGAGAATTTCCGGCGATTACGTTAAGAAAAACGGCTCTGAAAAGCTGTATGGACGAGATCTTATGGATCTATCAGAAAAAATCATCCAACATACATGACCTGAACAGCCATGTGTGGGATGAGTGGGCAGATGAGACAGGCTCCATCGGGAAGGCTTACGGCTATCAGATCGGCGTGAAGAGCAGATACAGGGAAGGATTGATGGACCAGATGGACCGGGTGCTCTATGATCTGAGACACAATCCATTCAGCCGCAGGATCATCACCAACACCTATGTACACGAGGACCTGAGTGAGATGCATCTTTATCCCTGTGCCTATGGCGTTACCTACAATGTGACCCAGGGGAAGGGTGAGGACCGGCTGACTCTGAATATGGTGCTGCATCAGCGGTCCCAGGATGTACTGGCGGCCAACAACTGGAACGTATGCCAGTATGCGATCCTTCTGATGATGGTGGCTCAGGTTTGTAATCTGATACCGGGAGAACTGCTGCACGTGATTGCAGACGCACATATCTATGACCGTCATGTGGAGATCGTAAAAGAACTGATACAGAGAAAAACCTATCCGGCGCCGAAGGTGAAGCTGAATCCGGAGGTCAGAGATTTTTATGCATTTACCACAGGAGACCTTCTGGTGGAAGATTACCAGGCGGGCCCGCAGGTAAAAAATATTCCGATTGCAGTGTAGAGAGGATTTGAGAAGATGAATATCATTGTGGCAGTGGACAAAAACTGGGCCATCGGGCATCAGAACCGGCTTTTGACAAGCATTCCGGAAGACATGAAATTCTTCCGAAGGGAGACCGGCGGAAAAGTAGTCGTGATGGGGCGCAAGACCTTGGAGAGCTTTCCGGGCGGTCTTCCCCTAAAAAACCGCACAAACCTTGTACTGACAAGGAATCCATCCTTCCGGGCGAAAGGGGCGGTTGTTCTGCATTCTTTGGAGGAGACTTTGGAGGAGCTGAAAAAGTATCCGCCAGAAGACGTGTATATCATCGGAGGGGACAGCATCTATGAGCAGTTTCTTCCTTACTGCGAAGTGGCCCATGTGACCCGGATTGATCATGCCTATGAGGCGGATGCCTGGTTTCCCAATCTGGAGGAGAAAGAGGAATGGGTGCTGACCGGAGAAGGAGAGGAAAAGACCTACTTTGATCTGGAGTTCCGGTTCTGCCGGTATGAAAGGCAGGGGCGTTAGAGCATGGGGAGAAAGAGAAAGGAGCGCCTCTTTCAGTTCAGCCTTCGGGGGCTGGACACCAACCTTCTGACGGTGCTTTTTTTCGTTATGGTGTTTGGTGCGATCATGATCTACAGTGCCAGCTATTATACGGCGGGAATGAGCAAGGCTTACAAATATGATGCCATGTATCTTCTGAAAAGTCAGGTGATTTACAGTCTTTTAGGCGTGGCGGCGATGTTTGTGGTGTCCTGCATCAATTATCATTTCTGGAGCAATTTTGCGCTGCTTGGGTATCTGTTTTGCGTCGTGCTTGTGCTGCTTTTGAAAGTTCCTTCCCTGGCGGTTACGGTCAAGGGAGCTACCAGATGGCTTCAGATCGGGCCGGTTCGGTTTCAGGTGGCAGAGCCGGTAAAACTGATCATGATTGTGTTTATGGCCACATTGATCGTGGGGAGACAAAAGCATCTAAGAAGCTGGAAATATATGATTCAGCTGATCCTTCCCACCGGAATTATCTCCGTGATGATTCTGAAAATCAGCAACAATATGAGTACAGCAGCCATTCTTCTGGGTACGGCAGTCTTTATGATCTATGTGGTGCATCCGGAACAGTGGAAATTTATTCTGTGCGGGGCGGTTCTGGCGGCGGCGGTGGCAGCGTTTCTTTATTATGTAAAAAACCTGGATCCGTCGGTCATGGCGCTGGAGAAGAACTTCCGTCTGGTCCGCATCCGGGCATGGCTTTTCCCCTACGAGTACGAGCAGAACACGGCCTATCAGTCCCTTCAGGGACTGTATGCCATCGGTTCCGGCGGTCTGTGGGGCAAGGGGCTTGGAAACAGCATCCAGAAACTTGGAAAGATACCGGAGCCGTATAACGACTACATCTTTGCCATCATCTGCGAGGAACTTGGGATCTTCGGTGCGGGTCTGATTATTCTTCTGTTTATCTACCTGCTGTACCGGATCTATACGGTGTCCCAAACAGCGGAGGACCTGCTGGGACGGATGCTTTCCATCGGGGTTATGTCCCACATTGCCCTGCAGGTGATTCTGAACCTGATGGTGGTGACCAATCTGTTTCCCACCACAGGCGTGACGCTGCCCTTCTTCAGTTATGGAGGAACGGCGACGGTGTTCCTGCTGATTGAGATCGGGCTTGTCCTGAGTGTGAATAAATACAGTGTAAAAAAACGCCTGGAAGATGAACGCAGGCGTTATAGTTGAAGAAAGAATGAGGTAAAGCGTGATGTATCGAGATCATACAAAAGTGGTAAAGATCGGGGACTGTCTGATCGGAGGAGGAAATCCCGTCCTGATCCAGTCCATGACCAATACAAGAACAGAGGATGTGGAGGCAACGGTCGCACAGATTGAGAGACTGACAGAGGCAGGATGTGAGATCATCCGCTGTACGGTTCCGACAATGGAAGCAGCCCAGGCGATCGCCCGGATCAAGGAGCGTATTCGGATTCCGCTGGTGGCGGATGTCCATTTTGACTACCGGATGGCCGTGGCGGCCATCGAGCATGGAGCGGACAAGATTCGAATCAATCCGGGGAATATCGGAGGCCATGACCGGATCAAAGCGGTGGTGGATACGGCAAAAGAGCGGGGAATTCCGATCCGTGTGGGCGTAAACAGCGGCTCTCTGGAAAAAGAGCTGGTGGAAAAATACCATGGAGTTACAGCGGAAGGAATCGTAGAGAGTGCTCTGGACAAGGTGAAAATCATCGAGGATCTGGATTATGACAATCTGGTGATCAGCATCAAGGCTTCGGATGTGATGATGTGTGCCAAGGCCCATGAACTGATCGCGGACAAGACGCCTTATCCGCTTCATGTGGGGATCACGGAAGCAGGCACACTGTTTTCCGGCAACATCAAGTCTGCGGTGGGACTTGGGATCATCTTAAGCCAGGGGATCGGCGATACGATCCGGGTGTCTTTGACCGGTGATCCGGTGGAAGAGGTGAAATCTGCAAAGCTGATTCTTCGGACACTGGGACTTCGCAGAGGAGGGATCGAGGTCGTTTCCTGCCCCACCTGCGGCCGGACGAAGATTGATCTGATCGGACTTGCGAATCAGGTGGAGACGCTGGTGGCAAAGTACCCGCTGGATATCAAAGTGGCCGTCATGGGATGTGTGGTCAACGGACCGGGAGAGGCAAAGGAGGCGGACCTTGGCATTGCAGGAGGCATCGGGGAAGGGCTTTTGATCAAACGCGGGGAAATTGTGAAGAAGCTTCCGGAGGGAGAACTCTTAGATGCGCTTCGCCAAGAGCTGGAGAACTGGAATCATGGATGAAAAACCATTCTTTGAAGTGTTTCGTACTCTGCAGGTGGACGAAAAGACCCGGGCGCTCTTTTCTCAGGCCGTGGTTACGAGAGTTTCCACGACCCCAAGCCAGGATGTTCTGCGGATATATATGACGAGTAAAAAGCTGATTGCCAAAGATCAGCTTTTTCAGTTGGCAAAACAAATCAAGAAGCAGGTATTCGGTTACCGGAGGGTGCAGGTTTATATTTTTGAAAAATTTCTTTTGTCGGAACAGTACACACCCGAGAAGTTGTGGAAGGCCTACGAAGACAGTGTGCTGGTTGAGCTGGAAGCATACAGCCCATATAAAAGAAGCCTGATGAAAAATGCAAAAGTGAATTTTCCGGATGAAAACAGGGTGACCGTAGGGATTTCCAACCGGGTGTATGACAAGGAAGCGGTGGATGATCTGATCCGGATTCTGGACCGGGTATTCAATGAGCGCTGCGGTTTCCGGGTCAAGGTGGATGTGGAGTATTTGGAGGCAGAAGAAGGCGGCAGTATGGAAAAAAGCCGGGCCGAACTGCAGCAGAAGATCACATTTCTTCAGGAAAATCTGCGGAAGGAAAAGGCGCATCGGACAGAAGAAAAGGAAGAAGAGGCATCCAAAGCGCAAAAGGAGAGCACCGCTCAAAAGACGAACACCGGGTCCAAAAGAAAAGCCGACAAGCCGGGCCGTACCGACAGGAGCCGAAGCTACAGCCTGCGCCGGAGCGATAACCCGGACGTGCTTTATGGACGGGATTTTGAGGAGGAACCCATCACGCTGGATCAGGTCATCGAGGAAATGGGGGAAGTCACCATCCGGGGCAAGATTCTGAATATGGAAGAACGGGATATCCGGGGAGAACGCACCATTGTCACCCTGACCATCTCAGATTTTACAGACACGATTCATGTGAAAATATTCACAAAGAATGAGGTGCTTTCAGAATTAAAAGAGCGGGTATCAGCGGGGAATTTTGTCAAGCTGAAAGGGATGACCACTCTGGACCGGTTTGACCATGAGCTGACCATCAGTTCTGTGGTGGGGATCAAGAAAATCGCGGATTTTACCACCACGCGCATGGATTACGCTTACCAAAAGCGGGTGGAACTCCACTGTCATACAAAGATGAGCGACATGGACGGGGTGACGGACGCGTCGGTTCTTTTAAAACGGGCAAAAGCCTGGGGAATGCCGGCTCTTGCAATCACCGATCACGGCTGTGTGCAGGCTTTTACAGAGGCGAGCCATACCATCTCCAAAGATGAAGACTTTAAGGTGATCTACGGGGTGGAAGGCTATCTGGTGGATGATTTAAAAGAAGTGGTGGAGAATTCCAAAGGGCAGTCTTTGGAGGAAACGTATGTGGTGTTTGATCTGGAGACCACCGGACTGAGTGCGGTGAACAACAGAATCATTGAGATTGGCGCTGTCAAGGTGGAAAAAGGAAAGATTACGGACCGGTTCAGCACCTTTGTCAACCCAAAAGAACCGATTCCTTTTCAAATCGAGCAGCTTACCAGCATAAGCGATGAGATGGTCTTAGATGCACCGGTGATCGAGGAGGTGCTTCCGGAATTTTTGCAATTCTGTGAAGGGGCAGTTCTGATTGCCCACAATGCTTCCTTTGATGCAGGATTTATCGAGGAAAACTGCCGCCGGATGGACATACCTACGGACTTTACGGTGGGGGATACGGTGGCCATGGCGCGGATTCTGCTGCCGAATCTGGGCAAGATGAAGCTGGACAATGTGGCGAAGGCCTTGAACATTCCTCTGGGACATCATCACCGGGCGGTGGATGACGCAGCCTGCACGGCGGATATCTTTGTGAAATTTTTGGAGATGTTCCGGGAGCGGGATGTGACAGATCTGGATCAGATCAACGAGCTTGGGCGTTCCAACGAGGCGGCCATCAAAAAACTTCCCACTTATCACATTATCATTCTGGCTAAAAATGACATTGGCCGGGTGAATCTGTATCGTCTGGTGTCCATGTCTCATCTGGAATATTTCGCAAGGCGTCCCAGAATCCCAAGAAGCGAGCTTTTGAAGTACCGGGAGGGCCTGATCATCGGTTCTGCCTGCGAGGCGGGGGAGTTGTATCAGGCGATTTTAAGAGGAGCGCCCAGGCAGGAGATTGCCCGGATTGTGGAGTTTTATGATTATCTGGAGATTCAGCCTCTGGGCAACAATGCGTTTATGCTCCGGGATGAGAAAAGCCCGGTAAATTCGGAAGAGGACTTAAAAGAGAATGTCCGCCAGATTATCCGGCTGGGAGAAGCGTTTCAAAAACCGGTGGTGGCCACCTGTGACGTGCATTTTATTGATCCGCAGGATGAGGTATACCGGCGGATTATCATGGCGGGCAAGGGGTTTTCCGACGCGGATCAGCAGGCACCTTTGTTCCTTCGGACGACGGAGGAGATGCTGGACGAGTTTGCTTTTCTGGGAGCGGAAAAGGCGGAAGAAGTAGTCATCACCAACACCAACCGGATTGCAGATATGTGTGAGCACCTGTCTCCGGTGCGTCCGGATAAGTGTCCGCCGGTGATTCCGGATTCGGATAAGATCCTCCGGAAGATCTGCTATGAGAAAGCCAAGGAAATCTATGGGGAAGAGCTGCCGGAGGTGGTCACCGAGCGCCTGGAGCGGGAACTGAAGTCCATCATCGGCAATGGTTTTGCGGTCATGTACATAATCGCCCAGAAACTGGTGTGGAAGTCCAACGACGACGGCTATCTGGTGGGGTCGAGAGGATCTGTGGGATCCTCTTTTGTGGCTACTATGGCGGGCATTACGGAGGTCAACCCTTTAAGTCCCCATTATATTTGTCCTAGCTGTCATTATCATGATTTTGATTCGGAGGAAGTAAAGCGGTTCTCCGGCATGGCCGGCTGTGATATGCCGGACAGAGACTGCCCCCGGTGTGGAACCAGGCTGAGAAAAGAAGGATTCGACATACCGTTTGAAACGTTTCTTGGATTCAAGGGAAACAAGGAGCCGGACATTGATCTGAATTTTTCCGGAGATTATCAGTCCAAGGCTCATAAGTACACGGAGGTCATCTTCGGCGCCGGCCAGACCTACCGGGCCGGTACCATCGGAACTCTGGCGGATAAAACAGCTTTTGGTTATGTAAAAAAATACTATGAAGAGCGAGGGAGCAGCAAGAGAAACTGCGAGATTGACCGGATTGTGGTGGGATGCACCGGCATTCGAAGGACTACCGGGCAGCATCCGGGAGGAATCATCGTTCTTCCTCTGGGGGAGACGATCTATTCGTTCACCCCGGTGCAGCATCCGGCCAATGATATGACGACGGATATCGTGACGACTCACTTTGATTACCATTCCATCGACCACAATCTGCTGAAGCTGGATATCTTAGGACACGATGATCCGACCATGATCCGTATGCTGGAAGATTTGACCGGCATCGATGCCACAGCCATTCCGCTGGATGACCCACAGGTCATGTCTTTGTTTCAGAGCACGGATGCCCTGAGGATAAAGCCTGAGGACATCGGCGGGACGAAACTTGGCTCTCTTGGAATCCCGGAGTTCGGTACAGAGTTTGCGATGCAGATGCTGATCGACACCCATCCGACGCATTTTTCCGATCTGGTGCGGATTGCCGGTCTGGCTCACGGGACCGATGTGTGGCTGGGGAATGCGCAGACCTTGATTCAGGAAGGGAAGGCGACCATCTCCACGGCCATCTGTACCCGGGATGATATCATGGTGTATCTGATCAGCATGGGAATGGACAGTGAGCAGTCCTTTACGATCATGGAAAGTGTCCGCAAAGGGAAGGGATTAAAGCCGGAATGGGAACAGGCCATGACCGAGCACGGGGTGCCGGACTGGTATATCTGGTCCTGCAAAAAGATCAAATACATGTTCCCCAAGGCTCACGCGGCAGCTTACGTCATGATGGCATGGCGCATCGCCTACTGCAAGATCAATTATCCTCTGGCTTACTATGCCGCTTATTTCAGCATTCGTGCTTCTGCCTTCAACTATGAGATCATGTGTCAGGGGCGGGAAAAGCTGGAATATTACATGGAGGATTACCGGCGCAGGAGCGATACCCTGTCCAAGAAGGAGCAGGACACGTTAAAGGACATGAAAAGCGTGCAGGAGATGTACGCCAGAGGCTATGAGTTTCTGAAGGTGGACATCTATCAGGCGGAAGCCCACAAGTTCCAGATCATCGACGGCAGGCTGATGCCGGCGCTCTCCACCATCGACGGGCTGGGAGAGAAGGCGGCGGATCAGCTTGTGGAGGCAGCCGCCAAAGGGCCGTTTCTGTCCAGAGACGACCTGCGTCAGAGAAGCAAGCTGAGCAAGACGGTGATCGACCTGATGGGAGATCTGGGACTTCTGGAAGGACTCCCGGAATCCAATCAGCTTTCCCTGTTTGATTTTGCGTGAGATGATGCTTTACTTGCGGGACTTTTTACGCTATACTATACTATGTATGCGGTCTGATTCAGTGTAAAGGACCGTCTAAGACACGCAGGATAGACCTTATGGGTCTGTGAAATGGAGGAACCTAGATATGGTAAGAGCAGTTGTAGGAGCAAACTGGGGAGACGAAGGCAAGGGCAAGATCACGGATATGCTCGGCAAGGAGTCTGATATTATCGTCCGGTTTCAGGGCGGAGCCAATGCGGGCCACACGATCATCAATGATTACGGCAAATTTGCATTGCACACCCTTCCGTCCGGAGTATTCTATGACCACACCACCAGTGTGATCGGCAGCGGAGTCGCTTTGAACATCCCGGTGCTGTTTCAGGAGATCAAAGGGATCGTGGATCGCGGAGTTCCAAGGCCGAAGATCCTGGTATCGGACCGAGCTCAGATGGTGATGTCTTATCATATTCTTTTTGATAAACTGGAAGAAGAGCGGCTGGCAGGGAAATCTTTTGGATCCACCAAGTCCGGCATTGCACCGTTTTATTCGGATAAATACGCGAAGATCGGTTTTCAGGTCAGCGAACTCTTTTTAGAAGAAAAAGCACTCAAAGAGAAGATCGAGCAGGTGATCGTGCAGAAAAATGTGATTTTGCAGCATCTGTATCATGCCCCTGCGCTTCAGGTGGAAGAGATCTATCAGGAGCTGATGGAGTACAAAACGATGGTAAAGCCCTATGTGTGCGATGTGTCTTCGTATCTGTGGAATGCCATCAAAGAAGGGAAGCATATTCTTCTGGAAGGTCAGCTGGGCACGCTGAAGGATCCGGACCACGGGATCTATCCTATGGTAACTTCCTCTTCGACACTGGCTGCCTACGGGGCCATCGGAGCGGGGATTCCGCCCTATGAGATCCGGCAGATCATCACGGTCTGCAAGGCATATTCCAGCGCTGTGGGAGCCGGTGCTTTTGTCAGCGAGATTTTCGGCGAGGAGGCGGATGAGCTTCGCAGGCGGGGAGGCGATGGCGGAGAGTATGGTGCCACCACCGGACGTCCCCGGAGGATGGGCTGGTTTGACTGTGTGGCTTCCAAGTACGGATGCCGCCTGCAGGGAGCTACGGATGTGGCGTTTACTGTGCTGGATGTGCTGGGATACCTGGATGAGATCCCGGTGTGTGTGGGCTATGAGATCGACGGACAGGTGACCACCGAGTTCCCGGTAACCGCTCTTCTGGAAAAGGCAAAGCCGGTCTATGAGACGCTGCCTGGCTGGAAATGTGATATCCGCGGGATCCGCAAGTATGAGGATCTTCCAGAAAACTGCCGGAATTATGTGGAGTTTATTGAAAAACAGATCGGATTTCCGATCACGATGGTGTCCAACGGACCAGGAAGAAACGATATTATCTTCCGGGAGAAAGATGTTGAAACAAAATGATCAAAAATATAGTGTTTGATATCGGCAATGTCCTGGTGGATTACTGCTGGCAGGATCATATTGCCCACTGTGGTTTTCAGGGAGAGACAGCGAGGCGGATTGGTGAGGCGATGATGCTGAGCGACACCTGGCTGGAAGTAGACCGGGGTGTATGGACAGAAGAAGAGCTGGTAGATGGCTTTATTGCCAATGACCGGGATCTGGAACAAGAGATCCGGCTGGTATTTTCCGATCTGAGCACCCTGGTCAGAGAGCGGAGCGGGACTCTTCCCTGGCTTCGCTCCCTGAAGGCAGAAGGATATCGGATTTATTATTTGTCAAACTTTTCACAAAAGGTGAAGAAGGAGGCCAAAAAGGAACTGACCTTCCTAGAGGAGATGGACGGCGGGATTATGTCCTGCACCGTCCACTGCATCAAACCGGATCCTGCTATCTATCAGGTGCTTCTGGACCGGTATGGGCTGTCTGCCAAAGAGTCCGTATTTCTGGATGATTCCTTGGCCAACGTGCAGGCGGCTGAAAACATCGGTATGAAAGGGATCCTGGTGACCAGTCAGGAGCAGGCGGTGCAGGAACTGAAGGAATTGTTGAAGGGGCTGAAGAAGCAATGAGAGATATTTTGGATGTGCATACGCATACGATTGCCAGCGGGCATGCCTACAACACCATGATGGAGATGATCCGGGAAGCCCAGGAAAAGGGCCTGGAAGTGTACGGGATCACAGAACATGCACCAAAGATGCCCGGAAGCTGTCAGGATTTTTACTTTCATAACCTGAAGGTGGTGGAGCGCTGTCATGGAGATCTGGAGCTGCTTTTGGGGGTGGAACTCAATATCCTGGATGAAAAGGGAACCGTGGATCTGGAAGAACCCTATCTGGGACGGATGGATGTGGCGATTGCCAGCCTGCACGGGCCCTGTACAAAGCCGGGAAGCCGGGAGTGGAACACCCAGTGTCTGATCGAGGCCATGAAAAATCCGCATATCAACATCATCGGACATCCGGATGACGGGCGTTTTTTGCTGGATTATGAGGCGGTGGTGCAGGCGGCAAAAGAATATCATACGCTTTTGGAGATCAACAACAATTCGTTAAATCCCAAAGGATTCCGGCAGAATGCGCGGGAGAATGATCTTGAGATTCTGCGCCTGTGCAAAAAGTATCAGGTACCGGTGATCATGGGAAGCGATGCCCATTATTACAAAGACATTTTAAATCATGAGCGGATCTTTCCCCTTCTTTCAGAAACAGATTTTCCAGAGGAGCTGGTGGTCAATACTGATAAAGAGAAACTGTATGCCTATATTAACAAGTATTCTGCCTGAAAAAGCTGGACTTCGCGATTTTACTGTGATAAACTAACATAGCGGGGATGTAGTACTGCCCCGCTGTGCCTATGAGAAAATGCGAAGCGGTTTGGAATCCGCAGAGGAAAAGGAGACGAAAAACAGGGGGTATGGCTATGAGCAAAAGGATTCGGAATGAAGCGACAGACGGACTTTTTCGTGCGATCCTGAGTCTTCAAAATATGGAGGAGTGCTACACTTTTTTTGAAGATGTGTGCACGATCAATGAGATTCAGTCTTTGTCTCAGCGTTTTGAAGTGGCAAAGCTTCTGCGGGAGAAGAAAACCTATCTGGAGATTGCCGAGAAGACAGGCGCATCCACCGCTACCATCAGCCGGGTAAACCGTTCCCTGAATTATGGGAATGACGGATACGATATGGTGTTTCGCAGGATGGACCAGGAAGAATAAAAAAGACCGCGTACAGGGCAGCTCTGTACGCGGTTTTTCAGTCTTTGTGTTTTTTCATTGCATCTTTTTTTGGAAGCCCGTCGATCAGCTTTTCGATTACCTGTTTTTTTACATAGACATCAAAGCTGAGCAGGCAGATAAAGGAAAAGATATGAAGAAACTGTTGTTCTTCATCCGGGGCGTCTGCAAATGTCTCGGAAGCGATCCGGTATTTTTCGATCACGTCTGCTTTCATCTTTTCTACCTGACTTTTCTCCAGGCTGAAGACTTCTTCGTAGATGGACTGCATATTGAGCGCTTCCTGCGTGTGAAAATAGCGCCCGGTCAGCGGTTCCAACAGACTTTGAATGTCGCCGATGGAGAGGATCCCTTTGTAATAATAGATATAGATCAGAAGCAGCATATGCTCCTTGGAATACTTTTTCTTTTCGGGAGACGGAATCAGTCGGTTTTTGGCATAGTTGTTGATCATGGTCTTGGTCAGGATCTTGTCCTCCGGATAGCGCTTGGAGGCCTGCAGGTGCTCTTCCATAAAAGTGGTCACCTGGTCCATATACAGATCAATATTCGGTATCTCTTTTGGCTTGATATAGTCGATCTTCTCCAAGCTGGATAGAATGCTGTTTAGGATGTCCTGGGGATCGATTGTCATAATTTCATCACCTCTGCATCCATTATATAGTATTCAAAACTACATAACAAGTCTTTTTTTCAATCTTTCATTTTTTCTGATTGTTTGTGAATATCTTTCGGAAGAATGGCCATAATATAACTGAACCAAAGATAAATTGAATACTTATCCTCCCCTTGAGAATCCCCCGTTTGCTGCAGCAGTGCAGTGAGCGGGGGATTTTGTTTGATTTTACGGGGATTTTACAGTGTTTGGGATGTGACTCCTAAGCAGCTTTCCAAACTGTGAAGACACCCTCAGTGGACAAGGGGACACACGATTTTGCACCTCAGATTTGGGATTCTGCCGCGTTACTGTCGCTCAGCATACGTCCAGTACGCTTCGTTCCACTGCCTTGCAGAATCCCATTGCTTTTTCCATATGGGGCCAATATAATAAGGGTAAGAGAAACGGAGGACCTATACTTGAATGAATTAAAAAATCAGATGGATTTCTTTCCGGCATGGGAAGACCTGAATATATGCAATGATTTTCTGTTTGGGAAGATCATGCAGGATGCAGAACTTTGCAAAGAGCTGCTGCAGCGGATACTGCCGGATCTGGAGATTGACCATATCGAAAATCTTTCTGAATGCAGACAGCAGCATGGAGGATGTCAGCAGAGAACTGAGAGCATTTCTGGATTATGTGGCCGGGAAAAAACCGGAGGACGATTTTGTAAAACGGTTGGAGGAAGCGGTAAGAGAAGCAAAAAAGAACAGGGAATGGAGGCATGAATATATGACGTTGCTGATGAGAGACCAGGAGAATATCGAAAAAGGTATCGAAAAAGGAAAAAGTGAGGGTGAAGAAAAAATGCTTGACCTGATTCAAAAACTGATAAGCGATCAACGATTTGATGTAATTATCAAAATAAAAGAAGATAAAGAATATCGTCAGAAACTTTATAAAGAATATAATATTTTATGAGCGGATGTGTCAGGAAAATCTGCTATAGAATGCCATAAAGTGGAAGTTCTAATACTATGAAAAGATATATATGTTTGTGTACTCCTCAAAGATAGATTAGATGCGTTTCAGCATGAGGAGGAGAATGGCAGGCGTTGATCAGGTTCGGTATGAAGATGGGCACTTTGGAGCAGGACGGCATATCTATACGTTTCAGAATCTTTGCAGAGAGGACCACAGGATCATACTTGGGGATGAAATGACAAAAATCTTTCTGAATGCAGACAGCAGCATGGAGGATGTCAGCAGAGAACTGAGAGCATTTCTGGATTATGCAGCTGGAAAAATTGCGGGATGATTACGTGAATCGGCTTGTGAAACCTTCCATTTGTGTGTATATTATAGAATGGAAAGGCAGGTGAGAAAAAACATGATTGTCATGCTGTGTGTCGATGATCAGAACGGAATGCTTTTTAATCGTCGCAGGCAGAGCAAAGATCGTATCCTTCAGCAGCATGTGCTGCGTCTGGTTGGCCAGAACAGGCTGTTTATGAGTCCGTACAGCAAAAAACAGTTTACAGATACGGGGGTTACAGAAGTTGTCGTGGATGAGGACTGTCTGGGCAAAGCACAACGGGATGATTACTGCTTTGTGGAAGACAAAGACGTGACTCCATACAAAGACCAGATCGACAAAATCATATTGTTCAGATGGAACAGAAAATATCCGGCGGATACTTTTTTTACGCTGGATATCAGCAGTTATACGTTAGAAAAAACGGAGGATTTCGCGGGAAATTCTCATGATAAAATTACAAAGGAGATTTACAGAAGATGAAAAGAAGAAAGATATGGGTATTGGCAGCTGCTGCGTCTGCGATGCTGGCATTGTCTGCATGCGGAGGTTCAGCGGCAGAAGCACCGGCACAGGAGTCGGCGGCGGAGGCAGAAGAGACCGTACCGGAGGAGGCACAAGAGGAACCTTCTGATACGGCCGGGGAATCAGAACCGGATGAACAGACGCAGGAGCAGCAGGAGCCTGACCAGCAACTGTCAGATACCGGATTTTCGATATCTGATATAGAGGAATATACAGATCAGGCATATGTGGAAATCAATGATAATAAACCATATTTTTCAGAGGAAGATTTAACAGAACAGTCCTTCGAGTATTACAGCGATCTGGATGAGCTGGGCAGATGCGGGACTGCATATGCCTGTATAGGGATCGACCTGATGCCGACAGAAGAGAGAGGAAGCATCAGTCAGGTAAAACCTACCGGCTGGAAAAGCGTGGAGTATGACGTCGTAGACGGAAAACATTTATATAACCGATGTCATTTGATCGGATTTCAGCTGTCCGGTGAGAATGCAAATGAGAAAAACCTGATCACAGGTACCAGATATTTAAACGTAGACGGCATGCTTCCTTTCGAGAACATGATTGCAGATTATGTGGAAGAGACAGAGAATCATGTTCTGTATCGGGTAACGCCGGTGTTTGAAGGGGATAACCTGGTGGCGTCCGGGGTGCTTTTGGAGGCGCAGTCGGTGGAGGACCAGGGGGAGGATATCCAGTTCTGTACCTATGTGTATAATGTGCAGCCGGGAGTTGAGATTGACTATGAGACAGGAGAGAGCAGACTGGCGGAAGCAGAACTTCAGTCTCAGGAGCCGGCAGAAGAACCAGAATCAGAGCCGTCACTTCCGGAGCCGACCGAAGAACCGGAATCAGAACCGCCGCTTCCGGAGCCGGCCGATGATCGGAAATCCGAGCCCGCCTCCCAGGAGCAGGCAGAGGAGCCAGAACCGGAACCGGAAGTTGCAGCAGAGCCGGAGCCCAGGGGCACGGATTACATTTTAAATACCAGCACAAAGAAGTTTCACTATCCTTCCTGCGGCAGTGTGGGTCAGATGAAGGAATCCAACAAAGAATCTTATACTGGCAGCAGAGATGATGTGATTGCACGGGGCTATGACCCATGCAAAAAATGTAATCCATAATTAAAAAATTCACTTTTTGTTTTTAGAAGAAAAGCTTCTGACAAAACAGAAGCATAAGAGGACAGATGATGCATTGGAAAGATCTTTTGTGTTCCGGCCGCATCCGGGATTTTAAAGGAAAACCGGGGAGCGGAGATCTGCGGACTGAATTTGAAAAAGATTATCACAGAATAATTGGAAGTGCTTCTTTTCGCAGGCTTCAGGATAAGACGCAAGTGTTTCCGCTGGATAAAAGCGATTTTATCCGAACCAGGCTGACCCATTCTTTGGAGGTTTCTTCTTTTGCAAAATCTCTGGGACAGAATGTGTCAGAAGAGATTCTGCAGAATATAAAGGATCCGGGCTTTCTTCCATCATATAAGGCCGATGTCAGCGACATTCTCCAATGTGCAGGGCTTCTTCATGATATTGGAAATCCTCCGTTCGGACATTTTGGAGAGACCGCGATCCGTGAATGGTTTTTAAAGCACCTGCCGAAGCTTTGGTGGAAAGGAAAACCTCTGACCGAAGTGCTGCCCGTACAGATGCAGGAGGATTTTTATCATTTTGAAGGAAATGCCCAGGCACTCCGCCTGGTGACAAAACTGCACTATCTGGTGGATGCTCACGGGATGAATCTGACCAAAGGGCTTTTGGGCACGATCATCAAATATCCCACGGCTTCCACAGAGGTCTGCAGCAGGAGTGGGGATATCCGGACCAAAAAGATGGGTTACTTTTATGCGGACCGGGAAGTATTTCAGCAGATTCAGGAAGGAACCGGAACCTATGGGAAACGCCATCCGCTTACGTTTCTTCTGGAAGCGGCAGATGATATTGCCTACAAGACGGCCGATATCGAAGATGCAGTGAAAAAAGGCTGTCTCTCTTATGAGCAGCTGCTTCAGGAACTGCAGAATTTCCCGGGGGGAGCGCAGGAAGAAGAATATGAGAAGCTTGTGGAACTTTTGCGTTACCGGTATCAAAGAGCGCTGGAAAAAGGGATGGATCATCCCCGCGGAAATGCGGTCCAGAACTGGCTGGTACAGGTGCAGGGCAGGATGATCAAAAGTGCAACGGCAGGATTTGTGGAGCACTACGAGGAACTGATGGCCGGAACATACAAAAAGGATCTGTTCTTTGGAATGCCCGGAACCGGGATGATGGAGGCCCTCGGAGAGATTGCTTATCAGTATGCGTTTATATCCCGGCCCATCCTGAGGCTGGAGATCGGAGCAGATGCGATCTTTGCATTTCTGCTCGGGCGGTTTGTGGATGCGGCGATCGCTTATGACAGCGGCATGGGAATGACTTCTGTGCAGGAAAAGCTGATGAGTGTGATTTCTGACAATTACAAGGCCATTTATCATATCTATGCAGAAGGGAAAGAGGAGACAGAGCGGTTGTATCTTCGTCTGCTTCTGGTGACCGATGAAGTCTGCGGGATGACGGACAGTTATGCCAAAGCGCTTTATCAGGAATTAAGCGGGATTCCATAAAAAATGCGTGGCGTGCGCTCTGGAAAGAGCGGCGCCTTTTTTGATGTGTAGGATAGTAAAGATTCCAAAATGGAATAGTCATATTATACAATAGAATTGCAAAAAACAGGATAATAATAGTATAATTTGACTATATTTAAAAGGAAAGTGGGGTGAGAAAACCGAAGAAAGGAAGAAGAAGGGGAAAGCAACAGAATCAAGGAGGCAATCATTGGAATAGACAGTTGTCTGTATCTGAAAGGAGAAAAGGGTTGAAAAAAAGAATAATCAGTTTGTTGATGTGCGGGATGATGATGGCAGGATTATTGACAGGGTGTGGAAACTCCAAAGAAGACAGCCAGAAAGAACCAGAAAGCAGCGGGGGACAGCCTTATGCAGGTACCAAAATCCATGTACTGAGCGCAGCCAACATGTGGGCAGAAACGGTGAAAGAAAATCTGCCGGAATTCGAAGCAGGGACGGGAATCAAAGTGGAGCTTCAAACACTTGAGGACAGTCAGCTGAGCAATAAGATCGCGGTCAGCATGGCGGCAAATGGAACCGATATAGATGTATTTGCCTTCCGGCCGCTGCAGGAGTCGCAAATGTTTATGGACAATGGGTGGCTGGAAGCCTTGAATCCATATTATGAAGGCGACACCGAATATGAGATAGACGATTTCTACGATGCGTCAAAAGAATTGACCATCCGGGAAGAGAAACTCTATGGGATCCCTTTGATGACGGAGCGCCAGGTGGTCTACTACAATAAAGAATTATTTGAAAAGGCCGGGATCACAAAACTGCCGGAAACGCTGGAAGAATTCCGGGAAACTGCAGAAAAGCTGCATGATCCGGAACATGGCATTTCCGGAATTGTTATCAGAGGAAAAGGTCCGGATGCGGTGACGATGGTGTCCAGTTTTTTGCGGGATTATGGTGGAGAATTCATGACGGATGGGAAAGCATCCATTGATACGCCGGAGGCGATACAGGGTTTTCGATATTATGGAGATCTGTTAAGAAATTATGGACCGGACGGAGTGGCCAATATGGGCTGGCAGGAATCCATGGCGGTCTTTACCCAGGGGCTGGCAGGGATGAGAATTGATGTTGACACCCAGTATGCACAGATTAATGATCCGGACAGCTCACAGGTGGCGGGAAAAGTTGGTTACTTTTTGATGCCAAAAGGCCCCAATGGACAGCACACGTTCAGCATTACCGCATGGGCGGTGGGAATCAACAGCCAGTCAAAGAACAAGGATGCAGCCTGGGAATTTTTAAGATGGGCGACGGGAAAAGAAATGGATGTAAAAGCGCAGGCAAAAGGTTCTTCCAGCGCCAGAACTTCTACCTGGGAAGAGGAGGACGCCAATGCAAGCTGGCCGGAAGAGCTGATCCCAGTGATTCAGAAAAGTATGGAAATCGGAGACAGTACCGACCGGCCGATTTTAAATAATGTGGGAGAAGCCCGGACTTACATCGGGGATGTCATTACAGCAGCGCTTTTTGATGAAGACGTAGAAGCAGCTGCAGGAAAGGCAAATGAACAGTTCCAGAGCCTTTTGGACGCAGAGAAAACAAAGTAAGGAGAAGATCGGATGTTTAAGTGGATCGACAGACATATAAAATGGGTTTTTACAATACCAACAGTTTCGATCATTCTGTTTCTTGTTGTCTTTCCGCTGGCATATACCTTTTTTATATCTTTTTTTGACTGGGGAATGTCTGGAAATGCACAGATGAAATTTGTTGGATTGGATAACTACAGGTATCTGTTTGCAAGTGAGAGATTTTGGGAGGCTGTAGGAAGGACCTTTTTGTTTTCTGCCGTGGGTATTGGGATAGAAGGAATCTTAGGAGTGGCGCTGGCTCTGTATCTGAACAGGGAATTCAAGGGAAAAAATATGGTAAAAACAGCGTTTCTGCTTCCGATGGTGGCAACACCTGTGGCGGTGGGGCTGGTATGGAGGCTGATTTATGAGCCTTCCATAGGCATAGCCAATCAGATCTGCATGTGGCTTGGAGTTGGAAGGCAGCCCTGGCTTGGGGCTTTGGATATGGCTCTTTGGGCACTGCTGATTGTGGATATCTGGCAATGGACGCCGATGGTGATGCTGGTGGTGCTTGCAGGCGCCACCGCCCTGCCTCTGGATGTGCTGGAATCTGCGCAGGTAGACGGTGCCGGCAAATGGCAGCTGGTAAGGAACATTATACTGCCACTTCTGCGTCCCGCAATCCTGACGGCCTTATTGCTGCGGATGATTGATATTCTCAAGACGTTTGATCTTATCTATTCCACGACGCAGGGCGGTCCAGGGTATGCTACAGAGACACTGAATATTCTTTCCTACCGGGAAGCATTCGAGTATTTTAAATTTGGCAGAGCATCGGCGACGCTGGTGGTATTTTTCCTGACGGTATTTTTGATCGCCATTGTGTTTATTAAATTTAAAAATAAAGTGGAGGTAGAATATTGAGACTGACGAAAAAAACAAAGAAAACTGTACGGACGGCCGGTTTCTACCTTTCTCTGGCAGGGATTCTGACCATAACCTTATTTCCATTCTTATGGATGGTGCTTGCATCTTTTAAGAAAATGGTGGATCTGCTGAATGTGGACAAGATGTTTGCATTCACGCCAACCATACAGAATTATATAGATGTATTTTCTAAATATGATTTCTGGCAGCCCCTGCAAAACAGCATGCTGATTGCGGTTTTATCCACAATGCTGGCACTTTTGTTTGGACTTCCGGCGTCCTATGTAATCGCGAGGGAAAAAATGTCCGGTTTTTCAGCGGTTATTCTGGTGATTCGGATCATACCGGCTATTTCGTTTCTGGTGCCATGGTATATATTATTTAATCGTCTGCGGCTGACGGGGACGTATACTTCTCTGGTGCTGGTTCATCTTTTGGTAGCTTTGCCAATGATTGTATGGATTATGATTCCGTTTTTTGAGACAATGCCCCGGGAACTGGAAGAGGCTTCCTGGATGGACGGCTGTTCTCATATGGGAACCTTTGTAAAGATATTGCTGCCACTGGCATCGCCGGCAGTTCTGACAGCAACCATTTTATCATTTATATTTTCATGGAATAATTTTATCTTTGCATTGATTTTATGTACCAATGACACAAGAACGCTTCCGACGGCAGTCTTTCAGTTTATGTCTTATACGGATGTGGACTGGGCCTGCCTGATGGCAGCGGCGGTGATTATAACAATACCGATTCTTTTGATCTCTGTATTTTTACAGAAATATATTATTACGGGAATGACAGCAGGAGCTGTGAAAGGATAGGAACGCATGAAAAAATTATATGGTATCATACCGGCAATGGTGACTCCTTTTGATGAGAAAGGAACCGTGAATCTAAGTCAGGTAAAAAGACTGACCGCTTTTTTGATTGAAAAAGGAATTGACTGTCTGTATCCTACGGGGACGACGGGCGAGATGAACCATATGACTGTGGAAGAACGGAAGAAAACAGCCGAAGCAGTCATAGAGGAGGCCAACGGGCGCTGTCCGGTTTTTGTTCATGTTGGCTGTATGTCTTTAAAGGACACACAGACACTGGCTGTGCATGCAGCAGATGCAAGGGCAGACGGAATTGGCGTTGTCACACCCATTTACTTTAACGTGAATCAAAGGGAAATGGAAGCCTATTTTCAGGAGGTCGCCCGCAGTGTACCGGAAGATTTTCCGATCTATCTGTATAATATTCCCCAGTTGTCCGGCAATGATCTTACGGTGCAAAGCTGTGAGAGGCTTGCGAGCTGCTGTTCGAATATTGTGGGGATAAAATACAGTCTGCCGGATCTGAGAAGGACGATTGAGTACACAAAGGTGCTTGGCGGTAAATTTTCAGTCATTCAGGGCGCGGACCATCTTCTTTTCCCATCTGTGGCAGCAGGGTGTGATGGGGTAATCAGCGGATGCGCCAATGTTTTTCCGGAGATTTTCACGGATGCGATGAAAGCAGTCCGAAAAAATGATATGGACCTGGCAAAGAAACAGCAGGAAAGAGTAATGGAAGCCTGGAAAACTTTGTGCCTGGGCGAGGGCAGCGCCATGGCATATATGAAGGCAGGGCTTCGTATGAGAGGCATAGATGCCGGACATATGCGAAGTCCCCTGATGGATCTTACAAAAGATCAGGAAGAAACGTTCAAAGATGGATTTGAGAAAATTATGAAATGGGTGGAATAAAAAGGATGAAACACAAGATACTGATTGGAGGAACAAATTTTTCAGTATATGGAAAGCGTGCAAAGGAATTTCTTGAAAAAAAGGGTTATGAAGTTATAGAAAATACCTTTGACCGGCCGTTTACCCAGGAAGAGCTGAAACAGCTGGTGCCGGAGGTCTCGGGGGCTTTGGTGGGATGTGAAGTTTATTCCCGGGAAATTCTGGATCTGGCACCGGAACTGAAGGTACTTGTAAAATTTGGCGTAGGACTGGACAACATTGATCTGGAATACGCCAAAGAAAAAGGGGTGAAGGTGGCAAATGCCAGGGGACAAAATGCGGATTCGGTGGCAGAACTTACATTGGCACTCGTACTTGGGGTTTACCGAAATATGAGAGAGCTGGAAAAAAGCATCCGAAGCGGAGGGTGGTCAAGAGCCATGGGACATACAATTCATGGAAAAACGATTGGTCTGATTGGCTTTGGAGCCACCGCTCAGTATGCTGCAAGGCTTTTTCGGGCATATGAACCGGAACGATTATATGCGGTGGATCCTTATGGAGACGTAAAAAAAGCCGAAGGTTTAGGTGTGGAACTAGCGGACCTGGACACGGTTTTAGAAAAATGTGACATCATTACGATCCATGTGCCGGCACTTCCGGAAACCGTCAGAATGTTTGGGGAAGAGCAGTTCAGAAAGATGAAAAATTCTGCGATTCTGATCAATATTGCAAGGGGTTCTGTTGTAGACGAGGGGGCATTGTACGAAGCACTTGTAAACGGAGAGATTGCAGGCGCCGGACTGGATGTATTTGAGGAAGAACCAACAAATGAAGATAATCCGCTCTTTTCGCTGAAACATGTGGTTGCGACCCCCCACAGCGGGGCGGAAACATATGAAACTTATGATGCAATCAGCATGTTCGGAGCGCAGGTCATTACGGATGTGCTGGAAGGGAGGAGTCCGAAAAACTGGGTAAATCCGTGATCAAAGGAGGAAATATTGAGAGGTATTGGGATATGGACATCATGCAGCTTCGGTATTTTGTTTCAGTAGCTGATCTAAGAAGTTTTTCAGAGACAGCTCATGAGTACTGCATTTCACAGTCATCTGTTTCGAAGAAAATTATGGCACTGGAAGATGAGCTTGGGGCAAAGCTGTTTGAGCGAACTGCCAAGAAGGTAGTTCTGACAATGGTAGGCCGGAACTTTTACGAACATGCGATGAAAATGCTGGATACCTATGATGCAATGCAGGATGATATCAACAATATGGTATGCGGAAGAAAGGAAAGTATTGCTTTGTATACGATACCGGTACTCAGTTATTATAAAATCATTGATTACATCATAAAATTTCAGATGTCTTATCCCAATATCAGCGTTAACATCTATGAAAGCGAGAGCATGCAGATCTTTGCAGCGCTGATGCAGCGGAAAGTGGATTTTGGCATTGTGAGAACCAATTATCTCGATAAAGAATCCTATATGCAGTGGCCGTTGGTACAGGATGAGCTGGCTGTTGTGGTATCTGCGAATCATGTTTTGGCGGACAGAGAAAAAGTGCGTCTTTCGGAATGCCGGAAAGAAAAATTTATTCTGCCGAATCTGGCTGCAGATTTGTATAATATATCGATGGAAGCCTGTAAAAAGGCAGGCTTTCGTCCGGATTTATACTGTTATCTGAATGGCAGAGCGGAATATACGACGAAGATCATTGAAAAAGGGCTGGCAGTATCTTTGATGATGAAAAAACTGGCGGAGAGTATACAAAGTACCGGTGTGAAAGTGCTTGCTCTGGAAGAGACAGTCAAAAGCACTACCGCACTTGTCACCAATCAGAATCGTACTTTGAGTGCCAAAGACTTAAATTTCGTAAAGACCATACAAAAAATATATCAGAAATAAAGAAGGAAGAAGGCCGGGGGCTGTTTGGCAAAGGGGAAGGCGTCATGATCACATGGCTGCCTTCCCCTTTGCAGCATGGAAAACAGAATTACAGAACTTCCTGCAGATAGCGCTGCAACGCATCCTGCCAGGTGGGAAGGGGGGTAAAACCGTTTTCTGTCAGCTTGCTTTTATCCAGCCGGGAGTTAAAGGGGCGCTTGGCCTTGGAAGCGCCGTATTCTTCTGTGCTGACCGGGACGACACAGATCCGGTCTTCGCTGTATTCCGGGTGTCCAAGTGCGAAAGCCTGGCGGAAAATTTCCTTGGTGAACTCATACCAGCTAATATAACCGCCTTCGTTGGTGGCATGATAATAACCGTATTTTTCTGTCTCCAGCATGTCCACCAAAAGCCGTGCCAGGTCGAAGGTGTAGGTGGGCGTACCGATCTGGTCGTTGACAACGGTGAGCCGGTCATGGGTTTTGCCCAGATTTAACATCGTCTTGATAAAGTTTTTGCCGTTTACGCCAAAGACCCAGGCAATACGGACGATAAAATGCTTTTTCACATGGTTGGCCACAGCAAGCTCGCCCTCCAGCTTGGTCTGTCCGTAAACGTTCAAAGGTTTGTAATCCTTGCAGTCCGGCTGCCAGGGTTCTTCCCCCAGACCGTCGAAAACATAGTCCGTGGACAGGTAGACGATCTTGCAGTCCAGTGCCGCACAGGCCAGAGCGATATTTTCAGTTCCGACTGCATTGACCAGGCGTACTTTTTCTACCTTATCATCATCCTCCGCCATGTCCACAGCGGTCCAGGCCGCGCAGTGGACCACCACATCCGGACGGTATTTGGTGAGAATCTCTTCTACAGAATGCTTGTCCGTGATGTCCATAGACACATAGGGCATCTTCGTCACCGCACTCCCGTCCTGGATTCCGCTGTACACCTCTGCCAGGTCCGAGCCGATGCCCTCATACCCTCTCTTTTCCAGCTCGTTCATCACATCATGCCCCAACTGTCCGCCCACTCCGGTTACAAATACCTTCATCTCATTTCCTCCTAAAATATATATAATCTCACGTTGTTATCCCAGTCTGTTCTGCATTTTCTGAAAATCAGATCGTCGCAGCATCAAAAGCAGTGCATTCGCTTTTGAAACCGGCGTTCTGAAAACGGGTCCTTACCGGTTCCCGTACATTTTTTCGTAATAATTCTGATATTCTCCGGAGATAATGGTCTCCCACCACTCTTTGTTGTCCAGATACCACTGTATCGTCTTCTGGATTCCGTCCGCGAACTTCGTCTCCGGAAGCCATCCAAGTTCTGCGTGAATTTTGGTCGGGTCGATGGCATAGCGCATGTCGTGTCCCTTGCGGTCGGTGACATAGGTGATCAGACTCTCCGGCTTTCCAAGTGCCTTGCAGATGATCTTTACGATGTCGATGTTTTTCATCTCATTGTGTCCGCCGATGTTGTAGACTTCGCCCACGCGCCCTTTGTGGATCACCAGGTCGATGGCCTTGCAGTGGTCTTCCACATACAGCCAGTCCCGGACATTTTCACCTGCTCCGTAGACCGGGAGAGGTTTGTCATTCAGGGCATTGGCGATCATCAGCGGGATCAGCTTCTCCGGGAAATGATAGGGTCCGTAGTTGTTGGAGCAGCGGCTGATGGACACGGGCAGACCATAAGTGCGGTGATAGGCCAGGACCAGAAGATCGGCGGCAGCCTTGCTGGAAGAATAGGGGCTGGACGTGTGGATAGGGGTCTCTTCTGTGAAGAAAAGATCCGGCCGGTCCAGAGGCAGGTCTCCGTATACTTCATCGGTGGACACTTGATGATAGCGTGTGATGCCGTATTTGCGGCAGGCGTCCATCAGGACGGAGGTGCCGATGATATTGGTGTCAAGGAAGACCTGGGGATTCTCAATGGAACGGTCCACATGGCTCTCAGCGGCGAAGTTTACAACCATATCCGGATGTTCCTCCTCAAAAAGCCGGTAGACGGCTTCCCGGTCTGTGATGCTCTCTTTTACAAAACGGAAGTTCTGGTTGTCCATAACCGGCTGCAGCGTGGACAGGTTTCCCGCATAGGTCAGGCAGTCCAGACAGATGATCCGGTAATCGGGATATTTTTTTAACATGTGAAAGATAAAGTTGCTTCCGATAAATCCGGCTCCGCCGGTTACGATAATGGTGGTTTGACTCATGTTCTGTTCCTCTCCATAAAAAAATGCTTCTCTGTTTGTTTACAGCTACAGTATAAAAGATGACGTAAGGTTACCTTCAAGCACTTTTTTTATTATTTATAAAATTTGTAATTTTCTTTGGATTATGCATAACAAAGGAAGATCCCGGCATTTTTCGTAATCGGAAACCCACGGGCCGTTTTTCGCTGGGTAAATGCAAGAAATTCTTTGTACCGGTCCAAAAGGATCTGATTCTGGTTGCCATGACAGGAGAGGATATATTCGATCAGGGGTTCCGGCCGGTCCAGAATGATGGAATCTTCGTAGTGAAAACAGTCTGCTTTCGGAAAGCAGGATAAAAGAATGTCTCTGCCGTTTTCTAACCCGAAATTTTCATACAGTTTTTCAGCAGAAAGAACGATATGACGGTCAAACTGCTGCACCAGTTCACTGATCTCTTTCATGTGGTCCCGCCCGTAGGCGCTGCACAGAAAACGGCCGCCCGGCTTTAAGACTCTGCGGATTTCCCTGCAGCTGTGCAGCAGATCTTTGCAGTAAAAAAGAACATGGTTGGCGATCACCAGGTCGAAGCTCTGGTCCGGGAAGGGGATCCGGGCACAGTCAAAGGCACGGAATGAAAAGCGGGAGTCCTGAGGACCGATATTGCGCCTGGCATCCCGAAGCATTCCTTCTGAGATATCCGACAGGGTGATATGGGCGTTCCTTGGCAGACGGGAGAGGTTCTCGGTCCAGAGGGCGCCGTTTCCGCATCCGACCTCCAGCACGTTCATATCCTCTGTGATACAGCACTGTTCGTAGATCCAGGGAAACCATCCCTGAGGGTTGCGCGAATAATCCCGGTGCAGACGGATCCGGGCGGAGATATTGGTGGCATTTTGGTACTGAAGCTTGAAACTTTTTTCCATGCCGGTCAGATGGATCAGGTCCAGCATATGGCTCCAGTCGATCTGATGCTCGTCTTCGATGGCACGGACCGTGTTTTCGATGGCACTTTCCACCAGCTGCATCTGTTCGATCCGGTCCTGGATAAGCTTCTTCTGAAGGTTCAGCGAATTTTTCAGCAGATGGTAATCGGTGTTGCCGATGGTCATCTCCCGGATGTCGTCCAGAGAAAATCCAAGATATTTTAAGAGGAGAATCTGCTGAAGCCGGGCCAGATCGGAATCGGTGTAAAAGCGTGCTCCGGAATGGTTGACATAAGATGGCTTGAGAATGTTCTGCTTGTCATAAAAACGGATGGTCCGGACGGATACGCCGGCCATGCGGGCGAACTGTCCGGAGGAATGATATCCCGGAAGTTTCATAGGGCATGCACCTCCTTTGGCTGTTGTCAAATGCACGGATGATCAGAAATGGTCAGGAACGCCACATCCGGCGGAATTCTCCGGGAGAGATGCCTTCGATCTTTTTGAAGATCCGGGAAAAATAGTTGGCATCTTCAATGCCGCATTCCCGGCCGATGGTCTCCACGGTCTGATCGGTGAAGCGCAGAAGCTGCTTGGCGTGGGTGATCCGGATCTGCAGCAGGTAACTGTTGATGGAGATGCCGAACTGTTCCTTGAAGATGCGGGTTAAGTAGAATTTATTGATATAGAAAGACTCTGCCAGAAGGTCCAGCGGGATTTTTTCTGCGTAGTGCAGATCCAGATATTCTTTTACTTCCTGCAGATTCTGCCGTTTGGGAGCGATGTGTTTTTTAGCCTCCGGGTTCCAGCTTTCCTCCATCAGAAGGGTCAAAAGAGCAGCAAGTTTCTCAAAGATCCGCATATCCCTCACATAGTCCTGGGCCGAGGCAATCTCGTAAAGTTCGGTCAGAATGGCCTCGTAAGGCTTCAGGCTGACCGGATGAAAGCACGGACGTCCTCCCCGCTCGGTATATTTGTCATAGATACTTCCCATATTAGGGCCGTAGAAATGGACCCAGGCAAGCTGCCACAGATCGTCGGAGGTCCGGTGGGAATAGGCTTTCCGGCAGTCCAAAAAGACGCAGTCTCCGGTTTTTAAAGGACAGGTTTTTCCTTCGTATTTCAGCGTGCCATAGCCGGACAGCACACAGAAGAAGAGGTAGGAAGCGAGATTTTCCCGGCGGCTGGTATGGGGCTTTTTTGCTTTCAGGGAACCGGTTTCCTGCAGGTGAATAAGGTTCGTCTTGGCAAAGGCGGACGGGGTGTACAGGATGCGGCTTGTGGTGACCAGGCTGCCGTGAAACAAAGAAGCGTGATCCATGAAAAAACCTCCTTTGCGGGTATTTATTTTGTTATTATAACGAAAAAGTCAATATAATGCTAGCACTTTCCAAGATTCTCTCTTAAATTTCCTTCTTTTTTTTATTAGAATGTCAGAAAATGAGTACACTACCCACAGCGGACAAGGGAATTTACGCAAATTTGCGGTGCCAAACCGTGTGTTTCTTGTCCACGGAGGGTAAACTGTAGAAATGGAAAGCTGAGGAATAATTAAGAATGACAAAAAAAGCATTGATTACTGGAATTACCGGGCAGGACGGCTCTTATCTGGCAGAGTTTTTGCTGGAGAAAGGATATGAGGTGCACGGAATCACAAGACGGGCATCTCTTGCAAACACCTCCCGCATTGACCATCTGCTGGCAAAGCATGCGGTAAAGCTGCACGACGGAGATCTGTCAGACTCTTCCTCCCTGATGCGGGTCATCGCTCTGGTTCAGCCGGACGAGATTTACAATCTGGCGGCGCAGTCCCATGTGCAGGTGTCCTTTGATGTGCCGGAGTATTCCGGGGAGGTGGATGCCATCGGCGTACTGCGGATCTTAGAGTCCGTTCGGATTCTGGGACTGGCTCAAAAGACGAAGGTTTATCAGGCCTCTACTTCTGAACTGTACGGAAAAGTGGAGGAAGTGCCCCAAAGAGAGACAACGCCCTTTCATCCCTACAGCCCCTATGCGGTGGCCAAGCAGTATGGCTTCTGGATTACCAAAGAGTACCGGGAGGCCTATGGAATGTTCGCGGTGAACGGCATTTTGTTTAATCATGAATCCGAGCGCCGGGGAGAAAATTTTGTGACCAGAAAAATCACCCTGGCTGCCGGAAGAATCGCAGAAGGCCTGCAGGACCATCTGGAGCTTGGCAATATGGATTCTCTCAGGGACTGGGGTTACGCCAAAGATTATGTGGAGTGCATGTGGATGATTCTGCAGCATGAAACGCCGGAAGACTTTGTGATTGCCACCGGAGAACAGCACACAGTCCGGGACTTTACCGAGCGGGCTTTTGCAGCCAACGGCATCACCCTGCGCTGGGAGGGGACAGGGCTTGAGGAGAAAGGCTATGATGCGGCCACCGGACGGATGCTGGTGTGCGTCAATTCGGAGTGGTTCCGTCCCACCGATGTGGACAACCTCTGGGGAGATCCTACGAAGGCCAGGACTGTCCTGGGCTGGGATCCTCAGAAAACCAGTTATGAAGAACTGGTGCAGATTATGGCAAAGCACGACCGGGAGCTGGCCAGAAGAGAAGCGGCCATGCAGAAAGTAAAGTAGAGGGGTGCACAAGATCATGATGGAGAAAGACGGAAAAATCTATGTGGCAGGCCACCGGGGAATGGTAGGCTCTGCGATTATAAGAGAGCTGAAACGGCAGGGATATGAGCATGTGATCACCCGCACCCATAAGGAGCTGGATCTGTGCCGCCAGGATCAGGTGGAAGATTTTTTTGCCAGAGAAAAGCCGGATTATGTCTTTTTGGCGGCGGCCAGGGTGGGCGGCATCGTGGCCAACCAGGATGCGCTGGCAGACTTTATGTATGACAATATGATTCTGGAGATGAATGTGATTCACTCGGCCTGGAAAAACGGCTGCAAGAAGCTTCAGTTTCTTGGTTCTTCCTGCATTTATCCCCGGATGGCGCCGCAGCCTATGAAGGAGAGCTGCCTTCTGACTTCTGAGCTTGAGAAGACCAACGAGGCCTACGCGCTGGCGAAGATCTCAGGTCTTAAATATTGTGAATTTTTAAACAGACAGTACGGGACCGATTATATATCCGTGATGCCGACCAATCTGTACGGACCCAATGACAACTACCATCCGACCCACAGTCATGTGCTTCCGGCTCTGATCCGCCGGTTCCACGAGGCCAAGGAGCAGAATCTTCCTTATGTGACCTGCTGGGGGGACGGCAGCCCGCTTAGAGAATTTCTGTATGTGGATGATCTGGCGGACCTGTGTGTCTTTTTGATGAACCATTACAGCGGCAACGAGACGGTGAACGCAGGTACCGGAAAGGAACTGACCATCAAGGCGCTGACAGAACTGGTGGCAGAGGTCATCGGATACAAAGGAGAGATTCGCTGGGATACAAGCAAACCAAACGGTACGCCGCGCAAGCTTTTGGATGTATCAAAAAGTGCGGCCCTGGGCTGGACCTACAAGACCGAACTTCGGGACGGAATTCGTCTCTCCTATGAAGACTTTTTAAACAATCCCATGAGAGCAGAGAGGTAAGATTATGAATCTGGTACTTTTATCCGGGGGCTCCGGAAAACGGCTCTGGCCCCTGTCCAATGACGTCCGTTCCAAGCAGTTTATCAAAATCTTTCAGACACCGGAAGGGGATTATGAATCCATGGTTCAGCGGGTATACCGCCAGATTAAAAAGGTGGATACGGACGCCACAGTGACCATCGCCACCTCCAAGACCCAGGTGTCAGCCATCCACAACCAGCTTGGGGAGCATGTGGGGATCTCCGTGGAACCATGCAGAAGAGATACTTTTCCGGCCATTGCCCTGGCCAGCGCCTACCTTCACGATGTGCAGGGAGTGGGAGAGGAGGAGGCCGTTGTGGTCTGTCCTGTGGATCCTTATGTGGGAGAAGACTACTTTGCGGCCTTGAGAGAGCTGGGGGCTCTGGCAGAAGGCGGAGAGGCAAACCTGGTGCTGATGGGCATCGAGCCCACCTATCCGAGCGAGAAATATGGCTATATCATTCCGGCGGACAAGGGGCAGGTAAGTTCTGTATCCACCTTCAAGGAGAAGCCGGATGCATCGACGGCGAAAGTCTATATGGAAAAGGGTGCTCTCTGGAACGGAGGCGTCTTTGCCTACAAACTGGGGTATGTACTGAAGAAAGCCCACGAGCTTCTCAGTTTTACCGACTATCAGGATCTGTTCGGCAAATACGACACTTTGGAGAAGATCAGTTTTGACTATGCGGTGGTGGAAAAAGAAGAGAAGATTCAGGTGATGCGCTTTGCCGGGGAGTGGAAGGATCTGGGTACCTGGAATACCCTGACCGAGGCCATGGAAGAGCCCTCCATCGGAAAAACCATCTTAAACGAACAGTGTGAGAATGTCCACGTGATCAACGAGCTGGATGTGCCGGTGCTCTGCATGGGACTGAAGGATCTGGTGGTTTCTGCAAGTCCGGAGGGAATTCTGGTATCGGACAAGGAGCAGTCCAGCTACATCAAGCCCTATGTGGACAAAATCGATCAGCAGATCATGTTCGCGGAGAAATCCTGGGGAAGCTTCCGGGTGCTGGATGTGGAAGATGAAAGCATGACCATTAAGGTGACGTTGAACAAAGGACATCGGATGAATTATCACAGCCATGAGCGAAGGGATGAGGTCTGGACGGTGATCTCCGGAAAGGGCAGAAGCATCGTGGATGGGATGGAGCAGCCGGTGAAAGCAGGAGATGTGGTGACCATGCAGGCAGGGTGCCGCCATACACTGATCGCGGATACGGAGCTGAAAGTCATCGAAGTGCAGCTTGGCAGGGAGATCAGTGTTCATGACAAAAAGAAATATGAGCTGGAAGACTGATACGAAAAAAACACATCCGTTTCTGCTGAAGCCGGCGGGGAAGGATTATCTGTGGGGCGGAACCCGGCTGAAAGATGACTTTTCCAAAGAGATCGACCTGGAACCTTTGGCCGAGACCTGGGAGTGCTCCACGCACCCGGACGGCCCAAGCCGGGTGGTCAGCGGCATGTTTCAGGGAAAGCTTTTGTCGGAGGTGCTTAAGGAACATCCGGAATTTTTGGGAACGCATCCAAGAACCCAGGGAGAGCTTCCGATCCTGATCAAATTCATCGATGCCAGGCAGGATCTGTCCGTGCAGGTGCATCCTGACGACGAGTATGCCAGAATTCATGAGCAGGGTTCTCTTGGAAAGTCGGAGATGTGGTATGTACTGGATGCAGCCGGGGATGCGAAGCTGGTCTACGGATTTTATCATGATATCAGCAGGGAGATGCTGAAAAAAAGCCTGGAGACAGGGACGGTGGAAAAATATCTGCAGAAAATAAAAGTACAGAAAGATGATCTGTTCTATATCGAAGCAGGGACCGTTCACGCGATCGGTGCAGGTGTGCTGATCGCGGAGATTCAGGAGAGTTCTAATCTCACCTACCGGATGTATGATTACAACCGGACTGACAAAAACGGCCGGACCAGAGAGCTGCACATAGACAAAGCGCTGGCGGTGGCCAACCGGAAGGGAAGCCGCTCGCCCAGACAGCCCATGCGGGTGCTGCGATATCAAAATGGCAGCGCCACAGAACTTCTGTGCCGCTGCAAATATTTTCAGGCGGAGCGCCAGCTCATCAATACAGAGCGATGCCGGGAGATGGCGGATTTTCAGACCGACAGCAATTCCTTCCAGGTCCTTTTGTGCATCGACGGATGCGGGACTTTGTTCGGAGACGAGGAGATGCTTCATTTCTTCAAGGGAGACTGCATCTTCGTGCCGGCGGACTCGATTCCGCTGAAGCTCCACGGACGGGCGCAATTTTTGAAGGTGAGCTGTTAGTGTCCTTGTGGCGCACGGCTATCGGAAAGCAATTCGATTATTTGCGGGTGCGTTCATACTCTTTGAGGGACGCAAGCGCCTGCCCCGACATGGGAATCAGGGCAATCATATTAAAAATAGTCATAAGTCCGATGCCTACATCTCCCAGATCCCACACAAAGGTGTAGGCAGCCAGCCCGCCGATAAAAAGCATCACAAGGGCTAAAAGCTTGTAGAGAGTCTGGGACAGCCAGTTGTCTCCGAAGAGGTAGGCCACGTTGGGCCTTGCGTAAAAGAGGATGCCGATGAAGGTGGAGAAGCTGAACAGCCACAGGACGACCGCGATGAAGATCACGCCGAAGCTTCCCATATGATAGTTCATGGCCTGCTGCAGAAGGTCCATGCCTTCCAGCCCCTGCGTCATGGACTGGGGGGTCAGAAGCATGATCATGGCAGAGCAGCTGCAGATCACGATGGTGTCGATGAAGACGCCAAAAGCCTGCAGAAGCCCTTCCTTGGCCGGATGACTGATATCGGCCGCCGCCGCCGCACAGGGAGCGCTGCCGCTGCCGGCCTCGTTGGAGAACAGGCCTCTTTTGGCACCATTCATGAGGACAGCGCCAAAACCGCCGGCTGCTGCCTGGCGAAGCCCGAAAGCTTCCGAGAAGATGCGGGAAAAGACCGCCGGAAGCTGGCCGATATTCATAACGATGATGATCAAGGTCAGCAGGAAATAAAAACCTGCCATGATCGGAACGATGATATCCAGAACTTTGACCGTGGCGTCTCTGCGAAGGACAATCACTGCGGCGATCAGCACCAGTACAGCCGTCGTCCAGACAGGCGGAATGTGGAATGCATTTTTAAAAGCAGAGGAGACGGAGTTTCCGATCACCTGACTGATACCACACCAGCAGATCAGACCGGATATGGCAAACAGCACAGCGATGACGGAGCGCTTTTTTTTGCCTTCTTCCTTCACAAAAAAATGATGAATATAATAAGCAGGACCACCCCGGTATCCGCCGTAGAGGGGGTCTTTTTCTTTGTAGATCTGCGCCAGAGTGGCTTCTGCAAAGGCGGTGGAAGACCCAAGGAGAGCCGTGACCCACATCCAGAAGACAGCACCTGCACCGCCGATGCTGATGGCAGCCACGACTCCTACAAGGTTGCCCATGCCCACCCGGGTGGCGGTGGAGATGATCAGAGCCTGAAGGCCGGAGATGGAATGTTTCTGAGTGGAAGTTTTCTTTTCCACCGCGATTTTCAGCATGTCCCCAAAGCGCCGGAACAAAAGGAACCGGGTGCGGACCGTAAAGTAGATTCCGGATGGAATCAAAAGCAGTACCAGAAGCGAAAGTCCCAGGGTGCTTCCCCCCGGAAGCGGGATCGTGATCAAGTCTCCCCACAGAATCCAGTATACGAATCGAAAAACAGTCATTGTACTCTTATCCCCCATATCATTTGCATTTCTTTTCCTTTTAGTATATAGTAGAAACAGGTATCTGTAAAATTGATAATGACGATACATAGGATTAAAAAAATGGATATTAAAAATCTGATTACCTTTATTCATGTGGCGGAAAAGAACAGCTTCACCAAAGCGGCCAGGATTCTGGGCTATTCCCAGTCCACGGTCTCTTTTCAGATCAAACAGCTGGAGACGGAACTGAACGCACAGCTTTTTGAACGGGTGAATCATACCATTGCTTTGACAGAGCAGGGCAGGGATGTGCTTCGGTACGCACATCAGATCAGCAAGCTGACCCAGGAACTAAAGCGGGGCATGCAGGATGACAGGGAAGTGGCAGGACATTTTCGGCTGGCAGTGCCGGATTCTCTGTGCGATTCTCTCCTGGAGGAAGGATTTGCGGATTTTCGGAGCCGGTATCCGGGGATCACGCTTAAGATCATCGCCACCGGAACCGAGGAGATGTTCCGGCTGATCGACCACAATGAGGCGGACGCGATTCTGACGCTGGACAATCACATCTATAATACCGAGTATGTGATCGTGCGGGAGGAGCAGGTGGGCATGCATTTTGTGGCGGCGCCTGACCATCCGCTGTGCAGCAGAGGACGGGTATCTGTGCGGGATCTGGTACAGGAAGATTTTGTGCTGACGGAAAAGGGCATGAGCTACCGAAGGCTTATGGATGAAAAGCTGGCAGCCATGTCTTTGGAGATTCAGCCGGTGCTGGAGATGGGCAGCACCAGGCTTTTGTGTTCTCTGGCAGAACAGGGAGTGGGCATCTCCTATCTGCCGGATTATGTGACGGCGAAGGAAGTGGAAGAAGGAAGGCTTTCCTGCCTTATGATGGAGGATTTTGAGATTGAGATCTGGAAGCAGCTGCTTTACCACCGGGATAAATGGGTGTCGCCGCAGATGGAGTCCGTGATCAACTATTGCATCGGGAGAGAATTTGGTGCAAAAGCATAAGGAAGAACAGGAGCGTATGATGGAACAAAATCAAAAGCAGGAGGGTACCCATAAGCGGCGTGTCCGCTACAAAGGGACGCATCCAAGAAGCTATCAGGAAAAATACAAGGAGCTGCAGCCGGAACGGTATGCAGACACGATTGAGAAGGTGATCCGAAAAGGGAGCACTCCGGCGGGAATGCATATCTCCATCTGCGTAAAAGAGATTCTGGATTTTCTGCAGATCCGGCCGGGACAGACTGGTCTGGACGCGACGCTTGGATATGGGGGACATACCCGGCAGATGCTTGGATGTCTGGAAGGAAAAGGCCATCTCTACGGGCTGGATGTGGACCCGGATGAGTCCTGGAAGACCGCCAAAAGGCTTCGGGAGCTTGGCTACGGGGAAGAGATTTTAAGCGTCCGTCTGATGAATTTTGCAGATGTGGATCAGGTGGCAGAAGAGGCCGGCGGCTTTGACTTTGTGCTGGCGGACCTGGGGGTTTCCTCCATGCAGATCGATAATCCCAGGCGGGGCTTTTCCTATAAGACGGAGGGGCCGCTGGATCTTCGGATGAACCAGCAAAAAGGCATCAGCGCAGCCGAACGTCTTCAGGAAATCAGTGAAGAAGAGCTTTTTGGGATGCTGCTGGAAAATGCGGATGAACCCTATGCAAAGGAGATTGCAGCAGAGATAATCCGCACCCGAAAGAGGGGAGCTAAGATCGAAACGACCCTTCAGCTTCGAGGGGCCATCGAGGCCGCCCTTTCGTTCCTTCCGGCTGCTCAGCAGAAGGAGGCGTGGAAAAAGTCCTGCCAGCGGACGTTTCAGGCCCTGCGCATCGATGTGAACAGCGAGTATGAGGCATTGTACACTTTCCTGGAAAAGCTTCCGGGGGTACTGCGGCCGGGAGGCCGGGCGGCGATCCTGACATTCCACTCCGGGGAGGACCGGCTGGTCAAGAAATCCTTTAAAAAGTATCAGCGGGAGGGGCTGTACCGTGAGATTGCCAGAGAAGCGGTCCGCCCTTCTGCAGAAGAATGTGCAAAGAACAGCCGGGCCAGATCCACCAAAATGCGCTGGGCGGTCCGGGCCTGAAAGGCGGCGGCTCAGAACGGGGCTTTTGGGACTGGGAATCTGTGCAGGGACAGATCCTTCGGAGGCGCGTGAAAAGCAAAGAGGCATAAACCGCAACCGCAATCGGCTTGAGTTTCCGCAAACTGTAACTGAAAAGTGAATACATCTGCCCAAAGTGTCAATCTGGTGACTTTTTGAAACATTCACAATGGCAGGTCT
>CAJTYJ010000036.1 GCA_910583895.1 uncultured Lachnospiraceae bacterium
CTGTTCCTGGCTTCCAGAGAAGCTTCCTATATAACAGGCGAGGAGATCGACATCAACGGCGGATCTCATATGGACTAAGTTTTTCCTAAAAGTTTATATATTATAAAAGCAGCCTTGCAGAGTGATCTGCAGGGCTGTTTCTGTAAGATGGGATTTGTCAGTCTTCTTTATTTATGCTGTTGCCACAGCCTGCATAGGTTGCCTGCGTTTTATTGCAAGAAGCGGTTTGTAAAACTTTTATCCATGTCCTTACTGCAGCCCGAATATGCCGCCTGCGTTTTATTGAAAGAAGGGATTTGTAAAACTTTTATCCATGTCCTTGCCAAAGTCCGAATATGCAGCCTGCGTTTTATTGAAAGAAGCGGTTTGTAAAACTTTTATCTATGTCCTTACTGCAGTCCGAATATGTTGCCTGCGTTTTATTGAAAGAAGGGATTTGTAAAACTTTTATCCATGTCCTTGCCGAAGTCCGAATATGTTGCCTGCGTTTTATTGAAAGAAGCGGTTTGTAAAACTTTTATCCATGTCCTTACTGCAGTCCGAATATGCTGCCTGTATTCTTCTGCAAGACGCGATTGTTCAATCTTTTTAATCCACGGCCTCGCACAGTGCCGCGTTCTTCCATACCCGGCGGATCTCGTCGCGTACTTCCATCAGAGCAAAGCCAAGAAGATTCTGACCTTTCCATTTCAGCGGATCCTGGGCATGCTCGTTGGTTTTGCCCATCCGGATTCCCCAGACCGCGTCCAGCGGACTGGCTTCTACGAGGATATTGTCACCGGTGGACAGAAGATATTCCCGGAGCGCAGGGTTCTGGGTGAATTTCAGGAAATTGCCGTTCAGGACGATGGAGTATTTCACCTTGTTCCAGACGGTTTCCTCGAAGTTTCTTACCTTTCGCCCCAGTGCTTTGATGGTTTTCGGGTCTTCACATGCAAGGATCTGGCTGAGGATCTCTTTGTCTCTGAATAATTCGGCTTTATTGGCCATCATAAACTGCTCCATGCAGCAGTATGTGTGAGAGATGAACCAGAAATCAGATTTCCACCATTGTCCCAGGCAGCTTTCCGTGAGTTGGCCGTCCGGGGAAGGCTCAGGTTTCCAGAACATGGTGTAGTGGAACTTTTTTCCTGCCGCGTAGTTTTTTTGGAGCTGTTCGACAGAATATTTTGGCGTTCCTGTCTCATTCCAGAGCTCAATCACATAGTCCTTTCTTTCAAAATAACTGCATTCATCCTCTTCCTCCCAGTATCCTTTCCAGGTCAAAGGTTCCGGGAAAAGCTCCTGATAGGTTTTCTGTTCTTCCTCTGTGAGGGCGTCGAACCATGAACCCCATCTGCAGATATAGTCCTCGCCGTAGCCCATTCGCCAGCCGATGGAATATCGTTGGATCTTTGGATAAGCGATCCACGGGGGTGGAAGAATCTTTTTCTCTTTTAACATCATCGATCTCCTTTTTTAAAATTTATAATCTTGAAATGGATGTTATTTTAAGTGCTTTGATGCACAGGCTGATCTTTCTGTTTCCATTCATTCTTTATTAAATGGATATTGTTTTAGGTGTCTGCCGGTCTGCGCAGGATCTTATCCATGGATTTTCCCCTGGCCAGTTCGTCCACCAGTTTATCCAGATAACGGATCTCCTGCATGAGAGGTTCTTCCACGTTTTCCACACGTATGCCGCAGATCACGCCCCTGATCAGTTTCCGGTTGGGATTCGGCGCTGGTGCGTTTCGGAAGAAATCACCATAGGATACACTGCCTTCGGCTGCACTTTTGATATCTTCTGCCGTGTAGCCGGTCAGCCAGCAGACAACCTGATCCACCTCATCCCGGGTCCGGCCTTTCTTGTTTGCTTTGGCAACCAGCAGTGGATAGACTTTTGCAAAACTCATGGCATAGACTTTTTCGTTCGTCATCATTTCCTCCTGTTTTCCGGAATTATTTTCTGTCGGAAAATGCTGCTGCCTCTTTGATCCATGAAAGCAGCTCTTCATCGACTTCATTCGGGTCAGAGATAAGCAGATGGTGGGTCCAGCGCCCGGGGTAAGGTTCTGTGGCGACCTCAATTCGGGGAGAGTCAAGCCGGTGATCCAGACCAAGGGTCAACACGATCCAGACTGCCGGACAATCCTTCTTTTTACGGACCCGGGCAAAAGAGACGCAGGCAAAAAGGTGCCGGCTGTAAAAAGAAATCTGGCTTTTCTGGACTTTGATCCGTACGTTTTCTATTTCTTCGGTTATTTTGTGTTCCAGTGCTTCATACAGAGGCAGTGCATTCATATGCCGGTCAAAAAAAGATAGCAAATCGGTGTTCATGGCGGGGCTCCTTGTGATATTGCTGTTTTCTGGTGTGCTGACATGTGTATATTTTCTCAAATGAAATGCTTAAATTTTCCTCAGACCACGTTGGCGGCGGTCGGCGACGCCACCGCATTACCTCCCTTTTCCGCCTTGCAGGCTGAAAAGCCATTCTGTGATATTTAGCTGAAAATAAACGTGTCAGCACACCGGGGGATACCGTGTGTCCCCTTGTCCACTGAGGGTAGGTTCATTATATAGAATTTGTTATTGCATTTCAAGCACAGTTGCAAAAAGGAGTTCTCTTTCTGCATTCATTTTTTGCCCGAAGAAAATTTTACACGATCATGATTCAGAGTAAATTTTGTACAGAGCTGATGCGGCAGCCTGTTTCATGAACAGGTACGGTGCCAGGTGTATAGGACTTGGACGATGGTTTTTTCAGAATAAAATAAAGAAAAGGCTGCCGCAAAATGTATCACCGTCTGTTCCGGGGCAGCCTTGGTGCACAAAGCGTGCCCGGGCACACAGACAGAGTCGCATATTGCGGTGGCCTTTTTATTTCCGCGGGCAACAAGCCAAATGGCCGCTTACAGACATTTGGAGATTGTCGCGGGGGCTTTGATTCAAACAAGGAGAAATTGCAGCAGCCCTGCAGCGTTGCTGGCTATGAGGGCTGCTGCCGGAAACTGGCAATATATCATGTTCGGGCGTTTTTGACAATCTGGGCAGCCTCTCTGCAGAGTTCTGTGATTTTGCCGAATTCACATGCAGAGATGTAATCTGTTTTTACCATCCAGCTTCCGCCACAGGCGTGAATTTTGCCGGATTTTAGATAGTCAGCTGCATTTTTGGCGGTGATGCCGCCGGTGGGCATGAATTTCATAGCAGTATAAGCGGCGCCGACGGCATTGATCATGGAAAGTCCGCCGGACGGTTCCGCCGGGAAAAATTTGACAACTTCCAGGCCCAGTTCTATTGCTTTTTCAATCTCGCCGGGGGTGACGACTCCGGGGGTGATGGGAATCTGTTTTTCGGTGCAGTACTGCACGATTTTTGGATTCAATCCGGGACTTACGATAAATCTGGCTCCCGCGGCCACGGCGCGGTCAACCTGATCGATGGTCAGAACCGTGCCGGCACCTACTAAAAGTTCCGGAAATTTTTCAGACATGATACGGATGGACTCTTCAGCGGCATCTGTGCGGAACGTGACTTCTGCACAGGGAAGCCCGCCTTCCAGAAGGGCTTTTCCAAGGGGAGCTGCATCTTTGACGTCGTTTAATACAACGACGGGAATGATACCGATATCATGCATTTTCTGTAATACTTCGTTCATGGTGTTCTCCTTTTTTCAAGTTCCGCTGCAGGCATGGTTATCTCTGGACTCTGGCGCCGGCGCCTCCCATAATTGCTTCTACTTCTTTTTTGACTGCCATGGTGGTATCGCCAGGGGTGGTCATGGCAAGAGCGCCGTGTGCCGCACCGTAGTTGACGGCTGTTTCAGCGTCGCCGGTGGTCATCAGACCGTAGATCAGCCCGGACGCGAAAGAATCTCCGCCGCCTACCCGGTCCATGATTTCCAGACCTTTGTAGTCTTTGGCTTTGTAGATCTCTCCTCCGGCCCAGCACAGGGCGCTCCAATCGTTGAGCGTGGCTGTCTTCACTTCGCGTAGCGTGGTGGCGACCGCTTTGAAGTTCGGGTAGGTTTTCACTGCCTCATTGATCATCTTTTTGTACCCGTCGATGTTCAGTGTCTTTAAATCTGCGTCATTTCCCTCAATCTGAAAGCCGAGGCATGCGGTAAAGTCTTCTTCATTTCCGATCATGACATCCACATACTGTGCAATTTCCCGGTTGACCTGCTGTGCCTTTTCCTGGCCGCCGATGGCGCTCCACATGGAAGGCCGGTAGTTCAGATCGTAGGATACGATGGTTCCGTATTTCTTTGCAGTTTTGATGGCGGCGAGCACGGTCTCGCACGCCTGTTCGGACAACGCGGCGTAGATCCCGCCCGTATGGAGCCAGCGCACCCCCAGTTCTCCGAAGATGTGATCAAAGTCAAAATCTTCCGGCGCAGCTTTGGAGATGGCCGTGTTGGCGCGGTCAGAGCATCCTACCGCACCGCGGATGCCGTATCCTCTCTCGGTAAAATTGATGCCGTTTCGGCAGATTCGTCCGATGCCGTCGGTCTTCATCCATTTGATCAGGGAGGTATCGACTCCGCCCTGGAGGATAAAATCTTCCATCAGCATGCCGATCTCATTGTCGGCAAATGCGGTGATGACGGCGGTTTTCATACCAAAGCATCTGCGCAGGCCGCGGACCACATTGTATTCTCCGCCGCCTTCCCAGGCACGAAACTGCCTTGCCGTACGGATACGGCCCTCTCCCGGGTCCAGACGAAGCATCACTTCACCCAGAGACACGGCATCAAAGGTACATTCACTGGTTGGTTTCAGATTCAGGTTCATAATGGCTCTCCTTTTCAAGGTATTCGTATATACGAATATATATCGGTATTTCGAATTATGTTTATCATAACATGATCGGGGGATTTGTCAATAGAGAAATGAAAAAAGAAAAAACACAAAAAGAAAAACAGAGGAAGTTTTGTTAGGAAAACAAAACGATGCCTCTGTTTTTTGATTTGTGCTTATGAGAAGAGATCAGAAATTCTCTTCATTTTCCACGATCAGCTGAAAGGTGCTGATCCGTGATGCTTCCAGATGCCGGATCATGGCTTCTGCCGCGGCCTCCCAGTGTTCCTCCTGGCAGGCATGTATGATGGCTCTGTGTTCGGCAAACGTATCCGCGAGCCGGTTTTCCACCAGAGTGCCCGACAGCATACGAAGACGCTGATTCATATTGCTGATGTTCTGATAGGTGTCTAACAGATACTGGTTATGCATGGCGTTCATGATAAAACCGTGGAACTGGTCGTCCAGATCATAGAAGGAATCGGACGGGACTTTTGTATGGTCAGACATGACCTGAGCAAAATATCCGAGAGAAATGGGGTCCAGTTTGTTTCCGTAGCGGCGCAGAACATAAGGTTCCAGCAGCATTCGCACTTCAAAGATCCGGTTGATGTCACTGATACGAAGTTCGGATACGAGGATTCCTTTCTTGGGAAGAATATTTAGAAGTCCTTCCTGCTCCAGGCGGCTTACGGCGTCCCGGACCGGGGTGCGGCTGATCCCGCCCATGGCCTCACAGAGCTGCTGCTCATTGAGATGACGGCCTGGAGCATATTCACAGGACAGGATCCTTTTTTTGATAAATTCATATGCATATTGTTTCCGGGGTTTGTTTTTCGTTGATTGTTCCATGGATGTGTGTTCCTTATGTGTTTCTGACAAAGGAAGTCGTACGGTCGGTATCCGTATTTTCCTGAGTGTACAGCAGGTATCCTCTGTAGTTTTATTCTAACATTCTGTGGTAAGTTTCGCAAGTAGTTCCATGTTCTGTTTTGCGACGCCTGGGATCAGAGGCCGCGTGGCAGAAGGCGGGATACGAGTATCCGCCCGGCACAAAAATCCGCCGCATCGGTAGATCGGCTCTTCCCTGCAGACAGAATACGAGTGTCCACTTGGCGCAAAAATCCGGCGGATCTTTAAAATCAGTTCTTCCCTGCAGGCGGAACATGAGTGTGCGCTCTGCAGCCTGCCGACCACAGAATGGCCGGGAATCGACAAGCCGGTCCGTATGCCTGAATAGTATCATTTAGAAAGTACGGGCTCAGAGAATGTACATAATGCACAAAAAATAAATGAAAAATTGCCTGATATAACAAAAATAACAGATACACAAGAAAAAAGATTGACAAAGTGCATAGATATGGGTTAACATCAAATCAAGATGTATACAACGTTATATCCAACAGATAATACATAATGATGAGGAGGTTTGGAATGAAAGCGATCTACATAGAAGAACCAGGGAAAGTGGCAATACGTGAGATTGAGATGCCAAAACGCAAAAGCGGTGAAGCACTTTTGAAAGTGCTCTACGGCGGCATCTGCGGCAGTGATCTTGGCTCGTACCGGGGTACTTTTGCATATTTTGACTATCCGCGGATTCCTGGACATGAGTTTGCAGCCGAGATTATCGAAGTGGATGAAAATGATCAGGGACTGAAGCCGGGGATGGTGGTGACCTGCAATCCGTATTTTAACTGCGGACACTGTTACAGCTGCAGGCGTGGTTTTGTGAATGCATGCATGGACAATCAAACCATGGGATGCCAGAGAGATGGTGCATTCTGCGAGTATATTACCATGCCGGTGGAGAGAGTCTATGATGGAAAAGGTCTGTCGCCGAAGGTATTAGCAGCTATCGAACCTTTTTGCATCAGCTATCACGGCGTACAGCGGGCGGGGATCCGGCCGGGGGACAAGGTCCTGGTCATCGGCGGCGGTACCATCGGCGTGCTGGCGGCCAATGCGGCGAAAGCTCTGGGAGGCGAGGTCTATCTGTGCGATGTTCCTCAGGCAAAAGAAAAGTTAGAAAAAAGCAAACAAATGTTTGGATTTGCCGGAACCATTTTGAATGAAGGACCTGAAAGTCTGGAGACGGCGGTAAGAGAGATCACCGGCAGCGTGGAAGTAGGAGGGAACAGGTTCAGCAGCGGATTTGACGTCTGCATTGAGGCCGTAGGTCTGCCGGCCACTTTTCAGTCCTGCATTGACTGTGCGGCTTTCGGAGGCAAGGTGGTGCTGATCGGTGTGGGCAAACAGAATCTGGACTTTAACTTTACGCTTTTGCAGAAGAAAGAACTGGATGTATTTGGAAGCCGGAATGCCCGGAAGAAAGATTTTCTGGAACTGATTGATCTGGTAAAAGAAGGGAAAGTGGATCTGGAAAAAATCATCACCAATGTGTACCGTTTCCAGGATGCCGCGCAGGCATTTGAAGACTTCAGTACAAAAGGCGGAAGCATGCTGAAAGTAGGGATTGATTTTACAAAACTTCAGTGACCGGGCCGATAGACAATCTCGTATTGTACTGCCGGGAGTGTGTCTGAAAATCCATTTCCGCCATCGGTACGTCCCGCTTTGGGTCAAACAGGGACATCAGCCGGCGGCGCTGCGTTCTGTGGGGCAAAGACTCCTGCAGATCGTGAGGCACGGTTGAGGAAAACGATTCACGGATATACTCTGGAAAGGCAGCAATAATAAAACATTTATTTTTAAGGAGAGGAAAAGAAATGAAAAAAGCAATTGCAATGGCTATGGCGATGACCATGACACTGTCACTGGCAGCATGCGGTTCTTCCGCACCGGAACCTGCAGAGACGACGACACCCGCAGACGGAGCGGAAGCAGATGCAGAAACAGATGCTGCGGCTGAGAGCGAAAGTACTGAAGCGCCGGCAGCGGCTTCCAAAGACGTGGTTACCATCAATGTAGGCTATGAGAACGCCACAACAGAACCTGCTGCAAAAGCAGTTGAAAAATGGAAAGCACTGGTGGAAGAAAAATCCGGCGGAAGCATTGTTCTGGAACTGTTCCCGAACTCTGCACTTGGAAAGAAAACGGACCTGATCGACCAGATGATCATGGGTGAGAATGTGATTACGGTTGCAGACGGCGCATTCCTTGCAGACTACGGAGTACCGGATTTTGGTATTTTCTATGCGCCGTTTATGTTTGATACCTGGGAAGAGGAGTGGGCAGTCATCGATTCTGACTGGTACGCAGGACTTTGCGACCAGCTTGCAGAAAAAGGCGGACTGCGTGTGCTGTCTTCCAACTGGATCTATGGTTCCCGCGACATTATGTCCATCAAACCGGTTACCACACCGGCAGATCTGAAAGGAATGAAGCTTCGTGTGTCTTCCAATGACTTGTCGATCACTTCCTTTAATGATCTGGGTGCAGCATCGGTAGGTATGGACATGGGTGATGTATACCAGGCACTGCAGGCAGGAACCATTGACGCTGTGGAAAACCCGGTTGTGTCTTTGGCAAACCGTTCCTTCCATGAGGTGGCAAAATATGTGGTGCGTGACGGACATATTCTGGCAACTTCCATGTGGGTATGCGGAGATTCCTTCTATCAGTCCTTGACTCCGGAGCAGCAGCAGATCTTAAGCGAGTGTGCGGATGAAGCAGGCCTTTATAACAATGAGCTTCAGGATGAGGCGACAGAGGATGCTCTGAAAATTCTGGATGAGGCAGGGGTTACGGTAACCGAACTGACAGATGAGCAGAGAGCTGAGTGGATTGAAGCAGGCCAGTACTTCTATCAGAATGATACCGCGAACCTTGGCTGGAGCGAAGGATTGTATGATACTGTGAAGGCGGCCGGAAAACAGTAAGCGAAAAGCCTGATCGGGCTGTGATTGCCATGGGGGCTGTCGCAAAATATGCAGCTGCCTGTTGCTAAGTGAACAGACAGCATCCTATTTTGCGGCGCCCCTTTTACTGACCGCGCACCGGAATATGTGATCACAGAAGCGGTCTGCCGCAGGCGTAGAATCTGACAGGCATCAAAAGCGGTTAAAGTTATGGAGGTAATATATGGATAAAAAAATGAACTGGAAGGTCATGCTTCTGAATCTGGATGTGGTGATCGCATCGGCGGCGATGGTCCTGCTGGTGGGTCTGACGTTTTCCGGAGTGATTGCCAGATATCTGGTGGGACGTCCTTTTGGATGGATTGAAGAGGTGCAGGCGGCTTTGATCATCTGGGTGATTTTCGGCGCGGCAGGGGCAGCCTTCCGTACGGCCAATCACGCGGCCATTGAGATTTTTTATGAAATGTTTCCGGCGGTAATCCGTAAGATTCTGGATATTTTGATACTGATTGTTTCGATTGTGACGTTGTTCTTCCTGGCTAAAAACTGTATTGCATATATCAATGTGTTCGCATCGACTGGAAGAACTACGGCAGTTCTTCATCTTTCTTATATTATGATCTATTGTGTGGCACCGGTATCCTGTGTGTGGCAGATTTTTAACTATGTTCTGGTCAATTTCTTCCATTATTCAGAGAAGGAAGTCATTGAGGCGATTTCAGAAGAAGAATTTAAGGAGGCGAGGGAGAAAGAATGAATTCGATGATTGTAATTGCGGCCATTGCGCTGCTGGTCCTTTTGTTTCTGAAAGTGCCGGTGTTTGTTTCCGTGCTTTCGGCATCTGCAATTTATTTTCTCGGCAATCCGACCATCAATGCAACCGTATTTGCACAGCAGACGCTGGCAGGTGCCCAGGGACTGTCCCTTCTGGCAATTCCGTTCTTCGTCATGGCTGGTGTGTTCATGAATTATACGGGAGTTACCAGGCGTATTATGGAGTGCTGTAATGTACTGACTTCCCGCATGCCGGGCGGTCTGGCACAGGTCAATATCCTGCTCTCCACACTGATGGGCGGACTGTCCGGCTCTTCTCTGGCCGATGCGGCCATGGAATGTAAGATGCTGGTTCCTTCGATGGAAGCAGAAGGGTACTCCAAACCATTTTCCACCGTGATCACGGCGGCTTCCGGTATGGTGGTACCATTGATTCCGCCGGGAACCGGACTGATTATCTATGCATGTATTACCAACATATCGGTGGGAAAATTATTTGTGGCGGGCATCGGACCGGGGCTGGTACTGAGTGTTACCCTGATGATTTTTACCCATTTCCTGTCGAAAAAGCGCGGATATCTGCCCCACCGTACGACGAAGATTCCGGTATCGGAAAAATGGACAGCAATCAAACCGGCGATTTTGCCCATGCTGCTTCCGATCATCATCATCGGCGGTGTGCGGATCGGTATTTTCACGGCCACGGAGGCAGGGACCATTGCCATCGTATATTCGCTGCTTCTCGGGGTTTTGTATCGTGAGATGAAGTTGTCGGATTTCTTTAAAGGATGTAAAGAGACCGTTACAACAACGTCCTCTATCATGCTGATTGTTGCAGCAGCTTCCTGTTTTTCCTGGATTCTGACCAAGGAGCAGATCCCCCAGACACTGGCGGCATGGATGACTTCTGCGATTTCCAATAAATTTATCTTTCTGATAATCTGTAATATCTTCCTGATCATCGTAGGAATGTTTATTGAAGGAAATGCTTCCATGATCGTGCTGGCTCCGCTGCTGCATCCGGTTGCAGTAGCTTTCGGCATCGACCCCATTCATTTCGCAATGGTCTATATCTTTAACTGTACGATCGGAGCATTTACACCTCCTATGGGGACCTTGATGTTTGTCACCTGTGGCGTGACCGGATGCCGGACAAAAGAATTTATCAAGGAAGCAATTCCGTTTTATATTCTGTTTACCATTGACATGCTGGTACTTACGTATTGTCCGCCGCTCACCACATTTTTGGTGGATCTTGTGTACTGATGTACGGAACACATTTTTTTTAGCTTAATGATTTTTCGCAATCGCATCAGATTTAAGACAGAGGGATACCGGCTCCCATAGCTGGCATTGATTGTTTGTGAAAGAAAGGATAGTGAATCATGAAAGAGAGACCATTTGTGGCTGATATGGTCAAAGACACCTATGTTCCCAGGATGTTCCAGGTGAGACAGACGTTCCCGAGGCCCAGAATAGAACCGGAGGCGATTCCGGGACTGATAAAAGATCTGCTGGGTGAAGAGAAATTTTCGTCCCGTGTGCAGCCGGGAATGCGAATCGCAATCACAGCAGGTTCCCGGGGGATTGCCAATGTGGCGCTGACCACAAAATGCATTGCGGATTTTGTAAAATCCAGAGGTGCGTTTCCGTTTATCGTACCTGCCATGGGAAGCCATGGAGGAGCGACGGCAGAAGGGCAGAGGGCCATTTTGGAAGGGTATGGGATCACAGAAGCATATGTCGGATGCCCGATTGTCTCCTCCATGGAAGTGAAAAAGATCGGTGTCAATGAAGAAGGCACAGACGTCTATATTGACAAACATGCTGCAGAGGCGGACGGTATCATCCTGGGCTGCAGAATCAAGCCTCATACGGCATTTCGGGGACCTTATGAGAGTGGAATGATGAAAATGATGGCCATTGGTCTTGGCAAACAGTACGGAGCGGAAGTATGCCATGAGGCCGGTTTTAAAAATATGGCCAAAAATGTGCCGCTGTTCGGGAAATGCATCATCAAACATGCGCCCATTCTGTTTGCAGTGCCCACGATTGAAAATGCATTTGATGAGACCTGTAAGATCACCGCCGTGGCGGCAGAAGAGATCGAGGCGCTAGAACCAGATCTTCTGAAAGAAGCCTTTGGCTATATGCCGCGGATTCTGGTGGATTCCTGTGATGTACTGATCGTGGATCAGATCGGGAAAAATTTCAGCGGAGACGGAATGGATCCTAATATTACCGGCACGTTCTGTACGCCTTACGCCACAGGCGGCATCGATGCCCAGCGGGTGACGGTTCTGGATCTGAGCCCTGAGACCCATGGAAATGGCATTGGTCTTGGATATTCCAGCGCCACAACAAAACGTGTGTTCGATCAGCTGGATTTGGCTTCCATGTATCCAAACGCCATCACCTGTACCGTCCTTGGGGGCGTTCGGATTCCCATCGTGATGGAAAGTGACCGGGAAGCCATACAGGTGTGCATCAAGAGCTGCAACGAGATTGATAAAAAGAATCCAAGGGTTGTGCGGATTCCCAACAGCCTTCATCTGGAACATATTATGCTGTCAGAAGCATACTTAAAGGAGGCAGAGGCAAATCCCAATCTGACCATCGAATCAGAGCCTGCATACCTGCCCTTTGATGAAAACGGGAATCTGTGGTAACGGTGAAGTGAAAGAAAATGGAGAGGATCGCATCATGGAACGATTAAATTATGAAATTCTGGAAACATCAGGATACAAAGGTTACATACTGAAAAAAGCCCCTGAAAAAGTGCTGCAGTTCGGCGAGGGCAATTTCCTTCGGGCATTTGTGGACTACTGGTTTGACCTGGCCAATGAGAAAGCGGGCTGGAATGGAAAGTGCGTGCTGGTTCAGCCCATCGGAGGCGGTCTTGCCAGGATGATCAACGAGCAGGAGGGGCTTTATACGCTGTATCTGCGGGGCAGTGAGAAAGGACAGAAGGTGGATGACAGACGGGTAATCTCCAGCGTCAGCCGCTGTCTGAATCCGTATGAAGCGGATGACTATCAGGCCATGATGGAGGTGGCGGCCAGTGATGATCTGGAGATCATTGTGTCCAACACCACCGAGGCGGGCATTGTCTATGATCCGTCCTGCAAAAAGGAGGATCTTCCGCCGGCCAGCTTTCCGGCAAAACTGACCCAGGTGCTGTATCACCGCTATCAGGCGGGAAAACCAGGTATCATTATGCTGGCCTGCGAGCTTATCGACAACAATGGAAAAGAGTTGTTAAAATGCGTGAACCAGTATATTGATCAGTGGGGCATGGAGGAGGGCTTCCGTGCGTACGTGAATGAGGACTGTACATTCTGCGGGTCCTTGGTGGACCGGATTGTTCCGGGCAGAATCCGCGATCCAAAGGAAGTGGAACAGCTGGAAGCAAGACACGGATACGAAGATCCGCTCCTGGATGTGGGAGAAGTATTCGGCGTGTGGGTGATCGAGGGAGATGAGAAGCTCAATGATGTGCTTCCGTTCCGGAAAGCAGGGCTTGAGGATAAAGTGTTTGTGACGCCGGATATGAGTCCGTATAAAAAGCGGAAAGTCCGGATCTTAAACGGTGCACATACCGGGTTTGTGCTGGGGGCTTATCTGGCCGGAGAGAATATTGTCCGGGACTGCATGAACGATGAAGTGATCAAAGGCTTTATGAATAAGATGCTCTATGAAGAGGTGATTCCCACGCTTCCCCTTGATAAGAATGACCTGATGCAGTTTGCCGCCGCCGTGGAGGACCGTTTCAACAATCCATTCGTCAATCATGAGCTTATGAGTATTTCCTTGAATTCCACGTCCAAGTGGAAAGCCCGCAATATGCCGTCCTTTTTGGGTTATATCGAGGAGAAAAAGGAGCTTCCTGTCTGCCTGACCATGTCTCTGGCCGCGTATATTGCGTTTTACAGCAGTGATATTCAGAGACTTACGGATGCCGGGCTGGTCTGCAGGCGCCCGGCAGGCGATGAATATACTATCAGCGACGATCGCTGGGTGCTGGAGTTTTATGAGGCCCATAAAGCGGACAGTGAGGAAGCGCTGGTCCATGCAGTGCTGACCGATACCCGCATGTGGGATCAGGATCTGACGGCTGTGGAAGGGCTGGAAGAAGCGGTGACTGCCGGCCTGAAAAAGATACGGACGGAAGGAGCAAGAGCAGCATATCAGAGCTGCCTGTAAAACATATGAAGATAATTCAGATCACGGCGTCTGACAATGTGGCGGTGGCGCTTCATCCCATTGCAAAAGGCGGGTGTGTGGAGACAGGCGGACAGAGCGTGGAGATAAAAGAGGATATTCCTCAGGGGCACAAGATCGCTGTCACTTCCATTAAAAACGGAGATCATGTCATCAAGTACGGATTTCCCATTGGCCATGCTACCCAAGATGTGGAAGCAGGAAGCTGGGTGCATACGCATAATATGGTGACCAATCTGGAAGGAGAGACGGAGTACCGGTATGAACCGGATCTCCATGAACCAGAACCAGTGGATCCGGAGACTTTTATGGGTTACCAAAGGCGGGACGGCCGGGCGGCCATCCGCAATGAAATATGGGTGATTCCGACGGTTGGCTGTGTGAATGATGTGGCGAAGAAGATCGTGCATGACAATCAGGCCCTGGTGAAGGGGACCATCGACGGCCTCTATGCCTTTCCCCATCCGTTCGGCTGCAGTCAGACCGGACACGATCATGCCCAGACCAGAAAGCTGCTGGCATCTTTGGTCCGCCATCCCAATGCAGGAGCAGTACTGGTTGTTGGGCTTGGCTGTGAAAATCTGACCCATGAGCAATTTCTGGAAGAACTGGGTGATTATGACCCGGAGCGGGTAAAATTCCTCGTCTGTCAGGAAGTGGAGGATGAGTTTGTACAAGCAGAAATTCTGCTGAAAGAATGTGCGGCCTATGCATCTGCTTTTCAGCGGGAGCCGATTCCGGTCAGCGAGCTGGTCATCGGCATGAAATGCGGCGGTTCCGACGGACTGTCCGGCATTACGGCGAACCCGACAGTCGGCAGATTCAGCGATATGATCGGTGCCAGAGGCGGTTCTACGGTGCTGACCGAAGTGCCGGAGATGTTTGGTGCAGAAGGATTTCTTATGAACCGCTGTGCCAATGAAAGAGTCTTTGAAAAAGCGGTGGAGATGATCAACGGATTTAAAAACTACTTTATCAGTCACAACGAGGTGGTATATGACAATCCCAGTCCGGGCAACCGGCAGGGCGGTATCACTACGCTGGAGGACAAATCCTGCGGCTGCGTGCAAAAAGGCGGTACGGCGCCGATCATGGACGTGATCGGTTATGGGGATCAGGTGGTGACAAAGGGGCTGAACATGCTCTATGGTCCCGGCAACGACCTGGTGTCGGCAACTGCCATGACGGCAGCGGGAGCGCATTTGATTTTGTTTACCACAGGCAGAGGAACGCCATTTGGTGCGCCGGCACCGACGCTGAAGATTGCCACCAACAGCCAGCTTGCAAAGAGAAAGAAAGGCTGGATCGATTTTGACGCCGGACCAGTGGCGGACGGAGAATCCATCGAAGATGCGGCGAAAAGGCTTCTTGATTTGGTAATAGAAGTGGCAGGAGGCCGGAAAACCCGGACCGAGGAGCTGGGATACCGGGAAATCTCAATCTTTAAAGACGGGGTAGTGCTGTAGAAATACAGGCAGAATGATCAGAAAATATACAACAAAGAGAGTCCGGCTTTTTAGAAGAGTCGGGCTCTTCTTTGGTGTTGGAGGAACCGGTCTGTCTTATACAGGACCTTGATATCCCAGAAGCCTTGAGATCTCCGCTGCCTTTTGACGGACAAGGCAGCCGGCGGCTTCATAGTCATCCTCCGGCCGGTAGAAACCGGAGATGCTGACAGCGCCTTCCAGGCCGTTCCTCTGATAGATGGGAGCGCTGGCACAGACCATATGTTCTTCATATTCCCGAAAATCCAATGCGTATCCGCGCGAGCGGATTTGGTCAAGATCCTCGGACAGCTCTTTTGGGCTTTTCCGTGTGTAGCGTGTGCGGGGCTGTATCTCAATCTCAGAAAGGAGCGCATCGGACTGTTCCCGCGGCAGAAAGGCCAGAAGCGTTTTCCCAAGGGAAGTACAGTACAAGGGTGCGGTGCTGCCTATGGTAGCGGTGGTAATGATAGGATTTGGCGGTACTTCTTTCAGAATATAGAGGACTTCTTTTCCGGAGAGCTTTCCAAAAAATGCGGTCCGGTCAGACAGCCTTGCCAGCTCGGCCAGTTCTGAGGAGATCAGCTTCAGCGTATCGCTGGCATCGGGATAGGACATACCGATCCGGTAGGCGAAGATGCCGACCTGGTAGAGCTGCTTTGGCCCTGGTTTTATGGCAAGCATCCCTTCCTGAACAAGTGTCACCAGGATATCGTAGGCACTGGTCCTTGGAAGGGACAGGTGTCCGCACAGTTCATCCAGGCATACACCGTCCGGATGAGCGGCGGTATAGGAAAGGATCTGTACGGCGCGCTGTACGGTTCGATTAAGCTTCATGGAAGTGGTTCCTTTCTTAGCAGCAATACTGCTGTGATATTTGATCGGATGCCGCAGACGGGGAAGTTCGCCCGCTCTGCGGCAGTGTTAGAAAAAAATGCGTAGTTATTCGGTAATTGCCCAGACTCTTGCCGGAAGTCCGGTGGCGCCCTCGATCCTTGGATAGGACACGATCACGACGGCTCCTGCACAGGACACCTGATCCAGGTTGGTCAGTACTTCCACCTGCAGTTTCCCTTTGTCCAGTACATACCGCTCACATGCCAGATCTCCGGCTTTGGCAGCTTCTGAGGAAGCGTCTGTATCCAGGGTCTCGTGACCGTTGGCAGCGGCATTTCGCTCCTCGTAAATATATTTCAGGGCATCCATGGACCAGCCGGGAAAGTTTTCCCCGCCGTCTGCATCGGTGCCGGAAAGGGCGTCCATATCCGGCCATTTCTTCGACCAGTCTGTGCGAAGGGCCACGAAAGCACCATCCGGAATCGGACCGTATGCCGCTTCATATTCTTTGATATCTGCGGAGGTGACCACATAAGTGGGATCCTCTTTTACTTTTTCTGTGACGTCAATGACGCAGAGGGGAAAGACCAGGTCTTTTGCGTCGTATTTCTCAGATAATTCCCGATTTTTGACAAAGTGGCCCGGAAAATCGATGTGGGTGCCAAACTGTCCCGGGAATTTAAAGGTCTGGATTAAACAGTCCAGCATCTCATTGCCCCAGTCAAAGCAGGTGGTTCCCAGTTCCACGGAACCTTCGGGGATACCGGCCCAGTAGGGGCTTTGGTTGTTCAGCGGGTGGGAGAGTTCCACCCAGCGGTATTTTCTGGCTTCTTTTAATGCTTCCCATAATTTGTACATCCTAGATACCTCCTGTTGTGCTGTACTTTCCGTCAAAACAGCAGCGTTTTGACCCTGTACAGGTGATGCGTTTTCTGATATTTTACAATGGATGGAGCAGAAGTGCAATCCGATTTTTGTCTGGTGTACTGACACATTTACTTTCAGCCAAATGGCGCAGAATGAATTTTCATTCTGCAAGGCGGCGGAGGGAGGCGATGCGGTGGCATCGTTGACTGACAACAACGCAGCAGATGGAAATTCAGGCAAGTCATTTGGCAAAATGTAAACGTGTCAGCACACTCTAGGATAATTTCTGCAACATTTTCGCTGTCTGATGACCCTGTATCTGTAGAAATGCATTTCGATTGAGGGATAGAGTGAGGTGGGAAAATGGAACGATTTATGGAACTGTACAGCGAAGTGTACCGTGACTTATACCGGCTGGCCTATTATTACCTGGGAAATGCGGAGGATGCAGAGGACGCGGTACAGGATACGGCGCTGGCGGCCTACGAGCATTTTCCCGGGCTGAAGCAAAAGGCTTCTTTTCGGCCATGGATTTTCCGGATTCTGGTCAATCACTGCAGGCGCTGTCTGAAGAAACGGAAGAGAACCATGTATGTGCCGGAGGACGCACTGGAAGTGTGCGGTCTGGAGACGGCAGATCTGTCTTTGCAGACCCAGGTGCTGGAGCTTCTCTCCGTGCTCAAAGAGGAAGAGCGTCTGATTGTGGTCCTGACCGTGTTCGGCGGCTATAAAGGGCAGGAAATTGCCCGGCTTTTGAAGAAAAAGCACAGCACCATCCGTTCAAAATACCGAAGAGCTTTGAAAAAGCTGGAACAGGAGCTGAGCAAAGAGCCGAAGGGAAAGGAGATGCGAAGATGACAGCAGAAAAAATGATCGAAGAATACCTCCGGAAAAAGGGAGAAGCACTTCCGGTCCCGGAGGAACTTGACCCAAAGCGGATACAGCAGAGGCTTGAGGGACAGAAAAAAAGGAAGCGGCTCAAGATACGCAGACGCTGTCTGTCAGGGCTGGCGGCGGCCTGTGTGTGCCTGAGTGCGGGGGCGCTCTGGTATCTGGGACCTGGAATCTTTCCAAAGTCCTCGGGGAGGCCAACGCAGGCGGATAAGGAAATGCGGATTTGGGAGGCACATACTTTTGCTGAAGTGTCAGAAGGAACAGGAGCTTTTAGAGCTGCCCAAACTGACTTATGAGGAGATCTATGCCCGTCTGTCAGAGGGCTGGGAGCGGCAGGAGGCACTGGCAGAAGGCGCAGTCAGGGAAGAGTCAAGAACAGAAGCCGGGATTCTGGAACTGGGGGATGTGTCAGCGGCACAGAAGCAGGGGGTGACGGAGGCATTCGTCCAGACCAACAATCAGGTGGAACAGGTAAATGAGGCGGACCGGATTCAGAACGACGGAAGATATCTGTATCAGATCGCAGTAAAGCAGGGAAAGGAGGAAGAAGGGGAATTCAGAAGCCAGACCGGTATTCAGATTCTGGACACCAAGGAGGGACTCAAAGAGGTTGCTTTTCTGGCAGATTTTGAAAGCCTGGAAGCTTTTTATCTGTGGGAAAACCTGCTGATTACCATTGAAAATAAATATGATGATACAGAAGTGCTGCCCGCTGACGGGGCCAAAAGAGAGGCGGCAGAGGATATGGCATGCTGTAAAATGCCGGATTTGGTTCGGGGTTATCATGAGATCTGTATTTATCAAATTGAGGACAGAAGCCGTCCAAGGAAGCAGAAGACCTTTACGCTGCAGGGAACTTATGAGACTTCCAGGGTGTCAGACGGGTATTTTTACGGGATCAGCCGCTTTGCGGCCGGCCCCGGAGAGGGAGAGCAGGATTATGACGCGTACATTCCCTCGGTAGACGGGAAACGGCTGTCGGCGGAGCAAATCTACTGTCCGCCGGAGGCGGACGGAGCGGAGTATCTGGTGCTGGTGTCTGTGGACCTTGAGAATCCCCAGACTTTTGTGGACAGCCAGGCGCTGCTTGCCGGGGCAGGAACGTATTATGTAAGCCCGTACAGTATCTATAGTGCCTGGTATCAGTCCGTTTATGAGCGGAAGCAGGAGAAAGAGGGAACGGTACAGGATATGACCAGACTTCTGCGGTTTTCTTATCGGAAGGGACACTTTTATGCCCAGGCCGAAGGCGAGATTCCGGGGCGGATAAAGAACAGCTTTTCCATGGATGAGTATGACCGGAATCTGCGGGTCGCTGTGACCGTGCAGGAATATGACTGCAAAGAAGTCAAAGATGACCGGACAGGAGAAATCATCGGTATGGATTATGGGCAGGCAGAGGAGACCAATGCCCTGTATATTCTGGATGCCTCGCTTAACGTAACCGGCAGGCTGGAAGGACTGGCGAAGGGGGAGACCATCCGCTCTGCCCGCTTTCTTGGGCATACGGGTTATCTGGTTACCTTTCGGCAGATGGATCCGCTTTTTACGGTGGATCTGTCGGATCCGGAACACCCGGAAGTTTTCAAAGAACTGAAGGTCAGCGGTTTTTCCGAATACCTTCATGTGTATGGGAATGGTATGCTGCTTGGAATCGGCATGGAGGCGGACGAAGAATCCGGGCGGGAACTTGGGATGAAGCTTTCTATGTTTGACGTCTTAGATCCAGAAGATCCAAAAGAGGCTGCAAGATTTCCTCTGGAACAATACCATTACAGCGAGGCACTCTATGAACATCGTGCGGTGTTGATTGATCCCCAGGAGAATATCATCGGTTTTGAGGCTCAGGGCAGTGACCGGGGAGAATTTTGGAAGGACTATCTGCTCTTTTCCTGGCAGGAGGATCAGTTTGTACAGACTCTGAAGATCGACACCAGACGGACAGAAGAGGACTACTGCCGTACCCGTGGAACCTTTATCGGTGATACGTTCTACCTTCTTTTTGAAGATGGAGCGGCCCGTGCTTACGACAGAAGCACGGGCACTCTCCTGGAAGAACTTTGATTTTATGATCGTGATAACAATACCATGGTCTCGTAGGGCTTAAGCATCAGGCTGGATTCCACAGCCGCCCGGTCGTAATTGCCGGTCAGCCGGGTGACGTTCTTTGGATCAAAGCCCTCTGGAAGCGTAAAGTCTCTGGCGCTGCCGGAGAAATTGCAGATGACCAGAAGCTTTTCCGGATGCAGCGTCCGTGTATACACATAGAGATCCGGATCTTCCGGCAGGAGAAGCTCATAATTTCCGTATACGATGATTTCATGTTCTTTTCTCAGACGGATCAGATTCTGATAATAGTGAAAGACGGAATCCTTTCGCGCCATCTGTTCTTCCGCGTTGATCTTTGTGTAATTGGGATTTACCATGATCCAGGGTGTCCCGTCTGTAAATCCGGCACCGGGTTTTGCGCTCCACTGCATGGGGGTCCTGGCATTGTCCCGGCTTTTGTAGCACAGATAACGCATCATGTCCTCCGGCTTTGTCTGTCCGTTTTCGGTGTACTCGTGGAATGCATTGATGCTCTCAATATCCCGGAAATCATCCAGGGAGGAGAAGGGGACATTGGTCATGCCAAGTTCTTCACCCTGATAGATGTAAGGCGTTCCCTGCATCATGTGAAGGCAGGTGGCCAGCATCTTGGCAGAGATCTCCCGGTACTCGTCGGTGTCATTGCCAAGTCTTGAGAGAATTCTAGGCTGGTCGTGGTTGCACCAGTACAGGCTGTTCCATGCTTTGCCGTACAATTCGGTCTGCCATTTACTGAGCGTTGCTTTCAGCTCTACAAGATCAATCTTGCGTTCGTTCCATTTGGAGGACTCTCCTCCGTCCAGATCCATGTGTTCGAACTGGAAGACCATGTTAAGTTCTGTTCCGTCCAGGTTTGCGTACCGTTTTGCTTCTTCTATGGTCACGCCGGAGCATTCCCCTACGGTCAGAAGATCATAGCGGGACAGAACTTCCCGGTTCATCTCCTGCAGATATTCATGCACCCGGGGGCCGTTGCACACATAGGGGCTGTAGTCTCCGTAGCCGGTCTCTTTTAGGGCACCGTCCGGATAAGCAGGATCTTTGGAGATCATGCTGATGACATCCATACGGAAGCCATCAATGCCTTTCTGACACCACCAGTTCATCATGTCAAAGACTTCCCGGCGGACGTTTTCATTTTCCCAGTTCAGATCCGGCTGTTTCTGCGAGAAGATGTGCAGGAAATACATGCTGGTCGTCTCATCGTATTTCCAGGCGGAACCGCTGAAGCAGGAGGCCCAGTTATTGGGAGCCTGCCCGTCTTTTGGCTCTTTCCAGATATAGTAATCCCGATAAGGGTTGTCCTTTGATTTTCTGCTTTCCACAAACCAGGGATGCTCATCGGAAGTGTGATTGACTACCAGATCCATGACGATGCGGATCCCCCGGTCATGGGCGGCGGCGAGCATCCGGTCAAAATCTTCCATGGTCCCGAATTCTTTCATGATCCCCTGGTAATTGCTGATATCGTAGCCGTTATCGTCGTTGGGTGATTCATACACCGGGGAGAGCCAGATAACATCGATTCCAAGCTCTTTTAGATAATCCATCTTTTCCGTGATGCCGTTCAAATCACCGATGCCGTCCCCATTGCTGTCGTTGAAGCTTCTGGGATAGATTTGGTAGACAACGCTTTCTTTCCACCATTTCTTTTCCATAACTGTTTACCTGCTTTCTGCACGTGGCTGTTTTTGGAATATTTTACAATGAACGAAGGAAAAATGCAAGATGCTGTTCCGGTTCTGAAAAAACCGGATACTGCCTGAAGGAAAAAAGGTCATGTTGTAATTGGAGACAGAAAGAAGAGCACAGACAGAGGCCTGAAAACCAAAATGAATTCTGAAAACTGCCGCACCGGACCTGAAAAGCTCCGGTGCGGCAGTTTTTAGCTGTGCTGTGTCTTCAGACGAAGCGCATCCAGTAAAACAGCGACAAAGATAATCAGTCCGTTGATCATCTGTACATAGTAGCTGGACACTCCAAGAATCTGAAGCCCTACCTGAATGACCGTCAGTAGCAGTACACCGCCGAGTACGCCCAGTACATTGCCCTGTCCGCCGCTGCAGGCGACACCGCCGATGACGGAGGCTGCGATATTGTTCATATCGTAAGAGGTGCCGAAGGTAGAAGTGACAGCTCCCATATAAGCCGACAGAAAGAATCCGGCTACACCGGCCAGAAAGCCGGAGATGGTAAAGGCTATGATCTTAATATGATCGACTTTGATGCCAGATGTATGTGCAGCGTTTTCGTTTCCGCCCACTGCGTACAGGCTGCGTCCATATGGAGTTTTGTTCCAGAGAACGTATACGGCGATAAACACGACTGCCAGCGCGATGGGAAGGGTGGGAATCCCAAGAATGGTTCCCTGGCCAAACCATTTGTAGGAAGGGGGCATGCTGGTGATTGCCCGGCCTTCGGTGATGACAAGAAAGGCGCCAAGCAAAGTCAGCTTTACGGCCAGTGTTTCCACCAGTGCGACTGCTTTTAGCTTTGCGATCAGAAATCCGTTCATGGCGCCAAGAAGTGCTCCGGTAAGAAAGATCACAGGGATTGCCAGCAGTACCGGAGCTCCTCTTTCAATCAGGATCAGACCCATGGTGGCCGAAAAGGACATGACACCCAGCAAGGAGAGATCGATCAATCCAAGCATAATGGCAAAGGACTGTGCAAAAGACAGGATACCCAGGACGGCCGCCTGCGACAGCACATTGCCCATGATCGTGGGAGTGAAAAATGAGGAGTCCAGTCCGCCGATCACGATGACAGCCAGAAGCAGCAGAATCCATACAATGTTGTTCAGCAGTTTTGTTTTTATTTGAAACCAGTGATTGTTCATGGTGATACCTCCTGATGAGTGCCAGCTGATTTTTCAGTGACGGAGTCCCTGAGCCGGATCACATCTTCATGACTCAGGTGATCATTGCGGACATCTTGTACAAGCTTTCCGTCTTTAAAGAAAAGAATTCGGTCAACAGTGCGCAGAAGTTCGTCAAAGTCATTGGTCAGATACAGAACGGATGTAAGCTTTTCTTCTGTGGTCTTAATCACATTCTCTATGATTTCCTCGCGGCTTTTGATATCAATGCCGATGGTCGGTTCATCCAGAATCAAAAGTCTGGGGTCTGTGCTGACGGATTTGGCGACGACGACTTTCTGCTGATTTCCTCCGGAGAGGCTTTTTAAACGGTCATTGACAGAGTTTGCTTTCATATGAAAACGGTCAAAATATCTGAGGGCGATTTCTTCTGACTTTCTTTGATTGATCAGTCCCCATTTTGTCTTCAGACTGGAAGAGAAGAGGGGCATGCTGATGTTTTCGCGAATGGACATCAGGCCCACAATTCCTTCCCTGTGACGGTCATAGGACACATATGCAATGCCATGTTGGATTGCATCAAAAGGATTTTTGATCACTACTTTCTTTTTTGAATAAAGAATCTCTCCAGAAGTGATCTTTTCAAGCCCAAACAGCGTTCTGCACAGTTCCCTGGCGCCGGAACCGGGGAAGCCGACCAGACCGGTAATCTCCCCTTGGTAAAGTTTAACAGAGACATCTTTTAAAATCGTTCCCGACAGATGGCGGCATTCCATGAATAAACGGCTTTCATCCGGCGTGTCCAAAATGTCCCGGCAGATCAGCTCCACATCTTCACCGGCAATCAGATTTGCAAGTTTTTCTTCACTTAGAAGTTCTCCGTCTGCGCCTGCAAAGGATCTGCCATCCCGGATAACCGTTACGTCATCCGAGAGATCGACAACTTCCTGAAGGTAATGGCTGATGAAGATAAAAGAAGTTCCTTTTTTCTTCAGTTCGTTGACGAATACAAACAGCTCTTCTCGTTCTTTGGAAGACAGTGCGGTGGTTGGTTCGTCCAGGATGATCAGTTTGGCTCCGCCGTGCATGGCGCGTATAATGTTGACTTTTCTCTGGTCAACGCCGTTCAGCGTGGAGACCTTTGTCCGGGGATTGACTTCCAGGCCGTATTTGTCAAGCTCGGCTTTTGCGTCCTCGTACAGTCTTTTCCAGTCTACAAAGAGTTTCTTTTGAGGCCAGATTCCAAGAAAAATATTTTCTCCCACCGTCAGATTCGGGACAATGCTTGCATGCTGCGGTACGATCTTGATCCCCATATTCTGCCGGTCAAAGACGGAGTATGCGCTGATCTCTTTTCCTTCCAGCAGTACTTTTCCGGAATTTTGCCGGTAAATGCCTGCAATAATGTTGACAACGGTGGATTTCCCTGCGCCGTTTCGTCCAAGCAGTGAATGGATTGTCCCTTTTCTGATCGAGAAAGTGACATCTTTCAAAGCCTGGGTCATTCCGAAATTCTTACGGATGTTCTCCACCTGCAGAACGGTTTCTTCCATAATTCCTACCTGTCCCTTTCCGAAGCCGGGGTTACTGTCCTTCTGCTTCAAGTGCTGCAACTCCCCAGTGTCCTTCCTCGTTTACATTGGATGCGTCCAGTGCATAGGGAGGAACCTGGAGCACCGGGCCTGTTTCGCTGTCCATAAATTCTGCAGTCTTCCAGTAGTAGTTCTCATTGGTATAGGTTCCGCTGGTCGGGATGGCTTCGCCGTTGAAGAGATACTGGGTCAAAAGATCTACGGCGATGGGACCATAAGCATAGGCGTCTTCTACGATGATGGCATCATAATAGCCCTCCTGTAAAAATCGGACGGCATCCGGCTCTCCGTCTCCTGTCACAAAGATCACGTGTTTTTCATTGCCGACGGGATACCACAGATCTGCGATCTGCATGGCCTCGGCACAACCAAGTCCCGGATCGTCAGAGGGGCAGTGTACAGCATCAATCTCTCCTCCATATTTGGCGATCACATTCGTCAGTGCTTCCTGGGATTTGGCCCGTTCTCCTTCTCCTGGAACCTCGATGTATGCAATGTCCGGATACTGACTGATCACGGATTCAAAACCGTCTTTGCGCAGTCGCCAGCATTCGGAACTCATAGCTCCGTATACATTGACCAGCCGGCCTTTTGGGGTGCCGTACTTGGCGGTCAGCGCGTCTACGATCCGTTCTGCCGCCATCTTGCCGCACTCGAAGTTATCGAATTTAACAGAACCGTCCACGACAGCGGTGGAAGCAGGATTGTCGACCATGATGACCGGGATTCCTGCTTTTACTGCATCGTTAGCCACATCATTCAGAGCGTCGGAGTCAACGGCATTGGCGATGATGGCTTTGGGATTTTTGGATATAAAATTGCGGAACTGATCATTCTGAAGTGTGGAATCATTGTTGCAGTTTGCGACCTCTACTTTGAAGCCGGCAGCGCCCACCGCCTCCTCGACTTTCTCCTGAAGCGCAACATGGAAATATTGGTTCATGGTTTTCTGTGTGTAGACAATCAGATCGCTTTTGTCAGCGGGAGCGGCATCTGGTGCTTCTTCTGCCTGGTCTGTCTTTGGAATTTCCGGAGTTGTCGTTTCCTGCGGTTTGGAACCACATCCGGTCATCGTGATTGTCATAGCTGCAGTCAACAAAATGCGGATCATTTTCTTTTTCATATGTTTTCTCCATTTCTATTGCAATAGGCTGAATTAAAAGCAGGTATAGGCGCCGTCTATGCGGAAATCCGCACCAGTAGTGTAAGAACTCATGTCGCCGGCCAGATAGACCGCAATCGCTTCGAGTTCTTCTGGTCTGCCCATACGGTGTACGGGTATCAGTTTTTCCCACTTTTCAATCAGTGGTTTCAAGACCGGGTCTGAGAGCGTCATCTCCGTAGCCATATAACCGGGGCTGATGGTATTGACTCTTACATTTCGGTCTGCCCATTCTACGGCCATATTCCTGGACATGGCGATGACACCTGCTTTGGACGCTGCATAAGAACATTCTTTCTGAGGAACGTTGGTAATATGCGCGGACATGGATGCAGTATTGATGATGGAACCGCCGCCCTGTCTTAACATCACTCTTCCGGCCGCCTGGGCGGTCAGGAAAGTTCCATTGAGGTTTACGTGGATTACCCGGATCCAGTCTTCCGGCGTGTCATCTTCCACGGCCACATTGTGTCCGATGCCGGCGTTGCAAAATGCTGCGTCCAGCCTTCCATATTCACTCAGAATGGTATCGATCATCTTATTTACCTGATCTGGACTGGTTATATCCGCTTTCACGGCCAGCATATGATTATGATTGACGCTTTGTATTTCCTGCGCCGTCTTTTGGGCGGCTTCCAGATTGACATCTACGATTGCCACGTCTGCGCCTGCCTCCGCAAGTGCAGTGGCAATTCTTTTTCCGATTCCCTGTGCGCCGCCTGTCACAAAGGCTTTCTTGCCGTCCAGTCTCATTTTCTCAATAATTCCCATAGGTTGATGCCTCCTTGCTGATGAAATCTTATTCGCCCACGATCTGAACGCGCACCTTCCGCTCTCGTCCTCTGGTCTGGTCCATATCGGTAAAATAAATCCGTCCAAATTCTCCCAATGTCATGCAGCCGTCTGTGAGAGGGACAGTCTCGGAACGGCCCAGCAGCACAGAACGAAGATGTCCGTCCGTGTTCAAAAGCCATTCCTGCTTTTCCTTCCTAAGCTGCATGGCATTTTTCGTGTGGACAGGACCAGGATGCAGATACTGTCCTTCATGTCTGCAGGTGGGGATGATGTTTTCAAATACATTGAGCATGTCCTGTAACAGCAGAGGAATCTGATGGTAGGTAAGATCTTCCGAATCTTCCTGCAGAAATACACTGCAGCTTGTATGCTGGGAAAAGATATTGACCAGCCCGTCTCGGATGCCGGATTTACGAACTGCGCATGCAACTTGTTCCGTTACATCCATAAAGCTGACATTCTGACCGGATGTAACCATAAATACTTCATGATATACTGACATATAGAATTCTCCTGTAATAGTGCGGTATCCGTTTAAGTTATCATACGGATGTGTTGTGTTTTAGGTAGTCTGTCTTTCTTTCCAGGCAGCGGCTGTGGCCTGGATCATTTTTTCCAGCATGTCTTCCGGATTTGGTGCTTTCAGAATGCCGCTGGTGGAACCGGTGGCGTCAGCTCCGGCCCTGATGATCTCATAGACGTCCTTTTCATCGCTGATTCCTGCGCCGTGAAGAATCGGTATGCTGTCAGAAATCTGGTGAACGGCCTGAGTGATCTTTTGGATTTCGATGGTATCCTCTGGTCCTCGTCTTCCTTTTCCAATCAAAGCCGGAGATTCCGCAAGGATGATGTCGGGAGACAGACAGGCGACGGCTGCGGCCTCTTCGGCATTTCCTGCGCAGACCAGAGTTGCCAGTCTGACTTCCTGGGCCCGCCGGATGCACTGGTGCAGATGGTAAAGCGTCAGCGGACGTTCCGCATGGTTTAAAAGAACACCTCTGGCACCGGCATATCGGATGGCTTCCGGAAGGACTGCACCGATCCCCCGGCCGGGAAGGACCGGATCCATATGCTGAGCAAACAGATGGATGTGTCTGGTGGCTTTGGCGATAGGTGCAAGGTCTGTATACTGAGCGGAAAATATAATATCTACCTGATATGCCTCGCTGAGCTGATCTGCTTTGACGGCCAGACGGACCGCGTCTTCTCCGTAGAGATATACTTTGGGTCCGATTTCAAAAAAAGGTCTTCTGATTTTAAATTTATCCATCTTGATTTTAATCCATTATGGTTCTTAAATATCTGGAAGTTTCAGGAAGGGTGACGGCCGGATCGCCGCATACACAGCATTCCAGATTCAGAAATCCTTCGTATTTTATGTCTTTTAGAGCCTGCATACAGGCATTCCAGTCGATAGAACCATATCCGGGCAGCAGGCGGTTGTTGTCGCCTAGGTGGACATGCCGGATTGCAGAGCCGGTCTTCCGGATGCTGTCTGCCATATTGCGTTCTTCCATCGACATATGAAAAAAGTCAGCCAGTATGCCGGCGCGGCTGTCATTCAGCCGGTCTATGATGGCTTTGCAGTCTTCTAAGGTGTTTAAAAACGGACTTTCATATCGGTTGATTCCTTCTAGGAGCATTGCGCCTGCTGAATCAGCCAGCGGTTCTAAAAGTTCTTGGTACATTTCCAGAAATGCTTCTTCCTGCACCGGATGCATTTTGGCGTAGGGGTGAAAAAGCGGCAGCGGGCTTTGGGGGCCGTACTCGTATTCCAGTTCCGTGACTGCGCCCAGTTCTGCACAGACTGCTGCGGCTTCTTGATACATTTTTTTGCATGCACTACGCAAATGGGGGTCCGGATCCATCAGATGTCCGTAGAGCTGATCTGAAAAAACAAATTCGCAGGGAATCACACCGGTGCGTTTTTGAAGAAGCAGCAGCTCCTTTTTCTTTTCCGTGTTCCAGGAATGGTAATCCATGAAAACCGCAATTCCTTCATATCCCCACCGTTTCAGATTTTCTGCTTGTTCGGTCAGATTTTTTCCCGGAACCATCGTGTTCGTACATGAAAGTTTCAACGGTTAGTCTCCTTTCTACTCTTTAATTACAACGTTGTAAAAACAAATTAAAAAAAAGAACCGGTTCTGTTGTCTGGAAATTGCTTTCAAACGTTGTAATTATCATATATCAATTCCTTGGTTTTGTCAATAGTGATTATGAAAAATAGAAAAATACTGATTTTTTGGTCATTATAACCACAAGCAGTCATAAAGTAGGGGGTGCAGCAAAAAAGAATGTAATTGACAACGTTGTAAAAATAATGTAACATGATAGCAGTACAGAATTAAATGAAGACAGAAGGTGTTTATTATGAATGCAGAAAACAAACCGGTTACGATTAAATCCATTGCAAAAGAGCTTGGGATCTCATTTTCTACCGTATCCAAAGCCTTAAATGGGAACCCGGCGATCCGGGAAGAGACCCGGAAGATGGTAGCAGACAAAGCGCAGGAGATGGGATATACGCCAAATTCTCTTGCCAAAGGATTGCGGGGGGATTCCACCAAGACGATTGCAGTGATCTTCAATGATATCGAGAATCCTTCGCTGACTTTTATTTTCCGCAGCATTTCGATTGTTATGGCTAATTATGGATATACGACCATGATTTTTGACTCACAGTTTAACGAAAAGACGGAGCGCGCCAATATCCTGACGGTTCTGTCCAGGCAGCCGGATTTTATCATCTTGGAGCCCGCCTCGAACAGCATGGAGAATCTGAAACTCTTAGAAGGTATGGAACACAAGCTGATTCTTCAGGGTGCCCGTTATGAGACAGTCAAGTGCCATCATATTCATGTGGATTATTTTCAGGGGGGATATTTGTCCGCCTGTGAGATGCTTTCCAAAGGGCACAGGGACTGTCTGGTTCTGACGGAACCTCTTTCCTTTCCGATCAGTGCACAGTTTGTTCTGGGGATCAAGAAGGCCTATGAGGAATATGAGGTTTTGTTTCAAGAAGATCATATTGTTACCACATATTCATCGATCCAGAACGGATTTAAGATCATGCAGAAGCTGTGGGATGAACAGCAACAAAGGTACCGTCTTCCCTTTACGGGAGTGCTGACTTTCAATGATACGCTGGCCTACGGAGTCTATCAGTCTGCAGCACAGAACGGACTGCAGATACCGGAGGATATCAGCGTCATCGGCTTTGACAACAATCCGGTTTCTGCGTTTTCCAATCCGCCGCTGACGACCATTCATCTTCCGAAAGAAAAGATGGCAGAGAGCTGCATCTCAATTTTAAATTCGGTACTGATGGAAAATCACAGAGAGATCTGTGTATTCAGTCTGGTACCCAATCTTGTGACGCGCAGTTCCGTCAGGATGCTTAAAAATTTTAAGTGAGGAGAAAACAAAAATGAATATCATATCCGTTGACCTTGGGACAACCAATCTGAAAGCAGCCGTCTATGATCAGACGCTTCAGATGCTGCATCTTCAGTCCGAACCGGTAACCTACGAGAAGGCCGGAGACTTTGTGGAATTTGACGCAGATGAGTATTTTTCACAGATTTTAACGATCATTCAGAAGGTGGCGGTATATGGATGGCAGCAGAACAGGGAGAAGATTGTGCAGATTGTACTGACTGGTCAGGCAGAATCTCTGATTCTGCTGGATAAAAGCTGCCGACCGGTCTGTCCTGGCATCTCATGGCTGGATATGCGCTCTTCACAGGAATGTCTGGAGCTGTCAGCCGCCTTTTTGCAGGAGCAATGTTATCGGATCACCGGACAGCCGGAGCTAATTCCTACCTGGCCGATTACCAAAATTTTATGGATGAAGAAAAACCGGCCGGATCTGGCACAGAAGACGGCATACTATCTGCTTCTGAAAGACTACATTGCCTTTCGGCTTTGTGGAAAGATGGCAGGAGATCATTCGATCTATTGCTTTTCCCATTATTTTCATATTACAGAACGGAATTACTGGAAAGAGATCCTTGATTACTGTTCTGTACAGGTCAGACAGCTGCCCCAACTGATGCCTTCTGGAAGTATTGCGGGTTTTTTAAAGGAAGAGTTTGCCTGCCCAAAGAGTGGATTGAGCGAGGGTACAAAGATCAATATTGGTACCCTGGACCATTTCGCAGGGATGATCGGGGCAGGTTGTATAAAGAAAGGGCAGATCAGTGAATCGGCAGGAACGGTGTTGTCTCTTGCCGCCTTTACGGAGAAACCAGTGTTTGACAGCGGCAGGGTTGCCAATTACTGCGGACCGTTTCCAGATTCTTATGTTTTATTGCCAGTATGCGAGAGTGGCGGGTTTAGTATGGAATGGTTTAAGAATCAGTTTCTTCAGGACACTTCGTATGGGGAGTTAAATAAAATTCTCAAGGAGAGAGAAAGACTGACACCACTGATTTTTCTGCCGTATCTTACAGGAGTGAATGCGCCGGATTACAACGAAGATGCATCGGGAGTATTCTTTGGCATCCGGGCAGGCTATGACCGATATGATCTGGCATTTGCGGTTATGCAGGGGGTTGCCTGTATGCTTCGGAAAAATCTGGACAGCCTGAAGCAGTCGGGAGTCCAAATTGACAAAATCATCTCCACAGGAGGAGGTGCCAGATCGCCTATCTGGACACAGCTAAAAGCGGATTTTGCCGGTCATGTGATCGAAGTTCCGGATAACGAGGAGGCCCCCTGCCTGGGAGCGGCCGTTATGGCGGCTGTTCAGGAAGGCTTTTATAAAACGTATGAAGAGGCAATCGCGGCCTGCGTATCCATCAAACATCAGTATCAGCCCTCCAAGGATCCCGCGTTTGAGAGAACCTACCAACTGTTCTGCCGCACGTACGATGCGCTGGAAGAGACGTTTCGGATTGGTAGGCAGGGGCGGGGATGTACTCCTTGCGCGAAAAATACACCTGATTCCATGCAATCATCATAACCGGTGGTTGGCAGTGAATCTGATCAGCCCTTGCTGACGGCGACTGAAAATTTTATGAACGTGAATATAATTACTGAAATTGTAATGTTGAACATCATAAAACAGTGATTCTGTGTTATGCTGAGGAGGCTGATGCCAATGGAACAGAATCAGTAAGCACAGAAGCGATTATCAATTCCCTCCATTCAATTCAGAAATTCCCGGCATTAAGGCAGTTTTTCGCGCCTGAGAGGGAGTGAGTCCATATCTCGTCTTAAAGCTTTTGTTAAACAGTTTCTGATTTAGGAACCCGCTGCGTTCCATCAACACAGAGACAGGAAGGTCTGTGTGAAAAAGATCATGATAGATATGGGACAATCTCACTTCATTTACATAGTCCAGAAAAGAGATTCCCATATTTTTTTTGAAAAAACGGCAGAAATATTCCCGTGTAAGACCGGCATGTTCCGCAATTTCCGTCAGGGTAAGCGGTTCGGCGTAATGGTCGTTGATGTAAGCGATGATCTCCCGGAGTCGTTCTTTTGAAGAGAGCGGCTGGCCGGACTGCTCCGGAAGAATGCTGACAGAGAAATGCCTCAGAATCCGGGCGAACATCTGCAGAATGATTCCTTCTGACTCCAGAGCAAAAAATGGAGAGTTTTCCATATATAACTGTACCAGAGATCCGGCGAGTTTGCAGATCTCAAGATATGCAGGGAAATTTTCTTCTGTGATATCTTCCGGAAGACAGCGGATGGCAAGAGACTCGGCATCCGGAACATATTCCAGCAGTTTTGCTTTGGAGATATGAATGCAGACAAACATGGCCGTGGTATCTGAAGTATGGGTACTGTGGATCTGCCGGGAGTCAACGACGATCACCTGCTTTTTGGGAAGCTGAAAGGTTTTGTGTTCCACACAGATTTCGGTGCCGCCGTTTAAGTAGTACAGGATCTCCAGCTCGTCATGCCAGTGGGGAGGATGATAGCCGCCGGGAACGGAATAGAATCCCAGCTGGATTCCCAGGATTTTTGTTTCTTTCATGGTTTCATAAAATGCATGGCTCATGGATGTCTTCCGTCCTTTCGGCAGATTCCTGTTTTTGTTTTTTCCGGATTTATTTTATAAAAATCACCTGGAAAAGTCAATATCGACTTAAAAATGGTCAAATTTCCTACTGCAAATGATCTGTTTTTAACGGTATGATGACACTCGTAAAGAAAAGAATAAATCAGACAGAGAAGGAAAAGTGAGGAAAAAGTTATGATAACAGCAGTATCTGGAAACAGAATGATGAAACATGCAGTGGAGAGAAAATCCTTAAGAGAAAGATTTGCAGACTATATTGTGGAAAACGGAGCAGAGATTGTCAGCGGAGGGCTGGCATTAAACGGCAATACAAACGGGATTGCTGTATACCGGATTATGAAAAACAGATAAAAGGAAAACGGTTCCATTTGAAGCCGCTCCGTTCATTCTGTCAACGTTTGTAATATGCCAGATAAAAGAACGGCAGTTCTGCCCGAAGACAGAACAGAATCAGCAGGATAAGAAAAAGGGATAACCGGCAGAAGATGTGAGTTATCCCTTTTTCTGTCTGTGCCGGTCATCCTGAAATTCTTTACGACCGTATGTTTCCCGGTACTGATGCAGGGTCATGCCGGTACTTTTCTTAAAACGCATACCAAGGTGACTCTGAGAGGAAAAACCAAGGTAGCTGGCGATCTCGTTGTAGGAATAACGGGAATAGATCAGCATGTTCTTGACCAGCTTGAGTTTTTCCTGAAAAATATAGTTGCTGATGGTGATTCCTTCTGTCTTTCGGAAAAGCTCCGAGAGATAGTTGGGATTCAAATACAGCTCTTTTGCAATATCTGAGACGGAGATTTTACCATGGAGATGAGAAAAAATATAGTCTTTGCACAGACTGATATTTGAATTGGTGTTCCGGCATATCTCCGGCGCCGTCCGTTCCCTTTTGATTTCCTGCACCAGACAGGCATAATGGTATTCGGCCTGCCGGCCAAGAGAGAGGGCCGCTTCCGGCGAGATGGCTTCCTCGATCCGGTTGATATAACTGTCGCTGAAGGAGTAGGCGACCTCCGGCATGACGCCTCCTTCCATGGCTGCGCGGGAGGCCAGCGTGACCAGAATGATGCCCAGATTCTGGTTGTTGCGAAGGTGTGTTTTTGCCACCACACCAAGTTTTCCGATATAATCTTCCGCCCAGCTTTGCTTCAGCGCTTCCAGGTCGCCGTTTCTTATGGCGGCAACCTCCCGCACCTCCTGGTCATAAGGGTTGTGTCTGGACCCCTGTTCCTGATTTTCAAAAACGATCTTCACAAAATGTTCCTGTACGGTGTATTTGATCTGGTCATCCAGATAGTTGACGTCGGCTGCTTCTTCCATGGTCAGATTTTTCTTATGAAAAAGGTTGTGAAGGAGCAGGGCATCCCGGAGAAGATCAGCGCTTCCGCATGGATGAAGTAAGAGCAGAGCGTCCGAATGATAGCCGGCGCAGGAAATGCGGCGCCGGCAGGCATTGCCGAAGGTCAGAAGAACGGGCCCCAGGACAAGTAACCGCTCTCCGGCGGAGACAACGGCATAGGCAGCAGAGGCATCATCCGAGACAAGAACCGGGTGTTCGGAAACGGCGAGGGAGAGCAGCTCCGAAAGCAGCGTCTCATTCAACCGGTCTTCCAGGTCGGCCCGCAGGCAGATGCGCTTTTCCGGTCGGCCTTCCGGTGTGAGGACCCATACGGCGGTATGGAGATTGCGGGACAGATATTCCATGATACAGTCAATATTCATGACTTTTCTCCTGTCTGTGGGCGCGGTGGGTAAAGATTATTTTTCTGATCAATCAGAATTGATTATTTTTTGCTGCTGATCCAGTTTTCAAGTCTCCTTAACAATTCATGCTTCATCATATCCGAATTGCATTGTTCTATGAGTGCCTGGTATCGTTCCGTTTCTTCTGTCCTGCATACACTCTCTATACAATGTAAAAATGTCCATTCCATTCCGGCCATATGGTCAGTTGGACAACATTTAATAAGAATTTCAGCTTCTTCCCATGTGACTGGCTTTTGGATGGAAGTGACTGCTTCCATCCATTCATCCCATATCCGAAAGGCCTTTTTACTGGAAGGCTTACCGCTTTCAAAGCCTTCCGGCGGAGCTCCCAATTCCTGCACTTTCAAGACAGATTGCTGCATTTTATTTTCCTCCTTATAACGCTCGATTTTTGTTGCTTAACTTTTTGACAAATGAAAATTTATATTCCGTTCAAAAATTTATATGATAATTAAAAGATAGTTTTTATATTAATTGTTTTTTCATCTCCTGTTTCCATTTGCATAGTTAATATATCATTTTCTAAGACAATATTCGTTATCCAGATACTTCCGTCCCTGTACCATTCTTTCCATTGATTTGTGTTTTTTTCATATTCATATGGAGTATAAGGTGCTTTAAGCTGATAAATGATAACTCCACATCCAGCCATTATGCAATATTCTTCGGTTGGTGAAATGACCACTTTTTCAACATCACCATAAAAATCTCCAACAGGTACCATTTGATCTGATGATTTTATTTTTAATAATACCACTTCATATTCTTTATATATTTCGTAATGTACACTTTTGACTAACTTAACCATGCATAGTTCCCTGGATCTATCAATTGCTAATATTCTCCGTTGTATATCCTCATCCTCTTTATTATTTACAAATTTCAATTTTTTCACAGCTTAACTTTGCTTAAACTGGAATTTGTAATAGTAGTTTTTATTTTTCAAAAACTACAAAACCACATTCGTAAGGATGGTCGCAATACACGCTTTCTTGCTTATCCGTGTGGTATAACATACTTTTCAGTATAATTAGAAAATCTCCGCCACCCGACAGTATCATGTATTCTGCCAGAAAAAACAGCAGCAGTTGATTTGCCATTACAGCAACTGCTGCAACTCCGCCTCCTAAAACGAATGCAGGCATAGCAACGCCCAGGAGATATTGCCATTTTTTCAGTGGATTTGAACAAGTGCAGTATGGAGAAAAACTACTCCAGATAATTCCAAAATCAATCGAATGAAAATGATTTTTTGCAAAAAGACTCCAGAAAATTCCATGTATTAACTCATGTAAAACAGATAGACATAAAATAAGCACAGGTAATGCTATAACAAATCCCCACGAAAGACAATCTAAATCAAAACCATTCACATTATCGTATATCCAAAATGCGAAAGCCATAAATGGCAGCATAATTAAAAGACATAAATACTTTGCCTGTTGCGTATTGATAATTATATTTTTCATTTTATATCCTTTTTGCTGCATTTCAGAAGTGAATTTTTCGAAGCAGTCTTTACGTTTTAATTCCTTATCAGTTAATTTTCTTTTGCCTTTATCCATACTTAATTCCTCCAAATTCCGATTTTTTCTTCGTTTCACTTTCCGGCAATTGTATCTTTTAACCGGATTCTTCTTCAAATTTTTCTTTTTCCCCTTCCAGGCTGACGGTGACTTCACCATGCCGTCTGCCTCCGCAATAAAACAAGACTTTGCCCGGGCCTGTTAACTGGAAGTTGTATTATCAAAAATGACAAAGCATAATATACTCTTCCTCATTTTCATCTATAATTTCAAATCCTGTTTTTTGATACATTCTTACAGCATAGTTGGCTTTTTGTACTGAGAGTGACGCTTGTTTATACCCTCTGTCTTTCAGAATACGGAGCATTTCTTTCATCAAATCAGTACCTATTCCAAAGCCCCGGTAATCTTTATATAAAGAAACAGCAAAGGATGGAGTCTCGTTGTCTATATGTCCATAATCATTCATAATGCGTACCCAAACAGCACCAACAACCTTTTTATCAACTTCCGCAACCAAACTTATATCATCTTTTTTCTTACCAAAGTCGGTTATATATACCTGAAGCTCTGGCTGATTGATAATGGATTTGGGCGGTGCGGACATTCCCTCTGGCACAAAAACAGCTTCATACAAAAAATCTTGAAGCAGACTGACTTCTTCCTCTGATATTTTTCTGATTTTGTAATTCATAACTGTCTCCGGTAACTTCCGATTTTCCGTTTCCTGCATCTTCCCGACAAACCGGAATTTCTAAGCAAAATTATCGTCATGCCATGTTATGAATGTGGGCAGCTTATGATACTTTTCAAAATATTCAAGGGCTTCCATTACCTGTTCTGCGGGCAACACATAAGATAAAGGAAATGGGTCAAGCTCACCATTTATCAACCCACACATCGCCCGTTCATCATTTTCTGTTTCTTTTGAATAAACCGAGATTTCTTTATACTGACCGTTTTCCCAACTATCAATAATCATAGCTATTTCTCTCCAAATTCCGATTTTTATGCCCGCTCCAATTCATTATTGAACTGGAATTTGCATGTTATTTGTATCCTTGATAAACAGATATTAAAATCAATGAAAAAATCATAGGTACACAAGCGTATCCTGCATTAACTTTTTCATCATTAAAAAGAACATATCCAGTCCCAGTAAATTCAATGGTTCCAGAGGTTATAAGCCTTGTTCTAACATATCTAAAGTACCATAAATGCCTGAAAAATGATAAACGCCTTTCCATTTCGATAATACAGCCCATACAAGTTCATTACTTTCGTCATCACAAATCTCAGCAACGTAAGTTCCACAATATTTTAATATTCGACGTGGAGTTTCATTTTCTGAAAATTTAAATTTGGATAGTTTTATCTCCGAAACTATTTCACAATTATGTTTCTTTATAAATTCTAATTCTGCTTCGGAATATTTTGTATCCAATACAAATTTCATAGTTGCCTCCAAAATTCTAATATTTCCTCAACTTAACTTTGTAATAAACATGAAGTTAGCGTTTTCCTGTCTTAATAAATTCTATCAGTTTTTCCACATCGTCAAAGTTATCATAATCACCAATAATTCCTCTTTTTTCTCAGACTGGCTCTGTAATAAAAAATTTAACATTTCAAATTAATTTGAAATTCAAAATCTTTTTCGCATTGAAGATGTTTCCCTATTTGTTCTACAAAATAATCTTCATTTTCCGGAGAGATTATTTTGGTTATCATTCTTAATAAATGTAATTCTTCGACAGATTCCTCTAATGTAATTTCCAATGTACTCCATCCATCTGCTACAGGCAAATATATTTCATTCAACATATCAGAAAAAAGTTCATATCCGTTTATGTGCTGGTTCTTTGCCAATTGACCGGCTCGGCTTGAACAAAGCATTTTCTCCAACATGCCATACTGCTTACCGTTCAGACTTACTTGATACGTTTTCATGTATCGTTCCCTCCAAAATACTGATTTTCTTCCGTTTGACTTTATGGTAAAATCAGAAATAATCTTAAATTGTTACTGTAAACGTTAATCTGGTACATTTGCAATAAATTTTAATATGATTTTTGAAGTTTTGATATTTTCAGGTGAAATATTCAGGATGAAACTTTCGCCGATGGAATACCAATAGATGAAAGTCTGTCCTGCAACCGTGATTTTCCGCAGTTTGTTTTTCAAGAAGACACCTCCATAAAATTCCGATTTTCTCCACTTCGCAAACATGAATCTGGCTGTCATAAATTTCAGGATTGATACAAATAACATCGTTTTACATGGTCATTCACAATTCCGACTGCCTGCATATAGGCATAGATAATCGTACTTCCTACAAACTTAAAACCATATTTTTTTAAATCCTTACTGATTTTGTCGGAAAGAGGGGTTTTGGCAGGTAATTTGTCTTCAGACTCAAAATGGTTCTTAACCGGTTTGCCGCCCACATAAGACCATAGAAAGGAATCAAAACTGCCATATTCTTCCTGGATCTTTATAAATTGCTGCGCGTTCGTTACTGCTGACCTGATTTTTAATCGATTACGAATGATTTTCTCATTTTTCATCAGTTCCTCAATTTTTGCTTCGTCATAGCGTGCTATTTTTCTGCAGTCAAACTGGTCAAATGCTTCTCTGAAAGCCGCTCTTTTCTTTAAGATTGTCAGCCATGATAATCCGGCCTGCATCCCTTCAAGGATCAGCATCTCAAATAATTTATCATCATCATGGACGGGATTTCCCCATTCTTTATCATGATATTCTTTGTACAAGTCTGTTGTTGCCCACGCGCATCTTTCTATATTTTCGTTTTTCATTCTGCATTCCTTTCTGGTTTCCGATTTGTTTCTTCGTCTGACTTCCCGATTCATGGACTTGTTTCACCTGACTCTGCGTCATCATTCAAATCCCAGCCATCCAGTTCTTTCCACTCAAAATCATCTTTAAAATCATTATAACATTCTTCACAAATGCAGCCGGATAAGTCTTCAGGAACAAACCACCGCTGATGCGGAGTATCCTGCACCGGCTGGAAGCAAAATTCACAACGTTTCAAATGAGGGGTATGCCTGCATAGTTCTTCACCATCCGTCGGATGGATTGCTGCTTTCTTCAAATGTTCCACATCATTTTGTAAACGCCAGTCATCTTTTTCAATCACAGTAGTATTTCTCCGTTTCGATTGCGACATAGCGATCTTTTTCCTCGTCCCGTTTAAATTTTTTCACAGCTTAACTTTGCTTAAACTGGAAGTTAACGTTCTCTTTTGGCTCTATCAACAAGTAATAAGATAAACATAACAAACCATACAAACCATGCAACCAAACAACCAATTCCCTGATATTGAAGATCTATCATTATTCCCAGGACAAACGGTAACGACATAACGATCATTCTGTATCCGTAAGCCTTACACATGGTTTTTTCATCATATTTTTTACGCTCATTTTCTGGCTTCATATTATAACCTGATAAGAAATTTGTAGCTTTCCCATCTGATTTATAAAACCATGTTCCAAACAAAAACATAATTACTGCCATTATGAAATCGAAAATAACGTAAAACATTCTTTTGCCCCTCCTGACTCTGTAACTTCCGATTTTTTGCTTTGTACAGCTCATCATTGAACTGGAATTTGTCATTGATTTCATTATACTACAATAATTTTTCGGAGGGAATAGATTTGAAAAAATCTGTCGGCAGGGAATGGCCCATAGATATAATACCATAGAATAACTGAGAATTATGATAAACTACTGAAAAATATGATATATATCCGGCGGAAACTGCTCTAGGATAAATGGTAGTGTTAAGTGGTTACTGAAAAACAGCATCTGCCCGAAAGC
>CAJTYJ010000037.1:0-27011 GCA_910583895.1 uncultured Lachnospiraceae bacterium
ATTAACGTCTGGACTTCTTCTCGTCTTTTCCATGGCCTCTGTAGGTTCTGGTGGGCACGAACTCGCCGAGCTTGTGGCCGACCATATCCTCGGTAACATATACCGGCACATGTTTTCTTCCATCATGAACTGCAAATGTATGGGAAACCATCTGCGGGAAGATGGTGGAACGGCGGGACCAGGTCTTGATCACGGCCTTACTTCCGCTTGCGTTCATGGCGTCTACTTTTTTCAGTAAGCTAGCATCTGCAAATGGTCCTTTTTTTAATGAACGAGCCATTGGTGAAACCTCCTCTTAATTATTTAATCGTTCTGCCGTCTCTTCTTCTGACGATCAGCTTATTGGACTTCTTGTTCTTCTTTCTTGTCTTCAGTCCAAGGGCCGGTTTGCCCCACGGTGTACACGGACCCGGGCGTCCGATACCGGTCTTGCCCTCGCCGCCGCCGTGCGGATGGTCATTGGGGTTCATAACAGAACCACGGACAGTAGGACGGATACCCATATGGCGTTTTCTTCCTGCTTTACCAATGTTGATCAGGTTGTGCTCGCCGTTGCCCACAACACCAATCGTTGCGCGACAGTTAATCGGTACCATTCTCATTTCACCAGATGGCATACGAAGGGTTGCATACTTTCCTTCCTTCGCCATAAGCTGTGCACTGTTGCCTGCGGAGCGGACCAGCTGTCCTCCTTTTCCCGCGTACAGCTCCACATTGTGGACCATGGTACCAACCGGGATATTCTCAAGCGGCAGGCAGTTGCCCAGATGCACCTCTGCTTCCGGTCCGTTCATGACGGTCATGCCGTCGGTCAGGCCCTGAGGTGCAAGAATATATGCTTTCTCACCGTCTGCATAGCAGATCAGTGCGATATTAGCGGTTCTGTTGGGATCGTACTCAATTCCGATCACTTTTGCCGGAATTCCGTCTTTCCTTCTCTTGAAATCAATAATTCTGTATTTTCTCTTGTGTCCGCCTCCGCGGTGTCTCACAGTGATTTTACCCTGAGCGTTACGACCGGCGTTCTTTTTCAGAGAAGTCACAAGGGATTTCTCCGGAGTACTCTTGGTGATCTCCGCGAAATCATATCCGGACATATGTCTTCTGGACGGTGTATATGGGCGATAAGTTTTGATTCCCATTACTTTGTCTCCTTTCGATCTACTTTAATTGTCATGTTTGTAGTAAACATATAGGCTGGCAATCTGTTTTTTTACAGCCCCTCAAAGATCTCGATCTCTTTGCTGTCAGCGGTAAGCTGAACGATTGCCTTCTTGGTCTTTGCTGTTCTGCCGACCACCATGCCGCGTCTCTTTTTCTTGCCATCGCTGTTCATGGTGTTGACACTTTTCACTTTCGTTCCGGCGAACATCTTTTCCACTGCTTCCTTCACCTGGGACTTGGTTGCATCAGTATGAACCAGGAACGTATATTTCTTTTCGCCCATAGCAGCCATACTCTTCTCGGTGATTACCGGTTTGAGGATTACATCATAGTATTTAATATCAGCCATTACGCATATACCTCCTCGATGGTTGCAACAGCAGCCTTGGTGACGATCACCGTATTGTACTTCAGGATGTCGTATACGTTGATGCTGTTCGTCAAAGCTGTCTGAACATTCTCGATGTTTCTTGCAGACTTCACCACGTTCTGGTCATTTTCATTCAGAACCACCAGCGCCTTGGATACGTTCAGCGCATCCAGAACTGCCTGCATCTTCTTGGTCTTGATCTCGTCGAATTTCAGCTCGTCGAGAACGATGAACTTCTGCTCCTGCACTCTGCTGGTCAGAGCGGATTTGAGCGCCAGTCTTTTCTCTTTTTTATTCAGCCTGATTGTATAATCTCTCGGAGTCGGGGCAAAGACTACGCCGCCGCCGGTCCACTGAGGAGCTCTTGTGGAACCCTGACGGGCATGTCCGGTTCCTTTCTGTCTCCAGGGCTTTCTTCCGCCGCCGGATACTTCGGAACGGGTTTTTGCTTTCTGAGTGCCCTGTCTTTTATTTGCAAGCTGTGCAACGACTGCCATGTGTACCAGGTGCTCATTGACATCCACACCGAATACCGCATCGTTTAATTCCATCGTGCCAACTTCTTTGCCTTCCATATTAAAAACAGATACGTTTGCCATTTATGTGTTCCTCCTTTCCCTTCAAACCTTACTTACCGGATTTGACCGTTTCTTTAACTGTAACTAAAGCTTTCTTAGGTCCTGGTACCGCACCTTTTACTAACAGTAAGTTGTTCTCTGCATCTACTTTTACGATCTCCAGGTTCTGGATCGTGATCTGCTTGGAACCCATGTGTCCGGGCATTCCTTTTCCCTTGAATACCTTGCTGGGATCGGAACATGCACCGTTGGAACCCTGATGGCGATGGAACTTGGAACCGTGAGCCATGGGTCCTCTGTGCTGTCCAAGTCTCTTGATTGCACCCTGGAAGCCTTTTCCTTTGGAGATTGCCGTTGCATCAATCTTGTCGCCTGCAGCGAAGATGTCAGCCTTGATCTCCTGTGCTACCGCATACTCGGAAGCATTCTCTAATTTCAGCTCTCTGACAAATCTCTTATAAGCAACGCCAGCTTTGTCAAAGTGTCCTTTTTTCGGTTTGTTCACCAGTTTCTCTCTGATGTCAACGAAGCCGACCTGTACGGCACTGTATCCGTCGTTTTCCTCCGTCTTGACCTGAGTCACGACACACGGACCAGCCTGCAACACCGTAACCGGGGTTAAGATACCGTCTTCATTGAAGATCTGCGTCATTCCGACTTTTGTCGCTAAAATAGCTTTCTTCATTCTTTCTTTCCTCCTGTTTTCTCTACAGCGGAATACCTTATAATAAGGAATTCATTCTAGCCGCAGGAACTGATTTTTGTTCTCGGCGCAATACGCCGTGCAGTTTGATTCCGCTTTGCTTCATCTCGCGGGGCGCTGTGCACCCTATCGGTCTGCTGCGAAATCGTCTGCTGCAAGCAAGCTTGCACAGCCGTTACTCATTATCCATGCACGGCTTACTTGGTTTTCATTTTTATGTCGACATACACACCTGCAGGCATCTCAAGGCGGGACAGAGCGTCTACCGTCTTCTGCGTCGGTGCAATGATATCGATCAGTCTCTTATGAGTTCTCTGCTCGAACTGCTCACGGGAATCTTTGTACTTGTGTACCGCGCGGATGATGGTCACTACTTCCTTTTTCGTCGGAAGGGGTACCGGACCGCTCACCTTGGATCCTGTTTTCTTTACTGTCTCGATGATCTTCTTTGCGGATGCATCGATCAGCTGGTGATCGTAAGCTTTCATTGTGATTCTCATTACTTGACTTGCCATAAAAAAAGTCGCCTCCTTATTCGTACTTCTGACTACCAGTACGACAAGCGGTGACTGTACACTCTCCCGTGTGTGTCACGAAGATTTACACACGTCGTTTCCTTCCTTGTGAAGGACAGTTTCAATTTGTACAGTGACTTGTCGCCAGTTTGCTAACTTGACATTCGCTCCACAGAAAAACCCGCGCAACGCGCGGCAACCTCACGCTTCATCGCTATCAATGTCACAACGAGATTCATTATATAGGAAAGCTTTGTATTTTGCAAGTACTTTTTTATTTTTTCTTTGCATTTTTCTTTTGGGAAAGTTGCTCTGCTTTCCGCGGCCGTTGGAGCCAGATGAAGGGAAAAATTGATTTTCTGCAAATTTCAGTAATTTTTATTAAAGAAAACGATACATTCCCACAAGTCAAAGAGGATCCCAGGCCTGCGCGGCCTTCGGCATTTTACATATATTTCTCTGCACTTCCATCTGTGCATTGACTATTTTAGACAAATATTATATACTTATTTCGTAAGTACATAAATCGCGTAGAAGAGAGAACGATGAGAGACAGCGCATGAGAATCCTGCATGCGCTGTCTTTTTTATTCGTCCATAATGATCCCAAATGAAAAGGAGGCTAAACCTTTTGCACCAGGACATGAGGCACTCATTTCCCAATGAAACCCAGGAAGAGTCAGATCTTTCCTTTCGCTTTTCCCTGACTTATGAAGAAGCCCTGGAAGCCTTTCTTCTGATTATTGACCGGCGGACCCCCACTGCCAGAAAATGCATGTCCGGCATTTTGCTTTTGCTGGCAGTGCTCTGCGTGTACCTTTATGGCATCCAGCCTTACGGCCTGCAGTTTGCTCTGATGGGACTTTTGTTTGCCTTTTTCTCCTTTCTGGTATACGCACAGCCGTCCCTGAAAGCCAGCCGCGCTGCCAGAAAGGTTGCAGCGGCAGGCGGAACCTATGCGCTGGTTTTATCCGAAAAAGGATATTTCCTTCTTCCCGGGGATGAAAAACTGTCCCTGAAAGGAGATTCCCGAAGCAGAGCCTTTGAGACTGACACCCTCTTCGCCATCCGTCCGGATCGTTTTCACACGGTCTGTCTTCCCAAACATGCCCTTCGGGAGCCGGAAGCCGAACGGGTCCGCAAAATCCTGAAAACCAATATCCGCGCTTTTCACGACCGACGCGGTTCATATAGATAACGCAAAAGCCTGGAAGGGCCGCCGCAAAACTACCCATTATTTTCAATACGAGGAGGATGTATATATGAATGAACACAACAAACAGGCGAAAGGAATCAACTGGGCAATCTTTCTGCCTCCCTGGCTGATCATCGTTGCAATCCTGATCCTGAGCTTTGTCAATTATGACGCCTTCGAGCTTGCCATGAGCACCGCCCAGACCTATATCGTCACCAACTTCCAGTGGCTGTTCAACACAACCACCACCCTCGCCGTCGTCCTGATGGTGGTGTCCTATGTGATGCCCATCAGCAAGGTACGCTTCGGCGGCTCCAAAGCCCGTCCCATGATGAGCTACACCAATTACATCTGGATCATTTTATGCACCATCATGGCCGCCGGCATTCTTTTATGGGGATGTGCGGAACCTATGTACCATATCTCGGCACCTCCGGTAAATATTACAGAGGGCGCCTACTCCGGCGCTTCCGTGCGCTGGGCCATGCAGACCATGTTTCTGGAATGGACCTTCTCTCCCATGGCCATCTATGGGCTTCCTGCCCTTCTGTTTGCCTTTGTCTTTTTTAATATGAAGAAACCCTTCGCCATCGGCTCCATGCTGATCCCCACCATCGGGGAAACATACGCCGTGAAAGTCACTCCAGTGGTAGACTGCATCTGTCTGTTCTGCCTGGTCTGCGGCATGGCTGCTTCCATGGGATCCGGTGTGCTGCTGTTAAGCGGCGGCATCAGCGACCTGACCGGAATCTCCAACGGCAATTACCTGTACATCATCTGCGGCGTGGTCATCGTGGCTGCCTTTGTCGTCTCCGCCGCCTCCGGAGTGATGAACGGAATCCGGATCCTTTCCTCCATCAACTCCAAGGTCTATCTGGTCATGGGCATCTTTATGCTGGTCTGCGGGCCCACTGCCTATCTTCTGGATTTGACCTGTGAAAGCTTCGGCGGCTATCTGACCAACTTCTTCCAGATGGGACTTTGGACCTCCACCTCCGCCGGGGACGGATGGAGCCGCTGGTGGCCCAGCTTCTATATGTGCTGCTGGATGGCGTGGATGCCCATCACCGCCGTATTCATGGGCAAAATCTCCAGAGGCTTTACGGTACGGGAAGTGATCAATGTTATCTTCTTTATCCCTGCCCTGTTCAGCGTTGCCTGGGTCGGCCTTTTCTCCGGCACCGCCATCAACTTTGAGCTGGCCGGCTACGGGATCAACGACGCCATGACTGCCGGCGGAACCGAGGCCGCCACCTTCGCGGTGCTGAACCATCTGCCTCTTGCCATCCTGACGATCCCGCTCTTCTTATTTATCGTGTTTGTCAGCTTTGTCACGGCCTCTGACTCCAACACCAATGCCATGGCAGGGCTGTGTACTCACGGTCTTACTGCCGATGACACCGAGTCTCCCATGGTCTTAAAGATCGTCTGGGGCGTAACCTTGGGCATCCTCTGCCTCACCGCCGTATGCGGCAACGGCATCGACGGCATCAAGGAACTGTGCAATGTGGGCGGTTTTCCTGCTACGATCTTCTTCGTGTTCTTCCTGATCGGCTGGATCAAGATCATGAGAAATCCTTCCAAATACGATGTATTTCAGGAAGATTACGACGCAGGCGGCAACCCGATCCCCAGCGAACGGCTTCCTTACGAGGGAGCCGAGCATGCACATCCCGGATTTTTCCGGCGGGTGCTTCATAAGAACTAAAAAAGCCCCTCTGCCTGAAGAAGTGAACTGCCCCCCCCCCAAAAGTCAAACCAAAAATCTAACGACTGGGGGCACCTCAAGATTCCCGGCAGAGGGCCTTTTCTTTTTATTGATGCTCCATACGCAGCTCGTTGACAAACGCCGGCGTCAGCCGTTCCACCTGGAACCGGTCCACGAAAAGATCGCATTTGCACAAAAACAGATAATAGATATTCTTTCCGCACTCCCGCAGGCTCTCAAAATTTCCCTGCCCCTTGGCAAGACACAGATCCGCCCGGTCCATGCACTCCCTGGCCTCTTTTGAAATCTGTGCATATTCCGTCCCGGGTATGCTGGTTCCGTTTGGAATTACCCGGGCAATCCGATTAAGACCGATCATCTTTGCATCTTCCAAAGTAGCGTCGTTGAGCACTGGTTCTCCCCTTACCAGCACATGGATCTGAAGCTTTGGATAAAGCTCCTTTAACACTTTCATGAAAATCTTATCCAGCACAATTTCTCCTGCGTTGTCGGTGATATACAAAAGCTCCCAGGCTCTGCCAAGCTCTTCCTGAAAATGCATGACCTCATCAAGATCCAGGGCAAGATCCCCGCAGCCATTTAAAAGTTTTCTTAACTGCTCTTCATTGACGTCGGACAGCGCTCCAAAATCAATGTAGTTTCCCACTGTGACATATTGCAGAGCCGCCCGGAAGGGATCTTTCGCCTCATGGATGCAGCGGCTGATCTCTTCCTCCATGGAAAGGAGCATCCGGTTATATTCCCTTTTGATCCGCTCATAGGGATCCAGAATCCCGGTCTCCTTTTTCAGAAGGTCCAAAACCCCGGCCATCATCTTCGGCGCCGACTGACTGGTCCCCGCTTCTTCCAGATAGCGCTCTGTCTGCTGCAGCACTTCCTCTTTTCGTTCTTCTGATGCCTGGTAAAGTTCTATGTACATTCTCGCCTTTTTTCTGGTACATACCTTACATGCTTCCTCTGCTCTCATCTGTCCTCCCCTTCCTGCTGATAAAGAATCTATCCCGAATACCAGAATCAGCGGCTGTATATGCAGCCGCCAATCCCTCTACGATCATTCCTTCATAAGATTACTGAAACAGTTCATAAGACTTCTTAAGCACCTCATCGGTGTGCTCTGTGATGCCCTGGTAGACCGGAAGAAGCCGCTCATACAGCTTTGCATTTTCCGGATCCGGTGTGAAGGTGTCTTTCACCCGCACCATCCCTGCCACTGCCTCGTCAAAGCTTCCGTAGATGCCCGCCGCGACTGCTCCGCAGATGGCGGCGCCCAGTCCGGCCGCCCCGCTGATCTCGTTGCGGACAATCGGAAGCCGGAAGACATCCGCGAAGATCTGCATAAAGAGACTGCTGTTGGAGCCTCCTCCGGTTATGATGATCCGCTCAAGCTTCGCATCCACTTCCCGGCACATGTCATCCACATGCTTTTTCAGCGTCATGGCCACGGCCTCCAAAAGGGAGCGGTACATATGCCCTCTTGTGTGCCTTCCGTCAAAACCGATCATCACACCCTTTTTATAGCGGCCATCCACCGGCGCCAGCCAGTCCAGAACCGTCATCAGTCCGTCGCTGCCTGCCGGCACCTTCTCTGCCTCATCGCTTAGAAGCTCCTCCGCTGACTTGCCCATGGACTCTGCCATCTGAATATAACTGTCTCCCAGTATATCACGGAACCAGCTGATTGTCCACATGCCCCGGCGGATGCCGTTGCTGTCATAGAGATATTTGTCCGGCACACAGGAGAACTTGGGCCACGCAAAGGAAGTCCCTTTCAGGTTCTCTTTTCCCTCCATCATGGCCGTGGTGTAGGTGCCAAGAGAGATGCAGGCCGTGGTCTCTCCCATACAGCCGGTTCCCAGTCCTTCCACTGCTTTATCATTGGAGGTGGCCACAACCGGAACCCCTTTGGGGAGCCCCGTAGCCTCCGCCGCTTTCTCCGTCACATACCCCAGGATTTCCCCCGGCATCACCAGGTCAAAGAGCATCTCCCGGGGCATCCCCGTCGCCTTATAGGCCTCCGGATCATCCGACCACTGCCAGCGGTCCACATCCACCGGCCAGCCATATTCGTAATTGGCCACGGTGTCCTTCTTCTCCCCGGTCAGACGGTGTGTGATATATCCGGAGGACGCCACCAGGTAGCGCACATCCGGATTCACATGTTCATAGGGCTGGGATACCCGGACGTCCATCCAGCTCAAAGCCGGCTGAGCCAGCGTTCCGTCTTCTTTCAGATACGCACGGCAGCAGCGAATGGTACAGAGTCCGATGGCCACAATATCTTCCCGGTTCCCGGTGAATTTCGCCATGCACTTTCTGGCCGCCTTACAGATGGCATCCCACCAGTCATCGTCCGGATGCTCCACATACCCGGGCTTTGGCAGATCGTAGGGCCGAAGGGGCGCCTTGTCTTCACAGACCACCCTTCCCTTCTCGTCAAAAATGGTAATCTTTGCGCTCTGTGAGCCTTCGTCAATTCCGATGATATATTTTTCGCTCATCCTTCTTCTCCCTATCTGACCAGATAGCCTCCGTCAACCACCAGCAGCGTTCCGTTTACATAATCTGCCGCCTTGCTGGCAAGAAATACCGTAGCTCCCATGAGGTCCTGTCTCTCGCCCCAGCGGTCAGCCGGGATATGCTCTTTAATCTTGATGAATTTCTCATCGTTGGCACTTCCGGTTCCGCTCGTCATGGCAGTCTGGAAATATCCCGGAGCGATGCCGTTCACGGTGATGCCATATTTTCCAAGTTCATCGGCATAGGCCTTGGTCAGTCCTGCAAGTCCCGCCTTCATCGCCGCATAGGCCGGAGAACCAAGTCCGCCCAGGAAAGAGAAGAGGGAGCAGATATTGATGATTCTTCCGCTTCTCTGGGGAATCATATATTTTGCCACCGCATGGCTTAAATCAAAAGCGCCGGTTAAATTGATGGCAATCATGGGATCCCACTCTGCTCTTCCAAAATCCAGCACATCCGCAATCTTGCAGATTCCTGCGCAGTTCACCAGAATATCGATCTTTCCGTAAGTCTCCACACATTTCTCCGCAATCTTGTCGCACATACCGTCTTCGGTCAGATCCCCCTGCATGAAAGTATATTTCACTCCACAGTCCTCAATCAGCTTTTTTGTCGTCCCGTCATCGTCCACAAAGGCGAAAGCGAAGATATTCGCCCCTGCCTTGGCAAGCGCCAGTGCAAAAGCCTGTCCAAGTCCGCTGTTTCCGCCGGTTACGATTGCATTCTTTCCTTTCAGTGAAAAAAAGTCCATGGAAAAATCATTGATATTCAACATTTTTTTGCTCCTCCTGCTGTTTTATTTATGCATTTTCAAAGAGCGTCCTTTGCTCGCGCGCCTGACAAAAGAAAACAAAAAAAGAGCAGCTTTCACCCGTTTCTACGGATAAAAGTTACTCTCTCTTTCGCTCTTTTTGTAACTGTCTATATTGTAAATCCAATTCCCTTTGTTGTCAATCTCGTAATAATGTTCAAATTATCACCTTGATTTTTGTGACATTTTACCAATCTTCTACGGTAATGCATCGCAGCTCTTTAAACTGACGCAGTTGCCTGTCATTGGTCAGGAACAAATCACATCCCGTTTCGCAGGCGATTGCCAACTGCAGAGAATCCATCGCCTTAAAATCTTTATACTGCGCTCGAATCTGTGCAACCTTTTTAGCCATCTCAAGATTCACATCATACAGAGTGATCCCACAGTCCTCTGTAAACTCGAAAAAAACATCTATTTTTTCCTTATTGCCGGATTTATATGGATACACAAGATATTCTTCACAAGTAACCACAGAAGAACACATTTTCTTCCCTGATGAAATAATTTCCTCAAAAATTTTACGAACCCGCTCTCCAAAGTTCACATCTTCGTCAAGGAAATAGATAATTGGCGTTGTATCCAGAAAAATCTTATTACACTCTATCATCCGCTCTAAGTTCCTCTATATAATCCTGCGCATCTGTCTGAAACATTTTTCTCCCTCTGCCCATATATTTTCTTAAATCTGGTTTTTGAGCCTGAGATAATTCTTTTGTTTCCAGAACAGTAACAATGACTCTCTGTCCAACTGACAAGTGAATATCTTCATCCATTACAATTCGATTTCCATCATAATATCCTTCTACAGCTGTCAGCATAAATTCACTCCTTTCCAGCACCTGAAATATTTATTATAATTATAGCGTTTTTCTTTATTTCTTACAACTGGCGATTTTCAATGAATTTTGCATCATAACGGTGAAGGTACGGAACCGTTACAAAGATTTTATATAACAGATGTTTGTTCTCAGCAGTCCCAGAGTTCTTTGTTCGATGTAGCCACAGCGATGGCGCCGGCTTTCAGAGCCGCCATCACGTCCTCCGAGTCCTGGGTCAGTCCGGTGGCCACCACCGGCTTGTCTATGGTTTCCACCAGGTATTTCATCACCTTGGCAAGCCCCGCCGGCATGAACTCCACAATATCCGGATTGCAGTTTCTGACATATTTTGCTATGTTGGCATAGGTAAAACCGTCGATCATATAGAATCTTTGGATGGTCAGAAACCCAAGGTCATTGGCCCTTCGGATCATGGCAGGCTTCATGCTGATGATCCCGTCCGCCTTCGTATACTTCCGGATAAAATCCACACAGATTTCTTTTGTGGAGAGCCCTACGATCAGATCAATATGCACGATGGCCAGCTTTCCCTCCGCCTTTACCCGGTCCACGATATCCGCAATGCTGCAGATATCCCCATACACGATGTAGGCGATCCCGGAGTCTGATTCCGGCAGCGCATTCAGCCATTCATCGTTTTTCACCTCCGGAATCACCGGACATGCCTCTGTCGCCTCCAAAAATCTTTTTTTCGTCGATTCCTGCATTCACATACCTCCTGACTGATGAGCAGCTTCTGTTTCCACAGATTGAATCAATTCCGGTACGATCTCATACAAATCCCCGCAGATCGGGTGATGGGCAATCTGAAAAATACGCGCCTCTGGATCCGAATTGACCGCGATGATCCGTTTTGCCTGCCTCATACCGGCCATAAACTGGACCGTTCCGGAGATTCCAAAAGTGATCAGGCATTCCGGGCGGACGGAATTCCCGGAGATCCCGATCTGTCTTTCCGGCGGCATCCATCCTTTTTCCACCAGCGCCCTGCTGCAGGCAAGTTCTCCGCCCAGAATTTCCGCCAGATGATACAGCATCTCAAGATCTTCTTTTTTCTTCACCCCCCGGCCGGCGGCCACCAGTAAACGGCAGTCTCCGATGGAGACCCCCTTCTTCTCCTCTTCCCTTATGGTAATTTTTACCGGTTTTTCTTCTGAAAAAACCGATTTGACAAAACAGGCCGGCGAAAAACCTTTCCCTCTCGGAACCGGCTCCATCACCCCGGGGCGCACCGTAGCAAACTGAGGCCTGCTTTTCTCCGTCACAATGCTTGCCATGACATTGCCCCCAAAGGCAGGCCGGGTCTGGATCAAGTTTCCGTCCGGATCCATGGCAAGGGCCGTACAGTCGGCGGTCAGTCCGGTGCGAAATTCCACCGAAAGCCTGGGCGCCAGCGCACGTCCTTCCAGGGTTCCGCCGATCAGCACCACCGACGGCCTTGTTTCCCGGATGCAGCCGGCAGCCAGGGAAGCATACCAGCCGGGCAAGAAAAGGTCATCCGTCTCATACAGAAAAATCCGGCTCACCGGATACCCCTGAAGTTCCTTTTGCACCTTTTCCATACCGCTTCCAATCCCCAGCACCCACACCTCTTCTCTGGACTGTTCTGCCAGCCTGAGAGCCTCGCCGATCAGTTCCGGGCTGCAGGGGTGCAATTCCCCCCGCCGGCACTGCACATATACAAGAATCCCGCTCCAGGGGGCCTCTTTTTCCCGTCTCATATCCCCGTCTCCTGTCCCGTGTCTTTTAGCAGCTCCAGAATATACGCTGCCCCTTCACCACCGCTTTTGTATACCAGCTCTTTCCTTTCCGCCCCTTTGGGTGCGAAGATCTTCTTTACTCTGGTGGCGGATCCTTTCAGACCGTAATGTTCCGGCACCGCATCTTCCAGCTCCTGCAGAGAAAGAACCGTTACCGGCATTTTCCGCCCCTTCATCTTAAGCTTTAAAGAAGGCATCCGGGGAATAAAGCTTTCCCGTTCCACCATCGCCACACAGGGAAGCGGCGCCGTCACCTCCGCTGTTCCTTCCTCCATCCGGCAGCCGGCCACGATCTGATCTTCTTTTACTTCCAGCCGGGTCACCCAGTTTAACTGCTGCCAGCCAAGCCAGGCGGCCAGAGCGCTTCCGGTCTGGGCCGTGTCCCCATCTGTGGTCTGTCTGCCGCATACAATCAGGTCATACTCCCCGGCAGACCGGATGGCCTGCATCAGCGTATAGGAAGTGGCCAGCACATCGGCACCGCCAAAGGCCCGGTCACTGATCAGGTACCCATGATCCGCCCCCATGGCATAAGCCTCCCGAAGTACCTCTTCGGCCTTCTCAGGCCCCATGGTAAACACATGGATCTCACCTCCCCGCTGCTCTTTGATCTGAAGCGCCGCCTCCAGGGCTGACCGGTCATACAGGTTGGTGACGGCCGAAAGGCCGGTCCGGATCAGCACTCCGGTCCTGGGATCCATACTGCCTTCCGAGACGCCCGGCACCTGCTTCATACACACTGCAATCCTCATACCTCACCTGCTTTCCCGGCCGTAAAGCGGTTTCCCTGGTTGAACAGTTCCTTTGGATCATAGGTGTTTTTAAGCCTCTCATTCTCTTCCTGGTAAGCCCCTGCCAGAAGTTCCCCATAAATCCGGCTTTTCAGCTTTCCGGCCCCATGCTCTTCCAGCACCCTGCCGGATCCGTTCAGCACTTCTGCCGCCCAGGTACGAAAGAGCCGGATTCCTGCCTCATAGGCTTCATAGGAGTCCGGCAGCAGATTGATGTGCAGATGTCCTTCCAGCCCGTGGCCGAAGATACAGCCCTGCAGTCCTGCCTCTTCCAGATCCGCCCGGTACGTTTGCACCTGTCCCCAGAGGTCTTCCTCCTTTACCAGCATATCCGTCCCCAGCTTTGTGATTCTTGGATCTTTCTGATGCATTTCCTCAATGAACAGATTGCAGGTCTCCGGCGCCGCATGCCGGAAGGCGTGAAGCTTTTCCACTTCTCCGCTTCCGGACACCGCCCAGGCTGTATCCGGATCGCTTCCCTGCTCCGCCGCAAGCTCCATCAGCCCCTCTGCGATCTCTTCAATCTCATTTTCCGCTCCATGGATCTCCACATAGACCGCTCCGTCCACGTCAGAAGCCACTTCCGGCAGTTCCCGGATCCTGCTCATGGTCCCCTTTCTGGCTTCGATCATGGAAAGGATGCGTCCGTCCAGGTATTCCACCGACGCAACCTGAGCACCTCTTCCTTCGCTTTCCTGTCCGGCCGTTTTCATTTGGTCTATAAATTGCAGCGCACCTTTTTCTTCTTCAAAGAAAAAGAGGATTCCCCACATCTCTTCCGGGCAGGGCATCAGAATCAGGGTCAGTTCCGTGATCACCCCGGTGATGCCCTCTTTCCCGAGAAAATCATCCAGCTCTTCTGCTTTTGTCAGCTCCAGGCAGCGTCCATTCCCGTCGATCACCCTTATTTTTTCGATGTAGGTTCGGCTGTCGCCGTACAGAAGTCTGGTAATCCCCTGGGCGCCTGTGGCGGCGATCCCTCCCACTGTGGCGGATGTCTCCGTAGGCGCCACCGGCCAGAACATTTGTTCTTTTCGGAAGCGGGCAAAGATCTCTTTCTGCAAATCCATCAGGTTCAGTCCGGGCTCCACCACAATCCGTCCGGTTCCGTCCTGGCTCAGACAGCTGTCCTTCACCCGATTCATCCGGGAGACATTCAGGATATGCCCTCCCCCGGGCACGCTTCCCCCGGTGATCCCGGTCTTTCCCCCCTGGATGGTGACCGGCACCTGGGCATCCCTTAACTGTGCAAGGATCTTCAAAAGTTCCTCTTCTGACTCCGGAAACGAGATGCTTTGTGCCTCTCCGGTATATTTGGACTCGTCAATCAGGTACTCCTGATACACTTTGCTCATTGGAATCATACTCTGCCCCATGTTCTCTCCTCTTATTCTTCCGCTCTGACCAGCGCCTCTAACGCCTTCACAAACGGCTCATAATCTTCCACAACCGCCACATCCGCCATCTTCATGATCGGAGCAGCCGGATCCTTGTTGACCGCCGTGATCCATCCGCTCTTCTCAACTCCTGCGCCAAATGCCGCCGCCCCCGATACCCCGGCCGCGATGCAGATCTTTGGCTGTATCAGGGTGCCGGACACTCCCAGAAGTGCTTCCATGGGTGCCCAGGCGTTCATAACCACCGGACGGCTTGCGCCGACGCTGCCCCCCAAGGCCTCCGCCAGACTCCCAAGAATTTCCATGCCCTGCCGGCCGCCGACACCCCGGCCGCCGGCAACAACGACCTGACTGTCCTTTAATCCGCTGTCGGCTTCCCTGGGTCTGCACGTTTCCAGACAGATATGATCCCCGGCCGATGCGGTACAGGTCTCTTTCCGGATAAAAAACGGCTCATCGGTCAGCTCTGCCGGATCCATTCCCTTTGCCATGGTGAAGAAAAAGGGCGGTTTCCCGGGATCGCAGAGGGCTTCCATATGATTCGCATACATCATACGCTTTACCTTGAGTCTCTGTCCGCTTCCCGGCAGAACTGCATGGATGTTGTTGGCCGAGCTTCCCCCGGTACGCGCCCCCAAGCGCACGGCAAGCGCCGCATTTTGTTCTTCCCCGGAAAGCAGATACAGATCTTCCTGGCAGATCAATGGCTGAAGCGCGTTTAAAACCGTCTCCGGTGCATCGTCTTCCACCACCGCTGCCGCCGCGTCTCTGGCATGGCGTTTTGTAAGCTCCCGGATGCGCCTGGACTCTGTGGTCAGAAGGATGGCCTCTCCCTCATCGATTCCGTCAAAATACAGTCCGGCAAACGCCTTTTGTTCCTGCATCTGTCTGAAAACATCCGGACTGTCCAGATCTACGATAAAATGATACTTCACAACTTCAAAAGCCTGCCTTTCAAATATTGTTCATAATATACCTTTGCCTTTTCTTCCGGACTGCCGCTTTCGATCCGTACCGTATCCCGGCTCCGGTCCACCGGACCAAGGGCAAGCAGCGTCTCAATCCGGTCCGCAAAAGCTCCCGCATCCGAAAGCAGCGTCCCCGGGTCCACGTATTCAATGGGCCGGTTTCCCAGCCTCATTTTATCTTTCAGAGTCGGTACCCGAAGATAGGCGCAGGGAGCATTTCCCACTGCCAGTACACAGGGAGGACGAACGATCTGTACCTTCTCCCCTCTGCCGGTCTGGCTGGTTACCTTCAGACAGCCCCCTTTCGCCGGTTCCATGCCGGTCACCTGGCTGATGCAGGGCCACCGGAGAATCTCTGCCAGCAGATAGGGCGTTTTTCCATGGCTGGCATCTGCGCTCTGAACCCCGGTGACCACCACATCATAAGCTTCTGCCTTTTTCTGTATATAAGCGGCAATCAGTTCTGCCAAAAGCTCCGGCGGAGTATACGCCCCCTCTTTTGACTCCACCCGCACGGCGTGGGAAAATCCCAGGGCATACAGTATCTTGAGAAAGCTGTCCGCTTTTTTCCCTCCAACGGTAAGTGCATCCAGTTCAAAGACGACGTTTAAGCCTTCTGATAAATCAGAAAGCTTCCGCATCATTTCCAGCGCCCCTTCATCAAAGCAGTTCCATTCCAGCTTCACGTATTCGGTATCCACTCTCAGGCTGTCATCGGCCACCCAGTCTTCCTCCCGCAGAAGATCCAGGGCCGGGACCGCCTTAAAGCATCCCAATATTCTCATAAGCGGCTCCTGTTCTGCCTGTGCAGAAGAGCCCCCGGATAAGGACCCTTCTGCACAGATCAAATTTCAATTCATCCTTTATTTTCTAAGGGGAATCAGTGTTCCCATATTCATGATTCCATTGGGGTCAAAGGCCTGCTTTAAGGTTTTGAGCATATAATAGGAAGAACCATATTCCTGGGTCACATATTTTGCCCTTGCCTTTCCAAGACCGTGATGGTGCACGATGGATCCGCCGTATTTTATCACCTGCTCGCAGATGATCTGGTTGATCCGGTCGTGATACTTGTTGATCTCTTCCTCCGGCGCACAGTCCACGATGTTGTAATAATATACGAAATACATGTTGGTTCCGTTGATGTAGCTGTGGGAAGAATGGCCGCCCATCAGCGTCATGTCCGGCACCTCTGCCAGAATCCGGTCGCAGGAAGTCTTATAGATCTCATAGATATTGTCCCAGCTTCCGGACACCTCGGTGGTAATACCAATATTCTGAGTCGCTTTGATCTCCTCAGCCTCTTCGGCGATCTGCTCCGGTCCCCAGTTCAGGCCCTCGTACCATTTCTCGATCAGCGCCGGATTGACCTCCTCAAGCTCCGGATGCTTCGACATCATCTCCTTGATGCCTGCTTCGATGGCCGGGGTAATGTTCGCCGGACCCTCTGCCATCCAGATCAGAATCGCCTTGCCCTCTTCCAGCCATCCGCTGAAATGCATGTTGGCATCCGCTGCATCGTAAAGTCTTGCAAAGGACGGACGGTAGCCTGCCACCATCACTTCTCTTAAACAGTCAAAGCCAAGCTTCATGTACTGGTCATCCAGTTTGTATCCGATATAACGGTTGTTCTCCGGCTGCCATTTGAACAGCTTCATGGTCACTTCTGTAATAAAGCAGATGGCACCCTCGTTGCCGCAGATGATGTGACGGATGTCCGGTCCTGCCGCACGTCTCGGGATATTCTTGATCCGGCAGATCTTTCCGTTGGGGAACACTGCTTCCAGACCCACGATCATGTCCTCGATGCCGCCGTACAGAGTGGAAAACTGTCCGATGCTTCTGGTTGCCACCAGGCCGCCCATCTGTGCCAGCGGTTTGGACTGGGGAGAATGTCCGGTGGTATAGCCCTGTTCTCTCAGCATGTCGTCCAGCGCCTGAAGAGGCACACCGCACTGACAGGTCACCTGCATATTATAGGTATCTACCTTTAATACTTTGTTCATGCCGGAACCGTCGATGACCACGGAATCCTTCAAAGCTGTCTCAAGCCCGCCCTCGATGGCAGAATGTCCGGTTCTCGGAACCACGTTGATCTCGTTCTCATTGGCAAACTTCAGCACCTCTGACACTTCTTCCGCGCTCATCACATTGACCACTGCAGCGGGAATGGGCTGGGTGTATACTTCACATACCTGTTCGTATTTTCTGTAACGGTCCAGGCTGCTCTCTTTTAAAACCTTCTCGTCCGTGATCACCTGATCTTTGCCCAGAATCTTTACCAAACCTTCCACAATCTGCTCTCTTGAAATTATTGCCATTGCCTCTCCAAAGCTCCTTTCTTAACTCCGTTTCTTATATGATATTTTGCTGACCGACCGTAAAAGAGACTGGTGCGCGCGATCCGTTCTCTTAAAAAAGGGAACAAAAAAAGAAAAGTAATGCAAACAGGCGCAAACCAAGCCTGTCTGTTACTTTTCTCTTGTCGTCTCTTTCGGTAACTGCCTTTAGTTTAAACGCTATAAAGTCATTTGTCAATTGTGGATATTTCATATTTTTCGCCCTCTGTTTTTGTGCACATTTAACATGTTTTGTCTTTTAACTCTTTTTCTATTGACTTTTTGCCCTATATAACTTATGATAATGCCAGTTACCAGAGAGCTGAGAGAAGTAACGCCAGGAGGCATTATTTCTCTCTTTTTTTATGCATTGGGACGTGGTTTCCCTGGCATGATTTTCTTTATTCCAGGCGCATGACTGCAGCATGCAGACGGAAGCAACCTTGGCAGCCGCCCTCTTTTTGGCGAAACTGCTGCTGACATTTACTTTATCATTCAAGGAGGGTTTACTTGTTATGGACAAGGCTTTTATCAAAAAATACGGCACGCTGCTTCTTCTGGCGGCCGGCGCCGGAATTATCTTCCAGTTACCTTATATCCGGGAGACCTTCTATGTCCCCATTCAAAATGCAATGGAGCTGACCAATGCCCAGATGGGTATGCTGTCCTCCGGATACGCAACCATGGCAACCTTTTCTTATTTCATCGGCGGCGCCATTGCGGATAAGTTCTCCGCAAGAAAACTGCTGACCTTCTCTTTTCTTGCGACGGGAATCCTGGGCTTATGGTTTTCCACCTTCCCGGGCTACAACGTCAGCCGGCTGATCTTTATTCTGATGGGAATTTCCACCATCATCACTTACTGGTCGGCCTGCATCAAAGCAACCCGTATGCTTGGTTCTGAGGAAGAACAGGGACGTCTGTTCGGACTTCAGGAAGGCCTTCGCGGTATCCTGAACGCACTTCTGGTATTTGGCATGACTGCTGCTTTTGCCCGCTATACCAACGAAGTGGCCGGCGCTTCTGCTGCCATCCGCCTGTGTTCCATCGTCGTCATCGTCATCGGTGTTCTGAATTTTATCTTTATTGAAGACACCAAAAAAGAAGAAAATGCCGAGTCTGTCATCGAGGTCACCAAGGGGCTCTTTAAATGTCTGCTGATTCCCAAGGTATGGATTCTGGTCGGTATCATCTTTACCGCTTACAGCGTATATGGACTGATCGGATATGTGACCACCTACGCACAGCAGTTTTACGGACTGACTGCCACCACAGCTGCCACCCTGGGCGGAATCCGCTATCTCCTGCAGGGCGCCGGCGGTATCTTCGGCGGTTTCCTGGCTGATAAACTCCACTCCCGGATCAAAGTCATCGTGGGCGGCTGTATCGGACTGATCGTCTCCTTCGGTGCCTATATCGTACTTCCGGGCAATGCCTCCCTGGGCGGAGCCGTGATTGCGAACTTCTTCCTGGGACTGGTATTCATCTACGCGGTCCGCAGCCAGTACTTCGCGGTTCATCAGGACGCCGGGATTCCTCTGGAACTCAGCGGACGTGTATCCGGAATCTCTTCTGCACTTGGATACATGCCGGATATGTTTATGTATACATTAGTGGGAAGCTGGATGGACAACTACGGAAGAGCCGGCTACAACATGACCTGGGGTTATGCCATGGTCGCTGCCGCTCTTTGTATCGTCCTCTCCTTTATCTTAAGCAAGGTTGTCAAAAGCGAGCAGAAATAAACTCTGTCCGAAATTTTAAACGGGGATGCGGCAAAAGGTAATTCCGTCTGTCTGCGCAGAAGCGCCATATGACCGAGCGCAGGCTGCGCAGACAGGACGGAATGCGTTTTGCCGCATCCCTGTCTTTTTATGGAGTTTCTTCCTCCCAGCTTAAGACTGCCTGTCCATCCAGAAGCCAGGGTTCTAAATGTTCCGAACGGACCGCCTCCGCCGTCAGCTCAATGGTAAAAACTTTCTCTGCAATGTCGTTTTCCCAGTTCTCTGGTATGGTGATCTGTCCATAGACCAGAACCATGCTTCCCGGAGTCACCTTCTCCTGATAATAATAAAATCCGTCGTTCCCTCTAAGCCAGCCCTTCTCAAAAGAAATTCCTTCCACAAGTTCCCGGATCCGCTCCTGTCCTGCTTCTCCTTTTGTATCTTCTCCCAGTATTCCGCCAAATGTAAGGCTTACCCGGATATACGCCTCCGGGGAGGTGCCGTCCAGAATAACTGCCGTCCCCCGCTCCACCGTCTCTCCCGGCAGAAGTCCGGTCACCTGCTCTTTGGTATAGGACTCCTGGTCATCCAGAAAGCATACTTCCAGACGGACCGGTTCCATGGACGCCACGCTTACGGATTCTCTCTGCTGCAGAAAAGAGCAAAAGCTAAAGCCGATTCCCAGCAGTAAAACTATGCATCCGGCAAAACCGGCGGCGACTGTCTTTCTTTGGTTCATACCCCCTTCACCTCCTCCTGCTCCCGCACCAGAGCTCCTTCCATCCAGGACAGCAGGCAGACCAGCACCACCAGGAGGATGATCCCCACTTTTCCCATACCGCTGGCCAGGTAGCCCGCCAGATAACCAAGCCAGGGAACACAGATCACCGGCACTCCCACAATCCTGGAAAACGGCGTGGCCGCCTGGTCTTCCAGCTCATTGGCATCTCCTTTGGTATAAATCGCTTCCTGCTCTTCATCCACCCGGACGATCCGGTGGGTAACCAGCGTCTCCTCATCCGGCAGATAGAAGGTCACCACATCCCCATCCGAAAGTCCGGCCTTGTCCACCGACTTCACATAGATCACACTCCCCACCGGATACTCCGGCTCCATACTGCCGCTTTGCACCAGCAGAGGATGAATCCCAAAAAGTCCCGGCAGGGCCAGAAGCATCGTCAGGACCGCCAGCATGCCACAGATTCCAAGAGCAGACCATTTACATAAAAGTCTCATATCTTATTATCTCCTGATCTTTTCATAATCGGACAGAGAAACACGTTTCCCTGTACACAGAATAAGGAATGGCATAAAAATACCATTCCTTACATATATATTCCCAAAATCAGGAAATTATACTCATAAAACCTGTCTATTTTTCAGAACACTCCCATCTTCCGCTGGCACCGCAGGGAAGAATCAGTCCGCTTTCCCGGACCAAAAGCCCCACCTCCTGGGCATCAATCCGGCCGCCAAAGCTGCGAAGTTCCGTTCCCAGAAGGTAAGAAAGCACCGCCGGCTGAAGGCCTGTTGTGTAGGAATTGATCAGAAAGAACAACGGCTGAGTGCTCAGCAGCTGTACGCAGAGCTTCACAAGGGGATGAATCGCATCCTCGATCTTCCAGATCTCTCCTTTGGGACCTCTTCCATAAGAAGGCGGGTCCATGATCACCGCGTCGTAATGATTGCCCCTTCGGATCTCCCGCTCCACGAACTTCTGACAGTCGTCCACCAGCCACCGGATCTTTGCTTCTTCCAGTCCTGAGCTTTTGGCATTTTCTTTCGCCCAGGCCACCATCCCCTTCGACGCATCCACATGGGTCACCTGAGCCCCTGCCGACGCTGCCGCTAAAGTCGCCCCGCCGGTATAGGCAAACAAATTTAACACCTTGATCGGACGCCCTGCGCAGCGGATCTTATCTGCAAACCAGTCCCAGTTGGCCGCCTGCTCAGGAAAAAGTCCCGTATGCTTAAAGCTGAAGGGCTTCAGGTTAAAGGTGAGATCCAGGTTCTCATAGGAGATGCTCCACTGTCCGGGCAGATGAAAAAACTCCCATTCTCCTCCGCCTTTTGCACTTCTGTGGTAATGTCCATTCTTCTTTTTCCATCCCGGATGAGTCCTCTTGGTATCCCAGATCACCTGAGGATCCGGACGCACCAGCAGGTAGTCCCCCCAACGCTCCAGCTTCTCTCCCCGGGAGGTGTCAAGGACTTCGTAATCATTCCATTTATCTGCTATAAACATCTGCAACTGCCTTTCCTTTTCGTACCATATCTTCTGTCTGCTTGGGAAATTATATCACGGAACCGCTTTCTTCACAAGCGCAACCTGAATGGTCCCAAGCGGGATTCTCCTTTTTGCATCTGCCTCCTTCAGACCACACGGGGCTGCCCCTTTTCACGTCTGCCGCAGGCCGCCTGCATCCGATGATCTTTCATCTGTCTGCCCCATGGGGCGCCCAAAAGCACGAAAGATTGGATTGATTATCTGCCCATAAATTGTTATGATAAATGTATACAAATCGTATACGCTTTTATTCAGAAAAGGGGGTCATTACATGAAACTAGGATTTGTAGGTGCCGACCATGAAGTCACCGGAAGCTGCCATTATCTGGAAGCCTGCGGAAAACACATTCTGATCGACTGCGGTATGGAACAGGGGAAGGATGTCTATGTCAATCAGGACATTCCTGTACCGGAGAATCAGATCGACTTCGTTCTTTTAACCCATGCACACATTGACCATTCCGGAAAGCTTCCGCTTCTGTATAAGAATGGTTTTCAGGGGGAGATCATCTCCACCTTTTCCACCAATGACCTGTGCAACATCATGCTGCGTGACAGCGCACACATTCAGGAATTTGAGGCAGAATGGCGCAACCGGAAGGCAAAACGTTCCGGTGCAGAAGAATATGTCCCGCTCTATACCATGGACGATGCACTAGGCGCCATCGGCCTGTTCCACCCCTGCGGCTATGAACAGAAGATCGAACTTTGCCCGGGGATCCAGGTGCGTTTCCGGGATGTGGGCCATCTTCTGGGCTCTGCTTCCATCGAGATCTGGATTCAGGAAGGAGAGGTCCATAAAAAAATCGTCTTCTCCGGAGACGTGGGCAATCCGAACCGGCCGCTGATCAAGGATCCCAAATACACAGATACCGCCGACTATGTGGTCATGGAATCCACCTACGGCAACCGGCTCCACAACACGCCGCCGGACCATGTAAGCGAACTGGCAGACGTAATCCGGCGGACCTTAAGCCGGGGCGGCAATCTGGTCATTCCCGCTTTCGCCGTGGGCCGTACGCAGGAGCTTTTGTACTTTATCCGTGAGATCAAAGAACGCAATCTGACGGGTATGGATTTTCCGGTCTATGTGGACAGTCCTCTGGCCATAGAGGCGACCTCCATCTTCAACAAGAACTTCCGGGCATGCTTTGACGACGAAGCCCTGGCTCTGATCAACGCCGGCATCAACCCCATTCGTTTTCCAGGTCTTCATCTGGCCGTATCCAGCGACGAGTCCAAGGCCATCAACTTCGACGCCCAGCCCAAGGTCATCATTTCCGCCTCCGGCATGTGCGAGGCAGGACGGATCAAGCATCACCTGAAGCACAACCTTTGGAGACCGGAGTGTACCGTCCTCTTTGTGGGCTTCCAGGCGGTCGGAACTTTGGGACGCGGAATCTTAGAAGGGGCAGAGTATGTGAAGCTTTTTGGCGAGACGATCGAAGTCAAATCAGAGATCTTAAAACTGGAAGGCGTCAGCGGACATGCGGACAAAGACGGACTGCTTCGGTGGGTCAAAGCCTTCTCCCCCGCGCCCGAACTGGTGTTTGTCGTCCACGGAGAAGACGAAACCTGTGAAGAGTTTACCAACTGCTTAAAAGAAGAGCACCAGATTCCTGCCTGTGCTCCTTTCAGCGGCGGTGTTTACGACCTGGCAGAAGGGGTCTGGATCAAAGAAGGCACACCGGTCCTGGTTGCCGCGGAAAAGCCCGCTGCAAAACGCAAGTCCGATGTCTTTACCAGGCTTCTGGAAGCAGGAAAGCGACTTATGCAGGTCATCTACCGCAACGAAGGAGGTGCCAACAAGGATCTTACCAAATTTACCAGTCAGATCCATTCCCTGTGCGACAAATGGGACCGCTAGCATTTTCAGCTGCCGGATCCGGGAACCAGTTTCCGGGTCCGGCAGTTCTTCTGCCCGGAATGTTCTTTCTGCCGCATTCTTTCTGGAACGTCAGAACTTCAGCAGCACTTCTTTTTTCTTCCTGTAATACCAAAAGCCTGCCGCATCTGCCAGAAACCAGCCGATCGGAACCGACCACCAGATCCCCACGACCCCCACAGAAGGAATCGCAGACAGCCCATAGGCGAGGGCCACACGGGTACCAAGGGACAGGATGGTCAGCACCACCGACATTCCCGGACGCTCCACCGCCCGGTAGAGACCATAGAGCAGAAACAGACACCCGATCCCCAGGTAGAACGCCCCTTCAATCCGCAGATACTGCACGCCGATGTCCAGAATCTCCCGCTCTGTCGGCTTTACAAAAAGCAAAAGCAGCGGTTCGGCAAACACATACACGATCAGACTGACCAGCAGACTGAATAGTACCGCACAGGATACTGCGCTTTTGATCCCGGACTGAATACGCTCTTTCTTTCCTGCACCGTAATTCTGAGCCGTGAAAGTGGAAAAGGCATTGCCAAAATCCTGCACCGGCATATAGGCAAAGGAGTCAATCTTTACCGCCGCTGCAAAGGCCGCCATCACAGCCGTCCCAAAACTGTTGACCAGCCCCTGCACCATCAAAATCCCCAGGTTCATGACGGACTGCTGCAGGCAGGTCAGAAGGGAGAACTGGGTAATTTCCTGAAACACTTTTTTCTTCAGCCGGATTTTCCCAAAAGGAATGCGGTATTCCGGACAGGCAAAAAAAGTATACCCAAACAGCCCGGCACCCGACACATACTGAGAGATCACCGTGGCGATGGCGGCGCCGCGGACTCCCCAGCCAAATCCAATCACAAACAAAAGATCCAGCGCAATGTTCAAAAGAGCGCAGACCCCCAGAAAGAACAGCGGAGTGACCGAATTTCCCACAGCCCGCAGAAGGGAAGCAAAAAAATTGTAGAGAAAAGTCGCAAGAATCCCCCAGAAGATAACCCAAAGATAGTCCCGCATCATTCCATAGATCCCTTCCGGCACCCGGAGAAACAAAAGGATCGGATCCATCAGCAGAAAAACTGCTGTATTCAGCACTACTGCCAGCAGGGCAATCATCACAAAGGCGTGCAGGATGCTCTCTCTTAAGCCGTTCGCATCCCCCTCTCCGCAGCGGATGGAAAATACCGCACCGCTTCCCATACAAAGTCCCAGAAGAATAGAAGTCAAAAAAGTCATAAGTGTGTAGGAAGAACCCACTGCCGCCAGCGCATCCGCTCCCAGAAACTGCCCCACGATCAAGGTATCCGCGATATTGTAAAACTGCTGCAAAAGATTTCCCAGAATCATGGGAAATGCAAAACACAGCATAGTCCTGGTGATCGGCCCGTGGACCAGATCATTTTTATGCAAGACAAAATTCATAAATCATATTCCTCTTCATCCTCTTACATGGGCGTTCTTCGCAGTGGACAACTGGACAAAGACACCCGTCCCGCAAGCTTATGAAGTCCGCTGTCTCTTAAATAATCCTGCAGGATCGATGTGGACTGGGTAGATTCTGGTCCGATGATCAGCTCGGTAATCAAGTCCTCCAGCCCCACGCCGACCTTTTTGCACATCTCCATCAGATCCAGCGGATAATATTTTTTGATCCGCTCCGTCGTCACGTGATAACAGGGCTTCACATCAAAATAATCCGTCTCATAGGGGTAGATGATCAGACGCACTTCGTGTTCGGAGGAAAAAGACGGATGCTTGTACACCACAGAGCAGATCCAGGCATCGCTCATGGCGTTTTTGACCTTTGGGTTGTCCCCGCAGAGCTCCTCCCCCTCCATCACCAGCCGGTAGAACACCTCCACCAGCTTATGCCCTGCCATATCATCCTGATAAAAGACCGTGTGGAGGGACAGATTGCCCTCCACCATCATCTGCAGCAAATCTCCGTGAAAGGCAATGCACACTCCTCTTCCCCGGTTTCCGTACCGCTCCCACTGAGCAGCGTCATCCCGGTAAAAAGAAAAGCAGGCCGCATAGGCAGAATAGAAGAATTCCTTCTCAAGTTCTTCCTCGAAAAGTTCACGGACTTTTCTTGCACGGCCCTTTTCCCCTTCGTCTTCCAGACGCTTCACCACCGCGTTGCGCAGACCTTTCATGAAATGGCGCATCTCCGCCGCATCGTTCATGTTCAGCACATTGTTTACCCGAAGCTGGGCATGGTGCAGAATGCCGTCCAGCGCCTGAAAATCGGTATAATGATAGAAAATATCATTGCCGTATACGATCTCCATGATCACTCATCCATCGCTTTCATCCACTCGATCAAAATCCCTTTGCTTCCGCAGTCGGGGCAGGTATAGGTCCCATAGTAATAGGACACCTTCCAGGCATCCTCCACCCCAAGCTCACGAACCAGGCTGTCAAACCAATGGCGCGTATCTTTGGGGCTTATTTGATCCCAGTTTTTTTCCGACGGCACAACCGGCTCAATCTTCTTTAACTGTCCCTTATCGTAAAAACCGTCCGCTTCCATATCTTCATCATAGTAGCCGCATTCCGGGCAGGACACCGGGCACTGCTCCCACTGTCCCATCAGCATCTGAAAAGCCGCCTCCCGGTCACTCAGAATCGCCAGCAGATCCGTAGAAAAATACTGCAGCCATGCCGGATCTTCTTCTTTTAGCCGTTTCATATTCTGACGCAGAAAGGCATCTGTCATCTCCTGCAAAAGCGCTACACTCTGATCATAGCTCTCCATAATCTCTTCCGGCACCTGCCTCTCGCCTTCGCTGCCGCCCCCGTAACAAGGGATATCTGTGGACAGTATGTCACCTGCTAAAGATATAATCTTTTTCTCCCATTCATAATCTTGATTTCTGCGCTTTTTTTCCAACAGAAGCACCAGATACGGCATGGCCAGATAACTGCCGTCATACAGGCTTAACTGGTGGGTCAGACTTTCACTGAGATTGTCAAAGATAATCTCATAGCTGCCTTTCTCCTCCCGGTCCAGTCTGCGCATTTTCTTAGTCTCTGGCACCAGTTCTGCGGGGCAGAAAAGAAATGCCACGTCCTCCCGGACTTCCCCGTAAGCCCCTGTATATTTTTCCCAGAGTCCGGAGTCAAACGGCACCGGTTTTAACCGGTCGCGCAGTGTCTGTACCTCCTGAAGACCCTTCTCGATCTGTGCCTTCCACATTTCTGACTGCCTGAAAGCTTCCTCAGACGGTGCCTGCTCCCTTTTGCCCATTTCTTCTTATCCTCCTATTTTAAGTTCCGCATCTGTCTCTCCTTACGCACCCAGTTCTGGAAGCACTTCACAATGCTTTCGCATTCTGAAATCCTTCCGGTGCTTCACTCGGACAGCTGCTGAGTTTGCGTTCCGCATCTGTCTCTCCTTACGCACCCAGTTCTGGAAGCACTTCACAATGCTT
>CAJTYJ010000037.1:27111-39194 GCA_910583895.1 uncultured Lachnospiraceae bacterium
CATTCTGAAATCCTTCCGGTGCTTCACTCGGACAGCTGCTGAGTTTGCGTTCCGCTTCAGTCTCACGGCGCACACCATAAAGATCCGTTCCTGGCTTTGTTTCACTTTGCCCTGCATGGACCTGTGCGCCTTTGAGCCTTCCGCTGGTTTTCTTTCAATATGAAAAGTATAGCCGATTCTGTGGCATTTTACAACCTTCTGGTGCGCCAAAACCAAGTTTTGATCATTTTTCCTCTGCAAAAACCAAGTCCAAAGGGGCAATACCCATGAAAAAAATGTATTTTAAATTTTACATATCTTTTACGTAATGCTCTCTCTCCTTTTACAACCCCATGCTAAAGTCATCTTGCAAAGTAAAACTGAAAATCAGGAGGTTCATCATGAGCATATTCCATATTTTTACCATGCTTGGAGGTCTGGCCTTTTTCCTTTACGGAATGCACCTGCTGGGGGAGGGCCTTTCCCGGTTATCCGGCAGCAAGATGGAGGCCATTCTTACACGGATGACGGATCATCCGGTCAAAAGCGTCCTTTTAGGTGCCGGCACCACCGCTGTCATCCAGTCTTCTTCTGCCACCACAGTCATGGTCGTCGGCTGTGTCAACTCCGGGATCATGCAGCTTCGTCAGGCAGTCGGCGTGATCATGGGAGCCAACATCGGGACGACCATTACTTCATGGCTTTTGAGTCTTTCCGGTGTGGAGAGCGACCATTTTCTTTTGACCCTTTTAAAACCGGAAACCTTTTCTCCGGTCCTTGGCGCAGTGGGAGTCGTATTGTTTTTGTTCTGTAAATCCGAACGAAAGAAAGAGATCGGCAGCATCCTGCTGGGCTTTTCCATCCTGATGTTCGGCATGAACACCATGAGCGGCGCCATGAAACCTTTAAAAGATGTCCCCGCCTTTACCCAGCTCTTCCTTATGTTCTCCAATCCGGTCATGGGAATGCTGGCAGGAGCCGTCTTAACGGCTGTCATCCAGAGTTCCTCGGCATCCGTAGGAATCCTGCAGGCACTGTGTGCAACCGGGGCAATCCCTTTTTCCGCCGTACTGCCAATCATCATGGGGCAGAACATCGGCACCTGTGTTACCGCCCTCCTGTCCTCCATCGGCGCCAGTGCCAACGCAAAAAGAGCCGCCTTTATCCATCTGTATTTTAACATGATCGGAACAGCGCTCTTTATGACGGTCTTTTATACCGGACACTTATTCTTTACCTTTTCTTTCCTTGAGCAGGCAGCCACACCGGCCGGCATCGCCGCCGCACACTCCTGCTTCAATATCCTGGCCACAGCGGTGCTGCTTCCTTTTTCCTCAAGACTTGTGGAACTTGCCCGCAGATCCGTCCCGGACAAACGTCCTCTGGGCGCCAAGACCGGACGCTATGCCGGCATGAACCTCTAGAGCGCGTTTCTGTTCAGCCAAATGGTGCAGAATGAATTTTCAAGGAGGGAGGCGATGCAGCGGCATCGCCGACCGAATGCAACGGGGCAGATGGAAATTCAGGCAAGTCATTTTGGGAAGCAGAAACGGATCCTTCCACGGCTCCTACTCCGGAAATCTCACGCAGACTGCCGTTCCTTTGTTTTCATCACTTTCCAGAGACAGTTCTGCGTGATGAACCTCTGCGATATGCTTCACGATCGCAAGCCCCAGGCCGGTGCCCCCGGTTTTCTTGGAGCGGCTCTTGTCCACCCGGAAAAATCGTTCGAACACCCGGTCCTGGTATCTTACCGGAATGCCGATACCATCATCCTGAATGGTCAGACAGTCCGTTACCCGCATCCACACATGGCCCCCTCTTCTGTTATAGCGTACGGCATTGTCACACAGATTATAAATCAGCTCCTCCAAAAGCCCCCGGTCTCCGTGAACCAAAAGAGAGGTCCCTTCCAGCGAAAGGGTAACCCCGTGCTTTTCTGCCACCGGCTTCATCATCTCCAGGCAGTGTCCGGCCGCATCCCATACATCCAACAGTTCAAAAGATTGACAATGTGCCCCCGGATCGTCCAGTTCGGACAGGCGGAGAATGTCATTGATCAAAGTCAGAAGCCGCTGAGCACTGCTCTGAATGGCTCTGGCAAAATGCTGTCCTTCTTCTTTAGAAGCCATTCCGCTGGCGATCAGTTCAGAGTAACCGGAGATGGACGTCAGCGGCGTCTTCAGCTCATGGCTGACATTGGCGGTAAACTCCTGTCTGATTTTTGCATTTTTCAAAGTCTCCTCATGCTGGGAACGGATCCGCTCCAGAAACGGTCCAAGCTCCCGGTACACATTTCTCTCTTCCAGATGGTCCATATTTTCCGCCATCTGTGCAATGGGACGAATCAAAGCTCTTGTCAGACACCCTGCAATCCACATGGAAACCAGAAAAGACAAAAGGGCAGCCGCAAGAGTTGCGGGAACCGTGTTCTTATATATTTTCCAGATGCTTCCTGCTTCTTTGGCCATGCGGATTACCGTCCCGTCTTCCAGCCTTCTGGCGTAAAAAAAAATGCTCTGCTCCATAGTCTGTGACTTTCGAATGCAGGAGCCTTCTCCATTTAAAAACGCCTCCATAATCTCCGGCCGGCTGCCGTGGTTGGACAGTACCCGGTCTTTGGCATAGCTGTCATACAGCACCGAACCATCCTGGTCAATCCACGTAATCCGAAGCGCACTGTCCGAAATAGCAACGGCCTGTTCTTTCATCTGCCCCATCAGATCCGGATGTCCGATCACCTCTGCAAAAGAAGAAAGATCCGAAAAAACTTCTTTCTGGAACATCCGGTAGGATACCGCAGCGGTAAACCCGGCAGACAGCAGGATCGAAACCGCAATCACACACATAAAATTCAGATTGATCTTCTTTGTCATTTTTCTGTCCCTTCGTCCGCCAGATATCCCACATTTCGTATGGTCTGGATATAGCGCCCTCCCTCTCCTAATTTTTTCCGCAGGGTCTTAATATGAACATCCAGCGTCCTGGACTCTCCGATAAAATCAATCCCCCAGATTTTTTCCATCAGCACATCCCTTGACAGCACAATACCGGCATTGCGAGTCAGAAGACTTAAAAGTTCGAACTCCTTGTAAGTAAGTTCCACCGGTGTCCCGGACACTTTGCAGGTTCGGCCGTCCATGTCCAGGACAATGTCCCCCAGGGTCAGCACCGCCTTCTGCTCTGCCGGCGTGGCCCGGCGAAGAAGTGCTTTTACTCTGGAGATCAGTTCCATGACCCCAAAAGGTTTGGAAATATAGTCGTCTGCGCCCGCATCCAGCCCTTTTACTTTATCCAGCTCTGTGGTCTTGGCCGTCACCAGAATAATGGGAAGATCCCTGGTCTCTCTGCTCTCCCTGAGCTTTCTTAAGACTGCCAGTCCGTCCTCATCCGGCAGCATAAGATCCAGCAGGACCAGCGCCGGCTGCTGACTTTTAAGACCTTGCCAGAAATCCGATGCTCGCTCAAAGCCCTTTGTATCATACCCGCAGTTTTTTAAAGCGAACAACTCAATCTCCCGGATATTGGTATCATCTTCCACTACATAGATTGGTTTCATAAGATTTTCTTCTGCTCCTTACTTTTCTGAAAAAGGACCGTCTGCTCCTTCATGGATATGTTTTCTGCCCGATAACCATATGGGGGAAGTTCCCTTTTGTACCTATTCCCACAAAGCATGATATTTACTCATGATTCCTGTCCCCTCTGAGGTTCCTTATTTATAATATTTTAACATATCTTTTCTTCTGTTTCCATACCCCCGGCGGACAAAGGCACACGCCTCACGTTTTTTTATTGCAGCCGTCAGCATCATCTGCATTCCCCCACACACATGGACAGTTTTCCTTCCCCTGTGATATAATGACCAAATATGACACAAGCAAAAACAAGGAGTCTGACACCCATGCATTATCTTGACCTGCCAATCTGGAAACAGTTCTTTTTCACCTGCGGGGACTATCTGCTGAGTAACCTGATTCTGTTTCTCTGGTTACGCTCCCTTTTTTATTCCCTGCCGGCAAAGCAGCTCTTTCAAAAACTTCCCACGCTCCTTCTTCTGGCTCCTGTAGAAGCAGCGTTTAATTGGAACGCCGCAAAAATCATTCAGAACGCCCCGCTTATGTGGCTGATTTATGTTCTGATCGCCCTCTTTTTCACCCTCTTCAGCATGTGGGTGTGGCATCGCCCCTTCTGGCACTGCCTGGCTGCCGTATGCATCGCTGAAATGATGGAAAGCTCGCTCTCCGTGGTTTTCATCGATGTTCTGTATGCCTGTTTTCCCATGTTATCACCAGAGCAGATCTCCCCCGCCGGGTCCATGTGCCTGTTCTGGCTTACACTCCCGTTCTTTCATTTTGCTCTTACCATGCTGGTCGGGCGGCTGTGGCCGCGGGAGCGGTTCTGCACCTGTCTGGAGCATACCGACACCCCCTGCCGGACTGCCCTTTTGCTGGCAGCCCTGGCGACGGCTTTTGTGGCACTGAACCATATGCAGTATGGTGTGCAGTCCACATATCTGGCAGAATATCTTCTGGTTGTTGCAGTGATGGCCATGCTGGTGACCGCTCTGGTATTCCATCTGACTGTGCGGGATATGGACCAGAGAAGGCTTAAGCTCCAAAAAGACATGCTTACCCAGCAGCAGCTCTATGAGCAGACTTTAGAAGAACTGCAGCAGGAACTTAAGACTTTTCGCCACGACTGCCGAAACCTGCTTACCGGTCTTGCCAAAGAACAGGATACGGACAGCCTTTCCCGCTCTCTTCTGCAGCTGGAGGCCGGTTTTGAAAAACGTCTGGGGGAAAAGATCTGGTCCGCCTCCCAGATTGGAAATCTGCATATTCCTCAGGTACGGGGCCTGCTTTTGAGCAAGATCTCTCAGATGGCGGAACAAAATATTTCATGCAGGCTGGAAGTCCTGTATCCGGTGAACCATGCGGCCATGGATATCTGGGATCTGATCCGCTGTCTTGGCATCCTGACGGATAACGCCGCCGAAGCAGCACTGGATACCGGACAGCCGTGGGTTGAAATCCTTCTTCTGCAGGAAGGACCTGCACTTAAGCTTCGGATCTCCAACCCGTGGACCGGAACGGCCGATCCCGAATGCTTCTGGCAGGCGGGCTGGTCTACGAAAGGACGGGGGCGGGGAATGGGGCTGTTCAGTTACCAGAAGATCCTTAAGAAATACCCCTATGCTTCCTCCGCCTCCAGCTGGAACAACGGAATCTTTACGCAGGAACTGACCATCGAAGGAACAGGAGGCAGAACATGATCGACCTTTATTTATGCGACGATGATGAGATCATACGCCGCCAGATCCAGGTTATACTGGAAAAGAAAATTCTGATAGAGGACTATGACATGCAGATTGTGTGCAGCACAGACAGCGCCGGAACGCTTCTTGGCGCACTTGGGAACCGCCGGCAGAATATTTATCTTTTGGACGTGGAACTGCAGGATAAACAGTGGGACGGTTTTCTGCTGGGCCGGGAGCTGCGAAAGCGTGATCCCCACGGTACGCTGGTCTACATCACCAGCTTCGGCCATCTGGCCTGCCGCACCTTCCAGTACCATCTGGAAGCCTTCGACTATATCGTGAAGACACCGGACCGGCTGGAAACATCCATACACCACTGTCTGGAAGCGATTCAGAACCGGCTGCTCCTGGAACGGCCGGCCCCGGTACAGGTCTACACCGTCCAGACCGGAACCTCTCTGCACCATATCCCTCTGGATGAAATCCTGTTCTTTGAGACTGCTTTCAGGCCCCATCACGTTCTGGTCCACACCTCCAACAGCCGTATGGATTTTCTTGGCAGCTTAAATGAGATCCAGGCCAGCCTGGGTGACCGGTTTTTTCGCTCCCACCGGGCCTATCTGGTAGCCTTTGACAAGATCCAGAAGATCGACTGGAAACGCGGCACCCTCAACGTGGGCGGGCGGGAATGCCTGCTCTCCCGGACAGCCGGACGAAAGCTGCAAAAACGCATGGAGGCTTCACTTTAAACAGACTGCTGCGGTGCCGTTCAGGAAGCATCTGCCGCCATTTGGGAAATAACGTTCTGTCCCGGTCTTTTATCTGCTATACTTTCTTTCCTGCAGGGAGTTTTTTTGCATCGTTCAGGATATCGTTGTATTTTCCGTATCGTTACGCTGCAAATAACTCTGCTGACCAGATTTTTATGAAAGGGAAGAGCGTAAGATGAAAAAGAAAAAAATCAAAAAATGGATCACTGCCGTCTGTCTGACAGCCATGCTGACAGGATGTGCCAAAAACACGACCCCTGACATGGAACCGGTACAGACAAATCTTGACACCATAGCCATCCCGGAACAAGTGCAGGTGGTGGGCCTCGGAGAAGCAAGCCATGGTGTAAAAGAATACCAGGAGCTGAAAGCAGAGGTCTTCCGGACACTGGTGGAAAACAACGGATGCCGGACTTTCATCATTGAGGGGGATTTTGGAAATGCACTGAAAGTGGATGCCTACATCCACGGCGGAGAAGGCACGGCCAAAGAAGCAGCGGCCACCATTGGCTTTCGGATCTACCGCACAAAAGAGATGGCCGATCTGCTGGAGTGGATGCGCACCTACAATGAAACCGCACCGGAAGGAGAAGACCTGCATTTCTATGGCATGGACATGCAGCAGGCAGACAACAGCAAGGATTACCTCTTTCGCATAATGGAACAGATCGATCCCGAGCTGACCGCAAAATACCAGGAAGCCCTTGCCTTTCTAAATGATGATGCCATATATGACCTGAGCACAGATGCATTTGCTGAAGGAATGCCAAAAGCCGAAGAACTGCTCCAGGCGGTGGATCAGGCAGAGGAACAGATCGTGGAAACCTGCGGCAGTGAGGCTTTCGCGTTTGCAAGGGAATGCGCCGTCAGCATCTACAACTGCTGTGACATCCGAAAATCCAACAGCGAATATAATGATGTCCGTGATCATCATATGGCAGAAAAGGTCCGCTGGTTCTTAGAGCACGGCGATGGAAGTCTGCTCTTTCTCAACGGACACAACGGGCATGTCGCCAGGACCAATACCACATTTTACGACTGTCTGGGCAAACGTCTGGCAGAAGACTTAGGCGACGGTTACTTCGCCATTGGCACCGACGCCCGGGTCACCTCTTTCAATTCCCAGACCTCTGACGGTTTTGAAGCGGTTACCGTCAAAAACAAAAATGATTTAAATACCATAGCCGGCAGCTTGGAAGGCGCACGGTATTATATTGATCTGCAAAATGCATCTGCCTTTGACAGCTGGCAGAAACTGCTTTCGGGCAACCAGCGGATCACTTCTCTGAATGTGGGAAGTATCCTGCTTCTGAAACTGTTTTATACATCAAAGATCGTCCCGAATGAGACCTTTGACGGAATGATCATTTTTGATCAGGTGGGACCTACCACACTGGATCCGTGATGGATGCCAGGCATCCGGTGACATGACCCCTCCTTATCTACTCCGCCCCTTCCTGAAGATAAGACAGGATCCCCATGCTCACTGCCCAGGCGATCTGATTCTGATAGCTGTCCTCCTGCAGCTTCTTCGCTTCTTCCCAGTTGCTTAAGAAGCCGCACTCCACAATCACAATCGGCGCCTCTGTCTTCTTCAGCAGATAGTAGCTTTCGTTTGCCTTGGCCTGCCGGTGATTCTCTGGATCCGCATGGGTGATCAGCTTCTCCTGAAGGATTTCTGCCAGCCGTTCTCCTTCTTTAGAAGTGCCGTAATAAAAGACCTGCGCTCCGGTCACATACTCCTCATGATAACTGTTCTGATGGATACTCACCACACAGTCCGGCTGAGTCTCATTGATCAGAGCGCAGCGGTTCTTCATGTCCTGCACCTTTTTATTGGAAGTCTGCTCCTCGTAGAGTCCCGCATCGGTCTCCCTGGTCATCACTACCTTTACATCCTGCTGCTCCAAAAGCTTCTGTACCTTTTTTGCGATGATCAGGTTCAGATCTTTTTCCAGGGAGTCATCCACACCGATTTTACCCGGATCATTTCCTCCATGTCCCGCATCCAGCACCACCGTCCATCCCGTCTCCTGCACTTCCACACGGCTGCTGGATGCCCTCTCCCAGCCTCTGCCCGCCAGAATGCAGGCGCACAGAATCAGAACTACGGACATCAACAATTCAATCTTCTTTTTCTCCACAATAAAACCGCCGCACACACTTTCCCTAAAGTATATGCGGCGTTCTTTTTCCTATTCCTTCTGATCAGTTTACATATTTCAGAATGATATCCCAGATTCCCGGCCGCTCAAATCCCAACTTCCAGGACGCTGCGCCGGCCAGCTCATACTGCTTCATCAGTTTTAATTTTTCCTCAATGGACCGTTCTTCCTCCATCCACATCTGGTAGATGCTTCCTTCATACTCCAGTTCCACATAATACTGTCTGGTCGACTCATCCCAGGTCGGCTCCACCTCATTGTTGGACGCTTTGTTGCTGGCACCATCCATTCCAAGTACCTCGCTGGTCACCTCCTGATCCTCATTGGTCCTCCAAAACCGGGTATAGAAGGGCATGGCGTTGATAACCTTTTCCTTTGGAACCTCCTCCAAGGTCTTCTGGATCCCGCTCTCCACAAAATCGAAAGAAGCCACAGATCCTGCCACCTCCGAGTTGGACGGATGCTCGTCATAGCCCATGATGATCACATAATCTACGATCTCCCCCTGCTCTTTGCGGTTATAGAAACGATTGTAATCTGCAGGCACATAATTATCTACAGAGAGCACAATGCCGTTTAACCGGCACATAATGGACAATTCCCGGATAAACTGGAGATATCCTCTTGCACTGTTCTCATTGATAAACTCCATATCCAGATTCAGCCCGTCCAGGTCATACTGGATCACCTGGGCGATCAGATTATTTGCCAGCTTCTGACGGCTGGTTGTCTTTGAAAAAATCTCATAATCCGTGATGGTGTCTTTGTACGTGATGTCTTCCACCAGCCCCCATACTTCCAGACCGTTCTGATGACAGTGATTGACATAATTCTGGTCTGCCAGGGATTCAATCCCGCCCTCATCATCCTTCAGACGGAACCAGGTCGGGGAAATGGTCGTAAGACCCTTGGTGCTTGACAGCATCCGATAGATATTATCATTGGCATCGGCGTTTGACACCTGGTGCCAGGACAGGTTAATGGTATAGTCTTTGGAAATACTGGTATACAGAGGCGCTGTAAATTCCGGCTCCGAAATCGTCTCCTGAGACACCCCTGAGATCTGCTTGTCCCTCACATATCCGATATATCCGTCTTTTGTCAGTACTTTGGTCCAGTCTTCAATCTCCTCTGCTTCTTCCAGCACATACATGGTGGTGCCTTTCTCTGCCGTCGTCAAAATCGGACTTTTGATCCCTGCCTGATAGCGGACCTGGACCTTCTTCTGTGCTGTCACCACATCCCGGCTGCCGAACTCGTCCTCAATATACACCCGGTTCGGATCCTCCCAGCACTCATACGTCAGATTTGTATATTTTTTCACAAAGTCCAGCGCCACATAGGCCTGGTCTCCGTCTGCCCGCAGCATCACATACCCCTCATTCTCCTTGGTCTTCGCCACGGTGTACTCACTGCTCCCCACACCGACGCTCACAAGCTCCGTGGGAAGCGCATACAGATAAAGATTTTCCGCCGCATCCCAGTAGAATCTTGAGTTCAGATACTGATACACCGTCTCCACATCCAGGTATACCCGGCCGTCGATCAGCCGGCCTTTGTCTTCCAGCAATCTATCATTTAACAGGATTGCAATGTCCTGATCATTTTCCAGGTGAAAATACTCTTTTGTATCTGCCAGCTCTTTGGACGGAGAATACTTCTCGTACAAAAAACGTCCCAGCATTACGCCGCTCACAATCAGAATCAAAACAATCGCGATCATCACCGGCAGCACCTTGGGAGCGATCCGCCGTCTGCGCCGCCTCGGGCGCCGCTTTCTGCCCCTTGTATTGGGCGGTCTCTTCTTCGGTCTTTCGTTCCGCTCCTCCATCTCTTCTCTTTCTTCCATATCTTCCCTTATCATGAACGTCCTCCTGACCACTTTATCCCTCGTGAAAATCCGAAACCCGCTGTAGCCTGCAAAAGGCTCCGCTTTGCGGAGCAGTCCGGCAAAACACGCCGTCCTCTCCGCATCGCTTCCACCTTTGTAAGTGTTTCCTCTGTGTTACAGTATACCACAAAGCTGCCGTTGTCACCACTATTATCTCCGGGCATAGAGACTTTTCTTCACAATATGATTATTTTTCCCGGCCGCTCCTGGTTTCATTCCCGGCTGATGCGCATTTCCAAAAGAAGGATTATGTGATATATTAATACAGAAACATGCACACGCCGTCCGGCTTTGCATCCCCCCTTATGCCATTATAAACAATTGGAATTCAATCACGGATCACGTGAAAAGAATCAGAAACATAGACTTACAGTACTATTATACACTGCATATTCCTTTTTTCAAGGATTTTCACAAAAATTTCAGAATAATTTCCTTCAATTCACAAGCCGTCAGGCTTTACATATTCACGATTATTGTTTATACTATACTAAACTATAATATTTTATCAAATAGGTTGTGATCGCATGAAAATAGAAAAAATCAATGAAAACAAAATACGTTGTATTCTGACACGCGATGATCTGGAAATCCGCCACATCAAGTTAAGCGAGATCGCCTACGGCTCGGAGAAGGCCCGTTCCCTCTTCCGGGATATGATGGAGCAGGCCTCCCACCAGTTTGGTTTCGAGGCGGATAATATTCCACTGATGATTGAAGCGATTCCGATGCCCAATGAGTGCATCATACTGGATATAACCAAAGTATCAGATCCGGAAGAATTAGACACCCGGTTTTCCAGATTTTCCCAGGGGAACCCAGAGCCGTCTGACGATTATGCCTCCAGAGAATTTCTGCCCGACGGCGCTGACGAAGTTCTGGACCTGTTCCAGAAGCTTTTGGAGCACCGTCTGAAGAACGCGCCCAAAGAGACCCGCGAAGAGCAGGCGGCCACCCTGGCCAGTGAGCTGGATATGCGCAAGCTCTATCTTTTCCGCCGTCTGGATTCCATCGTAGAGGCTTCCCAGGTGCTCAAAGGACTCTACCATGGGGAGAACCGCCTTTATAAGAATCCGGAAACCGCCTGGTATCATCTGGTAATCACCAAGTCAGACCATACGCCGGAGCAGTTCAACAAAATATGCAATATTCTCTCGGAATATGGTTCCAGCAGCAAGTACACCACTTCCAACGAAGCATACATGCAGGAACATTTTACCCTCCTGATGGATGGCCGCGCCCTTCAGCAGCTGGCCGAGATCTAAATCCTCCTGGCCGGGCTTTCCCTGGTATTTTAGAAGAATTTCCGGTAATCCCCCTGTTTTCCGAGTATTTTGGGAAAACAGGGTTTTTTGTTGTAAAAAGTTTGACATCCCTGTGTCCAGTCAGGGATCCGGTGAAGCTTCAAAATTTTCTAAGTCAGACACAATTAAAAAACGCCGGCTGCGAACAGAGCAAACACTCCCGCAGCCGGCGGATTCAGAGACTGACGCATCAGCCCTTACGCACCGAGAAAATTATTCAGTCTTGCAACCAGCACATCCGGATCCATTCCGTGAACCAGCGCTGCTTCTTCCAGGCTTTCCGCCTGTGCAGACGGGCATCCAACGCAGTGCATCCCCTCCCGCATAAGAATCGGAATGATATTCTGATCCATCTTCACCAGATCCGCGATGATCATATCTTTTGAAATCTTAGCCATCTCAGGTAACCTCCTATTGTATTTTCGATCATGTGACTTTGATCTTGCAACTGCTTTTTAGGCATCTGCCCAAAACCAAACCCAGAACACCGGCACTTAGGATACCTCTATTGCATCCCAAACCAGCACCTGAGCGGTTGAAAATACCGCCCCATAGCGCAAACGAAGTCCGGAACGGTTATCTGCCTGTGCTGGATGTCCGATGATGTAAGTGGGAAAAGCAGCATGCTGTGTCACATATGCATATATTATAAAACCATTCTTGAGTTTCCGCAAACTGTAATTCAAAAATGAATATGTCTGCCCAAAGTGTCAA
>CAJTYJ010000038.1 GCA_910583895.1 uncultured Lachnospiraceae bacterium
CAGTCGCCAAATGTCTGCAAGCAGCCACTTGGCTCGTTGCCCGCGGGAATAAATATTTTTATCTGTCACGGGACAAACTACCTGTAAATGCAACACCATGTCACCATAACTGTCCAGCCAAGAAATGTCTGGTGCTTGCAAAGAATCACAGGAGGTATTTTGTCCATGAAAATATTATTTTATGATACGAAACGTTACGACAAGGATTCTTTTACGGGAGAACTTGCCAATTACCCGGATGTCGAGGTGAAATTCTTAAAGGCAGACCTGACCAAAAACACAGCGGAACTTTCCCACGGCTATGATGCCGTGTGCGCCTTTGTAAACTCCGACATCGGAACCCGGACCGTGGAGATTCTGCACCAGTGCGGAATCCGGCTGATCCTTATGCGGTGCGCCGGTTTTAACAATGTAGACCTGGCCATGGTGGAAAAATGCGGCATCCGGATCCTGCGGGTACCAGGATATTCCCCGGAGGCCGTGGCCGAACACGCCATGGGACTTGCCCTGACCGTAAACCGGAGGCTTCACAAGTCATACATCAAGGTCCGGGAGAACGATTTCAGCCTGGGAAGCCTGATGGGCTTTAATTTTTATGAAAAAACCGCCGGCATCGTGGGGACCGGCAAAATCGGCGCCGCCATGGTCCGGATCTGCCACGGATTCGGCATGAAGGTCCTGGCTTACGACGTGTACGAAAACCCGTCCCTTACCGGGATTGCCCAGTATGTCTCCCTGGAAGAACTGCTCTCCCAAAGCGACCTGGTCTCTCTCCACTGCCCCCTGACCGACCATACCTATCATCTGATCAACCGGGATACCATCCGCAAGATGAAAGACGGCGTAATCCTGGTCAACACTTCCAGGGGCGCTCTTGTCAAGACCGAAGACCTGATCGAGGGAATCCGCGCCCGCAAATTTTTCGGGGTGGGGCTGGACGTCTACGAAGAGGAGACCCCCAATGTCTTCGAAGACCGCTCCGACGAGATCCTGGAGCACTCCGTCACTGCCAGACTTCTGTCTTTCCCCAACGTGATGATCACTTCCCACCAGGGGTTCTTCACCAGAGAAGCCTTAAGCGCCATCGCCCAGACCACCCTGGGCAACGTGCGCACTTTCGAGAACGGCGAAGAATCCCCCAATGAAGTAAAAGCAGGCTGATAAAAACCGCGGCGTTCCTCCTTCTATTCTATAAGGAAGAACGCCGCAGATTTTATACAGCCTTACCTGTATCAATCATTTCATCTTTACTCCACCGCAATGGCCTCTACTTCGCACAGAACCCCTTTGGGAAGCTCCTTGACCGCCACACAGCTCCTGGCCGGCCTGGAGACGAAGTATTTCGCATACACCTCATTAAACGCCGCAAAATCGCCCATATCCGCCAGAAAACAGGTGGTCTTCACCACCTTCTCATAACTGCTGCCTGCCGCTTCCAGAATTGCACCCACGTTTTTGCAGCTCTGCTCTGCCTGAGCCGCGATCCCCTCCGGGATCTCTCCCGTGGCCGGGTTCACCGGAATCTGCCCCGACGTATAGATCATCCCGTTCACCGCATATCCCTGTGAATAAGGTCCAATCGCTCCTGGCGCTTTCTCTGTCGCTATCACTTTCATGGTCATCTTCCTCATTCCTCCTGTATCTCTTTTTCCCTGATTCTACCCCAACTTTCCCTGCTCTGCAACCAAAATCTTTCTATGATTCCAATATGCGGTCAGGCAGCGCACTTATTTGCCGTCTCTTCTCACCAGACGCCGTACCTTAATCTTCATCCACTGCCCGCCAGGCCTGCCCAAACTCCACATCCCGGAAAAGCTCCGCCAGACCTGTGATCTGTTTCAGCCGAAGGATCTCATCTGCATCCATCCCAAGATGTTTTGAGATCCACTGATCCGACCTTCCCAGGTCATGAAGCTCCCGGATGATGTTGCTCATCAGATCCACATTGTGGCTTCCTCTGGCCCGGTTATGGCGGATCGTGCTGGCCATACGCTCGTCCAGATGCTTGTCGATCACCGTCACCGGAAGCAGTCCCTTTTCCCGGTCATAAATATCCCGGTGGTCCAACATCACCCGGTAGCGGTGAAATCCGTCCACGATGATGTATTTATCCTTCTCCTGGTCAAAATAGCAGACCACAGGCATGGTGTAGCCATCCACACGGATGCTTTCATAGAGCAGTTTCATCTCCGGCGGCGCCACCGCGTTTGGATTATAAGAATTAGGCTCGATTTTCTCTATGGGCACCCCAATCACCTGATATGCCGGACTTTTATAACTCATACTCCATCTCCTCTATGCTTTTGTATTTTCTTCGGATCTCATTGATCCGCCGCTGCTGCAGTCTTGTCAGTCCAAATCCCATAAACCGGCAGGTATGATCGTTCTTCAGGATGCAGTAGCACATCCGCTTCCAGCTCGGAATATCTTTGGACGAACGAATATCGTCTGTGTGGTCCGGAATCTTTCCAAGAAAGATAACCCTGGACTTCTTGTTCAGCGTATAGTTGGAAATCCCGTTTCTCCTGATCTCATAACCGTGGGCAATCAGTTCTTCAATGGTCACCTCATCCAGCCCTCCTCCGGTCTTATGCCAGAATTCGATGGAGGTGTTGAATTTTTTCACATAATTGTTGCGAAGTTTGACTGGCAGCGTGTCCAGAAGAAACATCGTGTAGTCCTTCCAGGTATAGCCTTTGGGCAGCGTGATATTCCGGTATCCCAGCGCTTTGGTCTTCCCGTAGATGCTGGCAAAATTTGCGCCCCGCACTCTCCCCACCAGCCGTACCCAGATCTTTGGATCGATGATCCGGTACAGATTCAGGGAATCCTTGGAATAATCGTTAAAAGGTGAAGCCACCCGCATCTGAGATATTTTCAGCCCGGCCATATAGTACAGGTCATACAGCCGGTTATAGTCATAATGAAATACCGCGTTGGCGTGCCACACATCTTCTGTGGACCAGTCATACAGAGGGGAAGCGCAGAAGACGTCTTTAAACTGCCGGCTGATCCAGCATTTCTCCTTGTAGCCGTATTTTTTGTTCACAAACCCGCTGTAGCGCTGCAAAGATTCATCCGCCCGCATTCCCAGAAGGCATACGGTCTTTTTCCTGCCGTGGGCCACCCGGTACCAGCGGCCGAACTGCTTTGCCAGATCTTCCTGAGGCATCCGGTAGCGGTAGGTACTGACCGGATTTCGGTCCATATGAATCACATACTCTTTGTCCGGCATAGGACGCACCCACAGCTCTTTTTTTGTGTCATCCCAGGGATACCAATACATCTCATAACTGCTGAGCGCGGTTCTGGTGGCCATGGGCAGACAGACCCAGTAAAGTTCTGCCTCCTGCTTGATCCGCTCAAACGTCCGTTCCACGTATTCCGTGGTCACGGTGTACTGGGCCTCAAAGTCCTGATGAAAGACGCCGATTACTTTCCAGGGAAAATATTTTCTCCGGAAATCCAGCACCAGATTCAGAAGAAGGCCGCTGTCTTTCCCGCCGGAAAAAGAGATGTAGATATTGTCAAATTCTTCAAAAAGAAAACGAAGCCGCTCCTGCAGGGCCTCATACACATTCTGCTGAACATATTCCCGTACCATACGCCACCTGCTTTCCATATTTTTCCAATTCGCTGATAGTAGATAATGTAGCACAGAAAGACAGGAAATTCAATAAAGGGACGGGAAAGTTCACATTTTCAAATCCGATGGCGGAAATGATTATGATATGATACAATGAAAAACATGAAAAGAAATATATATTTTTTGATGATCCTGACCATGCTGCTGACGGGATGCGCCGTCCCTGAGTCCCGGATAGAATCCACGGAAAAGTCCCCGGACCAGATCCGGACAGAAGAACCGGCTGACGATTCCGTTCAGGAGAAAACGGCTCCTGAACAGGACCGCACTCTGCCGGAAGCTTCTGAGCCGGACGGCTCAGACCCGGAGACAGCCTCTTTGCCGGCAGACAGGGCAGAAGCCATGGAGGCACTGGCTGACCAATTGTCTGACCCCTCCATGTCCGATTATGAAAAGGTGAAAACCTTCCATGACTATCTGGTTCGTCAGGTAAACTACGATTATGACAATCTTAAGGCCGGCACACTGCCGGATACGGCCTTTACAGCCGAGGGCGCACTGCTTCTTCACTCTGCCGTGTGTGAGGGTTATGCCAGGGCCTTTTCCTATCTGTGCCGCCGGGCCGGAATCGAAGAAATGCTAGTCTATGGTACGGCCGATGACGGTACCGGGGTACAGTCCCATGCCTGGAATCAGGTCTGTGTGGACGGCGTCTGGTACTATGTGGATGTCACCTGGGATGATCCGCTGGTGGACAAGGAGGTAGTCACGGACGGCTCCAACATCATCTATGATTACTTTCTGGTCCCGGACATGACACTGCTTGGCAATCACACGGCAGAGAACCCGGATCAGCTTCACGCCTGCACCTCTGACCGGTATCTGGAAGAAAACCGCCGGCTGACCATCGCCCCCTATCTCACAGAACCTTATGTTTATACACCGACCGACGAAGAGGTTCTCGCTGCCGTCGAGCAATATCTGGCAGAAGGGGTGCTGACCTTCCAGCTGGTCTGTGACCTGACCTTCTCCACGCCCGAAAGCCGCTCGGATCTGGTTATAAACCACGTAAAAGACACCATGACGGCCCGGGAGCAGTACGGAGAGATCTCTGTGGAAACCCAGTACGGCATCGCCGACTATGCCGTGATCCAGGTGACCATCACGCCGCCCTGATGTCTGTCCGTTTCAGATACCAGATCCCGGCAGCGGTAAACAGACCGAAAAACAGCACAAGACTTCCACCAAATCCCAGCAGATTTCCCGCCATATCCGCTTCCCTGTTGGCATTCATGCCAATAAGCATCAGCGAGTACGGCCAGAAAAGGCCCAGTCCCCCGTTGCTGATCATAAGCCCCATAACGCTGCCCAGAAGCGCCAGGGCAATGGGTACGGCAAAGCTGCGGATGACCATGGACAGAAAAAGCTGCAGGGCGGCGATCCCAAGCCCGCCGATGCCGCCTCTGAAAAGCCAGACGAAGATTTCCGGCGGCGGCAGCCCGGGCAGCCCCACGATCTTCCCGGTGATTACAAAAAGCACCCACATCCAGAGCTGCAAAAATATGGTACATCCCATAGCCAGACACAGTTTGGATAAGAATACATCCGTTTTGGGAACCGGCATTGTCATAAGCTGGTTCCAGTTATGGTTCAGGTGCTCCACCCGCCAGACAAAAGCACAGTACAGAGCAATCAGCGGTGCATAGAAAAAATTAGAATAAAACAAAGAATACTGGGTCCAAAGAGAATACCACTCTGATTGAAGAACTTCTATATTCTGCACATAGTTGCCGCCTCCCATGAATGCCGGGATCACCGGGATTGCCAGAAACACCGGCAAAAGATGACAGCGCCTGATTTTCAGCTGTTCCGTTTTTACACAAGTCCAAAGCATCTTAGATCTCCTTTCTCAGAAAAAATCGTTTCCCAGCCAGATACCCGATCCCCAAAATTCCCATAAGCATGCAAAAAGACCGTACGTCAAAGGGAGCGTCCCTATAGGTCGCCGTCTGTGTCTCCTGGTCCCAGTCGTTGATGATAAAGCACAGCTGCGAATAATATCCCCACAAAATACATTTTTTCGCAATCCCGTTGGGAAAGAACCAGGAGAACAGCCCCACAAAAGAACCCATAATTCCCACTGCCAAGGGAAGGATCTGATTTTCAAAAAAGAACGACAGCACCACCTGCAAAACCAGGATGGCCAGACTCACCCCCCAGATCTGCAGGATAAAAAAAAGAATCTGGCCAGGGTCTATGGGCCTGGTGAAGCCGTGCACTGCCCCCTGCACCAGGATCAGCACCACCTGGACCGCGGTAAACACCATCAGATAACAGGCCCCCGTCAGAATCTTCAGATCAAACAGGCGTCCCTTTTTTTCCAGGGTGCACAGAAGTTTTAAAGTGCCGCCCTTCACCTCCGCATCACAGAGGCGGCTGGCCAGCATGGCGGTCATCGTGGGCAGCAGGACGGTGTCCAGCAGTGGAATCTGCAAAAAAAGTATCCGATATCCATCATCCAGCTGCTTTTGTGAAAGTTTATCCAGCGCCCAGATGCTCCACAGGATCAAAAGCCCTGCAAACGCCAGCAGAATCAGACCGATGCCCCGGTATCTGACTTTGATCCACTCGGTTTTCCATTCTTTCCACATTACAGACTCACCTGCTTTCCAGTCAGTTTTAAAAAAATGTCTTCCAGACTCTTTTGCTGTTCAGACACCCGGGTAACCTGGGCGCCGCCGGCCGCAAGAAGCGCCACCAGCTTCGCGATCTGCTCTTCTTCTCTTTCTTCGAACATCAGTTCTTCTCCTCTGATATCAAAAACTTCCCTGCACTTTTCCAGAATATGCACCGCCGCCCCCTGATTCAGCACATGGATGCAAACACTGCTTTTTGCTTTGTCATGAAGTTTCTGAAGACTTCCCTGGTAGATTATTTTTCCTTTGTTGATGATTCCCACATCTGACGCCATCTGGTCTATCTCACTTAAAAGATGGCTGGACACCATGACCGTCATCCCATAATGCTTCGGAAGATCACAGATCAGCTCCCGCATCTCCTGGATTCCCGCCGGGTCCAGCCCGTTGGTCGGTTCATCCAAAAGCAGCAGCTTTGGTCTCCCCAGAAGCGCTGCCGCCAGCCCAAGACGCTGTTTCATGCCCAGGGAATATTCCCGGACTTTTTTCTTCTGCTGTCCATCCAGGCGCACGATATCCAGAACTTCCTCGATTTCCTTTTCCGGCACTTTTTTCAGCATCTGCACAATCTTCAGATTTTCCCTGCCGCTTAAATGTCCATAATAAGAAGGGGACTCGATCAAAGATCCGGTATGCTTTAAGATTTCGATCTGGTTCCCCTCCTCCACCTCCTTTCCGAATATCCGGATTTCGCCTTCTGTGGGCTTCACCAGCCCCAGAAGCATCTTCATGGTGGTGGATTTTCCCGCTCCGTTCGGTCCCAGAAATCCGTAGACACAGCCGGGACGGATTTTCAGATTGACATTTTTCACTGCGTATCTTTCCCGGTACTGTTTGTCAAGGCCTCTGGTCTCAATCATATACTTCATCAAATGGTATACCTCCTGTTTCTGCCGACGCGCTTCTTCCCGCTTTTCGCACATCCGGTGATCCGGCCTTTTCCAGGCCCGTGCTCTTTTGGGGCTTGCGCTGTCTTAAGCTTTGTTTCAGCTTACACCAAGCCGATTACCAGGGCCTGAAGGCCAGCTTACATTTTCCTTAACTTTTTCATCAGGGGCTGAATTTATCCGAAAAAACATTTATAATGAAGAAAATAACCAAACAGAAAGGACCACATTTATGAATCATATACAGGAAGCCAGAATTCTTCTTGTGGACGACAACCCGGACATTCTGGAAATGTTGAACAACATGCTGTCAAGACGGGGCTTTCGATCCGTGCAGACCGCTTCAGACTGCAATCAGGCCCGAAAGCTTTTCTCTGACTTTCAGCCGGAGCTTGTCATTTTGGACATTATGCTGCCGGACGGAGACGGATTCTCCCTGATGCGGGACTTCCGTCTTTGCTCAGATGCCCCGGTACTCTTTTTATCCGCCAAAGACGAGGACAACGACCGGCTTCTGGGACTTGGGCTGGGGGCGGATGACTACATCACCAAACCTTTTCTTCCGGACGAACTGATACTGCGGCTGACGGCCGTCTTAAAGAGGACTTATTTTTCCGCCTTTCACAAAGAGGCAGCGGATCCTTCACTGATCCTTGGAAACCGTACGGTCTTTCTGGAAAGCGGCATCGTTCAGACCGGGAAAACAGAGATCAGTCTGACAGCCAAAGAACTTTCTCTTCTGAAGAAGTTATATGAAAACCGGGGAAATATTGTCACCTTCGACGCTTTGTCTGATGCGGTCTGGGGAGAAAATTATTATGGCTATGAGAATACTTTGATGGTTCACATCCGAAGGCTGCGGGAAAAGATCGAAGAATCCCCTTCCCATCCGGTATGGCTTCTGACGGTCCGCGGACTGGGCTACAGACTGGCGAAAGGAACGGACTGCCGGTCATGAAGCATTTTTCAAAAATTCTTTCCCGGTACCTGTTGTCTGCTCTCTTTATTCTGGCCTTCACTTTATTTTTCAATATCTTCCTCTATGTGATCATCGAATACCGGGTGATCCAGAGTACCAACCATGCCGTCTCCTATATCCGGTCCGTAGCCGAAGAACTGGATCAGACAGACGGACAGATCGTTCTGTCCGAGGACGGATATCACCACATGCAGGAATATTTTGTATGGGCCATGGTGCTAAGCGATACGGGGGAAATTATCTGGGACTGGAACCTTCCCGATTCCCTGCGCCGGCCCTATACATCCCGTGACATCGCCGTCTTCAGCAAGTGGTATCTGGAAGACTACCCGGTTACGGAGCGAATCACCGAATACGGCCTTTTGGTCGCTGCGCAGGAAAAGGGTTCCATATGGAAGATGAATATCAACGACTCGGTGGAAAACATCCGATACCTTTTTCACATGATCCCTACTACCCTGTTCGTCAATCTGGTTATGATTCTATTCCTCGTATTCTTCTTTGGAATCCGTTTCTACCGCTCTCTGCGGGTGCTGGAGCAGGGAATTTTGCATCTGTCAAAGCAAATGCCCATCCGGCTGCCGGAAAAAGGCATGACAGCTCTTCTGGCAACGCAGCTGAATCAGACTTCTGATCTTCTCCTGAAACAGCGCAACGCCCTGAAGCAGCGGGACGACGCCCGCACTGCCTGGATCAGCGGCGTCTCCCACGATATCCGGACTCCTCTGTCCCTGATCATGGGGTATGCCAGTGATCTGAAGGAAGACGCTTCCCTTACCAATGAGCAGCGCCGTCTGGCCGGAATCATGGAACACCAGAGTCTGAAGATCAAACATCTGATTGAGGATCTGAATCTGACCTCCAGACTGGAGTATCATATGCAGCCCCTTCGGATAGCAGAATTTAAGCCCTGCAAACTTTTGCGGTCCGTGGTCAGTGATTTCTACAACCAGGGGCTTTCCAGTCTCCATATCATTGACCTGTACCTGGACCCGGGAATCGAGCAGAAAGTGTTTCAGGGAGATACCGCTCTCTTAACCCGGGCTTTTTCCAACCTGATCGGCAACAGTATCCGGCACAATCCCAAAGGCTGCACGGTTACTGTGACCGCCTGTGCCAAAGGGCCAGACTGGGTCTGTTTCCAGATATCTGACGACGGCTGCGGCATCCCGAAAGCGGTGATCCAGTCCTTGAGCGGCACCCTTTCGGACACGCAAAAAGCCCCGCATATCATGGGGCTTCGGATTGCAGAACAGATCTTTCAGGCACATGGCTGGGAGATGACTTTCCCCGACCGGCAGACGATCCAGATCGTCGGAACGTCCACCCCGGCACTTTAACCTTTTACCGCCGCACATCCGGCGTAAAATGCAGGAATCTTACAGCAGGGTATCCCAGAAAAAGGCAGACCAGTAAGGCTGCACAAAAAACTGCTGGAGAAAGAGCACCAGAAGATACACCCACTGACCGTGTTTCTCTTCATAGTCATTGTCGATATTCAGCGGAAGCCGGATGTTCCACCGTTTCGCAGGCAGATGGATCAGGGCATAGCCAAGAGCCGCCCCAAGCAGGTTGGTGAGCAGATCATCCACATCGGTTGTGCGGAACGTGAACACCTGGGCCACTTCAATAAACACGGTCAAAAAACAGCAAAAACCCATTAAATGCCGGAAATCCTGATACTCATCCCATAAAAGCGGCAGCAGAAAACCCACTGGCAAAAACATCAGAATGTTCAGCAGGTACTGGTCCGGACTGCTTAGCACATCCACCAGAGGAATCAGATTGAGTGTAAAGTCAAAGCTGCAGTCTTTGATATCCGGAATCCCGGTCACCGAATATATTCCGGTCAGCACGCAAAGATACAAAAGCAAAAAGAACATATGTTTGTTTTTCAGCCGCCTGCCGGACAGCTTCAAGATCAGAAGCGCCGCCGGAGCCAGCATAAGCATACTGGATATACAGTCCATCCCGATTCCCAAAAATCTTATCATTATCATACGTATTCTCCTATTGCAGTTCCGCCTGCACCCGTTTTTTGCACACCCTGTGCAAGTTATCTTCTGAGCCCTTTCAAACTCATGCTTCGGTCTGTACACCTTACGGGCTTCGCTGGGTTTGTCTTGCTTCAGCATACCAGTCAAAACTGAATATTTTCTCCATAATTCTATGAATATTTTCTGAAGATACTCTTATTTCCACACTTCCTGCCTTTGCCGTCCGGGCTTTCATCCTCCAATTCTTAAGATTCTCTTAATACCATTGACAATACGATATTATATATCATATAATATTATAAACTCACACAGCAAGGAGAGAAAAGCATGGTATTTAACACAGGCGCGGCGCTTCTGGATGCCATCGTACTGGCTGTCGTGTCCATGGATGCGAAAGGGACTTATGGATATAAGATCACCCAGGATGTCCGGCAAGTCATTGAGATCTCGGAGTCCACACTGTATCCGGTTCTGCGCAGGCTGTTAAAAGATGGCTGCCTGGAAGTCTACGATATGGAATACGGCGGCAGGAACCGCAGATACTATAAAATCACGGAAGCCGGAACCGCCCAGCTGCATCTGTACATCTCAGAATGGCAGAGTTATGCGGCAAAGATCACGAAAATATTTACAGGGAGAAAGAAGTATGAATAGAGCGCAGTTTATAAAAGAACTGGAACGGCTTTTATCTGATCTTCCCTATGGGGAGCGGCAGGAGGCCATCCAGTATTACAATGATTATTTTGACGACGCAGGACCGGAAAAAGAAGCGCAGGTCATTGCAGAACTTGGAAGTCCCGCCAAAGTGGCGAAGACGATCCGGGAAGGGATGTCGGAAGGCGGAGAATATACCGAACGCGGTTATGAAGACGCACGGTTTCGCCAGGCCCAGGAGCTGTCCTCTGAATGGAAGAAGCCCGAAGAACCACAAGATTTTAACCGGTGCAAAGGTGCCAATCCCTGGAAATTTTTCTCCATCCTGCTTCTGTGCCTGCTGCTGTTTCCCATCATCCTGCCGTTGTTTTTGGCATTTCTCGGTGTGATAGCCGCCGTTATTCTGGGGATCTGCGGTCTGATTGCGGGCGCAGTGGTGGCCGCAGTGGCACTGCCCCTGGCCGGACTGCTTTTAATCGGGATTGCCGTTTACAATCTCTTTTTCCTTCCCGCAATCGGCATTACGTTAGGAGGCATCGGCTGTCTGCTGCTCTCCGCAGGCATTCTGCTCTTTTTGCTGACTGTGTGGTGTGTAAAGACCATCCTTCCTCTTTGCATCCGAAGTATCGTATCCATCATTCGTTATCCACTTAGAAAGGCAGGGATTGTAAGATGAAACCGTTATTTAAACTTGGCATCGCCTTTAGCGCGGTTCTGTTTCTTTTGGGAATCATAGGCATCGGCGCCGGTATTGCCATGGGAGTAACTCCTTCCCAGCTGATCTACACGGGGCACTATCCCGGCCGGTTTTCCGTCTGGTCCGACGGCCGGCTTCCCGACCTGGATGATCTGGATAGCGACACCCTTCCTTCCCTCCTGGGAAACAATCCCCTGGGCGGTGAGGAGTACTATGAGTTTACAGACATAAAAAGCCTGGAACTCGAACTGGGACTTTGCGAACTCCGCGTTCTGGCTCACGACGAAGCGTATGTGGCCGTCTCGGCCACCAACGTGAAAAACTATTTTCAGTGCCGCCTGGAAGGAGATACCCTGGTGCTGACAGACGACCGGACGGTCTCTGTCAAGAGCAACAGCATGAAACAGTCTCTGCACCTGGATTTGTATCTTCCCCGTCAGGAATATCGGGAGTTTGAACTGGATCTGGGCGCCGGTGATTTCACGCTGGATGATCTGACCGCGGATGCGGTAGAGATCGACATCGGAACCGGCAGTATCAGCATCGGGAAGCTGTCCTGCCGGGAGCTGGACATAGACTCCGGAATCGGAGAATTCTTTGCCGACTTTATCAGCGCCTCCCAGGAAGCGGATCTTAATATCGCCACCGGTACTGCTGTGATTTCATGCTTTGACGGCAAAGCACTGTCCCTGGACTGCGCAGTCGGAAACGCAGAAGTCACTGCCGTCGGAAGCGAGCAGGATTACAACTATCGGCTGGAAGCTGCCCTTGGCAGTACGCATATCAGCCGCCAGCATCAGGAAAACGAGAGCCTTCCTTCTGATTCTTTCCATGAGGACGAAGACGGCCTGGAGGTCCAAAACAACGCCGAACGACAGATTGAAATCCTGTGTTCCCTTGGATCTGCACAATTAAATTTCACGGAGGAATAAGTATATGTTAGATGAAAATAAGAATAAGCGACTTGTCAAATCCCAGAGCAACCGCATGATCTGCGGCGTCTGCGCAGGTGTCGGAGAGTATTTTGGCATCGATCCTACGGTCATCCGTCTTTTATGGATCTTACTTACTTTCTGCGGAGGCAGCGGTCTTCTGGCCTACATCATCGCATCGGTTGTGATTCCGGAAAACTAACCGGATCACAAGGTCTTTTTTCACCCGGCGCTTTCTGCATGCAGACAGCATGCATCCGAAAAGCAGCCGGGTGAATGTACGTTCTTAGTACCTGTGAACAGCAATCGTTCGGAGTTACTGCTGGCAAGTGCACAAAAAAACTCTTTCCTTTTTCGGAAAGCCGCATTATAATAAAAAAGAACGTTTCATTCAGACTGCATCTGCCAGGGCGGCAGATGAGGTACTTCAATCAGGAGGTTATATATGGGCGGCTTTTTTGGAGTTGCGTCAAAGAATGACTGTATCTTTGACCTGTTTTTTGGGACAGACTATCATTCTCACCTTGGTACAAGGAGAGGCGGCATGGCGGTATACGGCAAAAACGGCTTTGACCGCGCGATTCACAATATAGAAAACGCACCGTTTCGCACCAAATTTGACAAAGATATGCGGCAGATGAAAGGGTATATGGGTATCGGTTGTATCTCCGATTATGAACCTCAGCCCCTGATCATCCGCTCTCACCACGGTACCTACGCCATCACCACCGTTGGCAAAATCAACAACACAGAAGAAATCACCAATCTGATCTATCAAAACGGCAATACTCATTTTCTGGAAATGAGCGGAGGGGATATTAATCCCACAGAACTGGTCGCTGCCGTTATCAATCAAAAAGAAAATCTGATCGACGGCATCCGGTATGCCCAGGAAGTCATCGACGGTTCCATGACGCTGATGCTGATGACGCCCAAGGGGATCTATGCAGCCAGAGACCGTATGGGCCGGACCCCGGTCATCATCGGCAAAAAGGAAGATGCTTACTGCATTACTTTTGAAAGCTATGCCTATCTGAATCTGGGCTATGAGGATTACAAAGAGCTGGGCGCCGGAGAGATTGTCATCGTCACCCCGGAAGAGGTACGAACTTTGGCGGCTCCCGGCCAGGATATGAAGATCTGCACGTTCCTGTGGGTCTACTACGGTTATCCCTCCAGCTCCTACGAAGGAGTCAACGTGGAGCAGATGCGCTACAGCTGCGGCGAAAAGATGGCCCAGCGGGACGACGCATGTCCGGATACCGTGGCCGGCATTCCGGATTCCGGTATCGCCCATGCGGTGGGTTATGCGAACCAGTCCGGCATTCCATTCTCAAGACCCTTTGTCAAGTATACCCCCACCTGGCCCCGGTCCTTTATGCCCACGATCCAGAACAAACGGAATCTGATCGCCAAGATGAAGCTGATCCCGATCCATCAGCTCATCAAGGGAAAAAGTCTTCTGCTGATCGACGATTCCATCGTCCGGGGGACACAGCTGCGGGAAACCACAGAATTTTTATACCAAAGCGGCGCCAAAGAGGTTCACATCCGGCCGGCCTGCCCGCCTCTGGTCTACGGCTGCAAGTACCTGAATTTCTCCCGCTCCACCTCCGATATGGATCTGATCACCAGAAGGATCATCTCCCGGCTGGAAGGCACCGAGGAAGTACCGGAAGAAATTCTGTCCCAGTATGCGGATCCCAACTCGGAAAAATACGAGCTTATGGTGGAGGAGATTCGTAAGGAATTAAACTTTACCTCTTTGAAGTACAACCGGCTGGATGATCTTTTGGATGCGGTTGGCATCGACCCCTGCAAACTCTGTACCTACTGCTGGAACGGAAAAGAATAACCCAGAATATGGCGACAAAATATCCATGAAATTATTGATTGTAGAAGACGACCGTACCTTAAACGACGGGATCGCTCTGTCTCTTCGGGCTGAGGCAGACCAAATCCTTCAGGCCTGTACACTGGCAGAAGCCAAAAGCCTGTTCACCGAGTCGGTGGATCTGATCATTCTGGATATCAATCTGCCGGACGGAAGCGGACTTGACTTCTGCCGGAAGATCCGGACAGCCAGCCAGGTTCCGGTGATTCTTCTGACGGCCAACGATCTGGAAGTGGATATTGTCACCGGACTGGAGAGCGGAGCTGACGACTACATCACCAAACCTTTTTCTCTGATGGTACTGCGGGCCCGGGTCCACGCAGTACTTCGCCGGAAATGTTCCGATCAGAAAACATATATACAGGGAAGCTTTTCCTTTCATTTTGAGACGATGGAGTATCAGGTGAACGGTCAGTCTGTGGAGCTTAGCAAGACAGAACAAAAACTGCTGAAACTTCTGGTCATGAACCCGGGGCAGACCATGTCCCGGGAGCTTTTAATGGACCGGATCTGGGGTGTGGAAGCAGAGTTTGTGGAGGGAAATGCCCTCTCGGTGACCATGAAACGGCTGCGGGAAAAGCTGCCCGGCGCTCCGATCCGCACAGTCTATGGTATCGGATATATCTGGGAGAAATAGCAAATGACCGCATTTTATTGTGTGATGACAGCCGCTGCCGTCATCTTTGCAGGGACCGTATACTGGAAGACCTGCCAGCTTTTAAAACAACTGGACGCCATGCTGGAATCTGCCATAGACGGCAGTTTTTCAGAAAAAGAATATACCGAAGACATGCTGTCCCGGCTGGAAGCAAGGCTGTATCAGTATCTGTCTGTCGGCCGGCAGAAGCAGGAGGCTGCTGACCGGGAGCGGGATGGAGTCAAGACGCTGGTCAGCGATATCTCCCACCAGACCAAGACTCCGGTGGCCAATATTCTTCTGTATACACAGCTTCTTTTGGAAAATAAAAGTCTGGACAGCCAGGCCCTGCAGATTGCCCGGCAGATTGAGACCCAGACAGAAAAACTGAATTTTCTGATCCAGTCTTTGATCCGGACTTCCCGGCTGGAGAATAAAATCCTGTCTGTGATCCCCAAAAAGAACCGGATCCGGGATTTGTTTCAAAGACTCTCTCCTCCGGCAGAAGCACTGGAAAAGGGTGTGGAATTTGGTGTGATCGGAGAAGTGCCGGATATCTGTGCCTGTTTTGATCAGAAATGGACTTTGGAGGCCCTGTCCAATCTGGTGGACAATGCAGTCAAATACACGCCTCCGGGGGGCAGTGTCACCCTGTCTGTGCAGGAATATGAGATGTTCGTGCGAATCGACGTGACGGATACGGGAATCGGCATTCCGGAAGAAGACACCTCACGGATCTTTGCACGTTTCTACCGCGCTGCCTCTGTACAGGATGAAAAGGGAGTGGGCCTGGGACTCTATCTGACCAGAGAAATCCTGCACCGGGAAGGGGGATATATCAAAGTGGCATCCGTGCCAGGAGAAGGATCCGTATTCTCCGTGTTTTTGTCAAAGGAAACAGACGAATGAAGCAGGCCTCTTATTCCAAAGAGGATCGGAACACCTCTGAATAAACACAAGATTCTTTCAAAACCGTAAGATTTGAGAAAGATTGTGGAAAGAATCCGGAATTATAGTAAGATTATCACAAACGTACTTTGTGATGATCTTATTCTTTTTTGGAGGTAAAACCATATGGCAATCTTGAAGACAAAAGGGCTTCGGAAATATTACGGAAAGGATGACACCTGCGTAAAAGCGCTGGACGGAGTGGATTTTTCTGTGGAGGAAGGGGAGTTTGTAGCCATCGTGGGCACTTCCGGGAGCGGAAAGTCCACACTCCTGCACATGATCGGCGGACTGGACCGCCCCACAGAAGGGACCGTCGCTGTGGCCGGAAAAGACATTTTCTCCCTGAAAGATGATGAGCTGACGGTTTTTCGCAGAAGAAAAATCGGCTTCATCTTTCAAAGCTTCAATCTGGTCCCGGTGCTCAGTGTATACGAAAACATCATCCTGCCCATCGAACTGGACGGCAAAAAGATCGACCGGAAGCATATTGACCGAATCATAAAGACTCTTGGACTGACCGAAAAAGTCGACAGCCTGCCAAATCAGCTCTCCGGCGGTCAGCAGCAGCGGGTGGCCATCGCCCGGGCGCTGGCGTCAAAGCCGGCCATCATCCTGGCGGATGAGCCCACCGGCAACCTGGACAGCCGAACCAGCGCAGATGTGCTTGGGCTTTTAAAGGTGACCAGTGAGAAATTCCATCAGACCATGGTCATGATTACCCACAACGAAGAGATCGCACAGCTGGCCGACCGGATTATCCGGATCGAGGACGGCAGAATCGCAGGAGGCAGACATGTACAGAGTAAACAATAAAAGCGCGATCAGGCGCCTGGCAGACCGAAGCTTTCAAGCTTCCAGATCCAGAAATATTATCGCCGTGCTGGCCATCGCACTGACAGCCCTTCTCTTTACAGCACTTTTTACATCTGGCAGCGGACTGATCGAAAATATTCAGAGACAGACCATGCGTCAGGCGGGCGGTGACGGCATGGCAATCCTCAAATATGTGACGGATGAGCAGTATGAAGAGATGAGGGATCACCGCCTCATCAAAGAGATCAGCTACAACCGGATTTTGAGCAGCAGCGTGGACAATGAAGAACTGTTAAAGCGCCGCGGCGAACTCTACTATATGGATGAGACCGGGATCCGGCTTGGTTTCTGCGAACCGACAGAAGGCTCTGTCCCCAAGGCAGAAAATGATCTGATGATGGATACAAAGACAGCAAAACTTCTGGGCGTAGATCTGAAAGTGGGCACACCGGTGACCCTTGCGCTTACTGTACACGGCCGGAAAGTGTCCAGAGATTTTCGTCTCTGCGGCTGGTGGGAGGCAGATCCCATCTTCAACGTATCCATCCTGGTGACAAGCCGGGCCTATGTGGACGCTCATATAGAAGAACTCTACAACAGCTACAAAGAAGACTTTGATCTGACCGGTGCGATCAACTGCTACATGATGTTTGAAAATTCCAGAGGGCTGGAACAAAAACTGGAACAGGTGATCACCGAGAGCGGCTATCGTCTGGAAGAGACCCATCCAGATTTCATTGATCACAATGTAAACTGGTCCTATCTGTCCGCCAATGTAAGTGCAGACCCGAAGACTATCGCAGCGGTGGCAGCAGTACTTCTTCTGATCATGCTGGCCGGTTATCTGATCATCTACAATATCTTTCAGATTTCTGTGATCCGGGACATCCGCTTCTATGGTCTTTTGAAGACGATCGGAACCACCGGAAAACAGATCCGGGCCATCATTCGAAGACAGGCACTTTTTCTGTCCTGTATGGGAGTCCCTCTCGGTCTTGGCCTTGGATGGCTCACCGGATGTGCACTGGTTCCTCTCATGATGAAACAGACGTTTGGCGGAACGATGGATGTGCAGATCAAAGCCGATCCCAAGATTTTTGCAGGCAGTATCCTGTTCGCACTGCTGACGGTCTTTATCAGCACAGCCAGACCCGGACGGATCGCAGCAAAAGTATCTCCGGTGGAAGCAGTCCGGTATACGGACAACGACGGAGCGATAAAAAAAGGAAAGCGCCGTTTTGGAAGCAGAGCAAAAATGGCAGGCATGGCGGCGGCCAATCTGGGACGGAACCGGAAACGCACGATCCTTGTGATCATTTCCATGTCATTAAGTCTGGTTCTGTTCAACACCCTCTATACCTTCAGCATCAGTTTTGACATGGATAAATATTTATCAAAGTTCGTGGACACGGATTTTCTGGCCGGTCATGCAGATTATTTTAACTATCAATATGCCGGCCCGGACAATTCCATGTCCGAGAGTATGATCGAAGCCATCCGGCAGGAACCAGGATTTGCAGAAGGAGGAAGACTGTATGCCAATATCCGGGGTACCGAATGTTTTGAGACCATACTGCCGGACGGCCTGACCGATCTTCAGCCCCCGGACTCGGACATAAGCCGCATGGGATGTGCCGTCTACGGCCTGGAAGACCTTCCTTTATCCCGTCTGGATGTGGTGGAAGGTGAGATTGACCTGGAAAAATTAAGATCCGGCCGCTATATCCTGGAAGGTGTCATGGAGGATGACAACGGAAATATTTTATGGAATACTTCTCACTTCCAGATTGGAGACAAAGTGACCCTTGTGAACTACCGGGGAACCTCTGAAAACCGACTGGAAAATGAACGGATGGAATGGGAAATGGAAGTCATGGCAAAGGTGCGGATGAAACACTATACCAATACCTCTATGATCGGCTGGGACTTTTCCTGGTATCTTCCGGCCGAGGTCTATAAAGAGATGGTGGCGCAGCCGGGGATCATGAGCTATGCCTTCAATGTCCAGGACGGCCAGGAAAAAGACATGGAAACTTTCCTTCTGAATTACACCGAACATGTGGAGCCGGTCATGAACTACAGCTCCAAATCCACCAGAGAATCCGAGTTTGAGAGCATGCAAAATATGGTGCTCCTGGTGGGCGGTGCTTTAAGTCTTGTGATTGGCATGATCGGAGTACTGAATTTTATCAACTCCATGATGACCAGTATTCTCACAAGACGCCGGGAATTCGCCATGCTCCAGTCCATCGGCATGACGAGAAAGCAGCTTCTGCAGATGCTGATGATCGAGGGCACCTGGTACGCCGTCGCCGCCGGCCTTTTATCCCTTCTGCTCTGTGTGCTTTTGTCTCTTCTGGCAGTCCAGAATCTGTGCAGAGGCATCTGGTTCCTCAGCTATCATTTTACGCTGCTGCCGCTTTTGCTAAGCGAACTGCTTTTGCTGACCACGGGCCTTTTGCTTCCGGCACTGATGTTTCTGTCCGTTGAAAAACAAAGTGTTGTGGAACGGCTTCGACAGGAATAAAGCTGCATGGCCAAATTTTCTATTCTTTGTACCGCACGACTGCCCGGTCCTCAAGCTCTTCGGTAGAGTGGACGATCAGTTCCGTCTCCTGGTCAATCACGCCTTCTTCAATGGCTGCATAGCTGTCATTTTGATCCAGCACTCTCACAAACACCTGTTCTGCTGCAAGTTCCGTTCCCAGAATGCCCTGGCGCTCGCTTAGGATATATACGAAACTCCTCTGGTTGGCATCCTTATGCAGGGCACTCAGCGGAATGCAGCAGGAGAAGATCTCCGACTGAGCCTCCACCCGAAAGCTTCCGCTCTCCCCGATCGTCCCTGTCCCATCCGGAAGGAAAACCCGGGCGTCATAGAGTTCTGGATTGCTCTCATTCTCCGCCACATAATCCACCTTCAGCTCCTTTGCAGAACCGCCGCCAAGCGTCAGTCTGACCGTGTCTCCCTGATTCACATACTTTTTCTGTTCCTTCGTCAGCGATACCTGAAACTGCATGGGGCTTGACAGGTCTGCATAGACAACCGCCGCACCGTCTCCCACCCGTTCCCCCGGGCTGACCTGAATCCCTGTGACGATGCCCTCTGCCTCCGGATATATCTGCCCGGAAGCCTCCCGCACCCCCTGATAGGCGGCCAGCTTGGCCTGGAGAACCGAAAGTTCCAGGCGGCTTACTTCCAGACTGCTGTCCGCATCCGGTGCCCTTTTGGTATCCTCCACTTTTCGCCCGGCGTCCAGAAGCGAATCCGAGCCGGACCGCTCTGCATCTTCCAGGGCTCTTCTGGCCGCGTCCACCTCTTGTTCCAGCGTATCTTTTTGGTCTTCCCAGGCGGATTTTTTGGCATCTTCTTCTCCAAAATCCGGCTTTTTTACCGGATCTTTCGTATGCGCTTCATAAGCTTCCTGCGCGGCTGCCAGCTTCTTCTTTGCCTCTTCCATCTGCGCTCTGGCCTCTGCAAGCTCCGGGGATTCCTGCTGTGTGTCCTCTTTTTCCGCCTCCGGGATCTCTTCTTCGGCCTCCGGGGGCTCTCCTTCGGCCTTCGGGGACTCTCCTTCGGCCTTCGGGGACTCTCCTTCGGCCTTCGGGGACTCTTCTTCGGCCTCCGGGGGCTCTTCTTCGGCCTCTGGCAAAACCACAGCCGCCTCTAGTTCCTGAACCCTTGCCTGCGCTTCTTCCTCTTCCTTTTTCGCTGTCTCCAGCGCCTGCAAAAGCTCTCCCTCTTTTTTCACCCAGGCCTCATAGACCTCCTGCTGCGCCCGGCGCTCCTCTTTGGAGGTCGTCCTGACCGGATGGTCCTCATGGCTGTCGTAGGCTGCCTCCGCGTTCTCCAGATCCTCTCTTGCCCGCGCAGAAGCCTCATCCGCTTTCTCCTGGGCTCTGGCATAGTCTTCCTGCGCCCGGGTGTTCTCTGTCTGCTGCTCCTGGGCATCCAGGCTTTTATTCTGTTCCATGGCGGCGATCTGAAGCTGAAGTTTTTTGATCTCCAGCTCCGTTTCCTGTATCTTTTCCTTCAAATCCTCCATGTCCAGATCAAAAAGCAGTGTCTCTTCTGTCACCCGGTCCCCCACATGGGTATAGACCGTCCGCACCCGTAAGCCGGACAGCGCAGTCACCGCACACTCCCTTCCCTGATGCACGATCCCGTCCGCCGTCACCGTATGGTTCAAAGCCATCCTTCCCGGTGTCTTCACCGTCACCTGGGGAAGTTTCGACGCATAGACTGCTCTGGATATCAGCGTACACCCAAACATCAAGACAAGGAAGATGCCAAATGCGATCAAAATCCGCTTCTGTTTTTTCCACAATTCCATCTCTTTTTACTCCTTTAACGCCGAAGCCGCAATGCCCCGCTCCAAATATTCTCTTCCCCATAAGAAGACAAAGATCGCCGGGATCAGCGTAATCACCGATGCCACGAAAGAATACCCGGCCTGGTCCAGGCTGATCTCCGGCAGATACAAAGACAGCGGCCACAGTGCCTGATCTTTCAAAAATGCCAGGGGCTGTTCAATCAGGCTCCAGTATTCCAGAAATCCAAGCACCACTGCAGAGAGAATCCCCCCGGAGGCCAGTGGAAGTCCGATGGTTGTAAAGATCATCCACTCTCCTGCCCCGTCGATACGGGCTGCCTCGATCAGGCCTCTGGGCAGATTGCAAAATCCCCTGTATATCAGAAATACCGGATAAGTCGAAAATACCGCCGGCAGGATAACTGCTTTATGGGTGTTCATAAGTGACAGTCCGTCCAGAACCAGATAGTTGGACAGCATGGTCACCTGAAAAGGCATGAGCATCAGCACCACATACAGGGTGAACAAAAGCTTCCGGCAGGAAAAGGGATACACTGCAAAAGCCCAGGCCGCCGGAACTGCAAAAAAGAACTGTCCCAGAAGGATACACCCGGTGATCTTCATGGAATTCCAGAAGACCACAAAAAACTGCGGCGTCTGAAAGAGGATTTTCCCGTAATGGGAAAAGGTTGGATAGGCGGGCCAGAAATTCCAGGTGATCAGCTGCTCCTGATCTGCCATCAGCGGCAGCAGACTCTCCTGCAGTTCATAACGGCTTAAGAGCGAACCGCTTAGAAGAAACAGAACCGGCACGCAGAATGCCGCACCCAGCAAAAGAAGAAAGCACTTAACCAAAGCTTTTGGCAAGATCTTTTTCAAAATTCATCCCTCCCTGTCTGCATCCTGATCCCACAGTTTCTGCAGAAGCAGGATCGTTCCAAAAAGCACCATGCCTACCAGGACCGCAGAGGCAGCCATTTTATCCAGTTCCAGATTCACAAACCAGTTGTTGAAAAGATGCTGCAGCAGATACATGCTCTCGTGGGGATAGGCCCCCGCCACCAGATAAGCCTCCCGGAACACCTTGAAAGAGTTTAAAAAGGACAGCACGGTGATCGTATACAAAGACCCTTTCAGGTTCGGAAAGATCACCCGCCAGAAACACTGCCGTTCCGTGGCGCCGTCCACCCTTGCAGCCTCGCTTAGATCTGCCGATATGGAGAAAATACCAGCCAGCCAAAGGACCATGGTATAACCCAGATTTTTCCAGATATAACTGAACACCAGCACCCAGAAGGCCGCATCCGTTCCCATAAAATCATAGCACTGTCCTTCTGCCAGCATCCCAAGTTCTGTAAGCCATCCGTTTAAGAAGCCCTGCCTGGAAAAAAACATTTTCCAGATCAGGACCACCGTCGCCGCCGGCATGGCCAGCGGGAGCAAAAACAAAGACTTGATCAACTGTATCTCTTTCAGCCGGCTAAGCTGCACGGATAAAAAGAGACCTAGGCCGATCAGAAGCGGCAGGCAGACAAAGGTAAAGCGCAGCGTATTCTTCACCGCCAGCAAAAATGCCTGATTGGCAAAGACAATCTCATAATTGCGAAATCCTGTCCACTCCTGCGTCACGGCGGTCAAAAAAGACCGCCGCACCACATCCAGAAAAGGAAGCAGCACAAATACCGTAACCCCAAGAAGACTCGGCAGCAAAAACCAGATCCAGGCGTGTCTACTCTGCCAGATAGATTGACGCCTTTTTAACAATCTCACTGGTCCCTTCTTCCACACTGATCTCACCCTCCAGCACCGAAACTCCGGTCTCATACACCAGACTGCACAGATAGTCATCCGCCAAAACCGGTGTTTTCAAGCTCTCCACACAGTCGGTAAACTTCTGCCGCTCCATCTCATTGGGCCAGTACAAACGAAGTTCCTGTTCGCTCCCGTCAGGATGCTGCAATATCATACTGCCGTTATCGCCGTCTTCCTCAAAGACTTCGAAGTGCTCTTCATAAGCGGTCCGGTTCACCGGATAGCCTTCATAGATATTTTTCTGCGTGTCCGACGCAAACATGCTCTGTACAAAATCTTCTGCATCCCCCGGATGAGCCGCCCGCGAGCTGATCCCTACCAGAGCCACCGGCAAAAAGCCGTCCGTTACCTGCCCCGGTAAATTCCGGTAGTCAAGGTTTTCATCCGTCCGAAGCACAGATGTCACACAGTCCAGGCAGATCTGAATCCCCTCCACATATCCGCCGGCCATCTCTGCATATCCCCGTGGGATCTGAAGTACGCTGCTGCAGACTTCCATCTGATCTGCAAGAGGATCCACGCCGTAGGCCGCCATCTCCTCCATCTCTTCCTTCCGTGTTTCCATCTGCGCCGGCACTGCGCCTTCTAGCTCCGCTTCATAGATCCGTTTGGAAAGTTCCAGAAAGTTAAAGACGGCCTCCTGATCCAGCTGTCCCTCTTCCTTCTGCCACGTCGAAGCAGACACCATCCCAAAAAGCCGAAGGAATGCTTCCGGATCCTGGATCCCAAAGATCCCTCCCTGGGGATATTCTGCCCTGCGGTTCTCCATCTTTGCTGCGATGCTCTCCAGATCATTCATCCCGGCAATCTGCTCCCGGTCACCAACCAAAAGGGGCACCCGGATACACATGGGCATGGTATAGACCGCACCGTCCTCATCCGTAAAACTATCCACCACGTTGGCAAACAGCGCTTCCTCTTCCGGCAGCCCTTCCAGGATTGGCCGAATATCCTTCAGCATCCCTTTCTCCATATAGGTTTCTGCAGGAAGACCGTCCAAAAGCAGTATATCCGGCCCCTCTCCCGCCAGCACCTGGGTATTCAGCCTTTTGACAGCATCCTCTCTGGTCATGCCGCCCCCGGCTTCCAGTCCCACCTCATACCGGATGTAGAGATCCGGGTGTTCTTTTTTGTAACTGGACACTGCCTGACGCACACTTTGGTTTTCTTCCAGACTGTAGATCCGAAGCTCTCTGTCCGGCATGGAAGGAACCGACGCATCATAGCAGTAGCGCACCAGTCCCTCTGACGGGGAAAAGGCCACCAGGAACTCCTGATCCTCCAGCACTTTGATCCGGTAGATCGAAGCAAAGGAGTCTCCCAGTGTACTTAAGGCCCCGTCGATGATCTGCTCCATCATGCTGCCCCAGAGCACATGGCGGTACATCCCGTCCCCACTGGCTATATAGATCACATTTTCTTCCAGACCGCCGGCCACTGCCAGCGGAAAACCGCCGCTCGTATAGGAAACCGTGCCGTCCAAAAGCACCTGGCGGATATAGGCGTCCACCGTCTCATCCTGGGAACGCAGAACATTTGTTCGAAGATCATACAGGTACAGCCGGTCATAACCCACCGCCATCAAAATTTCCTGGCAAAAATCCAGGTAACCTACCGCCCGTCCCGCCGAAAACAATTCTTTCAGCGACATGTTTTTTAGGTCAACCTCGTACACCTTCCCCTGCATATCTCCCGCAAACAGCCGTCCATCCTCCTTAAACACAAAGGATTTTATACAGCTTCCGTCATCCTGAGAAAAGCCAAAGTCCACAACTTTCACAGTCCCATCCGGAAATCCAAATACACAATAGTTGCCTTCCCACGTTTCCGGCAGTTCCGTCCCAAAAGCCGCCCGGGCAGCTTCGGGCATCCCGCCCGAACAGGAAGCCGCCACGGTTCCGTCCGGACCCACGACTGCTGCCAGACAGTACACCCCTTCGAGCATGGGGAACCAGTCTGTCTCCTCCTTTACCCAGGTCTGTCCCTCATCGGCGGAACGGTACAATCCTTCTCCAAAACTGACGAGTGCAAGGCTTTCGTCGGAAAGCCAGCACATCCCGCCGTTTCGGTTGATCTCTTCTGGCAGCTCATAGAAAGTCTCCATATACCTGCCCATGGATGCGCTGCCAGAATCTGTTCTTTCAGGTCCCGACCCGGAGGACTGCAGACGTCCTGCACATCCGGTCAGAAACACCATCACCCCACAGAAAAAAGCACCTGCTCTTAACCATTTGCCTTTCATTCCTCCACTCCTTTTTTATTCGGCCAGGTAAATTGCCGCTTTTTTAACAATCTCTTTTACCGCTTCCTCCACGCTGATGCTGTCATTCAGCGCTTTTTGTCCCACCTCATATACGACTTCCTCAATGACTGCATCTCCAGCACATACGGCCGTCACGGACTCTGCCATACGTTTGAGTGCATCAAAATCCTCTTTACCGGACCATTTGATATCCAGGCCGAAGACTTCTCCGTCCGCTCCCGTGGTTCCGATGCTGATGCCTTGGTCTTCCGGCCTTTTATTTTCCCTCAGAGATTCGAAGGATGCCATATTGACCGGCAGACCGGTAGATACTTCGATATCCTGCAATTCTCTTCCATACAGAAAGCGGAAGAAATCCCTGGTCAGCTGACTGTCCTTGGAACCGGACGAAATGCCGATCATCCCTTTGGGAATAAACCCTCCTGTGATCTGTCCCTGCCAGATTCCATAGCTAAAATTCTCTTCCTGGTTTGCCAGCGTGCTGATCAGATTAAAACCTCCATCCACCATGCTGTTCACGCCGGCCCCCATCTTCTGCATTCCCATGGCCACGCTGAGCCCGCTGCTGGATATATCTGCAAAATATTCCATCGCTCCGCTCCAGTTCAGACTGTTCTCATAGCGCATTTTATATGTGCTCATCTCCTCCTCGCTCAGTCCTGCAGCCTCCGCCTGAAAGATCCGCCTTGCCTGGGTCAGAAAATCCGTAAGCCTTTCCTCGTCGATGGCCCCCGTCTCTTTCGTGGTCCAGGAGCCGGAACAGACAATCCCCAATATCCGAAGCGTCTTTTCCTCTGTCGTAAAGTCACTCAGCGTCCCCTTTGGATTCGCTTCCCGAAGCGCCTCCATGGTATCCGCGAGCGTTCTCAGATCTGTCACGCCGTCAATGGCCTCTTTCTCCCCTGCCAGCAGCGGCAGCCGGAACCGAAGCGGCAGATACCAAAGCTTTCCGTCTTCTGTGCATGATTCTACGATATTGGGAAACAGTCTATTCTCATCGCCAAAATCTCCCACAAGTTCACTTAAGTCCATAAGCACTCCTTTTTCTTCATAAGAACGCCTTGGCAGTCCGTCCAGTACCAGAAGATCCGGACCGGAACCGGACATAATCCTCGTGTTCAGGTTCTTGATGGCATCTTCCGAAGTCATGCCGTTTTCCGTATTCATGCCGATTTCATACCGGACATAGGCTTCCGGGTGCTGTTTCTGGAAAAGACTCACCGCCTGGCGTACCGCATAGTTCTCCGTCAGGCTGTAGATGCTGACCTGCTCCTCCGGGATGGTGGGAATGTCCGGATCAAAGGTATACCGGTACAGCTTCCCGTTGGTATAGAGAATGGCAAATTCGTTGTCTGGCAGAACCGCCATACCCGCAAGATTCATCTTGGGATCTCCAAGGGAGCTCAGGTTTCCTTCCATGATCTGTTCCACCGCCGTGCCGCCGATCACATGACGATACAGCCCGCTTTCACAGGCAAAACAAATCACATCCGCCTGCTCTCCTTCCTCCAGCACCACCGTGTAGGAATCCGAATTGGCCCCCACTTCATCCCCCACATGTTCCGTCAGAAAATCCTGGAGTACCGGATCATGATCCACCAGCATCTTTTCCTCTGTATGATAGAAAGTCAGCCCTCTCGAACCGCTGATCACCATATAGGAATCGGTAAAACAGACATAGTTCGACATTCCTTCGTTTTCAAACAGCTTTCTGTACTCCTTGCTTTCCGGGTCCATCTCATAGACTTTGCCGCCCATCATATAGACATACAATGTATTGTCTTTCCCAAACCAGAACTGATGGATGGACTGATCACGGTCCGGTGATTCAAGCTTTGTCGTGTTTCCCTCCGGGTCGACATAGAGATACTGAGGATGGTAGCCGCCCTCATCTGCCTCCCCGGACCCGTCTGCCGGCGGACTGTAGACAAAAGCCGCCGAACCATTTGGTGCAATCGCCATATGCGCCACGTAGGCTCCCTGAAGCTCTGACAGCCAGGGCGTGTCTTTTTTGCTCCAGCTCTCTCCCTGGTCATCGGACAGATACATACCCGCTTTTTGCTCTAAAATCACTAACTCTCCGCTTTCCATCCTCTGCAGACACATCTTAGGATAATTATTTACAGCGATCTCATCCGGCAGGATGATTTCTTCTTCCAGGTAGCGGCCCATACTGCGCTCCTGGTTCTCCTCCTCTGCCGGTGCCCCGTCTTCGCCGGCCGGCTGCTCTTTGGGCCCCGGATCCTGTATCTCCTGATCTTTTCCCCCACAGCCCTGCAAAAACAGCATGACACCCAGAAGCAGACATGCGGTCAAACGAATACCTCTTTTTTTCACTTCTCGATTCACTCCTTCCATAATCATCATTCCCGTCAGAATCCGTCCTTTTCTTCAGCGCACAAAAACATCTATCTGTATCTGATCCGCCTGAAGATTTCCATCTCCTTCACGAACACCCCAGATATTTACCAGCACACCCTTTTTCAGATCGTCGATCCCTGCGTCCGTGTCCTCGTATCTTGCTCCATTATCGTAGATGGTCCTGATATAAATATCCGTATTTTCATCATAGGTGACAACCACCTTTTCAATATCCGAATCATCCGCATCCGGCGCCGGAGCTACCATAATCTGGCCTCCGTCTTCCACCTCTTCGGTAATCGACTTCACAACCGTGAACCGTCCGTCCTCCATCTCTTTGATCTCTCCGACCAGGTCTTCTGCCCCTTCTTTTCGCTCCCGTGTCCCGGTGCCGGTTTCTTTCTCCGAATTCAAAGCACCTTCTTCTGTTTCTTCCGGGTCATCCGCATCCGGCGTCTCCTTTGGTTCTTCCTGGCTTTCATCCAAAGGCTCTGTCTGTTCCTCTTCGGAAGAAAGATTCTCTGACCCGCATCCATACATGGTCAGACTCATGGTACCGCAAAGTCCCAGAATCAACAACCATCTTTTAGCCTGTTTTTTCATCCTGTTCTCCTCCTGCTTCCTGTATTCGATGGCCCTATCATAACAGATCAATCTCTAAGTAATCTCTAAAATCTGCTGCAAAAAAACCGAAAAATTCTCTTTTCCTCTTTTTTTAGAGATTCCTTCCAGATTTTTGTGCTATACTAAAACGAAAGAAAAAGTTGCTTTTCACCCCTCATTCCACGATTCGCCCATCCGTGCGTTCCGTTCAGACAGAAAGATGTGAAAAACAATGGAAAGGAAAGACTTCAGAATATTATGCGAATCCTGCTTGTCGAAGACGACGAAACACTGAATCATTCTCTTGCCTTCCAGCTGGAAGCAGAGGGCTTTCTGGTGGACACCTGCCGGGACGGAGAGGAAGCCCTCTACTATATGGAAGAGCATATCCATGACCTGGTTCTCCTGGACCGGATGCTCCCTCTGCTAAGCGGCACCCAGGTGCTGGAACGTATGCGGGCCCAGGGGGATCAGACGCCGGTTATCCTGATCACAGCGCTAGGTACCTTGGATGATAAGGTCACCGGGCTGGATCTGGGCGCGGATGACTATCTGGTCAAACCGTTTGCTTTCCAGGAGCTGATGGCCAGGATCCGCTGCGTGACCCGCCGTCCAAGAAAACTTCTGCATCACGAACAGCTTTCTCTTGGAAATATCACCTACCGCCTGGCAGACAACACACTGACCGGACCCCTTTGCACCTGCAGCGTATCCGGCCGGGAAGGAAATCTTCTGGAAGCCTTTCTGCGCAGCCCTGGGCAGACCCTTTCCCGTACCCTCCTGCTGACCAAAGTGTGGGGGATGGACAGCGATGTGGAAGAGGGGAATCTGGATAACTATATTCATTTTCTGCGCAGACGTTTGAAGACTGTGGGAAGTTCCGTCCGGATCCGCACAGTCCGGGGTGTGGGCTACTGTATCGAGTGACAGGAGGCGTCGGCAGTGTTTAGAAAAGTCCATCTTCGCCTGGCTCTTTTATGCGCGGGCATCACCATCTTCATTCTCTTTGTCATGTCCTGCGGATACCTCATAGTCTCCGAGCAGGGTTTAAAAAACAGCGGTTTTCTCTCCTTTCAAAGTGATATGAATACCCTGATCCGCACCCTGGATGAGCAGACCATCATCACCCACGAATGGCTGGCAAGAACCGAAGCTAACGGGCGGTATCTAATCAACGTTGTTGACAACGGAGTTCCTTTTCTGTACAATGAGCGCTACTCTTCGGAACAAAAAGAGCTTTTTGCATCGGCCTGGGATTATTATAATCATACCTTCGCAGCAGAACCTGCAGTATCTGCTTCTGATACTTTTCACACAGAATTTGCCTTTTCTTCCGCCGGCAGAGGAGCCGACGACTATTACGCCTGTGTTGTCACTTCTCAAAGGCACAGTGGTACCTTTCAGATCATGATTCTCTGCTCCATGGAACCTCTCCTTGTACAGATCAGGACCCAGAGATTTTTGTTTCTTCTTATGGATCTGGCGGCCTTTGGCGTACTTGCGCTGTTCTCCTGGTATTTTACCAAAAGAATCTTACAGCCGCTGGAAGAAAACCAGCGGCGGCAGAATCAGTTTATCGCTTCTGCTTCCCACGAGCTGCGCACACCTCTGGCCGTAATTCTCTCCTGTGCCTCCGCCTCCGGCAAGGCTTCCGAAGCAGAACGACAGTCTTTTCTGGATTCCATCCAGTCGGAAGGACTGCGCATGTCCAGACTCATCGAAGATATGCTGATGCTTACCCGGGCGGATCGTTACCGCTGGACGATTCAAAAGGAACCGACAGAACTGGACACCCTGCTTTTGGACACCTTTGAAGCCTTTGAACCGGTGGCAAAGGAAAACGGCATCCGTTTCCTGATCACCCTTCCAGAAGATGCCGTCCCTTCGGTCCTTTGTGACCCCGAACGGATCCGGCAGGTGCTTGCCATTCTTCTGCACAACGCCTTCAGTTATACCAAAAAAGGCGGATTTGTCCGCCTTTTGCTTACACATGATGGAAAATCGGCAAAACTTGCCGTGAGCGATACGGGAATCGGCATCCCCGACGAAGAAAAGAAAAAAATCTTTGAACGTTTTTACCGGGCTGATGAGGCCCGAAGTGAAAAAGGACATTTTGGACTGGGACTGTGCATTGCCGCCGAGATCGTAAACGCTCACCACGGACGAATCCTGGTGGAAGACACCCCGGGCGGGGGGAGCACCTTTACTGTGGTGCTGTAGCCTCTACAAGCGGTCTAAAAGGTCTGCAATCAGGCATCCCACCGTCTCGTAGTGCACAAAATCCGTCACACACTGGTCCACCAGAATCTGGACTCTGGCAGGAAAATCCTCGTCCTGATCCCAGAACACCAGGCGCAGAGGAACCTGGGGAAACGCCCTGAATTCGAAAGCTGCATCCCCGGCCTTTATTTCCTGTCCTCCCGCGGACAGGCAGGCCTTTCTTAACTCCTCTGTCTTTCCCTCATACATTTTTTCAAAGGGAGACAAAAGGGGATCTTTGACGGATGGATTTCGGCTTACCACGCCGTCGATGGTGTGGCTTGGCACCCATTTGCCCGAGACAACCGGCAGATCCCTGGTATAGTACAGAAGATGGTAGACCGCCATTGCTTCGTTAAAGTAAAGCTCTTCGGTCCACTCGTCCCCGCTCCGGCGCATAAGTACACCATCTTTTAATCGCAGCCGATAGGGGCACTGATAATAATTCAGATACAGATATGTTTCATCCGCCTCAAGACAGAGGATTCTGGCGATTCTAGCCGGATCATAACCGGTAAACTCCTCCTGCCACTGCCGGCACACCACCTCGTGACTGGCGAAAAGAACGCCTCTGCTCTGAAAGGCATGATAATTGACACTCATTCTACCATTTCTCCTTAAATTCCCGCTCTTCTTTCCGTTCGATTGTTTCCTCATCCATCCGCTTAATCTGGATAAACCGCTGACTGTGCAGATACAAGAGAAGAGCCGCTATGGCCTCTGCATCTCCTTGTACCTCCATCTCCACCGTCCCATCATAGCAGTTGCGAACCCAGCCGGTCAGTCCCAGTAACCGCGCCTTGTAGGTAGCGTGATACCGAAAGCCCACACCCTGCACTTTTCCGTAAAAACGAATATGTTTTCTGACGTTCATATCTCATCCTTTCTGTTTCAGCAACTTCAGATTCATTGCATGGGAGAAAAAAAGGTGGCTGAAAAAGCCACCTTTTGATGGAGATAGCAGGACTCGAACCTGTGACCCTCTACACGTCAAGCAGATGCTCTCCCAGCTGAGCTATATCTCCATGAGAAGAGTATACCACAGCCTTGGACAAATTACAAATCTTTTTTTCAGCAGACCTTCAGTTTTCCATCCTCCAAAAGAAGCGTGCATTTTCCGCCTTTTTTCAGCCTGCCGAACAGCAGAAGATCCGCCAGCAGCGGCTTTATCTCACCGGCGATGACCCGGTCGATCTCCCGGGCGCCGTATTCTCTGGTGATGCCGTTGCTCCTTACATACTCTGCCGCCTGGGGCGTAACCGTAAGCTCCACCTTGCGGACCGACAGCTTCTGCTGAAGTTCCGACAGCTTCTTCCAGGTTATCTTCTCTGCCATGGCTTCATCCATGCCGTGGAAGAGAACGATCCTGCTGAGACGGTTGCGAAACTCCGGCTGAAAAGTCTGTTTCACAGCCTCCATCAACGCATCCATATTCATCTCCGCACTGCCAAAACCGATCCGGCTTTTGCCGATTCTGCTGGCACCGGCGTTGGACGTCATGATCAGAACGATATTGCGGAAGTCCGCTTTCCGCCCCTGATTGTCGGTCAGCGTCGCATAATCCATCACCTGCAGAAGCACATTAAAGATGTCCGGATGGGCCTTCTCGATCTCATCCAGCAGAAGAACCGCATGGGGATGCCTTCGGATCTCCTCCGTGAGAATACCGCCCTCTTCATACCCCACATAGCCGGCCGGTGCCCCGATCAGCTTTGCTACGGTATGCTTCTCTGCATATTCACTCATATCGAACCGGAGAAACGTGATTCCAAGCTCTTCGGCCAGTACTTTGGCCAGTTCTGTTTTCCCCACACCGGTGGGACCTACAAACAGGAAAGATGCCACCGGCTTGTTCTCCTCGTTTAGGCCTGCTCTTGAGAATTTCACCGCATTGACCACCTGCGCTGCTGCTTCTCCCTGTCCGAAAATCTTTGTTTTCAGTTTCTTTTCCAACAGCTTGAGCTTCTCCGTCTCGCCCTTTTCCACTGTCTGAGCAGGAATACTGCAGGTTTTGGACAGCACTTCGTCAATCAGCGCCTTACTTACCGTCTGAGTTTTCTGTTTCAGCGGATGAAGTCTTCGGTATGCTCCGGCCTCATCGATCAGATCGATGGCCTTATCCGGGAGAAAACGTTCGTTGACATACCGGCTGCTCACTTCCACCGCATGTTCCAGAACGCCGTTTCCGTATCGTACCCCGTGAAACTGCTCATATCCGGGCTTTAACCCTTTTAAGATCTCCACCGCTTCTTCCCTGGACGGTTCCTTGATGTCTACCTTCTGGAACCGCCGCACCAGGCTTTGGCTGCCCAGGATGTGCTTTTTATATTCTTCATACGTAGTGGCACCGATAAACCGGATATGTCCGGCTGCCAGATACGGTTTCAGCAGATTCGCCACATCCAGGCTTCCGCCGTTCACCGCTCCGGCCCCCACGATGTTGTGCATCTCATCCAGATAGAGAATCGGCAGCGGCTCTGTTGCCAGTCCGTCCATAATCTCCTTAAACCGCTTTTCAAATTCCCCACGGTACTGAGTCCCAGCCAAAAGTCCCCCCAAGTCCAGAGCATACACCACGGCTCCCCGGAGGGGTTCCGGAACCTGATTTTCCAGAATCCCACGGGCCAGTCCGTAAGCCAGGGCTGTCTTGCCCACTCCCGGCTCTCCGATATGGAGGACATTATTCTTATCCTTCCGGCAGAGAATCTGAATGGTCCGGTCCAGCTCTTCGGCCCGGCCAATCAATGGATTCTGCCTTCTGCAGGTCTCATTCATATTTTCCAGAAAGCTTTTCCATCGGGGTTCTCCTTCTTCCTGCGAATCGCCCGGCTCCTCCTCTTCGAATACCGGAATCCTGCTGCGCTCATTGGAAAGGCTCTCTCTGGACATCTCTCCCAATACTTCCATCAGATCCACTTCCTGGCTTGCCATATAGTAGAGACCAAAATTATCCGAAAGCCGCATCAAAGCTGCCAGAAGATGGCTCACTTCCACGGCATCCCGGCTGCTGCTCTTTGCCTGTTCCGATGCCATACGAAAGACCTGTTCTGCATCCAGCGTCACCTGCGGAGCAGTCTGCTCCGGTGCCCTCCCGGCCTGTTCCCTTAGAAAAGCAAGCAGATCCTGACGAAGCTTTTTTACTTTTCCGCCGAAAGCCTCATACTCCCTTTGAAAATCCTCATCGAAGGTCATCCCATAGATCATATGTTCCGGCATAAAATACCGATGATGCTCTTCCTGCGCAAGTACAATGGCCCGTGTCATCACCTTATGCATTTTCTTCGTAAATTCCATCATCCACGCCTCCTACTGGCACACGGCCTCCACTTTCAGAGGATGCCCCTCTTCCCTCGCCCACCGGACTGCCTCCGCGGCCTTGGTGCAGGCGATGTCTTTTGGATAAACCCCTGCCACCGCATAACTGCTCTTATGAATGCTCAGCATCAGCGCGGTCGCTGCGGATTCCTCTTTGTCAAAGATCTGCATCAGGACATTGACCACAAAGTCCATGGGGGTAAAATCATCATTATAGATCAGTACCTGGTACTGCCTTGGGACTTTGATCTTGCTCCGCGTCTGTTCCTTTACATTTCCTTTTATCGCCATAACGCTCCTCCACGTTTCTCTTTCTCTCTATTGTATCCTTTTACGCCTGTCTCTTTGCATGAATCCTGCAAATGAGAATCAATTGCTCTGTGTCCGTCTAATGCCTGTGATAACAACCATCGCATACCTGGAAGGGCGACCCCAGAGGAAGCAGCTTTCCGCAGTATCTGCATCTTGCGATGTAATTATGCTTTCCTTTGGTCAGATAACGCATGATCGTATTCTCAGTCTTTTCCCGTTCTTTTTCCAGCCATTCTTCGTCGATGACCTTCTGCATCCGGTGGGAAAACTGGTAATACAGGTCCAGCTGCTTGTAGTAAGTCTCATACTGAAGGATACCCCGGCTTTTATCCCGGCGCAGTACCGGCTTTTCTAAGGACACATCTGCCGTATAAGTTTTGCAGTACAAAAGCCACAGGGCCACCACCCACCGGTCCTTGATATCAATGGGGCAGGTAATCATCCGGTACAGTATATGTTTGTTGCCAAACCCGTCAATCATCTCCTTTTGACGCTTGGCCTGCTCGTACAGATACAAGGCTTCATCAATATTTTCCTTGACAAAGGGACTGGTCGGCGTCACATCATGCCAGATCTTCAAAAGCTCGTCCATGGGCGCCTCGATATCCAGAAGAATCTGCGGAAACCCTAAGTTTACCTGACTTACCGGTTCCTCCTCTGCCTCATACCGCTCCCGGACATAGGCAAGCGCTTCTGGGCCCATAGCATTTACATATCCTGTGTCGTAGATGCCATAACGTCCCGCCCGGCCGGCGATCTGCTTGATCTCCGATACCAGAAGCGGACGTCTGCTGACCCCGTCGTATTTTTCCCACTGTAAAAAAACAATCCTTTTTACCGGCAGGTTCAGACCCATGCCAATGGCATCCGTGGCAACCACCACTTTTGTCCTTCCGCTGTTGAACAGATGCATCTGCCGGCGGCGGATCTCCGGGGGCAGGCTGCCGTAGATGACACTGGCATTGATCTTCTGTTCTTCCAGTCTGCCTGCCACATCCAGAACCGATTTTTTGGAAAATACAATCAGAGCATCTCCTTTTTGTACATCATCCGGAAACACAAATGGTCTCTTCTCACAGACCAGCTTCGTCTTCCGCTCGTAGCGCTCCAGCTCGTAGTCGTCCCCGCAGAGTTCAATCAGATGGATGATGGCCTTCTCAGCCGCAGGACTCATGCAGATATGGATCTCCCCGGCCCGAAGCCCCAGGATCGCCTTGGTCCAGGAGTGTCCCCGGTCCGGGTCTGTGACCATCTGCGCCTCATCAATGACCGCAATATCATAGTTCTCATCAAAGTCCGCCATCTCAATGGTCGACGCCGTAACCCTGCTTGCCTCTTCCTCGATGCATTCTTGTCCGGTACGCATGGTGCAGGGCACCTGGTATTTGTTCATCTGCTCGTAGACTTCCAAAGCCAGCAGACGAAGAGGTCCCAGATATACGCCCTGCCTGGCCAGCTTCAGCCGTTCTAAGGAGCGGAAGGTCTTGCCGCTGTTGGTAGGACCGATATGCAGGATAAAATGCCGCTGCATCTGCCGCACCTCCGCAAATTCCATCTCCGGACGCATGGGAACCAATTCCAGAATCTTATCCTTTACCTTGTGCTGACGATACCTGGGATACAGCGTAAAAAGAGTCTCCTGACAGATCTTCCCCGGCAGAGCCCGCCGCATATACGCTATAAATTCTCCGTCAATCCCTTCCTTTTGCTCCTCCAAAAGCATACCCAGATCCAGCTGCACCAGCTTGGGAAAAAACTCCTCCCGCATCTGCCTAAGAAGCGGCTCCCGGTTCCTGCGGATGGCAAAGCCGCACAGATTCTTGATCTGCCGGTGCAGTTCCTCCAGATTCCGTATATTGACCCGGGAAGGCTTTGCACTGCGCAGAGCCCTGGAAAGGGACTCTGCTTTCCGGTCCATCCCGGTGTATTTGGGCGGTTTGCAAGGTTTCTTTTTTCCCTCCTGCTCGTATTGTTCTATATAAAACTGTATGAGTTTCTTTTTGTTAATCATCTTTCTTTTTCTTTCTTTTTCTGCATCGCCAGCAGCCGGTCCAGATACACGGACTGAAACTGCCTGCTGGCCAGCGCCTGCTTCAGAGGAGGAAGCTTTAAGATGGTCCCGAATACGGCTGCCATGGCCCGATGATTGGCAAAAGCCTGGTTGTCAAAGATCAGATTCTGCAGCGTCCCTTTCTCAATCGCCTGCAGGACAAACCGGTGAGTACTGTTAACCGGAGTGATCACCTGCACCGGACGGCGTTTCAGACGGATGGCTTTCGTGGGACAGTTTCTTGCACAGACACCGCAGCCAAGGCAGATCTCTGTATCAATCTTCGGGCGCTTCTTTTTCTTGTTCCCCTCTGGCTGTTCCTTATCTTCCTTGATGGCAATGGCCAGGACCGGGCATACCTTCGCACATTTGCCGCAGCCGATGCATGCATCAAAAGACACTTCCGGAAGGAAATTTGTCGTTGCCACCGGCTGCATGGGGCTAAAATGCCTTGCCGCCTGCAATGCCTCGCAGCAGCAGCCGCAGCAGTTGCAGATAAAGGCCGGGTGTTCCCTCACGTTTTCTCCGATCTGCACCAGATTGCTCGCATAGGAGAGTTCCAGAACTTCTTTTGCTTCCTCTTTGGAAATCAGCCTTGCATACGCTCCATGCTCTGCCAGAGAACGGGCCACATTGCCAAAGGTCAGACACACCTCCCAGGGCGCGTCGATCTCGCAGGGATGGCCGGCGTGGTACATCTTGTGCCGGCAGTAACAGGTTCCCAGGCCGATATAGTCCGCCTCTTCCACGATATGGGTAGCCCGCTCATAATCCAGAATATGGTTGGTCTTATCATTCATCAGGACCGGCTCCTGCACAAACACCCTGCCAAGCCTGGTTTCTGTGGCAAAGAACAGATCCTTGACGAAATCTTCTTCCACATTCATATATTGATAATACAGCTCACTTAGATATTTCTGATCGATATCTCCCCTTGTGCGCATCAGTGCAAACTCAATAAAGCCCGCCATGGGAGGCGGCATGACAAACTGACGTTCTCCATGATAGGTTGCATCCACCAGCAGCGCTTTCTCACAGAGATGGTCTAAAAGTTTCTCCGCCTTCGCCTCCGTGGTGCCCCAGACTCTTGCCGCCCGCTTCAGGGTAAAGGGCCGCACCGGAAGTTTTGCCACCCACTTTGCCTCTTTCTCGGTATACAATACCTGCAGGATCTTGTACAGCGTGTCAGAAGGCGGCGCTCCCTGGGTAAACCAGTTGATCCGCTCCTCCAGATTTTTGTAGGCATCCCGGGTTGTCAGATGTCCCATGATTTTATCCTTCTTTCTTTCAAAATACTTTCACAGCCTGTCCGGTTCTGGAAGAGTGAACTGCAGCCAGCACCGCTTCCATGGCATACATAGCATCCTCCCCGGTGACCGCCGGCTTTCGGCCCTGCACCAGACAGTCCACGAATTCATCTATCACGCCGGAGGCTGTCTGACAGTCATTGGTCTGAATCCGATCCAGATCAAAGGAGATAACCTCTCCTTGTTTGAAAATCTGAATCGACGCATTGGGACTGTCATAAATGCGCATGATCCCTTTGGTTCCGTAAAGAATGGTGGAATTATCCTCCTGGCCATAAAAGGTCCAGCTGGCTGTCATCGTCCCGACAGCCCCTCCCTCTAAAGTATAAATGCAGATTGCATGATCGTCCACCCCAATCTTTTGGCCGTCCCCATCCTTTTTGTCCAACGTAGTCAGTTTTGCAGTCACTTCTTTGATTCTCTGGCCGGTCAGAAACTGAATCAGATCGGTTTTATGGACCCCCAGATCTCCCATCGCACCCATGCCGGCAGCCTTCGGGTCAAAAAACCACAGATCTTTTCCCTCCCGATTGATACTCCAGGTCTCCGGCCCCTGATGTCCAAAAGTGGTCCGGAAGCTTAGGATCTCCCCAATCACACCTTCCATCAGCAGTGCTCTGGCTTTCCTGTGCGCTTTTGCAAACCTCTGATTATGCGCAATCATCAGGCAGCATCCGCTCTCTTTTGCAGCCTGCACCATCGCCCTGCATTCTTCTGCGGTAACCGCCATCGGCTTCTCACATAACACGTGCTTTTGCGCTTTCAGCGCAGCGATGGTGATCTCTGCATGCAGATGATTGGCCGTACAGACGCTGACCGCGTCGATTTCCGGATCCGCCAGCAACGCTTCAACATCCGGATATACGGTTCCGCCGTGCTGATTAGCCAGCTCTTCTGCCCGATTCCGGCTCCGGTCATAGTATCCCAAAATCTGCACATGCCCATTCGCCAGATATTCCGGAATGTGCCTGACCTGCGCAATCTTTCCGCAGCCAATCATTCCTACCTTGATCATCCAAATTCCCCTCCTGCTTTTTATCCGTTGAATCTTGGGCACTTTGTAAGTTACATATCCGTGCCAAATTCTCTCCATGTTTCATCCGTCTTCACCCTTGGTATGTCATGCAGACTTTGCAATAACGGATACAAAGTTGATTTACCTGCCCCATTGACTCCTGCTGCTAACGAATATTTTTTCATACTTTTTCACATCACATATAACAGCTACTCCATAGTTCACATTGCATTAAATTTATTATACTCCTAATCTCCTGAAAAGTTAAGATAAAAACTCCGCAGGAAAACCTGCGGAGCCCATACTTGTGTATTTCATGCTCTGCCCATTGCAGTCCCAGTGCCTTCTCCCGGCGAAGTCCGGAATGCAAGCAAATCATAATCACTCTATTTATTCTGTTCTCAATCGCTCAACAATGCTCTGCTTTTCCAAATTCCTGAAACAGAAGAACGGGATCAGCACCGCAAAAACCAGGAGGATAGGGGTACAAATCACCAGCGGCATCAGGGTAAAATGAAAAGTGCTGAACTCATTGGCTGTCATGGCACGAACACCGATCCCAACGGCCAGGGCGCTGACAAGATAAGAAACGATCAGCGTAATCACTGCGTAATCCAGCCCCTCACAAATCAGCATCTTGCGCAGCTGGCGCCTGGTCATGCCCACGGACTGAATCATGGCAAACTCTTTTTTGCGGGAAACAATGGC
>CAJTYJ010000039.1:0-393 GCA_910583895.1 uncultured Lachnospiraceae bacterium
CGCTTACTACTGTTGAGGTGCTTTCACTTTCACTTACTACTGTAGATGTACTTTCACTTTCGCTTACTACCGTTGAAGTGCTCTCACTTTCGCTCACTACCGTGCTGGTGCTTTCGCTTTCACTTACTACGGTTGACGTACTTTCGCTTTCACTTACCACAGTAGATGTGCTTTCGCTTTCGCTTACTACGGTGCTGGTACTCTCGCTTTCACTTACTACCGTTGAAGTACTTTCACTTTCGCTTACTACCGTTGAAGTGCTCTCACTTTCACTCACTACTGTGCTGGTGCTTTCGCTTTCACTTACTACCGTTGAAGTACTTTCACTTTCGCTTACTACTGTTGAGGTGCTTTCACTTTCGCTCACTATGGTACTGGTGCTTTCGCTTTCGC
>CAJTYJ010000039.1:493-38782 GCA_910583895.1 uncultured Lachnospiraceae bacterium
TTACTACGGTAGATGTGCTTTCACTTTCGCTCACTACGGTACTGGTGCTTTCACTTTCACTTACTATTGTTGAGGTGCTTTCGCTTTCACTTACCACAGTCGACGTACTTTCGCTTTCACTTACTACCGTTGAAGTGCTCTCACTTTCACTTACTACGGTAGATGTGCTTTCACTTTCGCTCACTACGGTACTGGTGCTTTCACTCTCACTCACTATCGTTGAGGTGCTTTCGCTTTCACTTACCACAGTCGACGTACTTTCGCTTACTACCGTTGACGTACTCTCACTTTCACTTACCACAGTCGACGTACTTTCGCTCTCACTTACTATGGTTGAAGTACTTTCACTTTCACTTACTACGGTTGACGTGCTCTCACTTTCGCTTACTACCGTGCTGGTGCTTTCACTCTCACTCACCACCGTTGAAGTACTCTCACTCTCGCTCACTACGGTTGAAGTACTCTCACTCTCGCTCACTATGGTTGAAGTACTCTCACTCTCGCTCACTACCGTGCTGGTGCTTTCACTTTCACTCACCATGGTTGAGGTACTTTCGCTTTCACTCACTACCGTTGATGCGCTCTCGCTCTCACTCACTACTGTGCTGGCACTCTCGCTCTCACTTATCCGGCGGTCTCTCAGGGACTCGCTTTCACTTATGTAGGAAGACTCAAATGTACTTGCGCTGGTGGACAGAGACAAGCTCTCACTTAGTGATGTGCTTGCCATGTTGGACTGACGTGTGCTTTCACTTTGTGATGTACTCGCACTGGCCGACAAACTGGTGCTGGCTTCGGTACTTGCTTTCTGCGATTCCGAAGAAAGCAATACGCTCTGGCTTGTGCTCTCACTTTCTTTTAAGCTGAGCGCCTCCGATTTTTCCACATACTCACTGCGATACTCATTCTGATATTCATCTTTGCCGTCAACAAAGTCTTTTTCACTGAAATAGGCAGTACCGCCTTTAAAATCATCCTTTTTATCGAAATGGAACTTTCCGCTGCTGTCTTTAAAAAGCTCTACAATATAGATATATTTTACTTTATTTGCATTATCGCGGTTGGGTGTTAAGGCCGTCCCCCATGATCCAGATCCGTTTCTGTCCGCTATAGGTTTGCCGTTTGCATCTGCTGTGACATAATCAAAATATCTCTCATGTACCTTTCCATCTGCATCCTTATAGATCGCTTTTACATGCTTCCCGTCAGCCCCGCTGTTATATTCCCATTTAGAAAACTTGACATCTGTATAGTTGTTTACTTGTGCATCCGTAAGCATTTTATACTGGATCAGCAATTCTGCCAGTTTGTCTGCCTCCGGATAATAACCAACCTCATCAATATCTTTATCTAATCTCTTCAACGCCTCTTGAATCTTCCGGTTGACAACCTCTTCTTGTGCCTGGATCAGCGTCCGGAGTATTTCCAGTCTCTGAAGTCTTTGTTCTCCATCATTATAGTGTTCCAAAAGACTGTCATACTCACTCTGTGCCTCAGAAACAGCTTCCGATGTAGCAGTACTTAAGCTCTGCTCTGTAGACAGAGAGTTGTAAAGGCTCTCACTCTGGAACGTAGAGACACTCTGGGATGTGGACTCCAGTGTCGACATACTGGTTGACGCCTGCGTGCTTGCCGTCTCGGAGTCGGACTTCATGGCGCTGTACGTATCTGACAGTGCTGTACTTGCAGACTCGGATTTTGCAAGCAGTGCCTTTTCTTCCTCTGTCAGTTCCTCACCCGCTGCAGCTTTCGCCTGTGCCATTTTCAGCATCCGAAACTCTGCCGGGCTGAACAGTCCGCTTTCATCGATGAAAGCTTTATCATTCAGTGCCTCAGAGTCGCTTGCGGACAAAGATTCACTCTCTGACAAGGATTCAGAATCGGATACGGATGCTTCAGAATTTACAGTCGATTCAGACTGCATTTCGGACTCGGAGAGCATCGTAGAGCCAGACTGCTCCGACTCAGACGTTACCGTGGAACCAGACTGCTCCGACTCAGAGACTGCCGTGGAGCCGGACGGTTCCTCTGATTCGGAACTCACTGTGGAATCGGACTGCTCCGACTCGGAGACTGTCGTGGAACCGGACGGTTCCTCCGATTCGGAACTCACCGTGGAACCGGACTGCTCCGACTCAGAAACTGTCGTGGAGCCAGACTGCTCCTCCGATTCGGAACTTACTGTAGAGCCAGACTCTTTTTCTGACTCGGAGTTCACCGTTGATTCTGAGTCTTTCTCGGTCTCAGAGCTTTCTGTTGCTTCAGATTCAGAGCTTTCCGCGGAACCTGGCTGCTCTTCGGACTCCGAACTTTCTGTCGTTTCAGATTCTCCTTTGCCCTCCGAACTTTCTGTTGCTTCCGACTCTTCCTCAGAACCGACATCTTCTGCTGCTTCCGACGTTTCTTCGGCTTCCGATGCTTCCGGTGCCGCCGGCTCTTCCGCCTCCGACGCCTCACTGTCCGCCGCTTCCTCTTCCACCTCTGCTTCCGGTGTCTCGCTATTTAATGTCTCTTCTTCCTCTGCGGGAAGTATTAACTCATCTGACTCTTCCTGATCAAGCTCTGCTGCGTATACCATATTTCCATTTTGGAATGCGCCTGCACCTCCGATGGCAATACCGGCTGCAGCAATTGCTTTCATGACTTTTCTTCTTTTCATCCTGGCTCTACCTTTCTTTTCCCTTGAAACCATAAGATTACATAGCAAATTCATAAAGCTACCTGGAATACAGTATAGCAAACCCCCTCTTTCACAAACTCTTTCATCTTCTTCTATTTATGTATTTCACGCTTTTATTTCGCACTTTTGTTCCGATACCGCACATAATCTCTACCAGATATTTCCGTCATCTAAAAGCTGCATGCTGAGTCCGCCGCGGCCTTTGCAGCGCTTTCGAAAATCCATGTCAATGCGGGTTTTGATCTCGGCGACGTTCTCTTTTTCAGCACCGATACACAAAAGCAGGTACTGGCCTGAGCTGTATCTGGTATACACATCCCCTCTGCGCAGATGTTTTTGAAAGCAAACACACAGCTTTTTTCCCTGCTTTTCACAATATGCCCGGTCTGTCGCAGGATGACCCGTACCATCCAGAATGGTGCACAGAATAAGACTGAAACTGTTCCCCTCTCTGGCAATCACCCGCTTCAGCATGCGAAAACAATCAGAGAAACCAGGAAGCGTACAGGCATAAGCCCCCTGCTTTGGTTCCTGTTCCAAAAGACATCTGCAGATCTCTGCATTTGTCCCCTCCGGCCGGCGTATTCTGGTTTCCATCTCCCGAAACCGCTCCTGCTGCTTTTGGGACAGAAATCCGCCGGTCTCCTGTACATATGCCACCGTTTTCCGATATACCTCCTCTGCCTCCTTACGGCGTCCCAGCGCATTCAGGCTCTCAATCTGCCAGAGCTCCCATCCCTCACAGGGATAAAGTTTTGCTCCCTGAGCAGCGATTTGTTCCATACTTTTGTAGTCACCATCTTCTTTCAGACGTCGAAGCAGATAACCCAGCATCCGAAAGTACAGCTTTTGATAATTACGGCTTTTCTCTATGACCCACTGTTCATTTGACAGCCAGGGCAGAAATTCTCCCTGATAAAGTTCACAGGCCTTCCGACACAAATCTACTCTGTCTGCCTCCCCCTGTTCCTGCTCAAATTCCCGTGCTGCATTTTCAAAGCTCCAGACGTCCGACTCCACGGCAATGCCTCCGTCGAACCGCAGAACTCCCTCGTTTAAAATCAGATAATCTCCCGACGGCAGCGGTGACAGTTCCAGATATCTGCGAAGCCGAAAGATCGTATTATTGAGGCTTGCATTGGGGTCTTCCACTTCCTCCTGCCCATAAAGGCTTCCGGCAATATCCCTTTTGCTGAATTCTTGTCCTGGCCTGGTCATCAGAATCAAGAACAACTGTCTGAATTTGGAATCTCTCTGCCTGCCAAAAGACAAAACCTCATCCCCATATCTGGCAGAAAATCCGCCAAACATTTTTACCTGCAGTTTTTTCATCATCACACCCCATCACTTCCTCAAACACGCATGTCATCCGGTTCGTATCCCGACCCGGGCCGGCTGCAGTTCATAACAATGGTGAATCAGGATGTCATTGCCTTCTTTGCCTGCGAGAAACTGATTCCTGATCCGGTCTACAATCCTGTCTGCCTGTCCTTCTGTGGTGTCAATGACCAACGACAGATACTGGCTGCTGGAATATCTGGTATATACATCTCCAATCCGAAGCGCGGATCCAATCTCCTCCCCAAGCTGTTCCATCAACACATCCTTTTCTCCTGGGAGAAGACTTCCTCCCTGTTCATCCACAACCGTGATCAGGATGACACACGCCTTCTGTCCGCTTCGGATAATTCCGCGTTCCAGAAAACGGTAAATACTCTTGAATGTTTCATAATCCTGACAATAAGCTCCCGGCTTTTGAATCTCCTCCATCAGCTCCTTTTGAACTTGCTGCACATCCTTTTTGTAATGATCCTTACCCTTTTGTGCTCTGGACGGACTGTATAGGGCTTTTTGTCCTTCCAGCTTTTCCTCCGCACGCTTCAGCAGTCTTCTGCAGGTATCTCCCGGACGGCACAGAACCCAGATCACGGTCACAGAAAGAGGAATCCTGCCTTTTCGTCCGGCGCGGAAACGATTCTCCATCCGCCTGCAGATCTCTTCTGCCTGCTGCAGCTCCACACAGTCCGGCATGAAAATCATAAACTCATCTCCGCCATGTCTGCCAAAGATGTCATCCGGCTGAATCATATAGGAGAGAATCTGTGCCACCTGCTTCAGACATTGATCGCCGGCCAGATGTCCATACTGCTTGTTAATCTGACTTAAGTCGTCCACATCACACAAAAAAAGCGTACCGCTATGTTTTTCTCTCAGTCTGGATGCAATACCTGCTTCAGCAACGTTTCTTTTCAATGTTCCTGTCAAACGGTCCAGATTCTTATCCTTTGACCGTCCGCGTTCCGATGCTCTGTTCCTTTTTTTTATCCCATTCAATTCTGTTTTTCCCCTCTGACAGACTTGAACTGTGTCATGACATTCGTTTTTTTGCATAAAAAATACTCTTTCCGAATGTCGCAAAGTGTTGTGCCTTGCGACATTCGAAAAGAGTGCTTAAACATAAAGCAATCAGCGTCTAATCTGACTGCGCGCTCCCGCTAAAATGACTCTGCTTGATATTGCAAAAATAATGTGAACTGCGTATAATATGCGTAAATGTGAATGGCAGATTGCCTGTGTCGCAAAGCACAACAATCTGCGACACCATATTTCGATTTCCGCCGTAACCATGATACCAAACATGGAAACTTTCATCCTAAAAACGGATTGTATTTTTTCTCATAGCCAATCGTAGTCATCTCTCCATGTCCCGGATACACTGCCGTCTCCTCTGGAAGCACCAGAAGCTTCTCCCTTACAGAACACACCAGCTTTGACATACTTCCTCCCGGAAAATCGCTTCTCCCCACGGAACCATGAAACAGTGTGTCCCCGGAAAATACACTTTTTGCCTCTTCGCAGTAAAAGCAGCAGCCTCCCGGAGTATGTCCAGGTGTATGAAAGACCTCAAGCAAAATGCCGCACAGGGTCAGCTTCTGTCCGTCTTTTAAAAACTCGTCTGCCCGGACAGTGATGGGTCTGTGATTGATGAACACCGAAAGGTTGGTCTTTGCATCCAGAAGCATGACTTCTTCTTCCTGCAGCGCATAAACCGGCGCCTTTGTGGCCTCCCGAAGTGCCTCCACCCCTCCCATATGATCAGAATGACCATGGGTCAGAAGAATATGCCGGATCACCCAGCCGCTTCGCTCTGCAAAGTCCTGGATCCGCCCGGCCTCATCTCCCGGATCAATCACCAGCGCTTCTTTTGTATCTTCGTTCCCCAGAAGCCAGCAGTTCACCGCCAGCTCCCCCACAGTCAATGATGCTATCTTGATATTTGCCATAAGCCCCCTCCTGTCAGCTGACGGACCGCTCGATATCCAGCACACTCTCCACCTGTCTTAGCTTCTCTATGATCTTGTTTAGCTCCTCCACACTGGAGATGTCGAAACTCACGGTGATCGTCGCTGTTCCCTGCTTGCTGGTCCGGACGTTCATAGAAATCACATCGATTCCCCTCTCGCTTAAAACCCGGGAGGCATCAGCCAGCAGTCCGGTTCGATTGTTGCAGTAGATCTTGATCTCCGTGGTATATTTCCCCCCGGCTCTTGCCTTGACGCCGCCCTGCCATTCGGCATCAATCAGACGTTCCCGCTCCGACTCCGCCAGGTGAAGCATATTTACGCAGTCTGTCCGGTGTATGGTTACCCCCCGGCCTCTGGTCACAAAACCGACAATTTCATCTCCCGGCACCGGATTGCAGCACCTGGAAAAACGCACCGCCACATCGTCGATCCCTTTGACCACAACTCCGCTGCCGCATTTGGCAATGCGCAGCCTCTGGCCTCTGGATTCCTCCATACTCTCCATAATCTGGGCATCCGTAACCGCCTTCTTCCGGGCCTTTTCACACTCTTCCACCAGGCGGTTCACAACCTGGCCCTCTTTTAAGCCTCCATGTCCCACAGCCGCCATCACAGAATCCCAGTCCCGGAAGCCGTATTTGCGAAGAACACTCTCCTGATACTCCGGCTTGACGATGAACTGCATCTGGATGCCTTTCATCTTGCAGTACTGAGCCACCAGTTCCTTGCCTTTTATGATGTTGCTCTCTTTGAACTCCGTCTTAAACCACTGGTTGATCTTATTCTTTGCCTGGGTGGTCTTGACAATGTTCAGCCAGTCACGGCTGGGGCCTTTGGAATTCTGGGAGGTGATAATCTCAATCCGGTCCCCGTTGTGAATCCGGTAATCAATGGGGACAAGCTTGCCGTTTACCCGGGCTCCAATCATCTTATTGCCCACCGCACTGTGAATGCTGTATGCAAAATCAATGGGATTGGCTCCCCGCCGAAGCGTCTTCACATCTCCGCCTGGAGTAAAACAGTAGACACTGTCAGAAAACAGATCCAGGTCGCTTTTCAACAGGTTCATAAATTCCCGGTTATCCGACTCATCCCGCTGCCATTCCAGGATCTGCCGAAGCCAGGTCAGCTTTTCCTCCGCACTGTTCTTTCCTTCCATATTCTGCTCGGTGCTGCCGCCGCTTTCTTTGTATTTCCAGTGGGCGGCGATGCCGTACTCTGCTGTCTTGTGCATATCATAGGTCCGAATCTGGATCTCAAAGGGCTGTCCCTTAGGACCGATCAGCGTCGTATGCAAAGACTGGTACATATTGAGCTTGGGCATGGCGATATAGTCTTTAAAACGCCCGGGAATCGGCTTATACATCTCATGGATAACCCCCAAAGCCGCATAACAATCCTTCACTGAGCCCACCAGAATCCGAACCGCAAAAAGGTCATAGATCTGATCCAGGGTTTTGTCCTGATTGACCATCTTTTTATAGATGCTGAAGAAATGCTTTACCCGGCCCTTGACGTCAGCCTCAATATTGGAGTTGTCCATATGCTGCTTTACTTCTGCCACCACAGACTGTACGTATTTTTCCCGTACACTTTTTTTATCAGATATCTGGGCCACCAGATCATAATAGACCTCCGGTTCCAGATACTTAAGCGCCAGATCATCCAGCTCGATTTTTACCTTGGAGATGCCCAGCCGCTGGGCAATGGGCGCATAGATATCCATGGTCTCTCTGGCTTTTTCCTTCTGCTTTTCCGGACGCATGTATTTCAGTGTCCGCATGTTGTGCAGACGGTCCGCAAGCTTGATCAAGATCACACGGATATCCTTTGCCATGGCCAGAAACATCTTTCTTAGATTCTCCGCCTGCTCATCCACCTTGTCCGACGAATAACTGAGCTGTCCTAACTTGGTGACACCGTCTACCAAAAGCGCCACCTCTTCTCCGAACATCTTCGCCACGTCCTCCGAGGTCATCGGAGTATCCTCCACCACATCGTGCAGAAGCCCTGCAACGATGCTCTCTTTGTCCAGTTCCAGCTCCGCAAGAATAATCGCAACACAGATCGGATGGATGATATATGGCTCTCCTGACTTTCGCACCTGGTCCTTGTGGGCATCCAGCGCAATCTGATATGCCTTTTCAATCATGGAAATATCGGTGGAGGGATGATACCTCACCACACTTCTGATCAACTCCTGATATAAAGCATCCGGACTTGTAAAGTCTTCCATCACTTTGATATTTCTGTCATCCTTGCGGATTTCCTTTGCTGCTGTCATGCTCATCACCGTCTCTATCAAATATATTTACAACTGCCAGACTTATTTTCCTTCGTAACAAATCACACTGTCCACATCGTACTTTGCCAGTCTTTCTCTGCCTTTCAGACCGGCAAGCTCCATCAAAAACACCATTTTGACCACTTCACCGCCCAGAAGTTCCACCAGCTTTGCAGCTGCCTCAATGGTTCCTCCTGTGGCGATCAGATCATCGATCAAAACCACTTTCTGTCCCGGCCGGATGGAATCTTTGTGCATCTCAATCACTGCACTTCCGTACTCCAGTTCATATTCCATGGATATGGTCTCTCTGGGAAGTTTTCCCTTTTTACGCACCAGCACAAAGGGCTTGTGCAAATTGTAAGCCACCGGCATACCAAAGATAAATCCTCTGGACTCTGTGCCTGCAATCACGTCAAATTCCAGGCCTTCCAGCTTTTCCTGAATTCCTTCAATGGCCAGCTTCAGTCCTTCTGCATCCTGCAGAACAGAAGTCACATCCCGAAAGATAATTCCCGGTTCCGGAAAATCCGGAATACTCACTACATAGTCTTCTACTTTTTTCATCCGTACACGCTCCTTCCCATTTGCTTTTAACTATATCACAAAACAAACCGCTTCGCAATCGGTCAGCAATAATTCACCACCCGAAGCTGCAGACTTCTGCGGCCCCGGTATTCATGAACCTCCGGATAATACAGAATATGTATTTTGGGCTTTCCCTGAAGATCCGCCAGCACCTCCTGCATACAACTGTTAAAATAGATGCCCTCCTGCACAGTCTGACTCTCATCCACAAGCTTCATCCGAAGCACATTCTGATTCTTTCCGAGCACTTTTGCTTCTAGAATCTGTACATCCCTCGCCGCAAAGACCGGCTTGGTATTGCCCTTTCCAAAAGGTTCCAGAAGTGCAAGCTCCTCGATCAGTGACTCCGACACACAGGAAAAAGGAAGCGCCAGATCGATGCGAATCACCTCGGTCAGATCCGCTTTTGTCAAAGTGCAAGCCGCGTTGATCCGCCTGCGAAATTCCGGTACGTTCTCTTCCGCAATGGACAGACCGGCCGCCATGGGATGTCCTCCGTATTTCAGAAAAAGTTCCCTGCATCCGCTCATTTCCTGGAACATGGAATATGCCTCGATCGAACGGCCGGACCCTTTTACCGCCTCTTCTCCTTTGGTGAGCACAAAGACCGGGCGATAATAGCGTTCCCGGATCCGGCCGGCGATAATTCCCGCCAGACTCTCGTGGCAGTCCGGAAGATAGATAACCAGCACCCTGTCTTTCATAAGATCACTGCCCTCGATCTGGTCCACAGCCTCCTTCACCCCCCGCTCTGTCAGGGCCTTGCGCTCGTCATTGAAGGTTTTCAGCTCCGCTGCCTTTTCCTTCGCTTCGTCCCAATCGGTGGTGTTTAAAAGGTCCAGGGCGCGTTTGGCCGTATCCAGCCTGCCGCTGGCATTGATGCAGGGTCCCAGGACGAATCCGATGTGATAGGCTAAAAGCTGCTCCCGGTCCAGCCCATTGACCTCGATCAATGCCGACATCCCCGGATGAGCCGTCCTTCGCAGGCACTTTAAGCCCTCTTTTACCAGGATCCGGTTCTCTTTGGTGAGATCCATCACATCTCCAACCGTCGCAAAAGCGGCGAACATCAGAAGATCCTCATACAGCATGTCCTGCAAAAGCAACAGATCCTCCCACAGCGCCTGAACCAGTTTCCAGGCCACAGAAGCTCCGCACAGCTTTTTATAGGGATACGGGCAGTCGGGCTGTCTGGGATTGATGATGACATCGGCATCCGGCACCACCTCCTGAAGCTCATGATGATCCGTCACAATGACCGTCATGCCCATCTCTTTTGCAAAAGCAACCTCTGCCGGCGCGGCGATGCCGTTGTCACAGGTGACAATGGTGTCCACGCCTGCCTCGTATGCTCTGCGGATCAGCTCCCGGTTCAGACCGTAACCGTCTTTTTTCCGGTCCGGAATATCCGTGTCCACCCGCGCGCCTGCCTTTTGAAACCCCTGCAGGAGAATATAGGTGGCACACACTCCGTCGATGTCATAGTCTCCGATGATCCGGATCGGTACGTTTTCCTGAATCTTCTTTTTCAGCAGTTTTACCGCTTCCGGAATCCCTTTCATCAAAGACGCCGGATGCAGATCCTGGATCCCTCCGTGAAGATACTGCTCAATCTCCTCTTCTCCTGTAATCTCTTTGTTGCGAATCAGGCGGGCGGTAAAAGGAGAGATCCCAAACCGCCTTCCGATCGCCTGAAAGTCTGCTCCTTTTCGGATCTCCACCCATTTTGCCATCGGTCAGTCTCTCCTTTGAATATGAAATTGAAATGCAGTGTATTCCGGTACTTCCCGCTCGATGGGAAGCCCTGCATGCATCAGCGCAGAGCCGGAATACAGCTCTTCTTTTCCATTCACGGTATAAAACGCATTTGGTAAAAGTCCTTTCATGCGAATATATTCCTGAGGGCCGTTGCAGGTTAAGTTGGTCACAATCACGCTCAAAAGCGCTTCCTTTTTGTCCTTGCTCACATGAGCCCAGGCAGTCATATTTCCCGTCTCAAACGGATTGGTCAGCCGGTAATAATCCCCCTTGATGATCAGAGGATAATATTTCCGGAACAGATCACTTTGCTCCCTGCAAAGAGCCTGCTCCTCCTTTGTCAGATGTGTGGCATCCAGCTCATATCCAAACGTTCCGCACATGGCCACCACCGCTTTTGTCTTAAGAGGCACCAGCCGTCCGCTGTCCGATATATGAGCGCCCATCGTGGACACCGGATAGACAAAGGAAGTGCCGTAATGCAGTTTCAGCCGGTCAATCGGATGGTTGTTGTCGCTGACCCAGTACTGAGGATAATAGTGCAGCATACCCGGATCGTATCTGCCGCCCCCTCCGCTGCAGCCCTCAAACAGAATATCCGGATGAGTCTTGATAATGCCGTCCATCACCCGGTAAAGTCCCAGAATATAGCGGTGACAGACTTCTCCCTGCTGCCCGGCGGGCAGTGCATTGGACCAGATGTCAGCAAGAGAACGGTTGATATCCCATTTGACATAGAAGATATTGGCATTGTCCAGGATCTGATTGATACTCTTGATCAGATAATCCTGCACCTCTTTTCTGCTCATATCCAGAGCCAGCTGATTTCTGCTGCGTACTCCTTTCCTTCCCGGAATCTCCATGGCCCATTCCGGATGCGCACGGTAAAGATCACTGTCCTCCGAAACCATCTCCGGCTCAAACCAGATGCCAAACTTCATTCCCAGATCATTGATCTGCTCCACAAGCCGGTCCAGTCCGCACCGGATCTTGTCCTGGTTCACTACCCAGTCTCCAAGACTGCTGTTGTCGTCATCCCTCTTTCCAAACCAGCCGTCATCCATCACAAGAAGATCCACGCCCATCTTTTGAGCTGCCTTTGCGATCTCCACCAGCTTCACGTCATCAAAATCCATAAAGGCTGCTTCCCAGCTGTTGATCAGTACCGGTCTTTGCACCTTCTGAACATATTTGCTCTCGCACAGATTGGTCCGGTAAAAATCATGATACAGATGAGACAGACCTGTAAAGCCATGTTCTGAAAAAGCCATGACCACCTCCGGCCCTTCAAACATTTCTCCCGGATTCAGCTGATAAAAGAACTGCTTCGGGCTGATTCCCATGACAAGACGAAGCTGATCATACTGGTCCAGTTCTGCTTCTGCCAGGAAATTGCCGCTGTACATCAGAGAAAATCCATAGCAGTCTCCATGATCCTCCGTTGCCTCCCGGTCGCAGAGAATCACAAAAGGATTCTGCTGATGGCTGGAGAATCCGCGTACACTTCCGATGGTATGGATATGATGGGTCATGGGCTGACGCTCCACCTGGCGTTCCTGCCCGTAACGGCCCGGCAGACTGACCAGATCCATGCGGGCCCCATTGAGGAAATCCAGACAGACGGACATGATTTTCTTTATATGAACCGGCTGATCCCCTTGATTGACCACTTTGACCGCCCTGGTAATGATGTCCGCTTCCTCAAAGACACTGTACAGGAGAAGCACCTGCACCTTGCTGATCTGATCTGTCAGAGTGATCTGCAAAGTATCTGCCGTGTCATCCTTTCCGGCAAACACCGACGGCAGCGTATCCAGCCGGTATTTTCCCTTCTGGATCTGGTGATCTGTCGTCTTCCCGTGGAAAACATGACTTCCATCGCCGTTTACCACTTCGATGCTGGATACACGAAAATCTCCCTGCTGCTGGGTGCTGAATTCCTGCGGCTGCGCGTCCAGAGAAAAGGTTCTTTCATTTCTGGATTCATAGGGATTGCCGGAAAAGCCACGGTCGTACTGCCGGATCTGATAACTCATATCCGGATCACAGATGGAAGGTCCATAGTACAGATGCAGCAGATAATCCAGATTTCCCGCCTTCATCTGATAGGACGTATTTCTGGTATGCAGTGTCCAGGTTCTGTATGTTTCGTTATAAATAATTCCCATTGTTATCCTCCTGCTGTTCTGTCGTCTGAGTTAATTTCTTCTCCAGGCAGACAAGCTGCACATCCGGAATCCCGTTGAACACGCACGGAACTACGGATATTTCCTTGTATCCAAGTTTTTTGTACAGCTTTCTTGCTCCTTTGTTGTAAAAATTGGTGTCCATACGCAGATATGGGCATCCATGCTCCAAAGCATAATTCTCATAGTACGTGACAAATTTTGTCCCATAGCCTTTTCCTGCTTCCTTCGGTGAGACCACCAGCGTATGCAGAACCATCACCTGGTCTTCTCCGGCGTCATGCTCCCAGTCTGCCCGGGCGTATTCCGGCACCTGCTCCTGGTTGATTCTGGCAGCTGCCACAATACGTCCCTGTACCTCCTCCACAAACATATCCTGGCACTCGATGGATGACATCGCTGTCTCTTTCGAAGGATAAACACCCCGGATCCAGTTCGTCGTCATCCTTCCTGCCTCATTTTCCGCGTGAATTTCATCGTAGATTTCGGCAATCCGGTCCACATCTTCCTTGGTTGCTTTTCTGAACATCTTGGTTACTCCTCTTATCTGTTCTTTTTTTTAAGAAACGGGCGCCCACTGACGCCCGCTTTTTCGGATTCGTTATGCTTCTTTTTTTACAAATTTTGTCTTCATGATATACCAGAGCGCCCCTGTGATGCACACAGACGAATAGGCTCCGCATACAATGCCAACCATCAGCGGCAGAGCAAACTCTTTGATAGACGCCACACCCAGAATATAGAGCACTGCCACCATCACAAAAGTAGTCAGTGATGTATAGATGCTTCTGGTCAGAGTCTGCGTGATGCTTGCGTTCACCACGCCCTCCAAAGTATCTTTTTTCTTCATGTCTGCCATATTCTCCCGGATCCGGTCGAAGATGACGATGGTCGCATTGATGGAGTAACCGACAATCGTCAGCATACAGGCAATAAAAGTATTGCCCACAGACACCCGTGCTGCCGCATAGAAAGCCAGCACTACCAGCACATCATGCACCAGCGCCACCACCGCACTGGTTGCAAAACGTACGTCTTTAAAGCGGATCCAGATGTAGATCAGCATACAGACTGTCGCAATGATAACTGCCACAATAGCGTCATTTTTCACTTCCTGGCTGATGGCCCCGCTGATATTTTCCGCCGTAATCGTCGCCTTATCCACCCCAAAGGACTCGGAGAGCTTCGTATTCAGAGCCTCGCGCCCGGCAAGATCCAGCTCCTTGGTCTTGATGATCACCTGGTTGGTTCCTGCCACCTTCTGTGTCTGGATATCATTGTCTCCTGTAACCTCTGATACCACCGGAACTACCTGCGCGTCAATCTCTTCAATACTCAAATCCTCCTGAAACTCCACCGTGGTAGAAGTACCACCCTGGAACTCCAGACTGTATGCCAGAGCTCCTTTTTGGGAACCTGCATTTACCCCCATCAGCACCAGTCCGCCGGCGATCACTGCCAGAGAAACGATAAAACAAATCTTTTTCTTTGCCAGGAAATGGATCTCTTTCTGCTCTTTTGCAAGACCAAAATATTTTACATCCTGAAGTCCCAGTGCATAGAACGCATGCAGCACCAGTCTGGTCACCACAAGCGCCGTAAACATGGACACCACAATACCAAGAGCCAGCGTCTGCGCAAAGCCCTTCACGCTTCCGGATCCCTTCAGGGACAGGACAAGTGCCGCGATCAGGGTCGTAATATTGCCGTCCACAATGGCAGAAAGCGCTTTCTGGAAACCGATCTTCATGGAAGAACGCATCGTCTTCCCGGTGGCCAGCTCCTCCCGAATGCGGGCAAAGATAATCACGTTGGCATCCACTGCCATGCCGATGGAGAGGATGATACCTGCGATACCGGGCAGGGTAAGGGTCATCTCGAAACCGTTCAGAAGTCCCAGTACCAGACCCACATAGGAAGTCAGGGCAATGCCGGATGCCAGTCCCATAAGGCGGTATGCAAAAATCATAAAAAGAATCACCAGGAGAAAGCCGATCGCGCCTGCCTTCAGACTGGTTGCGATCGCCTCTTCTCCCAGTTTTGCACCCACCACGTTGGAGCGCAGTTCCTGCAGTTCCAAAGAGAGAGTACCAATCCGGATTGTAGAAGCCAGCTGCTCTGCCTCCTCAAAAGTGAAGTCTCCGCTGATCTGCGCCTGTCCGCCTCCGATGGCTTCATTGACCGTAGGCGCACTGATCACTTCGCCGTCATAGATGATGGCAATCTGACTGCCAATATTGGCTGCCGTTGCCACGGCAAATTTGGTCGTGCCTTCATCGGTCAGCGTCAGCTGTACCACATATTCCCGGCCGCCGGTGAACTCGTCCGTATTGGATCCGGCTCTCGCATCTGCCACATCCGTGCCTTCGAGCACCACCGCGCCGTCCATGGTCTGAAACTGAAGAGATCCCGGTTTTCCAAGCTCTGCCAGGATGCTGTTAGCATCTGTCACGCCCGGAATCTCAATATTAATCCGGTTAGAACCTTCCTGATAGACCTCCGCCTCTGTACTGTACACTTCCACACGCTTCTGCAGCTTGTAGATGGTATCGGACATATCCTCTGCGGTCGGTGTTTCCTCTCCCACTGCCTCGTAGGTAATGCTGACACCGCCTGCCAGATCCAAGCCCAGCTTGATATGCTCCGCTGCTCCCGCTTTGTCTTCACCCCAGCCAACAGCAGCAGTAAAAAGTAAAAGCCCTGTCAGGACAATGGTCACAAGCAGGGTGATAACTGCTTTATTTTTCTTCATAACTTTCTCCTATAAAAGTTCCGCATCCGTGCTCTCTTCGTCCCTTTAACTGGAAGGATTTCTTACGCACGGATGCTGTTTTCGTGTTCGGTTAACAGTTCTGCCTCAGCGGCCTTGATCATAATGGCGCACTCCACCCGCTTTCGCTCCAGCTCACAGCTGATCTCACAGACTTCGTTGATGGAGCCATGAAATTTATAGCCGTTGGCTGCACAGCCTCCGCTGCAGTAAAACTTTGCAAAGCAATTCCTGCAGGATTCCTTGGAATACACATTGCAGGTCTTGAATTCATCCCGGATTCTCATCTCTTTGACGCCTTCGTCCACATTTCCCATCCGGTATCTTTCTTCCCCGACAAACTGATGGCAAGGATACAGGTCTCCCCAGGGAGTAACCGCCAGATATTCGGTCCCGGAACCACACCCGGACAGGCGCTTTGCCACACAGGGGCCGCCGGTTAAATCCAGCATAAAATGGAAAAACGTAAACGCTTTTTCCGTGCCCAGACGGCGCACCATCTCCGCTGCCAGACGATCATACTCTGCGAACACCTCCGGCAGGTCTTCCTTCTGCAGCGCGTATTCCTCATCCTGTGTTCCCACTACCGGCTCCACAGAGATCTGCCGAAATCCCAGGTCCGCCAGATGCAGTACGTCTTTGGAAAAATCTTTATTGTACTTTGTAAAAGTTCCTCTTACATAATAACGTTCCTGATTCCGGCTGTCCGCCAGCTTCTGGAACTTGGGAAGTACCAGATCATAACTTCCTTTCCCGCTGCGAAACGGGCGCATCCGGTCATGAATCTCCTTGCGGCCGTCGATGCTGAGCACCACATTGCTCATCTCCCGGTTCACAAACTCCTGCACCTCATCGTTTAACAGAACACCGTTAGTCGTCAAAGTAAAACGAAAATTTTTGTTGTGAATCTTTTCCTGCTCTCTTCCGTAAGCTACCAGGTCTTTGACCACCTGCCAGTTCAAAAGAGGTTCTCCGCCAAAAAAATCCACTTCCAGATTCTTTCTGCTGCCGGAGTTCGCAATCAGGAAATCCAAAGCCTTCTTTCCCACCTCATAGCTCATAAGAGCCCTGCGTCCGTGGTATTCCCCTTCTTCCGCAAAGCAGTAACGGCACGCCAGGTTGCAGTCGTGGGCAATGTGAAGGCAAAGAGCCTTTACCACCGGCTTTTTCGCCTCCACAATCTCCTGAATATAATTCTCATAAATATCTTCTGTATACAGTTTCCCGGCCTCTATCAGTTCTTCCAGATCCTTTGCCGCCTCCTGGATCAGCTCTTTCGGATACTTGTCCGACAAAAGTTCTATGGTTTCTGAAAGTCCTTTTTCCTTATAATAAGGAACCATGTCGTAGACCACATCCTCCACCACATGAACCGAACCGCTGTTTACATCCAAAAGGATATTGAAGCCGTTATTTTTATACTGGTGAACCATACGTTCCCCTTTCTGTAGATTATGTTATATTTATAACAAAGCGGGCAGGCCTCCATCCACTCCTTCACTCAAATCAGAGAGAAACGGACGTTTTGCTGCGCCTGGTGCAGTCGCTTCAGCGATTTTGTTTTTTGCATGAAGCACATTGCCAAAAGGGTTCCATCCATGCAGGGACTTTTTGCAAAGTTCCTGTATGATGAAAATAAGCAGCGGCGCTGCCGCTGCTCATGAGCTCTCCTTATATTCCGGCATGCAAAGAACTATTTGTTGTTCTCACAGCTCTGATTTCCCACGGTACAGGAAGTCTTGCATGCAGACTGACAGGATGTCTGGCACTCGCCGCATCCGCCTTTTTTCATGGTATTCTGCAGGGTCTGCGTATTTAAAGTCTTGATGTGTTTCATCATGTTTCCTCCTCGTTACTCTTGATTTTACACGAATTGTTCATAGTATAGCACACACAATGGCAAATGAAAAGAGTTTTTTCACCCTTCTTCTTCGTCTTTTACCACCGGCGGAATCTGGGACATCAGGTTGTCCACATCCTCAAACATGGCACTCTTTGTGGTTCCCAGATGGCTTGCCCGGCGGATATGGCGCACCACTTCCTGGTACTGTGCCTTGATCTGATCAAAGAATCCCCGAAGAAGCTGAAGAGCTCTCCTGGAATCGTCGATGGTTCTGGTAATTTCCGACTGCACCTGTACGGCTCCGTCCGCCGCCTGGGTGATGCTGTCAAACATGGCGCTTGTCTCCTTAACCATTTCCATATTGTATCCCAGCGCCTGCCTGGATGTATGAATGCTGGTATTCAGCTCCTCGGTACCGTCCTCCACCTCATGAATGCCTGTATCCACATCCTTTGCCAGAAACTTGATCTCATCTGCAAGTTTTTTGACTTCCGTAGCCACTACAGCAAAGCCTTTTCCTTTTTCCCCGGCCCGCGCCGCCTCAATGGATGCGTTGATGGCAAGAATGTTCGTCTGATCCGCAATGGAGACGATGCTGTTCATACACTGCTTGATCTTCTCCACGGAAGCTTTCAGCTCCCCAAAGGTATTTTCCATCTGGTCAAAACAGCCTTCCACCTGCCTGGAATTGATGGTCAGCCCCTCTACTTCCTTCTGGGCCACCAGAACCGATGATGTGATCTCCTCTCTTACGCTTTCAAACTGGCTGGACACCTGACTGATCTCAGAGAAAGTCTCCTCAAAATCGGACAGCTTCTGCTGAAAATTTTCCGCTTCCCCGAGCACTCCGTTAAAGGCACTGCCCACATGCCCCAATTCCCGCAGAGACTCCACCTCTTTTTGGACCAGTTCTTTTTGATAGTCCTTCAGTACTTTGATCACATACAGTACCGGGTACAGACCTTTTTCTTTCTGCGGTCCGCCGTCTTTATTCTGCCGGTTCTTTTTCTGAAACAACACGTTCTAACTCCCCCTTTACTCAAACACAACGCAGGTCATGGACTGATTGACGAACCGGTTGTTATAATGCTCTCCATATCCCACAAAGCCGGCATGACTGCCCAGTGTCCCCATGTCTTTCAGATATTCTTCCATATAATTGTGTTCGCTGAAAAGCTTATACCGAAACAGACAATTTACAGAAAACACGGCTGACAGCTTTGGAAAATCTTTGCGGATCTTGCTCATGGTTTCTTTTACAATGGCCTTATAATCTCCAAGTTCCAGAAGAACCAGCACATCCGAGTCATTGACCTGGCGGAAGCAGGCCAGTGCGTTTCCATTGACTTCTTTGATCGATATGATGCAGACATCGTCCCCATTGAGCTTTCCAAAAGGATTTTTGAAAGTCTGCGTGGGAATCTGCTGTTCGCTTACATGGAGGATATTCTGATACACCTGTTTTGCAGGCTGACCGTTCAGATAGCCCAGTATGTATTTTGCCTTATCGGTGCCAGAAGCAATAAACCGATGATCTCCCAACTGATGATAAATATTCTCCTTGTAAGTCTTGACTCTTCCATTGTGGTTTTTCACCAGCGCATAAGCCACTGCATCCTCGTAGACTCTTCCGTTGGCAGAAACTTTGCCTCCGTCTCCGGTCCCGCCGACCAAAGAGATCTCCCGCTGCTTCAGCGCCGTATGGATGGTGGTCAGCACACAGGCATCGTTTCCGGAACAAAGATCAATGCACACCGTATCCCTGCCCGAACCGCTGACTCGCTGTATGTCTTCTTCCAGACGTCTGATATATCGAATAGGCATTACAGATACCTGTTCTAGCACATTTGCCGCTGCACTGATGCCGTCAGAAAATGCGATCACGCTGACGCCTTTTTCTGTAACCCTCCGATCGTAACTCATCCCTATGCATCCGATACTTGGTATCCCCGGATAAAGCATCTCCAATTCTTTTACATGTGCGTCAAACTGTCCATCATTGGAAAAAAGCATAATGAATTGGGGATGGCCAAGACCCTGCACTGCCTCCTTGAGATTTCCATGACGGCTGGTGCCATAAAACTGCCTCACTGCGCCACTCCTTTCTTTCGTGGTATCGTATTAAATTCGGATTTATTATACCGGATAGACAAGCTGGTCGTCAATAGAAGAAACAGCGAAAAGCCCATGGACTTCGCCGAATCCGGTATCAAACCGGTAAAGTCCATGAGCCTGTACGCTCCATCCTGCATCAAAAGAGCCGGATTATATTTTGATCACTGCTTTTACAAGGTCCGTCTTATTGTTGACCGCTTCCTCATATGCCTCCTGGGCATGCTCCAGATCAAACTGATGAGTCACAATGCCTTTCACATCAATCGCACCGCTTGATACCGCCGCAATCGCCTTGGCGTAGATGTTCCGGTAGCGGAAGACCGATTTGATGGTTGCTTCCTTGTCCATAATCTGCGCAAAGTTATATGTAATCTCTTCCTGAGAAGAAAGACCTACCAGCACAACTGTGCCGCCCCGGCGCACAAAGAACGGAGTCTGAGCGATCGTTACCGGAGAACCTGCTGTCTCAAACACTTTGTCAGCACCTTTTCCCTGGGTCAGCTTTCTGACCTCCTCGAACACATCCTGTGTTTTGCTGTTGATCACATGGTCAGCTCCCAGCTCTTTGGCCTTCTCAAGCCTTGCATCCACCAGATCTGCCACGATGATCTTGCCGGCTCCGTGCGCTTTGCAGGAAAGCAAAGTTACCAGCCCGATACATCCGGAACCAAGGATGATAACCGTATCGCCGACTTCCACACCACCCTGATTTGCCGCATGAAAACCGACGGAAAGGGGCTCGATCAGACAGCCTTCCAAAGTGGATACATTATCCGGAAGTTTAAAACACATCGTTTCCGGAAATGCGATATACTCTTCATTGCATCCTTGCACCGGCGGAGTGGCAAGAAACACCACATCCGGGCAAAGATTATAATGCCCGCTCTTGCACGCCTCGCAGGTACCGCAGGTGATCCCGGGCTCCAAAGCAACCCGGTCTCCCACTTTCAGATCCTTTACCCCTTCTCCGATTTCCACCACGGTCCCGGCACACTCGTGTCCGAGCATAAAATCTTCTGACAGATCTACTTTATAAGATCCGCAGGCACCCGTGTGAAAATAATGTACGTCGGAACCGCAGATTCCCACATATTCCAGTTTTACAAGAACCTGTCCCTTCCCTGTCTGAGGCACCGGGATCTCTTTGATCACCATGTTGTCAAGCCCGCGCATAAAAGCGCCCTTTTGCATCTTCATATTTCCTGTCTACTCCTTTATTCTCCCAGCTGATCAGCGGAGATTTCCCCGTTGTCCACATAGATCTGGATATATTCGTCCACGTTATCCGCATTGATCTCCGGAGCGTCTACATAATCGTTGACCTCGGTAACTGCCATCTCTCCACCCAATACCTTGGATGCATATTCCATGTTTTTCTTTGCAAGATCTGCTGCGGACTGAAGTGCCGTACAGGTAAGAAGGCCTTCTTTGATCAGCAGACAGCCCTGAGCCGTACCATCCACACCATAAGCAAGGAAGCTTGTGGTCCCGTCTGCATTGACATAATCCGGATTCTGGCGGATCGCCTCGATCGCTCCTGCAGCCATATTGTCATTCATGGAGATGATCGCGTCCACATGCGTTCCGGACTGGATCCATGCCTCCATCAACGTCAGCGCCTCGTCACTGTTCCAGTTTGCATAGTCTTCATAAAGAATGTTTACATCCTCTCTCTGGGAGAAGAAATAGGTATCCCATGCTTCTCTTCTTTTCTCTGCGTGGAAGTTTCCGGATGGTCCGCGCAGCACGACCACATTGGCGTTCTCCGGAACTTCTTCCACTGCGCGCTCAGCACCCACCTGAGCCTGGGCAACCGGATCTGCATCCACGGTACCGGTTCCTGCAAGCACGGAATTGTCGCCGCTTCCGTCCAGATCATCCTGGTGCGTCGTGGGATTCGTCGTAATCACCGGAATCCCGGCATCCACCAGCTGCTGCACGTACGGAGCCTGGGCCGCATTGTTGTTGGACTGCACGATAACCAGATCATACTCTTTGGTAATACAGTCTTCCAGAAGCCCGTTTTCTGTATTGTCATCCGCCTCGCCACTGACACAGGTAAGTTCGATGTTATCATACCCTTCTGCCGCTGCTTTCATCTCCGATGTAAGCCATGCCGCAAACGTATCTGCACTGGCACGGGCCACAAAGCATACGCGTTTTGCCTCGCCGGAAGCTGCCGGTGCACTTTCATCCGCCTGCGCATCCCCTGTGCTTTCTGCCTCTTGTGCACCTTCTGTACTGCTACTGCTGCTGGGCTTGGAAGAGCATCCTGCCATGGATGCCACCATAGCCAGACTTAATAACACTGCACTGATTTTTTTGAGTTTCATAATGTTCCTCTCCTTTTCATTTTTGTACGTGCTTTACACGCCGTTTTATAAAACACAGCAGAATTCCCGCTGTCTTCTATTTCTTTTCTGTTTCTTTTACCAGAATGACTTTCTGAGACTTCTTCGACTTGCTGACCACATCGAATGCAACGGCAAGTACGATAATCGCCCCTTCAATCACCTGCTGAATGTATGGGTCCACACCCAGAAGGTTCATGACATTTTCCAAAAATCCAATGATAAAGGCTCCGGCAATGGTCCCGCTGACCGTTCCGATTCCGCCTGTAAAGGAAGTGCCGCCTACAATGGCTGCGGTCAGTCCCGTCATCTCGTAGCCGACAGCGCCGTTTGGAAGGCCGGAATTGTTTCTCGCCATGAAGATCATACCTGCGATTCCCACCAGAAGGCCGTTGATGATATAAGATGTATAGATGCTTCTCTTTGCGTTGATACCGCTGGCCTCCGCCGCGCTCCTGCTGCCGCCGATGGCATAGATGCCCCGTCCGTATCTCGTATTATTCACCACATACCAGATGGCAATCGAGATCAGTACCACGATGATCACCGGGATAGGAATCGGACCAAGCATCCCCTGGCCGATATTCACATACTTTCCAAGCTGAAGAATATTCTGACCGCCGGTATAGTAAAGAGCCAGTCCTCTTGCTGCCTGCTGCATACCCAGAGTGGCGATAAAAGCCGGCACGTTGAAATTTGCAACAAACACGGCGTTGATCAGATTGCAGATCACTGCCACAGACAGTGCAACCACCAGAGCCACCAGCATAGACTGTGTACTCTTATAGGAAGAGACTGACAAAACGCCCGCCAAAGCCAGCACGGAACCTACCGAAAGATCCAGAAAACCGCTGACGATCAGAAGCATCTCGCCAAAAGCGATCAGGATGCCCACACAAAGCTGGCGGCTGACATTGACCAGATTGCTCGCTTTTAAGAAATACGGACTGATCAGACTGCATACCAAAAACAACACAATCAGCACAATGTAAATGCTGAATTTCTGCAGATAATGTGACATTTTCTCTTTCATCATAATTATTTTTTCCCCCTAATTCATCAATCCGGTTGCATACCGCATGATGGTCTCCTGTGAAAATTCCTCTTTTTCAATACATCCGGTAATCTTTCCCTGACACATAATGTAAATCCGGTCGCACATGCCAATCAGCTCCGGCAGCTCGGACGAGATCATGATCACGGCCTTATTTTCTTTTACAATGTCTGTAATCAGCTTGTAAATCTCGAATTTTGCTCCCACGTCAATGCCTCTGGTTGGCTCGTCCAAGATCATAATCTCCGGATCGCACAGCATCCATCTGGTCAGAAGCACTTTCTGCTGATTTCCCCCGGAAAGTTTGGAGATCTCGGTCTCCATGGACGGTGTTTTCACATTCATTTTGTCGAACATGTCCTTCACCTCCTGGCGTTCCTTTCCTCTGTGGGTGTAACCGCCGTAGATATACCGGCCGAGATTGGCCAGGGAAGCGTTCTCCTGTACGCTGCGCACCGGAATGATCCCGTCATCGCGCCTGCTCTCCGAGAGCATAACCAGTTTATGCCGGATGCTGTTCTGGGGACTTTTGATCTGCACCTGCTGTCCGTCGATCCGGACGGTGCCTGTGCTGTGGGGATCCAGACCAAACACCGCCCGCATGGTCTCTGTCCTTCCTGCACCCACCAGACCGGCAAATCCCACGATTTCCCCTTTTCTCGCATAAAAATTCACGTCATCGAACATGCCGTCCTGGCAGAAATGTTCCACTTCGATGGCCTTTTCTCCGATGGGGATCTCTTCTTTTGGATATACATTGGAAAGTTTTCTTCCAACCATCCGGGCAATGACCGTATCCAGATCCAGGTCCTCTGCCCGGTCTGTGGACACCACCGTTCCGTCCCGCAAAACGGTAATGTCATCTGCGATCTGAAACACCTCGTCCATCTTGTGGGATATGTAGATGATGGCAACCCCCTTTTTCTTCAGCTCCTCGATCTTGCCAAACAGCTGTTTTACCTCCCGGTCCGTGATTGATGAGGTGGGCTCATCCATAATCACGATCTGTGCATTGTTGGTGATGGCCTTGATAATCTCCAGCATCTGGATATCGGATACGGTCAGTGTCTTTAATTTCTGAGAAGGCGAATAGGGCAGCCCTTCCTCTTTCAGAAATTCTTCCGCCTCCCGCCGGACTCTTTTCCAGTCCACCTTTTTATACCGTGTCACCGGCAGCCGTCCCATGAACAGGTTCTCTTCAATGGACAGTTCCGGCACATAATTCAGTTCCTGTGCGATCATGGATATCCCGTATTCCCTCGCCTGAATGGGGTTTTTGATCTCAACCGGTTTCCCGTCGATGTAGATCTGGCCTTTATCCGCCTTATAAAGACCCATGATGATCTTCATCAGCGTCGACTTTCCCGCACCATTTTCGCCGCAAAGTGCATGGACGGTCCCCCTGCGTACGGAAAATTCAATATTGCTGAGCGCTTTCACCCCGGGAAATGATTTCTCAATTCCGGATACCCGCATCTTGATCTCATCCATAACATGTTTCCTTTCTGAAAAAGTGGTTGTGTTTTCGTGCTACGTTTTTTATAGTGTAATATTCCCGGCTACTTTTGTCAATAATTTTATTTAAGTTTGGTACATTTTCACGATTATCTTTTGTTATTTTTGTGAATAATTTCTACTAAAACCGAGTATTTTGTGATTTATTTCACAATTTTACAAATACTATTAAATAAAATATTTTACTTTACTTTTTTTTGACCTTTCTGTATATTCTGTTATAATGAAGAAAGAATTTCATGCACTGCAGTGACCGAGGAGGATACCGATTTGTCCGAAGACAGCACAAAATCCAAAAATAACGGGGAGCTTTACCGTCTGATTTATTACGACCGGCAAAGCTCCCGCCAGATCATCTCTGAAAAATTAGGGCTCAGCCTCCCAACCGTAACAAACAGTCTGAATCAGCTCAAGATGGAAGGTCTGATCTACAATGCCGGCTCTTTTGAATCAACCGGAGGAAGAAAGGCCCACCTTTTCCGCTGCACGCCTCATGCCCGCTATTCTCTGGGAATCAATATCACAAGAAAACATCTCTCCATCGTCGTCATCGACCTGGACATCAACATCATCGCCAGCAAACGGATGCGTCTCCCTTTTTGTGATACGGAAGATTATTATGAATTCATGTGCTCCGAGATCGAACAGCTTTTAGATGGCCACAGGATTCCCAGGAGCAAGCTGCTAGGCGCAGGCATCTCCATGCCGGTCATCATCAATGCAGATCAAAAAACCATATCGTATGCGACAGTCATTCAGGTATCCCACGGGATCTATGAGCGGATCGGCCGGCATCTTTCCTATCCGTTTTTGCTGTTCAACGATGCCAATTCTGCAGGGCTTGCAGAGAGCTGGTTTAACGGTTCGGGGCAGACCATGGTCTATCTGTCTCTTTGCAGCAGCGTGGGCGGCGCCACCATGGACGGCATGAACGTCTCCAAGGGCAGCAACAACCGTTCTTCCGAATTCGGCCACATGTGCATCGTTCCCCATGGAAAGAGATGCTACTGCGGGCAGTATGGATGCCTGGATGCGTACTGTTCGGAAAAAGTACTGTCTGATTTTACAAACGGGGATTTAAAGCAGTTCTTTGAGAAATTAAAAGAAAATGAGAACTGTGGATACAAACGTGTGTTCGATGAATATCTGGACCACCTGGCAGTGGCGGTCAACAACCTCCGCATGTGCTACGACTGCGACATCGTTCTGGGCGGAAATGTGGGTTCCTACATGACCGATTATATCGGACAGATCCGTAAGAAGGCCCTTTCTTTGAATCCTTTTGAACAAAACGGAGATTTTATCCGGGTGTGCCACTACCGCACGGAAGCTTCTGCCGTAGGAGCCGCCATCTATCACATTGACTGTTTTGTAAAAAGCATGTAACAGAACCGACAGCATCTGTGTTCCCGGGCCGCAAAACAAAGGTAGCGCCCGGGAACAAACTGTTTATTCCCGCGGGCAACGGGCCAAGTGGCTGCCTGCAGACATCTGGCGGCTGCCGCGAAGGTCAAAGACCCCGCTGCTTAGCAGCGCTGCAAGTTTGATACCCCGTTGCTTGCAGCGGGGTCTTTGATTATGTAAGAAGAGACGCTTCATGACAACATCCCGCCAAGCATTCCGCCGCCCATACAAAGCAAAAAGGAAGTGAGAAAACCGGCTGTATTGCTCTGCAGTTCCCTGTTTACGGCCAGAGATACCAGCAGCATAATCAGAAAATACAGAAGTCCCAAAAGCACACCCCATAAAAACTGTCTGCTCTTCATCATCTTTCCAGCCAGAAATCCTCCTGCAAAGCAGGACAGAATATAGGTAAGGATGATCCCGATCTGAACTTTCCCTTCTTCCAGCTGAAACCGGTACAAAAGCCCGGCAATCAGAAGAAGCAAAAGCCCGGTCACCACATAAGAGACCAGAAGCGCTTTCAGGATCCGAACCGCAGAATTGGTATATGCATTTATATTTGGCTGTTTCATCATAAAACTCCCTTCCTTGTTCCTGTTTTTATTGTATTCACCTGCTTTTCATTTATGTCTGGGTATTGCATTTTCTTCCCAAATACCGTATACTTAATAACTACCCGGCAGTGCAGGACACCGGACAGACCTCACTGCAACTATACAAAAAACAGCAGCGCCATTTACTGTTCCTGGCCAGGCAGCAGCAAAGGACACTGCAGCATTTCAAAAGGAGTGAACTACTTTGGATCCGAGTGACGCCATACAGGTGCTGGTACTTCTGGCCCTGATTGGTCTCTCCGCGTTCTTTTCATCTGCGGAGACCGCACTGGTAACTGTAAACAAAATCCGAATCCGAAATCTGATTGACGAAGGCAGCCGGCGTGCCATCACCCTCTCCAAGGTCACCGAAGACCAGGGGAAGATGTTAAGCGCCATTTTGATCGGAAACAATATCGTAAATATTTCCGCCTCTTCGCTCTCCACCATCCTGGTGACGAGATGGCTGGCGGGCACCGGGCTGGCGGCTCTGGCAGCGGGCATCTCCACCGGAGTTTTGACTCTGCTGGTTCTGGTCTTTGGAGAGATCACCCCGAAGACCTGCGCCACCATCCATTCCGAGAGGATTGCCCTCGCCTATGCGCCTTTGATCTATGGATGGATGCTGGTGGCGACGCCTTTGATCTTCGTTATGAACAACCTGTCCATGGGGATTCTTTTTCTTATGCGCGTGGACCCGGGCGACAAATCCGAAACCTACACAGAAGAAGAGATCCGCACCATCGTGGAAGTCAGCCACGAGGACGGAGTCATCGAACCGGAAGAGCGCATGATGATCAACAATGTATTTGATTTCGGAGACGCCACCGCCAAAGATATCATGGTCCCGAAAGTGGATATGAGTTTTCTCAATGTCACGGCAAGCTACAGCGATATGCTGGAGCTGTACAAAGAAGACAAATACACCCGCTATCCGGTCTATGAAGAGACCACCGACAATGTCATCGGCATGATCAATGTCAAAGATCTTCTGATCTATGAGGATAAGGAGCATTTTAACGCCCGCAATATCTTAAGGGAGGTCCTCTATACCCATGAGCACAAGAAGACTTCCGACATCATGCTTGAGATGAAAAAAAGCGCCACCAACCTGGCCATCGTGCTGGATGAGTACGGTGTCACTTCCGGCATGGTCACCATGGAAGATCTGCTGGAAGAGATCATCGGAGATATCCGGGACGAATACGATGAAGATGAGGAAAAGCTGATCACCCAGATCACCGATCTGGAATATGTGGTAGCCGGAGCCATGAGCTTAGACGACTTAAATGACAACCTGAAGCTGGAGGAAAGAGATCTTCGCCTGGAATCCGAAGACTACAACTCCATCGGCGGCATCCTCATCGGACTTCTGGACCATCTCCCCGAGGTGGGCGAAGAAGCAGTCACCGAAAACGGAATCCGCCTGGTCGCAGATTCCGTGGAAAAAAACCGCATCAACGAAGTGCACATTTTTCTTCCGGAGCCGAAAGTCGAGGAAGCACCGGAGGAGAACTGACCTGCTCTTTTGTCTTCACAACAGATATCTCACAGGAGCTGTCATACACATGCAGCTCCTTTTTTATTTTTAAGGAGGACACCTTTACATGGGACACATTTTTAAATTTCACACCGATGTGGATACGGATCAGATTATTGCATCTCAGTATCTGCTCTTTCCTACGATCGAAGAGATGAAAGAACATACATTCGAATCTCTTGATCCCACATTTGCTTCCAATGTCAAACCAGGAGACTTTGTGGTTGCGGCTGAGAATTTTGGCTGCGGCTCGTCCAGGGAACAGGCGCCGGCTGTCTTAAAAGCGCTGGGAGTCCGGGCTGTCATCGCCAAATCTTTTGCCCGGATATTCTACCGCAATGCCATCAACATCGGACTTCCGGTCATCGTCTGCAAAGAGCTCTATGATCATGTGGCAGACGGGGACGAGATGGAACTCTCCCTGACAGAAGGCATTGCAAAGACCAAAGGACAGGACTATATCTGCACCAAGCTTCCGCCCTATATGCAGGGGATCCTGGATCAAGGCGGCCTGATCGCATCGTTAAACAAGGAGGTGGAGTAAGATGGGAATGACAATCGCAGAAAAGATCATCGCCCGGGCTGCCGGCGCGGACATGGTAAAAGCCGGAGAGATCCATACCGTGGAAGTAGATCAGCTCTTAAGCAATGACGGCACCACGCATCTCACCATCGACATGTACCACCATCAGCTGAAACATCCACACATCGCAGACGTGAAAAAACTCGTGTGGGTTGTAGACCACAATGTCCCTGCAGACAGCCCCAAAACTGCTGCCTCCCAGAAAAAAATGCGGGACTTTGCAAAAGAACATGGCATCACATTTTATGAAGGACAGGGCGTCTGCCATCAGATCATGATGGAGCATCATGTCTGTCCGGGAGAACTGATTTTCGGCGCTGACAGCCATACCTGCGCCTACGGTGCCCTCGGCGCCTTTGGAACGGGCGTTGGCTGTACGGATTATCTTTATGCCATGGTAACCGGCAAATCCTGGGTGCTGGTACCGGAGACGCTTCGGTTCCATCTGACCGGCAGTCTGCCAGAAGGAGTCTATGCCAGGGACCTAATCCTGACCATCATCGGGCAGATCGGAGCCAACGGAGCCAATTATAAAGCCATGGAATTCACCGGAGAAGGTTTAAAGACGCTGACCATGAGCGACCGCATCTCCATCTGTAACCTCTGTGTGGAGGCCGGGGCCAAGACAGCTCTCATGGAAGTGGACGAGATCGCCATGGAATACCTGCACAGCCACGGCCGAACCCCCAGGGCGTGTTTTACAAGCGATGAGGACGCGGTCTTTGCCAAGACCTACCACATTAACCTGTCCACGATTGCTCCTATTGTGGCAAAACCTCATTTTGTGGACAACATCTGTCCGGCCGGGGAAGCGGCGGGAATCCATATTGATGAAGCGTTTCTTGGTTCCTGCAACAACGGACGAATCGAAGACCTTCGGGTGGGCGCTTCCCTGATCAAAGGGAAAAAAGTTCATCCTCTGGTGCGTTTTCTGGTCGTTCCCGCAAGTCAGGCCGTCTACCGGCAGGCACTGGATGAAGGACTTTTGCAGATCTTTATGGAAGCCGGAGCCATCGTTATGAACCCCAACTGCAGCGTCTGCTGGGGCAGCTGCCAGGGTGTCATCGGAGAGGGAGAGACCCTGATCAGCACCGGCACCCGCAACTTCAAAGGGCGGGCAGGACACAAAGACTCTTTTGTTTACCTGGCCAGCGCAGCAACCGTGACCGCTTCTGCCATCAAAGGAGAGATCGCAACAGCAGATATGGTATAGAGAGGAGCAGAACCATATGAATGAGACATTTACCGGAAGGGTGTGGACCCTTGGAGACGATATTGATACCGACATCATCATCCCCACCGAATACCTTGCTCTGAAAACCGTACAGGACATGGCGCCTTACGCCTTTTCCCCTCTTCGCCCCGAACTGGCGGCTCAGATTCAAAAAGGAGATATCCTGATAGCCGGAAAAAATTTTGGCTGCGGCTCCTCCCGGGAACAGGCACCGGAGATCATCAAAGCCCTGGGGATTTCCTGCGTGATCGCCAAATCTTTTGCCAGGATTTTCTTCCGCAACGCGATCAACAACGGACTGCTCCTGATCGAGCATCCCGACCTCTGGGATGCCGTATCAGAAGGAGACATGGTGGAAGTCCGGGTAAACGAAAAGATCCTTCACCAGGGAAAGGAATATCCGATCGTATCACTTCCCCAAAACCTGGTGGATATCATTGAGGCCGGCGGGCTGGTAAAGGCCATGCGCCGTCTGAACGGATTGGAGGGATAAGCCATGGGACAGACCATCATTGAAAAAATCATAAGCCGCAACACCAAAAAGGCCGTAAAACCGGGAGATATCGTTACCGTCTCCGTGGACCGGGTAATGATCCATGACATCTTTATCCCCTTCGTGGCGGAAAAATTCGAAGAGATGGGCTTTCAGAAGCTCTGGGATCCGGACAAAGTCGTTCTGATCTATGACCATCTGGTGCCGGCAAGCCAGGTGGACGATACAAGGCACTTCCGTGTCGGCAACGCCTTCGTGGAAAAATACGGCATGAAACACATCCATCGAAGCGACGGCATCTGCCATCAGCTTATGACGGAAGCTCTCTATGTAAAACCGGGAGACATCGTATTTGGTACAGACAGCCACACTACCACTTACGGCTGCGTGGGTGCATTTTCTTCGGGAATCGGTTACACAGAGATGGCAAGTATCCTGGGCACCGGAGCCATGTGGATCAAGGTTCCCGAGACCATCCGGGTCATCATCGAAGGACAGCTTCCTGCCAATGTCACATCCAAAGACGTGATCCTCCGGCTGATCGGCGATCTGCGGGCAGACGGAGCCACCTATCAGGCTCTGGAATTCTGCGGAGACACCGTGGAACGCATGACCGTTGCCAGCCGCATGACCATGGCCAATATGGCGATTGAGGCCGGAGCCAAATGTGCGCTCTTTACGCCCGATGAGAAGACGGCAGAATACTGCCAGATAGAATTGACAGAAAAAGAACAAACGCTGACAGGAGATCCGGATGCCGCTTATATCCGTACCCTTCGCTACCGGGCGGAAGATCTGATTCCGGTTCTTGCCTGCCCTTCCCAGGTGGACAATATCCGTCCGGTCCGTGAGCTTGCCGGAACACCCATTGACCAGGTTTTCATCGGTTCCTGCACAAACGGACGCCTTGAAGACCTGCAAAGAGCCGCCCAGATCCTGAAAGGCAGGAAGGTGGCCCCCTTTGTAAAGCTGATCGTCACTCCGGCCAGCCGGAAGATCTATGAACAGGCTCTTGCAGACGGTACTCTGGCCGTTCTGGCAGAAGCCGGCGCCATCATCACCCATCCCGGATGCGGACTCTGCTGCGGCAGAACCGGCGGTATCCTTTCTGACAAAGAGCGGGTAGTCGCCACCAACAACCGAAATTTCCTCGGCCGTATGGGCACCTCCAAAGTGGAGATCTTCCTTGCCTCTCCTGCAACAGCAGCGGCCTGCGCAGCGGCAGGAAAGATTGTTGTACCGGAATAAAACATTATTTATCATCACAGGCCATGTCCCGAAAGACACGGCCTGTGATTTTTTTAACGATCTTCTTTTGCCATCTCTATATGCTCTCCTGCAATTCGAAGCAAATCTTCGATTTCCTCCAAAGGCGTATCCAGATACAGCGCCAGCTCTTCCGGCGTGATCTGCCTTCCCAGATCCCGGGTCAGTTCCGTGATGGAATCCGCCATCCGGTTCAGCCTCTCTGTAATCTGTTCCCCGGTGCTGTCAGAACCGTTCTGGACATCCAGAGCCGTGCGCACTGCCCGGTGAATCTCCCGCTCCAGATATGCTTCCTCTGACAGCTCCTTTTCTTTTAATCCAATGGTATCCACACCAACCATCAGGCCAAGATGTCCTTCCTGCACCAGATCCTGGATCAGAAGACCCTGATGCGCGTACTGCCTGGCAATGGGCAGCACACGATCCATAAAATGTTCCGTCAGAAGTTTTTTTGCCCTGCTGTCGCCGTCTGCTGCCTGACAAAACAGTGCCGGCAGCGCCTCCTGAGGCTGCTTGTCCACTCCCCGCAGATCCTTGTTGTACTGCCTTAAAAACGCCTGCTCTTCTTCTGTATAAGGCGTCTCTTCCAAAGCCGCCCCAGGCAGCTCTTCGCCCTCTACCTGGATGTTTTTTGATGCAAGATAGGCATATACCAGATGGTATTGCTCCTGATCCAGGTCCATATCCTGAAAAAAAGCCTGGATCTCATCTTTGTTCAGCTTTTTTCCTTTCTTTTCTCCGCTGGCACAAAGAGCTGCCAGTGCTGTCCGAAATCGGGTCTGTTCATCCATATTCTTCTGCCTCCTGTTTCCGTTCTTTTCATCATACGCTATCCCCTGCAAAAAATCCAGTCTTTTCCGTCCCGGCCCCGCGACAAACGGCCCGGTCCTGTCACACTGCAAAGCAGTTTTTCATATACTATTGGAAAACGTGTTCAGGAATTAATATGATAAACAGAATCATCATCGACGCGGGACATAACGGACTGACCGATCCTGGCGCCGTCTTCAACGGGCGAAGGGAGAGCGATGATACCCTGCGCCTGGCAAATGCCGTCGGAGAGATCCTGACCCGAAACGGCTACGATGTGGTCTATACAAGAACCGGAGACCTGAGTCAGTCCGTCGTGCAAAAAGCAGAACTTGCCAATGCCGCAAACGGCGATCTGTTCGTCTCCATCCACCGGAACATGGGAACCTATCCGGAACAATACAATGGTGTCCAGACGCTGATCTATGACCGGCAGGGAATCAAGGTCCCCATGGCAGAAAATATCAACCGGAATCTGGAAGGACTGGGATTTCGGAACATCAATGTGGACGTCCGGCCGGACCTGGCAGTTCTTCGCCGGACGAGAATGCCCGCCCTTCTGGTGGAGGCAGGGTTTTTGGACAGTCAGAAAGACAACCAGCTCTTTGACACCCGCCTGGACGAAATTGCCCAGGCCATCGCTGACGGCATCATGGACACCTTAAACACGGAGGAAGCCTCCGCTCTTTCCATGACATCTTCTCCCTCTGCACCCTGGTCTTCTTTCCAGACCGAAGCTCAGGGAGCAGAAACAGATGCCATAAGCCGCCAGCCCCTCTACCGCGTACAGGTCGGCGCCTTCCATAACCTGCAGAATGCGGTCCAGCTGGAGCAGGAACTCAAACGTCTTGGATACAACACCTGGATTGTAACTGTCTGACGGCTGCTCACCGGTTCCGAAGCCGGTTGAGCCTCCTTTTGATCTCCTCTTCATATCCGATATCTGTCGGATGATAAAAGGTCCTGTCCTTGATTTCATCCGGCAGATACTGCTGCTTCACATAATGTTCCGGATAATCATGGGCGTACAGATAACCAGCTCCGCGCCCAAGTTTTCCGGCCCCCTGATAATGCCGGTCCTGCAGATGAACCGGTACGGAGGTTGTTGTGCTCTTTACCGCCTCCATGGCCTCAGAGACGGCCATGCAGGCAGCATTGCTCTTAGGCGCGGATGCCACATAAGAAACCGCATGGGACAAAATGATCTGTGCTTCCGGCATCCCCACGCGCTCCACCGCCAGCGCCGCAGATACCGCCACCGGAAGTGCCTGCGGATCTGCATTGCCTACGTCCTCCGAAGCGCAGATCATCACCCGTCTGGCGATAAATTTGATGTCTTCGCCTGCATACAGCATCTTTGCCAGATAAAAGACTGCCGCATCCGGATCTGATCCTCTCATGCTCTTGATAAACGCAGAGATGGTGTCATAGTGATTGTCACCGCCTTTGTCGTAGCGCACGGTCTTTTTCTGGATACACTCAGAGGCCACCTCCAGCGTAATATGAATTTTCCCGTCCGGACCGCACTCTGTGGTCAGAATCCCAAGTTCTAAGGCGTTCAGCGCATTTCTTGCATCTCCTCCGGCCATATCCGCCAGAAAATCCAGTGCCTCCTCTTCGATCACACCATGGTAGGCACCCATTCCTTTTTCCACGTCCGTCAGCGCTCTTAAAAGGAGCGATTTGATCTCTTCTTTTTCCAGTGCCTTCAGTTCAAAGATAATCGAACGGGACAAAAGCGCTCCGTTGACTTCAAAATATGGATTTTCCGTGGTGGCTCCGATCAGGATCAGCGTGCCGTCCTCCACAAAAGGCAGCAGATAATCCTGCTGTCCTTTGTTAAAGCGATGAATCTCATCCACAAAGAGTATGGTCCGTTTTCCATACATGCCCAGACTGTCCTTTGCCTGACGCACGACTTCCTCCATATCTTTCTTTCCCGCCGTCGTGGCGTTGAGCTGGGTGAATTCCGCACTGGTCGTGTTGGCGATCACCCGGGCAATGGTGGTCTTGCCGGTCCCCGGCGGTCCGTAGAAGATGACAGACCCCAGCTTGTCCGCCTGGATCGCCCGGTAGAGCAGCTTATCCTTCCCCAGAATATGCTGCTGCCCCACAATTTCCGAAAGTGCCGCCGGACGCATCCGGGAAGCCAATGGGGCTTCGGACTTCATCGTGTTGGTTCTCATATAGTCAAACAAGTTCATGGAGATCTCCTTTTCTAGTCAAACAACATCTCATCGATCGTGACAAATTCATACCCTTCTGCCTTCAGAAGAGTGATGATACGTTTTACAGCCTGTACAGTACTCTCATAGCTGTCATGCATCAGTATTATATCATTTTCCCCGGCATTTTTCATCACATGATTTACGATGGAATCCACATTTTGTGTAGTCCAGTCCAGGGTGTCGATGGTCCACATAACCGGAATCAGATTAAGATTGGATTCCAGACCTTCGTTCCAGGTGCCAAAAGGCGGGCGCACATACTCTGTGCCCTTGCCTGTCAGTTCCTCAATCAGACAGCTGGTCTTTTCGATTTCTTCACAGGCTTGTTCTTTGGAAAGCCCGGTGATCTGCACATGGTGAAACGTGTGATTACCGATCAAATGCCCTTCTTCAGCGATCTTTTTGACGATTTCCTCCTGTCCTTCTATATTTTGTCCCAGCAGAAAAAAAGTGGCGGGAACCTGTTCCGCTTTCAGCACATCCAGCATTTGTTCCGTATAGACCGGATGAGGACCGTCATCAAAGGTCAGAGCGATCTTTTTTGTCTCCGGTTCTTCTGTTTCTTTTGTCTCCGCTGGCTCCTGGAGCACCTCCTGACGCACAGTTTCTGCAAAAGCGCCGCTTTTTGTCCGGTGTCCTGCTGTATACCCAAGTATTCCAAGGCACAGGATCCCCAGGATTCCTGATATCCACTGCTTCTTGTTGCGTCCCGACATTTCCTTCCCCTGCTGTTCTTCCACGGCTTATGTAAGCTTATGAGAAGCAGCTTGTTTCATATGACACGATTTTTGCAGCAAACGCAAAAACCGGCCAGTCCTGTAAAATCAGAATTTTCTTTTCTGTTTTTTCCAGTTTTGTTTATCCTTTTTAGAATTCTTTTAGAAGCATGACATACTTTGGACACATTTCGTTGTTATGATATTAACTGTAAGGAAGACATATCCGTATTTCATTCATAACACTTGGGGGGCCGTAAAAAGCCCTCCACTCCCTCGAAAGATCAAGGTTTTCACGAAAGTGAGAGCCTTTTATTTTTGGAATTTACGACACTTTTACGACAATTCACCACCATTTCCAGAAGAAAGAAGCACCTGCCCGCCTGCAGATGCCCCTGAAAATTCTTATATCACATTTTCCATCTTTCTGATCTCTTTCTTTAACCGCTCCTGATCCACATGATTGTATACTTTCATCGTGACAGCTGGGTCAGAATGCCCCATAATTGTCTGTAATGCCTTTACATCCATACCGGCTTCCGCCATCCGGGTACATCCGGTATGCCGCAGGATATGATTGGAGATCACCGGCAGCAGGACCGGCTCCCGCTTCTCCTTCTTTGCCCGTTCCTGTTCTTCCCGGTTGTAACTCCTGACAATCCCATACAGGATGTAATTGAACGATTTATAATTATAGGGCCGCTGGTTGCTGTTCAGGAAAATAAAATTCCGGTACCCGTCCAACTCATAGTCACCGCATCTTCCCAGCATCATATTCAGCTTTTTCTGCTCCACAAATGCCCGGTATACCTGATCTGTCATGGGAATCTTACGAACTCCGCTTTCTGTCTTTGGAGTGCTTATAAAATATTTCATCTGGCCGTTGATCCGGTCATAGTTCATCTGGTGTGTAATGCTGATGGTTCTGCCTTTCATATCCACATCCGCCCATGTCAGCCCACAGATTTCACCCACTCTGCAGGCGGTCCCTATCATAATCTGGATCATGGGCAGATGGATTTTCATGCCTGGACTGCTGCCCACATAATTACGCCGAATGTGTTTGTATTTTCATTCATATGTTTTTCCTCCATATCATCTATCCGGCTTTCTACAAAGACTGAAATCTTCGCAAGCAGTGCCGGGGCCTCAATCTGCTGTATCCTCGTTATAATCTTCTGCATGTCTCCTGCAGGGGTTCTTGCCCCTGTTTTCTGTTCTCTCGCAGTATAAGGCTTGTAAACGCGCTCTGGGCCTGTGACGGGCTTTTTATTCGATTCCATGGGAATTTTTACCATCCTTTCTTGAATTGGTTCTATCAGGCGTATAAACGCCCTCATTTTCTCTGATTATTTTCTTCCTCTTCTGCTGAACTGACAAAATAATAAATCAGTTTTAGGCTTTCATCATTTTCGATTTTTTCCAATATATTAATAATCTCTTTTTTATAGTCCGTATGTATCACTCCTTCCCGTTGACCACATCTCCGCCGAAATCCGAGTTAAAATAATTGTATCCGTCGCCGTCCTGCGATACGAAGTCATACTGGGAGAGATATTCAATCCATCTCTGGTTGTTCCGTTCGTTTGCCTGCGAACAGCGGATATTTGCAGCCACAAGGCACAGGACCACAAAAACAGCAAATATCAAAATATCCCGGATGATTTTTTCGAGACGTGCACACTGGCTCCCCAGCATGTTGATTGTTTCGGATGCTAATGTTTCGCTTCTGGCAGCAGTTTCCTGCTTCTTTGTAATCTTGTCGTTTTCCATTTTTTTAGATATCCTTTCTTTTTGTCGCCGGATATGGTATGATACAGCCAGTATCCAGCTTTTTTGAGTATGTGCGGGTTACTCTCTGCCCCTGCCAGTGTTGGCGCACTGGTAAGGGCGTTTCTTTATATACTGTGATATTCACCAGCGCGCCCAGATTCTCTTTATAGCTGTACCCGCCGATGATCTGCATCAGAGACGCTTTTACCTGTATGCCCATGTGGATCACCTTTGCCAGTTCCCGCGCCAGTCCTTTGGGGATGTACCCCGATCACTGTCCGGCGACGGATGCTGCGAATATGTACAACTATGCAGATCGCATTCTGGTCATACCTGTTATCAGGTTCCCGCTCCAAAGTTATGCTTAAATCCTCCGGTCTGAACTGCTTCAGGAAACTCAACCGCTCCTGTCTGTTCTCAAAGCTTGTGCCTGCTGCCGATCTGCCTTATTTTGTTGTAAGTTTGTGGGAATGAACAGCAGTTCGCCCTTGCGTCCTGCCGTGGGATATGGTATATTTAGAGCATAAAAGGAACAACCGCCCACAAGGGGTTGGCCGATAAAGAAAATGACAGAATTGCCACCCTGCTACCGCCAAGTATACAAGGGTGGTTTTTCTGTGCCCGTTTCCGGGACTTAAAACGCTACTGACAGAACTTTATAATAAAGGTCAGTAATGCGAGAATGAACATACCAAAGGCCATCAGGTCTTTAAAGTCAAATTTCATCCGCACCACCTCCCATCTTATGTAATGAGAGGCCAACACCTTGCAGTGACACGATTGTTCCTTTGATCATATTCTATCACAGCAGCGTCTTTTCTTCAATCCCGTTTCCTCGCACGTTTTAAAGCCCAATTTCCCATTTTATCCAGTTTATCGTGCAAAACGTTAAAGCCCGCCTACGAGCCACACAGCACATTAGAGAAGCACTCTTGGCAGCTGGACTCTGACCATGAACCTGATAAGAGGCAGTCAGCACAGCCTTGTCTTATCAGGTAAATAAAAATCATTCGCAAAGGAATGCTTGACAAAGAAAGAAGGGGCTGTTGCGAAACGCAGTTTATACACAATATATGGATCATATGATCACAAATAGTATCCCAGATATGGCGTATAACGGTTATTTCGCAACAGCCCCTTTTTATTTACGGGATTCTTTTTGTTATAAATTAAAATAACTCCTCACCGGATATGGTATAA
>CAJTYJ010000040.1:0-14743 GCA_910583895.1 uncultured Lachnospiraceae bacterium
AAAAATCGGACTCCCCCGATGAAGATAAATCTGCCCATGATTCAAAGCTCCTTATTGCTTGCAGACAGAATCCATCATCATGAATATATCCGCAGTTTAAAGCCGCTGGTCTCATAGGACTTACCACTTCGTAAATAGGGCAATGCTTTATTAAAGTGCGCCTGAATCATCCATATTTTGTTTTTATCCCCGAAATCCTGCTTTGCAGGTTTTCTTCTTTGTCTGGAATCAGAATTGCGAACGAGCTTGGCGAGTTTCGCAATCACCTAGTTATTACTATTATAACTTATAAAGCGATGGAATGCTTATATTTACTGTAAAATATTAAATTTTCAAGGTTCTATTTTGAGGGCTTTTGACCCCAGCATCATGGCATTGCGAAAAATCAAGGTTTTCACGAAATTGAGAGCCTTTTCTTTTTGGTATTTACGACAATTCATCATTTCCATCCTGTAAACAGCGCTGATTCCCTGCACCCGCAAAAGCAAATTTTGCGAATGCAGGAGTCAGGCTGGATGCTCCGCATAAGCATCCAGCCGCACAGGTGGACCGTTTTTAAACGCCGGTTATATAAATTATACAGTTATTACTCTTTCACACCGCCGAGCGTCACACCCGCAATGATATATTTGGACAAAAGCAGATATACCAGAATGATCGGAACGATGGCGACCAGAATCATGGTATAGATCTTGCCCATATCAAAGTTCATATAGTCCGCGCCCCTGAGCGTCGCGATCAAAATCGGGACGGTCATCTTCTCCTTTGACTGGATCACCAGCGCCGGGACGAAGTAGTTGTTCCAGGAGCTTACAAACGTAAAAATTGCCTGCACCGCGATGGCCGGTTTCATAATCGGGAGCACGATCTGGTTAAATGTCCGGAACTCTCCGCAGCCATCGATCCTTGCCGCCTCCACGAGGGACATGGGAAGAGACGACTGCAGATAGCTGTACATGAAATAAAAGACGGACGGAGCGGCAATGGACGGGAGGATCAGAGGAAGCAGGGAGTCATACATTCCCATATTCGTGATCAGTCTGAGAAATCCCATAGCCGTTACCTGCGTGGGCATCACGAGAATCGCCATGATAAAGGTAAACGCCGCCTTCTTTAATTTAAAATCATACGCGTACAGACCATAGGCTGTCAAGGCCGAAAAATAAGTAGCAATCGCAGCGGAGCAGCCGGAGACAATCAAACTGTTCAGAATTCCCCGGAACATGGGGAACGTTCCGTCGTTGGCCACATTTTTCAGATTGGTAAACAGATAACTGCCCGGCAGCGCCGAAAATCCTTTCTGCAGGTCTGCGTGCGATCTTGTTGCGTTGATAAACAGAATGTAGAAAAAAAACAGGCACATAAATGACAGAATGATCAGTACCACATGCGCCACGATACTCCGTAAATGACTGGGCTGTTTTGATTTCATAACTCTATCCCCTCCTGCTCTGTTTTTTTGCTTTCTTCGCCGCGGCTTTGGAACCGTCAGGATCATCATTGTTCGTGATTCGGTATACAAAGAAGCACAGAATGCCGCTGACAATAAACAGATAGACCGAAAGTGCGCCTGCCATGCCATAATTCCGGCTCTTCAGATGGCTGTTCAGGAACATGATCAGTGTCATGGACGTACGGTCCGGCGTACCCTGACCATTGGTCAGAATCTGAGGCACGTCAAACATCTGCAGGCCGCCGATGATCGCCGTGATCAGGGTGTAGGCAAGGATTGGGCGTATCTGCGGAAGCGTGATATAGAAAAACCGCTGAAAACTGTTGCACCCGTCCAGGTCGGAAGCCTCGAACACATCCGGGCTGATTCCCATGATCGCCGCCATGAGCATGATCGTGGAATTACCGAACCACATGAGGAAATTCATGAGGCCCACCAGTGATCTGGTGCCAAAGACCGAACCCAGAAAATCAACCGGCTCCTTGATCAGCCCTATGGACAGGAGAATCTCATTGACCGGCCCGTTATTGGAGAACATGGTAAAGAACAGCATCGCAAACGCAGATGCCATGATCAAATTGGGCAGATAGATCACAACCTTGAAAAACTGCGTCCCATGGATCTTAAGCCGGGCATCCACGAACCATTCCGCCAGCACCAGAGCAATCACGATCTGGGGAATGAATCCCACAATCCACAGAATCAGCGTATTGGCCGCGTATTTGAGCATGTCTGATTTCAGAAGGCTGATATAATTCTCCATCCCGATAAAATTGGGTCCGACTTCCTTGATACCAGAACGATAATATTCAAAAAAGCTGTACCGGATCGTATCCAGAAGCGGTATAAATGAAAATATGAAAAAACTTACAAAAAACGGAAGAATAAAGAAATATCCCCATTTCGAATAGTCAATCTTTTTATTTCTGGACTTCATAAACACTGTTCCTTTCTTTATCCCTTATGCATCGGGGCACAAAAGTGCCCCGTACAACTCTCTCTTTATTCCGGCCACTGAATCGCTGTAATGTCCGGATAGCGCTCGATAATCGCCGTCTCAAAATTCTCCTTTGCTTTATCAAAGTCAACCGCTCCCTGGAAATAATCGCTGAACGAATTCTGGAGCAGCTCTACGCATCCCTGATCATAAGCGGAAAGCGGTGCGATCTGGATGCTTTCCGCAACCGGAACGAAATACTGGAACGCATTCTGTCCTCCCAGGAATTCAGAAGCATAACTGCTGTCCTCTGCCACTTTCTGCATTCCGCTCTTTGTATTCGTATAATCCAGATATTCTTTGGAGATCTTCAGCAGATTCTCCTGGTTCCCTGTAACCGCAAGGATAATGTCTTTTACCTGCTCCGGATTATCGGTGCCGGTGCATGCATGTACATAGGAGCCTCCCCAGTTATATTCCTGCGGCGGATTGGTAACGCCCCAGACGCCGTCCTCGCCGTCCCAGTTCTTCTTCAGAGTAAAATCTATGCCCCAGGCCGGGAAGAGGAACGCAAATACATTAGAGGAAGAGCCCATGGTCTTGTTCCAGTCGTCAACCCACTGCCGTTTTACATTTTTGTCCAGATATCCTGCATCCAGCCATTCTTTGGAATCCTCCACCCAGTCCATGATCTTCTGATCCACCTTGATCGTAGTCTCGCCCGGACTTACCCAGGGAGCTTCAATGCTGTTCCCGTACAGACGGAACGTATCCGCATAGGAAGCAAAAGTATAATATCCTTTTGCTTTCAGTTCCTCTGCCGTCGCTTTCAGCGTATCCCAGTCCTTCACTTTCTCACCAATCGCTTCCGGATCATCGGTGCCGAACACGTCCATGGCGATATCCCGGCGGTATACCAGAAGGCCCGGGCAGCACTGCCAGGTGGAGCCTCTCTGAACACCGTTCACATCCGAGGCTGTTACTTTTGTAAACTCATACTGGTCTGCCAGATCCGCGTTCGGATCAATTCCAAGATCCGCAAGGGGCATGGCCACATCCGCATCCGCGTCTGTATATTTATACACATAATCAACCTCTGACAGGAAAATATCCACCTTGTCGTCTGCTGAAGCATCCGCCTGTCTTAAAAGCGCCTCATCCAGCTTCTGCTGATAGACTCCGTCCTCATTGGGATTGATGATCCAGTGGATCTCGGTGCCGTCATTTAACGTCGTCACAGTACCGTCCGTCGAGGTTTCCTTCACCTCCGGATAGACCTCCTCCACACGCTTACGGAACTCGTCATTCCAGCTGTAGACATTGATAACCTTTCCTTCTTCACCGGACGATGCACCGCCGTCGGATGATTTGCCGCCGCAGCCGGCCAGCGAACCGGCTGCCACAGCCGCAGCTAACAAGACACAGATAACTCTCTTTTTCATTTGAAAAACCTCCTGTTATATTTTGTGAAGTAGCTCCTTCACTCGTTTTGTTGCACAAATTATAACGGGATTTTCCGGCGGGATATATTAAAGTTCTTACCAAAATGTCAAATTCATGACACATTTTTCGTGATTTTATTCTGCAGACACGCCTCCTGTATCTTCTAATTTGTTTTAGGTCATGATTCTGATATTTTTCGCATGGTTTTTATTTATACCGGTCTGTAATATCCTCTATGATAACTTTATCTATATGATGCCAGGGTCAAAAGGTGATGTATGACATGCTTGCATGTCAATACATGACTTTGGGACCCGAAAAAACATGAAAAAGTAGCCCGATAGGGCGGATTTTGAATGTTTTTAGGATTGCGGGAGCATGAAATGCGGAGCAATCCGTAGGCAGCAGGGGGCAAAAAACCTTTTGACCCCAACATCATCTATATATGTTTTAGAAAGGAGCAGAACTATTGAATCAAATAAAATTTATGGATGAACACGGCAGTTTTCTGATCAGACAGCCGGAAAATACAAGTTACCTGTACTTCCCTCTTGCATCCGAATGCGGGCTGAAAAGCGCCGTCACCCCCAGCCTTGGCGGCGATGCCAAGATCGACCAGGAGACCTTTCTGTTGGAACCGGTAAGCTCCGAGAACCTTCATAATAATCGTTCCACCCGCAACTTCTGGTTCCGAAAGGGCAGCGGCGAAGTGTACTCGGCTGCCGGATCCTCCGCAGAACAGGAGGCGCAGCGATTCACGGACACGCAGGACGACAACGAGCTGACTGCGGGATTCATGTGGCAGACCCTGACCCGGTCCTCCAGAGTACATCAGCTGACCTCTGCGGCTACTTCCTTCATCCCCCAGAACAGCAATGTGGAAATTCTGTATGTGACGGTTCGGAACCAGGCAGAAACCCCTCAGGAATTCACAGCATATGCCGCCATCCCCATCTATGGAAGAAGCGCCGACAACATCCGCGACCACAGAAATGTCACTTCCATGCTCCACCGGATCGAGACAACCCAAAATGCTGTGCTTGTCTGTCCCACCATGTCTTTTGACGAAAAGGGCCACCGCCCAAATGAAAACATCTATTATGCGGCAGGCTGGACCGAAGACGGCTGCGCGCCGGAGGCATTCTATCCCACGGTAGAAAGTTTTATCGGCGAAGGCGGAACTTTCACGCACCCCCGGGCGGTCTATGAATCCTGTCCTGGTGAACCGGCTTTTTATCAGACCGCCGGCAGGGAAGCCATGGGCGCCTTCCGCTTTGCTCCGGTCCTGCTTGCTCCCGGAGAAAGCGCGGACTATATCGTTCTCATGGGAGTGGAAAACAGCCGGGAAGAGATCCAAAACCTGGTCGACCGCTATCATACGGGCAGGCAGATCCAGAAGGCCCTGGAAGAAACAAAATCCTACTGGCAGAACCAGGTGGCCATCGATTTCCACACGAAAGAGGCCGGCTTTGACCGTCTGATGAAGTGGGTCTGCTTCCAGCCTTATCTGCGCCGGTTATTCGGCTGCTCCTTCCTCCCCCATCACGACTACGGAAGAGGGGGCCGCGGCTGGAGAGATCTGTGGCAGGACTGTCTCTCTTTGCTTTTGCTGAATCCGGAGCAGGTTCGCTCCATGATCACAGCGAACTATGAAGGCGTGCGCATGGACGGAACGAATGCAACGATTATCGGAAGCGGAAACGGCAGCTTTATCGCCGACCGGAACGGAATCGCCCGGGTCTGGATGGATCATGCGCTCTGGCCGCTGATGACGACCAGACTCTATATCGATCAGACCGGAGATGTGGAACTGCTGAACCAGGAGGTTCCTTATTTTAAAGATGCACAGATTATGAGGGGAACAGACACGGATGATCTGTGGGATTCCGCCCATGGAGACCGGCAGTGTACTACAGGGCATACCGTCTATACCGGCAGCATCCTGGAGCATCTCCTGATCCAGCAACTGACCTCCTTCTATGAAGTGGGCAGCCATAACATCTTCCGGCTTCGGGGAGCTGACTGGAACGACGCTCTGGACATGGCCTCCGAGCATGGGGAGAGCGTGGCATTTACCTGTGCCTATGCCGGAAATCTGCTGGACCTGGCAGCCTTGATCCGTCTTCTTGACAGTCATTCTTCCACGCATACGGCGGAGCTTTCCGAAGCGCTCACAGTTCTGTTGGAAGACGACACGGAAGCCTTTGACAATATCCATAAAAAGCAGCAGATCCTGTCGGAATACTGCACATCCTGCCGGCATGAAGTCAGCGGCCGGCGCGTCACCCATTCTCTGTCCGCCCTTGCGGTTAATCTGGTCCAGAAGGCAAACTGGCTGATGGAACATATACGGGAGCAGGAATGGATCGACGCCCCCGAAGAGGAAGGATGGTTCAACAGTTATTATGACAACCACGGACGGGCGGTGGAAGGAATTTTCGGCGGACAGGTGCGCATGATGCTCACCGGACAGGTCTTTGCCATCATGAGCGGCGTCGCGGAGGATGAGCAGATCCGTAAGATCACAAAGAGCGCGGATCACTATCTCTACCGGAAAGAAATCGGCGGGTACCGTCTGAATACGGACTTTCAGGAACTGAAATTCGACATGGGTCGCATGTTCGGATTTGCCTACGGGGAAAAAGAAAACGGCGCGGTTTTCTCCCACATGACAACCATGTACGCCAACGCCCTGTATCGGAGAGGCTTTGTAAAGGAAGGCTTCAAGGCGTTGAAAACCCTTGCGGACACGGCTCTGAATTTTGACATAAGCCGCATCTATCCGGGCATTCCCGAATATTTCCGCGCAGACGGACGGGGCATGTACCAGTATCTGACCGGCGCCGCCAGCTGGTTTATGATGACCATGCTCACGGAAGTCTTCGGCGTCCGGGGAGAGGCGGGCGATCTGGTGCTGCATCCAAAGCTTCTGGCCTGCCAGTTTGATACGGATGGAACTGCTTCCGTTGCCGCCTCCTTTGCAGGGAAACGCTTTACCATTGTATACCGCAACAGGAATCATAAAGAATTTGGTTCTTATGTCATCGGATCCGCTGCATGTGACGGCAGGAAACTGCCGGTGGGAGAAGAGTCATTTCTCCTGATCCCCCGCCGGGATCTTATCGCATTGTCAGAGGACCTGCATCAGATCGTTATTAATTTAACATAGATAAATATTACAACGAAAGGACAGACAACATCATATGAGATATGGATATTTTGACGACAAAAACCGGGAGTATGTGATCGACCGGCCGGATACGCCGGCGCCCTGGGTGAATTATCTGGGTTCCCCGGAATACGGCGCGATCATCTCCAACCATGCCGGCGGCTACAGCTTTGTAAAATCCGGCGCAAACGGGCGGATTCTCCGTTATGTTTTTAACAATTTTGACCAGCCGGGAAGATACCTCTATATCCGCGACAATCAGTCCGGGGATTACTGGTCCGCCTCCTGGCAGCCGGTGGGCAAGGATCTCGCACACTACAAAAGCACCTGCCGCCACGGAATGGGATATACCCGCATGACGGCATGCTATGACGGGATCGAATCCGAAGCCCTCTATTATGTTCCCTTTGGAAAAAGTCATGAAGTGTGGGCGCTTTCTGTCACGAACCGTTCGGAGGTCCAAAGGGATCTGACGCTGACCGGTTATGCGGAATTTACCAACCACAGCAATTATGAACAGGATCAGGTAAATCTGCAGTATTCGCTGTTCATCTCCAGAACGCAGTTCCAGGGCGACCGGATCATCCAGCAGATTCACGGCAACCTGGACGCCCTGTCCGAGCAGGAGCAGATTGATGAGAAAAATGTAACCGAACGATTCTTTGGACTCTCCGGTGCAAACGTGTCCTCCTACTGCGGAGAGAAGGAACATTTTCTTGGGAAATATCACGGATACGGCGACCCGCAGGGAATCGCGTCCGGGGATCTGGGAAATGTGACCAGCTACAATGAAAATTCCTGCGGTGCGCTCTCCTGTATCCTCTCCCTGACTCCGGGCGAGACCAGAACCGTCGCCTATGTGCTGGGGGCGGGCGGCGGCTCTGAATCGTCCGCGGTTCTGAACACTTATACAGACCCGGCAGAACAGACCGCCCGGGAACTGGCAGAGCTGAAAGACGACTGGCAGAAAAAGCTGGACCATCTGAAAGTGGATACCCCAAGTCCGGAATTCAACACCATGATCAATACCTGGAACGCCTACAACTGTTTCATGACCTTTATCTGGTCCAGAGCTGCCTCCTTCATCTACTGCGGCCTGCGCAACGGCTACGGCTACCGGGATACCGTACAGGACATTCAGGGAATCATCCATCTTGCGCCGAAGATGGCGGCGGAAAAAATCCGCTTTATGCTCTCGGCCCAGGTGAGCAATGGGGGCGGTCTCCCGCTTGTAAAATTTACCCACTGTCCGGGACAGGAAGATACCCCGGATGACGCCTCCTACCGGCAGGAAACCGGCCACCCCGCCTACCGGGCGGATGACGCCTTGTGGCTCTTTCCCACCGTATACAAGTACATCGCAGAGACCGGCGACCTTGCATTTCTAAATGAGATCATTCCCTTTGCAGACAAAGAGGAGGCGACGGTCTACGAACATCTGAAACGGGCCGTATCCTTTTCCTTCGCCCACCTCGGGCCTCACGGCATGCCTGCGGGACTTTACGCGGACTGGAATGACTGCCTGCGCCTGGGCGCCGACGGAGAGTCGTCTTTTGTGGCCATGCAGTTCTACTATGCTATGACCATTTTAAAAAGATTCGCGGAATATAAAGAAGATACAGAGTATGCAGAATATCTGGAAGAAAAACAGGCGGAGACGGGCAAGGCCATGCAAGAGCTGTACTGGGATCAGGACCGCTTTATCCGCGGATACACCGAAGAGGGCGCGCAGATCGGTGCCGCCAGAGACCCGGAAGCGAATCTGTGGCTCAATCCCCAGAGCTGGGCAGTGATCAGCGGACTTTCTTCTGACGGACAGTCTGATACGGTGCTTTCCAATGTCTATGAACACTTAAACACCCCCTACGGCGCCCTGCTGATGGACCCGCCCTACCACACCCATGCATTCAACGGCGCTCTGGCGGTCATCTATAACCAGGGTACCAAAGAGAATGCCGGCATCTTCTCTCAGTCCCAGGGCTGGCTGGTGCTTGCGGAAGCCCTGCGCGGACACGGGGACCGCGCCTTTGCCTACTTTATGGAAAATGCGCCCGCCGCCTGGAACGACCGCGCGGAAATCCGCCGTCTGGAGCCTTATTGTTACGGCCAGTTCACAGAAGGACGGGCAAGCGTCCATCCGGGGCGTTCCCACGTCCACTGGCTGACCGGAACGGCCTCTACCATGATGGTGGGATGTGTGGAAGGCATCCTTGGCCTCCGCCCCGACCTGACAGGTATCACGCTGTCTCCGTCGATCCCGAAGGACTGGACCCATCTGGAGATCCGAAAGGATTTCCGGGGAAAATACCTGCACATCGTGATCGAGAATCCGGACAGGCGGGAGTCCGGATGCGAACGGCTCATCCTGAACGGCCAAGAGATGGACAGCAATCATATCCCTGCCGATCTCCTTGAGGATGAGAATGAAATCTGCCTGATTCTTTGATTTGTTAAATCATTTTTTCCCAATCAAATGAGGGAGCGCCGCGTTTTACGGCACTCCCTCGTTTCCTCAGAGCTTTTATTCCCCGGACTTGTCCTCCTTCGTCTCCGTCACAATGTCCCACTGAATCGTATGATTCAAATCCCGATATTTTTTCGGCGTCATCCCCACATATTCCCGAAACTGCTGGATAAAATGACTTTGTGAAGAAAAAGACAATCGATTCGCAATATCAATCATGGAATACTCACTGTACTGCAGCAGATTTTTGGCGATCTCGATCTTCTGCCTGCGGATATAGGCGCTGACCGAATCGCCGGTTTCTTTTTTAAACAACCGGGAAAGATAGCTGGCGGACACCCCCAGCGCTTCAGACAGATCCTCGATGGTGATACGTTCTTTGATATGGGCGTAGATATATTCCTTGCAGAGGCTGATGTGTCTGGAATTGGTATCACTCCGGCAGATCTTATACATCTTCTCCGTATAATCCAGCACCATCGCGTCGTGCAGATTCCGCACGCCCTGCACCGTATGTACGTCATCCAGTTGCTGAATATAGAAATCGCTCATCCGGAACGCCTGCTCCAGCTCCATGCCCTTCTGCTTGCACAGGCGGGTGACCATGGCAGTTGTAATGACAAAATGATATTTTAAATTCGTAATATGATTACGGGAAAGAATCCCTACTCCATCGCTGTCCAGAAACCGTTCCTGTCTGCAGTTATTTTTAACTGCTTCCACATCACCGCCGGATACGGCCTGATAAAACAGATATTCCTCCGTCGGCTGCCTGTGCTCCATCTCATCAAGCTCGTCTTCTGCTTCCAGGAGATTCCATTTGTCCTGATATCCCATCATATCCTCTCCGTTCCTGTCTGTAACTTCAGAAATTTCTGTGCTTCGTTTAAAGTATACCGTAAAATACGGATGGTCTCAATACTCTTTTATAAGAATATGGACTGGTGTTTCCTGGACATGGCCCAGCAGCGTCCGTCCGGATTTTCCTTCCGTATCTTTCATTCTTCTGGATATTTCTCTGCCAGGATGCGGATATGGATTTTCAATCTCCCATTTTATTAAAACTGCTGCCCAAAAAGGAAAAAAGCATGACAAATCCTCCATAAAATGATATGATAAAAAAAGCAAAACAAAGCGGGAGGAGGAACCAGACTTTGGAAAACCTGATCAAAATAGACCATGATCTTATTGAATACTTATTATCAGCGCTGGACACTCCCGACAAAACATCTGCGAATGAAAGCAAAGCAGATCTCCCCCAGCTTGGCCCATCCTGCCATCAGGTGGCTTATGAGATCAAAAAATTCATGGACCAGATGCCAGGCGGATTTTTTATCTATCATGCGGACGAAGCAGAAGAGATTCTCTATGCCAACAAAGCTCTTCTTCGGATCTTCAATTGTGACACTATGGAAGAATTTCAGGCTCTGACCGGCAATTCCTTCCGTGGAATCGTACATCCTGAAGATTTAAATGAAGTGGAAAAAAGCATCTGGGAGCAGATTTCCCGCAGCCAGCATGACCTGGACTATGTGGAATACCGGATTATTCAGAAAGGCGGTGAAGTCCGCTGGGTCGAAGATTATGGCCACTTTATCCGAAGCAAATCTTTTGGCAACATTTTTTATGTCTTTGTAGGAGACGCCACAGAAAAGAGGAAACGCCAGGAAGCAGAATATCTGCAGCGTCTGGAAGTGATCGAAGGCCTCAGCATCAACTACGATTCCATCTTCTATGTGGATCTGGATGCCAATCAGATCCTTCCCTACCGTCTGAGCAGCCGCGCTGCACATCATTTTGAAAAAATACTGTGCACCGGAGATTATGATGCATTTATAGCGGATTATATAAAAACATGGGTCTGCACAGATGACCGGAAACCCTTAGCCCAGATTCTGGATCCAGCCGAAATCCGCAGACGTCTTTTGGAGAGCAATACTTTTTATTACAATTTTCGGACCACGGAGAGCGGCGAACTGCAATATCTTCAACTTCGGATTGCCGATGTGGGCAAATCCGGCCATTGCTCCCGTATTGTCCTCGGCTCCCGAAGAGTCGATGATGAGATCCGTTATGAGATGGAACAAAAGAAAATCTTTGAAGACGCCTGGAATCAGGCCCGCCTGGCCAATGTCACAAAGAGTACTTTTCTGTCCAACATGTCCCATGACATGCGGACTCCCTTAAACGCCATCACAGGCTACACGGCCCTTGCAAAAACCCATATCCATAATCCGGACAGACTTCTCAAATACCTGGATAAAATCAATATTTCCGGAGAACATCTTCTGCGTCTGATCGATCATATCCTGGAGCTGGCCCGTATCGAATCTGGTGCGATCGAGGTCACAACATCCATGTGCCGTCTTTCCGATATTCTGAAACGGCTGCAGGAGAATATCCTGCCCAGAGCCAGTGCCAAGCAGATCACTTTCCAGACAGACCTCTCCAAAACCAAACACGAAGAGATCCTTTGTGACAGCGACAAACTGGTCCAGGTTCTCATCTACCTTTGCGGCAATGCGGTCAAATACACAGAAAACAACGGGCATGTGCTTTTGAAGGTTACCGAAGAACCAGAGCCGTCTTCTGGTTATTCCTTTTATCAGTTCCTGGTTCAGGACGATGGAATCGGTATAGAAAAAGAAGATCTGGAACGTATCTTTGATCCTTTTGAACGCGTGTCCGACACCACATCCTGCGGCGTCTTCGGCACCGGGCTCGGACTCACCCTTGCCAGAAATTTTGTTGAAATGATGTCCGGGAACATCGAAGTACAGAGCAGTCCTGGTCATGGCAGCACCTTTACTGTAAGTCTTCGGCTGGCTACCGGATCAGAACAACCTGTTCCTTTTCTGGACACAGAGAAGATTGTGAAAGACCTTTTCAGACGCCGAAAAATCCTTTTGGTGGACGACAACGAGCTTAATCTGGAAATCGAGACTGAACTTTTTCAGGAAATCGGATTTCTGGTGGACACGGCAGAAAATGGACAGGATGCCGTGGATAAGATTCTGCAGGCTGCTCCTGAGGAGTACGGCCTGATTCTGATGGATATTCAGATGCCGGTCATGAATGGATATGATGCCGCCCGCACCATTCGGCAGTTTGAAGACCCTGCCCGGGCGAATCTCCCGATCATCGCCTTGTCTGCCAACGCCTTCGACGAAGACCGTCGAATGTCCAAAGCAAGCGGCATGAACGCACACATGGCCAAACCACTGGATATGCAAAAGCTGTTAGAACTGATTGCTGCCATTATGCAGGAATCCATTTAAGGAGAGGACACTCAGAAAATCTTCTGTTTTCTGCTGTCATTGACTCCGCTTATCAAAATCTATTCTGTTTCTATACATGGAATTTCTCTCTTTTCAGGAATCAGGGGCTAAATCGGCATCAGCCGGCAGCCCCTTCCTTTTTATTCCTCTTCTTTTTTGACCAGAAAAGTGATGACTTTATCAATGATTTCTTAGATATTCAGAAATGTTCCTTCCGGTGCCTCTTTCATGACCGGATTGTATTTCAGATCCAAAAACGCCTGGAAATTCTTTCGATATGCCTGCTCCAGCTCCGCGCTGTAGCCCACGATCATGTGCGGCTGCTCCTCTCCATAATACCGCAATGCATCTTTCGTCAAAGATTCAGAAAGGCTTATGTAGATTGATTTTTTATCTGCTGTGTAAAGCTGCATCTGACTCACATAATTTTTTCCGGTACGACGGAAATAATACCCCCACACCAGATCCTGGTTCTTTACAATCTGCGCCTTCACGCCGCACATATAGACCGTCCACTTTCTGCCAATCCACAGTTCTTTTCCGATGGCGTGAGCGCCTGTGAAGTCAGCTTCGATCTCACCAATGGAATAGTTGGTGTTTTTCTGCAGATATTTATGAATGTCTTTTTCATATGTTTTCCGGAAGCATCCGATCAGACTGCCAATAAACCAGAAAAGGAGAAGGACCACACCGGCCATCAGTGCCCAGAAAAGATAGGGATTTACATTGCCCAGTTTTCCGGTATCCAGGGTATAAAGGTAAATAATGTCATATTCTCCTTCTTCGATCCCCATCTCCGTCATGGTCTCTGTATAGTACCGCTCCATCTGAGAATCCATCTTTGTCCAGGTACCCATCACCCTGACCGGTGCAGGCGGTGCCGTGATCCCGCTTTCGTCATTCAGGAAATTCCAGGTCTCATCCATCTTTTCGTAGAGCATGTCCTGTTTGCTCTTTTTCATATAGATGCTGTAAAAATACCAGGTGGAAGACTCCGCCCCGTTCTCGTAGGTAGACTGAAATGCTATGTAACTGTTGCCGTTGGTGGATGTGGAGCGGCTGCCGGAATCCCGAACCGTTGTTGTCGTATGTTCTACATAGTCTGTCAGAAAATACTCGGCATCCAGTACCACTGCTTTTCCTTCATAGGACTCTGGATCGGCTGTAATATCCATGCCTTTCAGACCAGCGGCCAGCTGAAAGATTGCTCCTTTTGTGGCTGCCAGGATGATGACCATGCCGATCAGCGAAAGCATCATCCTCCAAATGTACGTGTTTCTTGCCCGTTTCCTCAGTGTTTCAAACATTTTTTCCTCCTTCGTTTTATTTATTCAAACCTTTTTCGGTTTTCCTCTGTGTATCCCACAGCCAGATCCCTGTTCTCCTTCTGAAGCCGCTCCAGCAGTTCCCGCGCTTCCTGCATGCTCTCAAACTGGAAGACCTCTTTTTTCCCGTTGCGGTCCATCACAATCACCCTTCCAATCTCAGCATGAAAACTGCTGCAGCACATCTTGGCCGGCAAATCTTCCTGCTGCAGATAGGCCCATACCAGGTCCGCAATCAAAAGCTCACAGGTATCAAGAAGCTTTCTGTATATAATTTTTCCATTCTCCACCATCACCTTTGCCATAGACCTTGGTCCTCCTAATTAAAGTTCCGCATCTCCATCCACTCCGCCACCGTTGTCTGGAAGCATCTTCGGGGACTTCGCCCCCTCATATCCTTCCCAGGCTTCGTTCCTTTCGATGCTGTTTTATTTCAGTTCCGCATCTCCATCCACTCCGCCCCGTTGTCTGGAAGCATCTTCGGGGCCTTCGCCCCCTCATATCCTTCCCGGGCTTCGTTCCTTCCGATGCTGTTTTATTTCAGTTCCGCATCTCCATCCACTCCGCCCCCGTTGTCTGGAAGCATCTTCGGGGCCTTCGCCCCCTCATATCCTTCCTGGGCTTCGTTCCTTTCGATGCTGTTTTATTTCAGTTCCGCATCTCCATCCACTCCG
>CAJTYJ010000040.1:14843-37981 GCA_910583895.1 uncultured Lachnospiraceae bacterium
TTCCGCATCTCCATCCACTCCGCCCCGTTGTCTGGAAGCATCTTCGGGGCCTTCGTTCCTTCCGATGCTGTTTTTACTTCCGCTTTCATCTGACTGCACGTTTAGATCTCTGTGAATGTGTAGCGCTGCAGCATCCCGGACGTATTCACATGGTAAAGGATCGTCCCGTCCGCCAGCTCTTCCCTGGTGAGCTTCAGATCATGATCTTTGTGCTTTCTGCGGATATACGCTTCCAGATCATCGATCATGACTTCCTCAAAAAACACATCCCGCATCTGGTTGTTGGCACACTCATTAAAAATCTCATGCACTACTTCATATTCTTTCATTATATCCTCCTTTTTATTCCATCCATTTATTGATCATCCACCTGTTTTTTCAGATATCTGCCCACCACGTGGGCAAACGTGGAGATATCCCGAATATATGCAAAATCCTTGCCGAAAATCCGGCGCTCTGCAGTCAGATCCTGCTCTTCCCCTGCGAACACGCCCAGCACTGCGATGCCCTGACTTCGCAGCCTGCGCACTTCGGCTGCTGTATCTTTGACTGCATATTCTCCCGTATAAATGGACGGATTTTTTACATTGGGCCGGTTGACTACCAGATCATTGGGACGCCCGTCGCTTAACATGATCAGCACCTTATTCTCCTCCGGACGTTCCAAAAGTCCGTCGGCCGATGCCCGAAGCGCCAGTCCGTCCCGGTTGTTGGAAGATGAAGTAAACTCCATCAGTCTCCAGTCCGCCTCCCTGCCTTCATCGTATTCCCGGAACCTGCGCATAACTGTATGATCCCAGAAAGTACAAAAGCCAAAAACCCTGTGAGGAATCCCGGCTCTGGATAAAGCGGCCGACAAAATATATCCCTGCAGCGCCACCATATGCTGACGGCTTCTCTGAGAACCGCTGGCATCAATCAGCACGTCCACGACAAAGTCCGAATGATTCCGCTTTGTCTCCCGTACAAAAAGCCTGGCATCCTCGGAGCGTCCCACCTTCCACAGTCTGGCCGGCACGATATTGCCGTAGGAGGACGCATACCGCTCCTCCTCACTGCGGGCCTGCAAAGAACGTTTCAGAATGTCTCCCAGTTCGTTGATATTGTGTCTGGACACCCGGGCATTCTGCCGGTAAAATCTTTGGTTCATCTCAAAGGTCCGCTTTGCCATCACATAAGTATTGTTCTCCCGCACATAGTTCTGCAGAATACCATCTGTAAAATACAGCTTACAGTCTGCATGAACACCACGGCAGATCCGGCGGTTCAGCCTCTTTTGCTCCGCTTCTTCCATATAGGAAGTGCCAAAATGCAGTTCGATATAAGAATGCATCCTGGAAGCCGCCTCTTCGCTGACCAGAATCTGGCTCGCTTTAACCTTCCGTTCCCCCTCCTCTTCCTCCAACGGCACACTGCTGTTCATCTGGCGCATCATCTCTTCCAGCGACGATTCTGCCGCCGTCTCGTCCAGAAAGTCCTGCCAGTCAAACGCTTTTAAATCCTCCGCTGACACCGCAAGCACCTGAGAGAGTCCTCCATGCTGTGCCTCAAATTCCGGGTCTACCAGATGGTTGTAAAAAGCATCCAGCTTCCGGATCACATCCATCGTATGAACCGCATGGCGAATAGAAAAAAGTTCCTCCACCTGCTCCCGGATTTTCTTTTCCGCCGTATAGATTCCGTCGATTCCCTCCTGCAGCATGGCAATCTTCATTCGGCCGGTTCGATTGCCGGGTCTGGACAGTTTTGGAAAATCCCGCTCCAGAATGTCTGCAAACGCTTTTTTTCGGAGGGACTCCACCCCCTTGCGTTCTCTGGTCACTTTTTCTACTACTGCCTGATCCACGCACATTTGTGCCAGATTAGAAAGAGACGCCTCGTCCGCTCCCAGATACAGCTTTTTTACCAGATAAAGCCCGAATTCTTCCTTGGAAAAATACCGGGCAAAGGCCCCCTGTTTCACAGCGTCATAAAGGGAAATATATTTCGAACGCCAAAAAGACCGGATGTCCAGTTCCACATCCAGCTCATAATCTCCGCTTACAGTCCAGAGCAGATTCTTCATCCGGTTTTCCAGTTCATATTCATACTCTTCTGCTGTATACCCCTCCGGCTGCCCCTGCATCAAAACACCTGCTCTTTCGTCCATTCCTCTGGAATCCTGGTCATAACCATATCGGATACAATTTCCCGCTCAAATATGTCAAAGGCTTTGTTGGTAATCCCCATCTGCACTGCCTGCCAGGGGGAGAGACCCACACGCACAGCTCCCAGCGCCGCCAAAAGCCCCCTCAGATCCATTGCCTTTGTAGAGATCTCACTGTTGGACGCCTTCACCTGCAGATCCAGAAAAAGCCCGGAAAAAGCCTGAAGAGCTTCTTCTTTGATATCCGGGCAGTCATGCCGGATAATCCGGTGCAGATTTTCCCCTGTAAGCGGAGGCATATCAATAACCAGAAAACGGGATACCAGCGCTTCGTTCAGCTCCTTCGTCCCCGCATAGCCATAATTCATGGTGCCGATAAAACGGGCCGCCGGATGCAGATCAATCTTTTCGTACCCTGGTACATCAATGATTCTTCTGTGATCCAGCGTCGCGTGCAGTACGGAAGCCGCATCATTTTTGGCCATGTTGATCTCGTCTAAGATCCCAAAGCCGCCTTCCTCTGCGCAGCGATAGACGCTTCCTTTTCGAAGCTGTACTTCGTTGTTCCGAAAAGTATCCGTTCCAATCAGAGAACTGCTGTCCGTATTCACATTAAAAGAAATATTGTAGACCGGCCTGCCAAAAATCCACGCCAGGTTCTCTGCCAGGATATTCTTGCCGGTCGCCTTGGCACCGCTGAGCAGAAGGTTGGAGCCTTCTAAGAGCGCCGCCATCGCCATTTCTAAAATATCTTTTCCAAAAAAAGGAATCGACGGGCAGACCACCCGGTCTTTCCCCGCCTCCGTCACCGGATATTCCTTTCGAAACGCCTTCACTTTCTCAAGCAGACGGCTGTCCACCTGCTGCTCTTCCAGAAATCTGAATTCCTCCTGCATGGTTCTTTGTCCTCCCATTCTCATTCCCCGGTCAGTCCAGGAACTGTGCCAGCACATAGTTGCTTACATCGATGCCTCTGTCTGTCAAACAGATTTTGTCATCTTTTTCCTCTAAAAGCTGTTGCATTTGCAACTTTTTAATCAAATTTTTATAATAAGTGCGGTATTTTCCCGGATCTACGCCTTCTGTCTTGCGAAGCCCAAGAAAGAAATATTCCTCCCGGACAGCCTGCTCTGTCAGTACTTCTTTGGTTCCCCTGGTCATGCCTGCCAGATATCCGGAAAGCTCTGTCTGGTTCGTATATCTTATATTATTTAGAAGAGAAGCTGCTCCCAGCCCGTAACCTTTATAGTCCGTCCGCTCCCAGTATCCAACATTATGCCTGCAGGCGTATCCAGGCTTTGCATAGTTGGAGATCTCATACCGCTCATATCCCCGGGCCTCCAAAAATCTTTTCGTATCAGAATACATCTGCCGCTCTTCTTCCTCTGAAGGCAAAAGATCCGGATGTTTTTCGTACTGGCTGTAAAAAGGAGTCCCTTCTTCCAGAATCAGGCTGTATGCCGAGATATGTTCCGGATCAAGAGCCACAACTTCTTCCAGGGTCTTCTGCCAGCTTCTCACCGTCTGTCCCGGAAGGGCGGACATCAGGTCAAGGTTGATGTTGAAAAATCCGGCTTGCCGGGCCCATTCATAGCTTTCCAGAAACTGCTCCCATGTATGAATTCTTCCAAGCTTTTTCAGCTCCTCGTTCCTGGCGGACTGGAGTCCGAAACTCAGACGGTTTATCCCGGCTTCCCGGTATGCCGACAGCTTTTCTTTCTCCACGGTCCCCGGATTTGCCTCCACCGTGATCTCGGCATCTTTTGAAAAAGGGAAGATCTGCCTCAGCTCACAAAGAATCCGGCAGAGCCAGTCTGCTCTCAGAATACTTGGAGTTCCCCCGCCGAAAAACACGGTCTGCACCTCATAAGCCGCTGAAGGATTCCCATCTCGCCGGATCTCTTCCAGCAGCTGCTCCACATAGGCTTTCTGAATCTCCTCACCTGCCGGGCCGGACAAAAAATCGCAGTAATCACATTTGCGGACGCAAAAAGGAATATGGACATACAGCCCGAGCGGTTTTATCTTATTTTCGGTCATCCAGCTTCAGCACACTCATAAACGCTTTCTGAGGAATCTCCACGCTGCCGATCTGGCGCATCCGCTTCTTGCCTTCCTTCTGCTTTTCCAGAAGCTTGCGCTTTCTAGTAATGTCTCCTCCATAACATTTGGCCAGCACGTCTTTCCGCATGGCTTTTACCGTCTCTCTGGCGATGATTTTTCCGCCTACCGCCGCCTGAATCGGGATCTCAAAAAGATGCCTTGGAATCTCATCCTTTAATTTCTCACACATTCTGCGGCCCCGGTCATAGGCGGAAGCTCCATGTACGATAAAGGAGAGAGCATCCACTTCCTCCCGGTTAATAAGGATGTCCAGCTTCACCAGCTCCGACTGCACATATCCTTTAAAATCATAGTCAAAAGAAGCATAGCCTCTGGAACGGGATTTTAGCGCATCAAAAAAGTCGTATATGATCTCGTTCAGCGGCAGCTCATATTTTAAAAGCGCTCTGGTCTCCTCCATATATTCCATACCCAGATAGATGCCCCGCCGTTCCTGACAAAGCTCCATGATGGATCCGATAAACTCCGTAGTCACCATGATCTCCGCACTCACCATGGGCTCTTCCATGTATTCGATCTCCGACGGATCCGGCAGATTGGAAGGATTGGTCAGCTCGATCATCTCACCATTTTGCTTATACACCCGATACACTACGCCCGGCGCCGTTGTCACCAGATCCAGATTGTATTCCCGCTCCAACCGTTCCTGGATGATCTCCAGATGCAAAAGCCCAAGAAAACCACACCGGAATCCAAAGCCCAGAGCGATGGATGTCTCCGGCTCAAACTGAAGAGCCGCATCATTGAGCTGCAGCTTCTCCAAGGCATCCCGAAGGTCCGGATATTTGGCACCATCCGCCGGATACAGACCGCAGTACACCATGGACTGCACCTTTTTGTATCCCGGCAGGGGAGCCTCACAGGGATTCGACCGGTCCGTCACCGTATCTCCGACTCGGGTATCTTTCACATTCTTGATGCTTCCAGTGATGTATCCTACCATACCGGCACTCAGCTCCCCGCAGGGAATAAACTGCCCGGCACCAAAATAACCAACCTCCACCACGTCCGCTTCCGCCCCGGTGGCCATCATACGGATCGGTGTTCCCTTGCGCACGGTTCCTTCCTGAATCCGGCAAAAAATAATGACCCCTTTATACGGATCATACACCGAATCAAAAATCAAAGCCTGAAGAGGTGCAGCCGGACTTCCCTCAGGTGCCGGTATCCTCTTGACAATCTGCTCTAGTACCTCGTCCACATTCTGCCCGGTCTTTGCCGAGATCAGCGGAGCATCCTGCGCCTCAATGCCGATCACATCCTCGATCTCGTCAATCACCCTCTGGGGTTCCGCACTGGGAAGATCAATCTTATTGATCACCGGCATCACATCCAGATTATGGTCCAGCGCCAGATACACATTCGCCAGAGTCTGAGCCTCGATCCCCTGAGCTGCATCCACCACCAGGATCGCTCCGTCGCAGGCTGCCAGGCTCCTGGACACCTCATAATTAAAATCCACATGTCCGGGCGTGTCAATCAGGTTGAAAATATACTCCTCCCCGTCCTTGGCCTTATACACCGTCCGGACCGTCTGGGCCTTGATCGTAATCCCCCGCTCCCGCTCCAGATCCATATTGTCCAGCACCTGTGACTGCATCTCCCTGCTGGTCAAAAGTCCCGTCTTCTCTATAATCCGGTCCGCCAGCGTCGACTTCCCATGATCAATATGCGCCACAATACAAAAATTCCGGATCCTGCTCTGATCCATATCTGCCATCTTCCGTCCTCCGTTTCTTTATCATAAAAAACAAACTTATCATCACCAAAAAAATCCAAGCCTTCCCGCGAAATCCTGATCATTCATGCCCTGCAGCCTTGACATCTGGTGTATATTTTCCCAAATGACCTGCCTGAATTTCCATCTGCCGCGCTGTCTCCAGTCAACGATGCCGCCGCATCGACTCCCTCCTTCGCCTTGCAGGCTGAAAGTAAACGACTAGTCAAACAACGATCTGCCCATAAATCATCGCAACCTTCGGGTCCGCCCCAAGCGCCAGGGAGGCAAGATCGAAATGAGCTGCAAAACATGCAAAGGCCCCCACGCCGATACCTTCTTTCCCTATGGAATCCGGCAATGCTGCCAGCGCTTTTGTGCAGACACCACGCGGCGGTACCATGATCAGACTTTGCACTGCTCATTGGTTATAATATATCATGGATCGAAGACCTTATCAAGTATGTCTGAGAGCGGCTCCATCGTATTTAGCATCTCCTGAAGCGTGTTCGTCTGCGCTCCCACCTCGATCAAAAGAGCCTTGTCTGACAAGTGCAGATTGTAACGCAGACTCCGAAGATAAATATTCCTGGCAAGCCCCGGATAATACTGTTCGCTCATGAGCTTCAGCTGCAAAGTCAGCGCCAGATTATCCTCTATGTACGGATTGTACAGATAATCTATGGGGCCATTCTTCTTCGTCCGGCTTAAACCGTTGAAAAACATAAACCGGGCCATGGTCTTCCCTCCGATCTCCGTGACCAGCCTCGTCCCTTCTGCCACCCCGTCCCGATGCAGATCAATCACCGACTGGATCGACGGATATTCCTCCAAAATACCGCTGATCTCTTTTTGTGCTTTACTGTACGCTTCATTTCGATCCAGTTTTCCATCCACCAGATCATAGACACTGGTGACATGCATCACCTCGTATCCCCTTTCCCGAAGAAGCTGAGCCAGGTATTCTCCCACTCCGACGATCGTCGTGGAATTATCCCCCGGCACCGAGTCCACAAATCCCTCCTGCGAGTGGGTATGATAGATCAGAATCTGCGGCCCCTCCGTTTCCTTGTCAATGGTCATATCCTTCGAAAGAAGCACCTCTGCATTGAGATCCTCCGGTGTGATCGACGTGGTCTTGTCAAGCGTATAAAAACTTCCGAACAGATAATCAAAATCTGAAAGCTCCTCCATATTGTAGATCGTACCCGCCGTCACGGCTGCCGGCTTCTCTTCTGGCACTTCCTCCTGTACTTCTTCCATCTCCTGCTGTTCTTCCTGATACCTTCTCTCCGCCTCCTTTTCGTTCTCCGCCTGGGCCAGCGCCTCCATATCGTATTCCTGCCCGGTTTCATCCAGTTCGTTTTCATCATGGACTCCCCCGGTCACCAGCATCTCATAGGTAGATGCGTTCTCCAGCCCTTCGTTCTGACAGCTTCCCTGCAAAAGCCGGTAAAGGGGATGCATGGCCATCACCCTCTCTATGTACCAGTCCGATATGGAATCCGCCTCCTCTTCCTCCATACATTCCAGAAAAAGTCCCGGATACAGGCAGCGCGCGAACTCCTGCTGACACACGCGCTGCACAGATTCCTTTGCGTCCTGAAGCAGTCCATGCAGATCCCCGGACCAGAATCTCTGCCCTCCCGTGAACACAATATAAAATCCAACCAGAAAAAACAAAAGCCATACGATCCAGTTCCAAAGTCTTGAAAATCGTTCCATAAGAATCCTCACCCATTTATTATATGGGAAAAGCATCCGCCCTATGCCTGATCTGAGAGCTGAAATGCCAGATTCAGGGCCTCTGACAAAGTAAAACTAAGCTGTTTGATGGTCTCGTCTATATTTTTCGGGGTCACAAACATTCCATTCAGATGCGGCGGCATCTGCTCACAGTTCCCCTGGGCATCATAGATGATGGCTGCCGCCTCCACCACCGTGGGAACTCCGATGGCAATGACCGGGATTCCAAGACTTTCCTCTGTCAGGCTGTTTCTGTGATTTCCCACTCCGGACCCGGGCTGGATCCCTGTATCCGTAAGCTGAATCGTGCGGCTCAGTCTCTTGGTGCTTCTGGCTGCCAATGCATCGATGACGATCAGAAGATCCGGTCTTGTCTGTTCCACAATTCCCCGCAGAATCTCCGATGTCTCCATACCGGTCTGAGCCATGACCCCGGGCACAATCCCGCTGATCTGGCAGCACCGGTCTGTCCCCATCACACCCTCCCCATACTCCCGGATCAAATGCCTCGTAATCAGAAGATTGGACACCGTCTTAGGCCCCAGGGCATCCGGCGTCACATCCCGGTTTCCAAGCCCTGCCACCAGGATGGACCGCTCTTTTTCCTCCCCCATCAGCTCCTTTAGATAACCTGCCAGTGCCTCTGAGATTTCCCGATGATAATCTTCATCCGGCGATGCCATCCCAGGTGCTTCTAATGTCAGATAATTTCCTATGGGTTTCCCCATCTCACGGGCTCCCCGCTCCGATACAATCTGCACCCGTGTCAGCCGGATATCCCTTTCTTCATCATACTCTTCCTCCACCAAAACTCCGTGGACCTCCACATCGCTTCCCTCAAAACTCTCCTTTGCCTCCAGCGCCAGGTCCGTGCGTACCCGCATCCGTTCCATCTTTTTCCCTCCTCTGTATCCTTGTCCGAAACCAAGAATGTATTCTGGACCATACTCCATTTTGCAAATGCCAGACACCAAACTTCAAAGATTCCTCAGATTAGAATCAGCGAACCACTCCGCTGATTCGTCATGGATCAGTATCGTTATGAAGTCAAAACATATGCCCCATCGCCGAAGGCGGTTTCCAACGGGCATATGCAGTTACGTTCACAGGGTCCCTGGGAACAGTAACAACTATCCAATAATATTTCCGAAAAACCGCAATTTATGTATTGACACAACTCCTTCTTTGGACTAGAATATATGCGTGTGTTTCCATGCAAAGCTTTTCCGTGTCTCGCTTTCATGAAGCACGTCATAAGAAAATATCATGAAATTGAACCACAATGTATCAACCGGAGGTGCACAAATTGGCTAATATCAAGTCTGCAAAAAAAAGAATCTTAGTTACCGCCACAAGAACTGCAAGAAATAAGGCGATCAAATCCGAAGTGAAAACCATGGTCAAAAAAGTATACGCTGCCATCGATTCCAAAGATCAGGATGCGGCAAAGGCTGCTCTGAAAGCTGCGATTTCCACCATGGACAAGGCAACTTCCAAAGGTGTCTATCACAAAAACACTACTTCAAGAAAGATCTCCCGTATGCAGAAGGCTATCAATGCCATGGCTTAATCTTTATGCATAAAAAGTACCCCGACTGGTTCCGTCATACCAGCCGGGATTTTTTATGCATTATTTTTTGCTGTATTTCACAATCAGCAGCTCTACGCTGATCTGATCCCCCATCTGTCCGGTTTTCACCCGTTCCTCCGTATCCACACAGTCCTCCACCGCCTGCCGCAGCTGCTTTTTCGAAAACTTCCTGCACTGAGCCATGTATTTGCTTACCGCAAAAGGAGGAACACCGGCCGCTTTGGCCATCTCTCCCCGCTCCATCCCCTGTCCTTCCATCTCCTTCAGCTGCAACAGCTGATGAAACTGCCGGGTGATCAGATAGAGGATCCGCATGGGCGGCTCTTTCATAGCCAGAAGATCCGCATACAGATCCAGCGCCTTTCTTTGATTCTGTTCCGTGATCGCCTGAATCATGTCAAAGATCCGGTTCTCTGTCTGCTCCGTGCAGACCGCCTCCACATCCTCGGTCTCGATGACTTCTCTCCCAAGAGTATAGCACAGAAGTTTTTCCAGTTCCCGGTCGATCCGCTCCATGTCCGACCCCGTGCGCTGCAAAAACACCTGCATGGTTTCCTCTGTAATCTTTCGCTCCTCCCGGTTCAAAATCCCAAGCACCCAGCGGGCCAGCGTCCGGTCATCCTGCCGTTTAAACTCCACGACCCGGCCTTCTTTCTTGACCGCTTTGTAGACTCTCCCCCGCTTGTCCACTTCCGACTCCGTCAGAATCAGACAGGTACTCTTTGGAATCTCCGGAATATAATCCGCCAGCTCCGAACAGGCATTCTTGGCAAATCCGCTGTCCGACAGCTCGATCACCCGGCGATCGGCAAAAAAGGGCATCGTCTCAGCCAGATCAATGACCTCCCGCACCTGGATCCCCTTCCCCTCAAAAACTGCCCGGTTCATCGTATCCTCCGGATCCAGCAGTGCATCCTTTAATTTCTTCCTGTACTGATTGCGAAGATAAACCTCTTCCCCCATCAGAAGATATACGTTTTTAAACTGGCCCTTTTTGATGTCTTCCATTAACATTTTCATAGATTGTCACACTTCAATTCCTTCCTGCTCTGTTTATCATACCGTCATCCTCCTTTATCTGTCAACCTGCAGGAGAAACTTTCACGATTTTCCCGTCGGTCCACACCCGGACAGCCCCCTGATCCTTCGTTATATAGATCCGGCTTCCCGCATCTGTCAGTCTCTGCAGGGTCTCTTCTCCCGGATGGCCGTAGCGGTTGGTCGCACTGCAGGAAATCAGGCTGACTGCCGGTCTTATACTCTGCAAAAATGCTTCCGCAGAAGAATATTTTGATCCATGATGGGCTGTTTTCAAAACTTCTACTTCCCTCAAAAGCCCGGAAGACACCAGCTGCTTTTCGGCTTCTGTTCCGATATCCCCGGTCAGCAGCATCTGAAACTCTTTGTATTCTGCCAGGAGCACCAAAGACAGGTCATTGCGGTCCTCTGATGCGGCTCCTTTCTTCGGCCACAGACAGGTGAACGAACAGTCTTTTTCTTCCAGCACATCCCCTGCACCCATATACAGAACCGGAATCTCTGCCTCCTTCAGCAGTGCTTCCAGTTCCAGATAAGCCTCATCCCTGACAGCAAGATCCGGCAGCACTGCATGGCGAATGGGAAGACCTCCCGCAGAACGTTCGCCCTCGACCAGCTCCCGAATGCCATTTATGTGATCCTGATCCATATGCGATACAAAGATATAGTCCAGTGCCGTCACCCCCGACCATCTCAGATACGGAAGAATCCGGTAATTTCCCACACTTTTTACATTGGAGCTCCCGCCGTCATACAGGCAAACACTCCCGGAAGGCGTCCGCATACAGACTGCATCCCCCTGCCCCACATCCAGCATGGTGGCAGAAAATCCGGAACATACCCGCAGGCACAAAAGCAGTCCGCAGAAAAGAAGGGGACCAAGAGTTCCTGCCAAAACCGCACCTCTGGGAGAAAAGTCTTCTTTTTTCCTCCAGTATTTTTTCTTTCGCCTTTCCCGGTACAACATCACAAGCCCCACACACAGAACCAGATAATATAAGACTACCTTCCACCTGTCCGGACTGCCCATGGGCAAAACCGCCCCGGGCAGAGACAGACATTTTGTCCCTGTCCATTCATAGATCCCGAGAATCAGATGACAGAATCCCCCGAAGAATCTGGCAGCCGGCAGACAGAAAAGTCCCAGTACCCCGCAGAGAATTCCGCACACCATCAGGATACTCATCAGTGGGATCACCAGAAGATTCAGCAGCACAGAATACAAAGGATACTCATAAAAGAAACAAAGAAGCAGGGGAAAGGTCACAAGGAGAACCGAAAAACTCACGGACAGCGCCTCTAAAATCCGGCCGGACTTTTTCCGGTACAATTTCCAGATGGGCACCAGCAGAGCAATGGCCGTCACAGCACCATAGGAAAGAAGAAAAGCGCTCTGCCTGGCACTCAGGGGATTTGTGAGCATCAAAATCAATGCCGAAAAACCGATTCCGGTCAGCATATCGTAAGTCCGGCCCGCCAGATCTGCCAGGATCGCCAGAGTGCACATCAAGGCGGCCCGAACAGTGGATATGGACGCCCCGGTCATCCAGCCGTAAGCAAACAGAAACAAAACCGACGGGATTCCTGCAGCCAGACAGGAACCGGTAAGCCGCCGAAGCATCCGGTACAGCCCCATCCCCACCAGGGAAATATGCAGCCCGGAGATCGCCAGCACATGGGCGATGCCATTTTTCTGATAGAGCTCCTTGATCTCTGAGTCCAGTCCCTCCTTGGCGCCCAGAACCATGGCTTCCATAAGTCCGCAGTCCTGTTCACTCAGCACGTTTTCATAGACCTTCTGAATCCTTTCTTTCAAAGCCAAAAGCTTTGTCCGTATAAACGCCGGACTCCCGCCTGCAGCCCTGGCAGTCTTTGCATAAAACGTATAGGAAATTCCTTTTCCGCCATAATAAAGCCGGCTGTTGAATTGTCCTGGATTGGTTGGTTCTTCAATTGGATAAATCGTTCCCGAAAGGGACAGATTGGTTCCCACCGGATAATCGGCGGAACCAGTCAGATATACAAGAATCTGTCGGGTCTCAAACTGTATGTCTTCACACTGCACCTGACAGTCTTTGATGTAAAGCTGTGTCTTGTCTTCTTTTTGTATCTGCCGGCTGACCTGTCCGGTAACCTGTGCCTCGCACTGTCCGGCCACCTGCAGCGGTTCGTAAAAGAACCCCGCAGGCAGCAGCTGCAGGATCAGGAATACCAGAAGCGCCAGACATGCCATTGGCCTCTGCCTCATTCCTCCAAATCCTCATTTCTCTCAAAGGTGGTGTCAAAACTGATACTCTCCCGGAAGATCCGGTTGGTCTCACCGTTGATGCTGATCTGTACTTTCTGGGCGTCGGTATTGCGGATCAGAGAATTCACGATCGAATAAACCGGAATGCTTTCCGTCACGTTGTAGCCGGTCTCCAAAAATCCTTCATCCAGATTTACATAACAGATGCCGTCCCGAACGGATACGCTGACCAGCTTCGTGTTTGCCGGTATGGTCGGGTATACACCTTCATAGGGAGGCCCGGCGATCAGCCGCTCCACAATCAGCTTTTCCAGGGAGATATTGCTGTTGTATTCCATGGGCACCCGCTGTGCGATCAACCTGTCCCCTGTCTCATTGGTATAGTAAAGCGTAAGGTCTGCCGTCCGGTAAGCATTGATCTCCTCTCCTGCATTCTCAATAAACTGTTCTTCGTTCATAAGCCCCACCGCTTTTCCCTTCAGATCCATCAGCGGCTGGTCTGCTACCCGAAAGCCGATATAATCGATATCCGGAAGCTGGCAGAGGGTCCGCACCAGCGCCGCCCGGCACAAAACCTCATACACTTTGGGCATATCCATATACTCTATGGAAAAATTCAAATAAAGCTGGTTATGCTCTATTTTATAGCTGTCAATGCGCACATTTTCCGGGAGGACCGGCTTGTATCCTGTATCCTCCGGGCTTTTTCTCAGAAGCTCCAACGCTTCTTTCAAAAGTCCTTCGGTATTGTCTGCATGCAGTTCCCTGTATTCACACTCCAGTCTGGTCTCACCCTGGTTTATATACCAGATCTGGTATCCGCTTTTCTCCTCTTCATTCACCGCCGTGCAGCCGGCCGCTGCCAGGCATACAAAAAGAAGAAATCCTGCTAGCCATTTTCTCATCCATACTCCTTACTCTAATGCTGTCTGCCGGATTATGTGATATATCGAAGGGGAATCCGCACCGTAAAGACGGTCCCTTCCTCCACCGTGCTCTGTACCCGGATCGCTCCTCTGTGGGCCACCACTGCGCTCCTGGTAATCGCAAGGCCGAGGCCGGTTCCCCCGATCTCCCGGGAGTGGGACTTATCCACCCGATAGAACCGTTCAAAGATGTAATCAAGAGACTCCTCCGGGATTCCCATCCCCGAGTCACTTACCTTCACATAGAAAAATTTATGATCTGCATCCAGACTGACTCTCACCCATCCGTTTTCCCGGTTATATTTGATGGCATTTTCCACCAGATTGGAAAAGGCCAGTGAAAGTCTTGTGACATCAATCTCCGCACTTACACTCCGGTTGCTTTCAAATACCATCTCAATGTTGGCCTTCTCTGCAATGGGCCGAAGCCGCTTTAAGATCAGCTCCAAGAACTCATTGACATTGGTCACGGTCACATTGGGTTTCGTCACCTTCCGGTTTGTCTTAACCAGAGTCAGAAGATCGGAGATAATCGTATTCTCCCGGTCAATCTCCTCCGCAATGTCCTGCATAAATTCCTGATACAGCTCCACCGGAGCATCTTCCTGCACCAGCAGAGAATCCGCTAACACTTTCATGGACGCCAGAGGCGTCTTCAGTTCATGGGACACATTGGACACAAATTCCTGCCGGGATTCCTCCATAAGCCGAAGCTTCGCTAAAAGGCTGTTGAAGGTATTGGAGATATTTTCTGTTTCCGTACAGTCATGAATGTCCAGTTCTCCGTCCAGCGCCCCCTCCACCAGATCCCCGATGAATTTATTCATATGGCGCAGGGGCTTTACCAGCCAGTTGGACAGAAAAACGGCCAGCGCCAGCACACAGATACTCCCTGCCACAATCCAGATCTCCGTAAAATTCTGCAGATCTTCCAGTCTTGCCTGCATACTGTCCGTGGACGCACTGGCCAAAATGACCCCGATGATGGATTTGTCCTCTCCATTTCCGGTGATGGGAATGGTCATCTCGATAAAACGCCCGCTGACATAATGGCTGGTGCTCTCGCCCTTAAAGCACTTGATCACTTCCTCTGCCAGCATGGTCCGTCCCTCTTCCAGCGCATAGGTATCCACCAGAATACGGAAATTCTGATCAATGATCAGGATTCTTCCGTCATACAGGGTGGCAAGCTGCGTCAGTTCTCCTGTAAGCGTTTCGTTGGTTGGACTGTCCAGATAGTTGGTACTGCCAATCTGCGTGGCAAGAATCTGGCACTGGTTGGTCACATCGTTCCCAAGCCGTACCAGAGACTGATCCGTATAGGCAGACAGAAACGCGGCGGACAAAATGATCGCCGGAATCGTTCCCACCAGAAAAAGAATCACCATGATCCGGAAATTCAGACTTCGGAAAAACTTGCTGTTTGGAAAAAACTTTTCCTTTATCATCTGTCTAAGCATTAAAGTAATATCCTACTCCCCACTTGGTATGTACATACTTTGGTTCGCTCGGCTTTTGCTCAATCTTCTCCCGCAGTCTCCGGATATGCACATCCACCGTCCGCACATCACCTGGATAGTCATAACCCCAGACCGCATTGAGCAGATGGTCCCGGCTGTACACTTTGTTGGGGTTCAGCGCCATAAGTTCTAAAAGATCAAACTCCTTCGCGGTCAGATTGATTTCTCTGCCGGCGATGTTCAGCCTCCGGCTCTCGCAGTCCAGATGAAATTCTCCCCGGTGAACCACCCGGCGGCTTTCCTTCTCCGGCGCTTTTTTCCTGGTTCTGCGCATAATTGCCTTAATCCGGGCCTTGACTTCCAGAATATTAAAAGGCTTTGTGATGTAATCATCCGCTCCGTATTCCAGTCCCAGAATTTTGTCCATATCATCGCCCTTGGCCGTCAGCATCACCACCGGAACACTGGAGAACTCCCGCATCTGCTGGCAAACCTCAAATCCGGTCAGCTTTGGAAGCATCACGTCCAGAAGGATAATATCATACTCATTCTCCCGGATCCGATCAAGAGCTTCTTCTCCGTCATAGGCACAGTCTACTTCCATGCCGTCCTGTTCCAGGCTGAACCGAATTCCCTTCACAATTAGCTTTTCATCATCAACCACTAATACTCTCTGTCCCATCTTTCACCTCAATACACTACGATCTGATCCTGTATTTTCGAATATATGCCTTCCTTGATACCCGGAATCTGCATGATATCTTCTGCTTTTGTAAATGGGCCGTTTTGTGTGCGGTACTCCACAATCGCCTTTGCCCTGGTCTCTCCGACTCCCTTCAAAGTCATCAGTTCTTCCGGCGTGGCCGTGTTCAGATTTACCTTGCCATCCGCTGTAATTCCTCCGCCCGATGTCTCCGGCTGAGAGGATGCTGTCTCTGCCTCCTGTGGCTGTGGTGCAGTCTCTGGATCAGAAGCCGGCTCCTCCCTGGCTGATGCTTCCGGTTCTTCCTCCTTCAAAGGCAGCTCCTCTCTGCAGGAAAAAGTAAACGTCTCCTTTTCGCCCAGCAAAAAACCGCCCAGCGATACCCGGCACCCGGTCAGACAGACAGCCAGACCTGCCACCAGCAGACACTCTGCAGCCCGTATCATTTTCTGATACTTCATGCTTTTCTCCCTTCCGGAAGAAAAATCATCTATGCCCTGTCTTCATTGTAGCCGACTTGGACCGGAAACACAAGAGCAATCTTAATTTTCCCACTCAAATATCACAACTCCTGCCACGGCCACCAAAAGTCCCAGAAGCCTGCGCACAGAAAATGTCCCTTTATCCACCCCGAACATTCCCATAAGCTCCACCAGCCAGGATACGGTAAGCTGTGCAATCACAATGAGCATGGTTGCCTTTGCCGGTCCTAGCGCGGACATACTCTGAATCACCGTGTAGGTGATAAACGCTCCGAAAAGGCCGCCGAGCATCATATATTTGGGGCTGACTTTTAAAAGAGCGGAAAAACTGCTCCGGTCAAATGCGGCCCAGATTGCCAGACAGGTGACAAGAGCAGAAAACTGTACCCAGGATGCAGACACCCACACACTGCTTTGTTTGGTCACTTCCGTGTTAAACACACCCTGAATACTCATCAGAGCACCGGAAATCAATGCAATAAAAATTCCAATCATAAGGGGACACCTCCTTGCCCAAATGGCGTGCTGCCAGTCACAACGTGATCAGCAACTCCTTTTTAGCAAAGTGTACCCTTCTGATTGGAATTTTATGCAGATGGCAAAAATCACTTTTCAGATATCAGCGAAGCTGTGTCTTCAAAAGCGCTTCAAAGCCCGCGGTCTCTTCCCCGGCATCCATTCCTCTCCAGATGTCCGCCAGAACCACCTCAAGCTGAAGCCACATATTGGACAGCTCCATGATCTTTGGAACCTCGGCCGCTTTCTCATAGGCCTCATATACGATCAGATGCTCCTCCTTTGCCTCCTGCACATGCTCCTTTTGGCCGCCCAGCAGGCGCTCGTACAGCGACTGATATCCCAGAAACGATCTGTCTTCTTCCTGCTGACCAGACGTTTCACCAAGAAGCGGTCTGCAGGCCGTCAGCTTGCCGGACTCCGCAAACAGGCTCCCCGCCCGTTCTCTGGTCAGATAGCGGGCACAGGCTTTGGCCGCGTCCACATTGGCAGAATAGGGATTTACCACCACACTGTTGGTGACCGACAGTCCCCGGGATTCCAGCGTATCCGTCAGAGACGGCAGCGGTGCCACCTGATAGAAAGGATCATAGGAAAGGCTCCTCACCGATTCTTCTCCATCTTCCCCGATCACGGTCTGTTCTGCGGGATACTCCGGGATCTCTCCGTTTTGTACCGCCTGATCAAGCTCTGCCAGCATAGGCACATTGACGATGGTAAATACGGTCTTTCCGTCGATAAACTCCCGGATCACTTCTTCAGAAGTAACCGTATCCGCATCAATGGCGAAAAAGCCGTTCAGGCTCTGATAATAGTTCATGCATTCTGTGACCTTTTCCACATCCATGGAAACCTGGCTTTTGTCATCCCCGCTCGGGCCTCCCAAGTCTGTGTAAGCCCCAAGAAACATATAATCATCAATGACATCCGCCACATTCCATTTAAAGATGTGCTCCACCCGCTCCGTAACCTCATCCGCCTCAAAATTCTCGGCATAGGTCAGGATATCTTCGATCTTTTCCGGAACTTCTTCCGGTTCCACATAATAGCGGTTGTACAGCATCACACAGGTCTCAATATAAAAGGGCCAGGCTACCGGCTGCCCGTCATAGGTCACCGCCTGCACTGCCTTCTCAGAATATGTCCCGGCAAGATTCTGATCCGGAACCGGCGTTGTCAGACCGGCCAGGGCCGCTTTCTCCAAAAGCGCGCTGGACGCCACATAGACATCCGGTCCTTCCATCTTTTCTGCTACGGATTTCTCACAGATCTTCTCAATGTAATCCACCTCCGAGACCAGCTCCGCCTTTACCTCCACCTGATACCTGGCAGACACTTCCGCAGCAGCAGCCTCCATATAAGCCTGCACATCCGGGTCCGTGTACCAGATCAAAAGCGGCTGTTCCACAACGATGCTCTCTTCCTCGGCAGGACGATTCTTAAGCCCCACATGCATCATCTCTGCCCCCAGAAGAGCAACCAGCAGCACAGCGATGATTTTCTGGTGTTTTATTGTCATGTCATTCCTTTCACCATACGTAATTACGATCACACAACGAAGTATGTCTGAAGTCAAAAGCAAATTTCAAACACATTCTTGTTAGAAAGACTTTTGAAGCTTCTCAAGCATACAGTCCACATCTTCCTCTGTGATGACCAGAGGCGGAACAAAACGAAGCACATTGTTCCCCGCTGTCATGAGAACCAGGCCGTTTTCCAGCGCATGGTTCACAATCTCTCCCACAGGCCTTCCGGTCACTTCCAGCCCCTGAATCATGCCTTTTCCGCGGCGCTCTTTCAGAAATTCGTATTTTTGAACCAGTTCATTGAGCCGTCCGGTCAGATAGTCTCCCACCCGGAGAACATGTTCTAGAATGTGTTCTTCCTCATACAGGTCAAACACTTTGCTGACTGCCGCGCAGACAAACGGATTTCCGCCGTAAGTGGTGCCATGGTCTCCTGGTTTTAAAGATCCCCTGGCAGCCTTTTCTCCCAGGACAAAGGCGCCTACCGGCACGCCGCAGCCGATGGCCTTTGCACAGGTCATGATATCCGGCATCACGCCGTACTCCTGCCAGGCGAACATATACCCGGTCCGGCCCATGCCGCACTGAATCTCATCCAGGATCAGCAGGATATCCCGCTCCTCGCACAGTGCCTTTACCCCTTTTAAAAACTCCTCTGTAGCCGGATAGATCCCGCCCTCTCCCTGGATGGTCTCCAGGATGACGGCACAGGTCTTCTCCGTGACCTGAGCCTTTACGCTCTCCAAATCGTTAAAGTCCGCAAACCGGACCCCCGGAAGCAGCGGCTTAAAGGGAGCCTGGTAGTGCTCATTGCCTGTGACCGACAAGGCACCAAGGCTTCTTCCATGAAAAGAATGGTTCATGGCGATGATCTCGTGATCCGCCTTCCCGTCCTGCTCATAGGCATATTTTTTGGCCACTTTCAGGGCACCCTCGATGGCCTCTGTCCCGCTGTTGGTGAAAAACACCCTGGACATGCCGCTGGCCTTTACTACTTTTTCGGCCGCCTCCATCATGGGCACTGTATAATACAGATTGGATATATGAGTAAGCTTGTCAATCTGATCTTTTAATGCCTTGGTATAGGCTTTATGATTGTATCCCAAGGACTGCACGGCAATTCCCGCCCCAAAATCCAGGTATTCTTTCCCGTCCACGTCATACAGATGCACACCCTCTCCGTGGTCAAAGACGACCGGATAACGGTTATAGGTATGTAAGATGGCCGCTTCCGCTTTTTCAATGTATGGACTACTCATGATAAAATTTCTCCTCTGTATCTCCTACGATTGCTGTTCCGATTCCCTTGTTGGAAAATACTTCCAGTAATATACTGTGCATGATCCGCCCGTCCATAATGTGGACTCTGGACACACCGGCCTCGATGGCCTCGATGCAGTTGCCAAGTTTTGGCAGCATCCCGCCGCCGATGGTTCCGCTCTCCAGCAGCTCTTTGGCCGCGCTGACCGTGATCTCCGAAATCAGGGAATCCTTGTCCTCAAAATCCCGGTAAACCCCCTCGATATCCGTCAGAAATGCCAGTTTCTCCGCCTTTACGGCCCGGGCAATGGCGCATGCCGCATCGTCTGCATTGATATTGTAGGTGTTAAAATGCTCATCCAGTCCCACCGGACAGACAATGGGCAGAAAATCTTTCTCCAAAAGGTCGTACAGGATCTTGGAGTTCACATCTGTAATCTCTCCCACATAACCGATGTCCTGTCCGTCGGAATACTTTTTCTCCACCTTCAGAAGTCCGCCGTCCTTGCCGCTGATGCCCACAGCCTTGACGCCTAACTCCTGCACCATGGTCACAAGGCCTTTGTTGACCCTTCCAAGGACCATCTCCGCGATCTCCATGGTGTCTTCATCGGTCACCCGAAGTCCGTTCACAAAGCGGGGTTCCATGCCGACTTTCCCCACCCATTTGCTGATCTCCTTGCCGCCGCCGTGTACGATGATCGGTTTAAAGCCAACCAGCTTCAAAAGTGTCACGTCGCTGATGACGCTCTTTTTCAGTGTCTCATCCACCATGGCGCTGCCGCCGTATTTGACCACGATAATCTTCCGGTTAAATCTCTGTATATACGGGAGGGCCTCCACCAGGACGGCCGCCTTCTCCAGATACTTTTCTGTGTCTTCTCTCATTATGTCTTACTCCTCTTCCCTGCTACTATATAACAGGATGGCCGAAACTGCAACTGTAAATGCAGCCGCCCCTGATATCTTTGTTTCAGCAGTTATGCGTCCTGCCTGCGCCTGCGCCGGATGCCCGGGCGGATTCCAGCAGTTTTTGTACACTCTCTGCCGGGATCCCTTCCTGCGCGGCATACGAAAGGATCTGTCCAAGAGCCTCTTTCACATAGCGCTCCGGTTCGTCCTTGGAGATCCCTATGGTGACCTTGTATTTTTGGTACAGATCCGGTTGTTGTTCCACCACATCTCTTAAGTACTGCTCCATGGGCATCGTAAAAAACCGAACATTTCCTGCACCCGACTGGAGCATGGCGTCTTCCAACGCCTTTTTCTCCACGCTTGTGATTCCTTCTGGAACTATAACGGTGATGAAAGGCTTCAAAAACCGCTTCTTTCCCAAGGCCCTGCGAAGCAGTTCTGTAAATATACACACCGCCTCCGGATAATCAGCAATCATCCCCCGCCGAAGAGGGGATGATACACAAATCCCGCCGGATGATCTGCCTTTCAGCGCTTCTGCCTCCGTCCCCACAGCCACAATCTTCCCGGTGGATGCTTCATATGCCACCAGAGACTTTTCTCTCAACACCACGCCTTTGTCCCGTATGTGAATTATGATATCCGCCGGCTCCCATTGCTGTATGTTCCTTTGTTCCATGGGGTCACCCACTTTCTCTATTCATTCCCTATTCATTTTAAAAGAATCAAGCATCTTTTCTTGTACTGGTCCTGATATATCAGCAAAACACTGCTGCCTCCTTCTCAGCCGGCAGACGGGTCAGCTCCGGTAGTCTGCGTTGATATTGACATATTCATGGGTCAGGTCGCAGCCCCAGGCCGTGGCAGACGCCTCTCCCATCTTCATATCCGCAATGGCCGTCACATGCTCCTGGGACAAAATCTTTGTTGCCAGCTCTTCACTGTATCCGGTGGATACGCCGTTCTCGATGATCTTCAGCTTTCCGGCCGCACTCTCAAAATACAGGTCCACCCGGTCCGGATCAAACTGCACACCCGAGTACCCCATGGCACAGAGGATTCGTCCCCAGTTGGCATCATGCCCATAGATCGCCGCCTTGGTCAGGCTGGAAGTGATCACAGATTTACTGAGCGTCACCGCCTGCTCTTTCGTCTTGGCCCCGACAATCTTTACTTCAAACAGACAGGTTGCCCCCTCTCCGTCGCCGGCAATCTTCTTTGCCAGCTCGGTATTGACATAATTCAGCGCCTTTTTAAATGCGATGTAATCTTCATTCTCTTTGTCGATCACCGGATTTTTTGCTGCCCCGTTGGCCAGAAGCAGTACGGTGTCATTGGTGGAGGTATCTCCATCCACGGAAACCATATTATAGGTGTCTTTGATATCCTCACTCAGGGCTTTTTGCAGCAGTTCTTTCGTGATCGCCGCGTCTGTGGTCACAAAGCTCAGCATCGTACACATGTTCGGATGAATCATGCCGGAGCCTTTGCACATACCGCCCACTGTGACCGTCTTGTTGCCGATCTCCACCTGAACTGCCGCATATTTTGGCTTCGTATCGGTGGTCATGATCGCCTTCGCAGCTTCCAGGCCTGCCTCCATCGTGTCTGCTTTCCCCTCTGCCAGAAATGCAATCCCGTCCCGAATCCGGTCAATGGGAAGCTGCATACCGATCACACCTGTGGAGGCCACCAGCACAGAGGACACCGGAATCCGAAGCAGACGCTCCGCCGCCTGAGCCGTCTGTTCACAGTAGCCGTATCCTTCTGTTCCGGTGCAGGCATTGGCAATGCCTGAGTTGATCACCACTGCATGTACCTCTTTTGAATTTTTCACGATCTCCTGATCCCACTTCACCGGCGCCGCCTTCACCACATTGGTTGTAAAGGTCCCGGCCGCCACACAGGGCGCCTCACTGTAAATCAGCGCCATATCCTTCCGGTCCTTATACTTAATCCGTGCCTCCGCGGACGACGCCTCAAATCCCTTCGCCGCTGTCACACCGCCTGTTATGATCTTCATCTTGTTCCTCCTGATTTTAGTCCCGCTCCATCCCTTCCCGAGCACGTTTTGGAGAGCCATTCCTGATCGCCTCCGGCTCTCACTCATTGCTCTGTGCTCTGTCCGGGCTTTCGCTGTTTTGTTAGTTCCGCTCCATCCCTTCCCGAGAGGCTGCTTTTTCGTCTTCTTCTATGAATGCGGTGATGTTTGCTTCGTTCAGCATAAAATCATAATAATTCAAATCCTGTCTCCTGGTCCAGCCGATTTTGTTCCAGAACGCATTCCCGATGTCATTTCTGGTAAAAGCAATCAGACTCACATGGTTGATCTTCTCCGCCTTCAGAGCCTCCATGCAGGCCACCACCATCGCCTTGCCCACGCCCTGTCTGCGATAGCCCTTTCGGACACACACATGATACAGACATCCCCGCCGCCCGTCATGGCCGCAGAGAATCGCCCCGATCAGCTCCTCCCCATCCCAGGCCGTAATGCTGGTCGTCGGGTTCCGCCTCAGAAATCTTTCAATCCCTTCCCGGGAATCATCCACACTCCGAATTCCAAACCCCCGTATCGTTCGCCAAAGCCCATATACCTTTTCATAATCCCCAATCGTCATCACCCGAATATCCATCATTCAACTCCCTTATCTTCCATAATTTCTCCCAAAACCGTTTTTCTTTCCCTTCCTAAACCCTCATGCCCCACATTTGGCACCACCATAAATGAAACTGTGCAGGC
>CAJTYJ010000041.1:0-3878 GCA_910583895.1 uncultured Lachnospiraceae bacterium
TTCTTCGGATATGTACCATAACCGTATTCTCTACCGCATAGGCGTCTTCATTCCAAACCTTGGAATAAATCTCCTCTGCCGAAAAAACCTGACCCATATTACGCATCAAAAGTTCTGTGATTTTATATTCCGTCGCCGTCAGACGTACTTTCTCCCCATCCACAGAAAGTTCTTTTCCGTTCAGATCCAGCAAAAGCCCTCCGGTCTTCAGAAAATGATCCGCATACTCCTGCTTGTCCACGTCCCCAAGACTAATATACCGGCGAAGCTGAGACCGCACCCGGGCCATCAGTTCTGCTGTCTGAAAAGGTTTGGATACATAGTCATCTGCACCCATGGAAAGCCCCAGCACTTTGTCACTTTCCTCTGTCTTAGCCGAAAGCATAATCACTGGAATATTCTGCCTTCTTCGAATCTCCATCAGGGTGGACAGGCCATCTAATTTTGGCATCATCACATCCAGAATAATCAGATGAACCCGCTGTTTTGTCAGAAGCTCCAATGCTGACATTCCGTCACAAGCCGAATAGACCTGATATCCTTCCAGTTCCAGAAGTTTTCCCAGAACCTTCACGATCTCTTTGTCATCATCCACCACCAGTATCACCTGTTTTTCTTCCATAAGCACATCGCTTCCTCTCTGATGTCTCTATCATAACAGACAAAGACAACATTTTTAAGAGATAAAACTTACAAATTTCTTACAATGCAAAAAATCTGTCCCGGCAAATTCTTTGCCGCCATAGATCCGATTGCTCTTTTCCGGTATCAGGTAAACTCTGTCTTTGGCCAGTCCGGGAAATTCCCGTTTGTGACTGCATGGAACATTCGTTCTTTCGCCCCCGGATGGTCTCTTTGAATCTGAGCCAGCAGTTCTTTTGCGTAGGCACGTTTGGTCTTGCCATCCACAGGACAGGTGCTTTTTATCACCGGGATTTCGTATCTGCTACAGAATCCCCTGACCTGGGCTTCTTCCACCAGCATCAGAGGGCGCAGCACCGTCAGTTTGGTATCCTCAAACCAGGTCACAGGCGGAAACGCATAAAACCGCCCCTGGAAAATCAACGATAAGAGCATCGTTTCCACAAAATCCTCTTTGTGGTGAGCATAGGCAATCTTGTTGCAGCCCATCCGAAGAGCCTCTGCTGCCAGCGCTCCTTTACGCATCTTTGCACACAGGGCACAGGGATTCTTCTCCTGTCTTTCTTCCATCACAATCCGGCCTATCTGGGTCGGTATGACAGAAAATGCAATTCCGGACGATTGACAAAGTTCTTGTACCTTGCTGTAATCCATATTTCCAAATCCAAGATCCACACTGACTGCACAAACTTCAAACTTCTCCGGATAAAATCTTGACAGTTCCCTAAGTGCCAGCAGCAGCGTCAGACTGTCCTTCCCGCCGGAAACCCCGACTGCGATCCGGTCTCCTTCATGGATCATCTCGTATTTCTCAACCGCCTGCCTTACCAGACTTAATAATTTTTGCAGCTTCAATTATTCTCCTCCAGATATTTCTTTCCTTCTTCTTTGCCGCAGTCACCTCCAAAGGTTCTGGCATAACGAAAAAGGCCGCAGCCGGCCCGCAGACCGGAAGCAGCCTTTTGTATGACTGTTCGTTTCTGAATCAGTCATCTTTTTGTCTCTGTTGCAGAGAAACTACATTTCCAAACATTCCAGTATCTCTTCCAGCGGATGAAATCCCTGGATCGTCTTATAGATCTTCTCCCCGTTCATCACAAGCATGGTGGGAACATGTGTGACACCGAAACGCTCTGCAAGCTGCGCATCTTCATCGATGTTCACTTTACAGAATTTCACGTCGCATGCCTCCTCTGCTGCCTGCTCCAAAATCGGGTGCTGTGCTTTGCAGGGACCGCACCAGTCTGCATAAAAATCCACCAGAACCGGACCTTGGGCCTCCGTCACTTCAGTCTGAAAATTGTCTCTGGTAATCTTCTTGATTTCCATTGGCGCTCTCCTTTCTGAGTTACACAATATCAGTGTGCCCATCTGCAGAGCGGACTCACAGGAAATTTCAGGCACTCTGTGCAAAAATCCGCACATCAGCCCTTACTGGAAATTTTTACAAATGATGTTTTCATTCGTCAGAGCAGATCATTTTCCTGACGCTGGGAATAAACCCGGATCACAGAAGCCACTTCCTGAATCATGGACATCTGCCCAAAGATGACCAGAGCATCTTTCAGATGCCGCTTTTCCACTCGGTCTGTAATCACAACCAGTTCTGCCACTCCGCCTACGGCCGGCTTTTGAATGACCTGATTGATGCTTACATTATTGTTACCCAGTACGCCGGCAACCCCTGCTAAGATTCCCGTCCGGTCTTCCACGATCAGACGCACAAAATAGCGATGTCTGGATTCCCCGGAAGCTTTCATGGGAAGATCTTTGTAACAGCTGCAGCCAATCCTTCCGCAGCAGTCATACTGCATGTTTCTGGCCACAGCGATGACATCTCCCATCACTGCACTGGCTGTGGGAAGCTCTCCTGCACCTTTTCCCTGGAACATGGCGTCATCCACCGCATCTCCATGCACAAATACGGCATTAAATGCATCTTTTACGTGGGCCAGCGGATGGCTTGAGGGAATCATCATGGGAAAAACGCCCACCTCCATCTCTCCGTCCGTGTTGCGGGCTACTCCCAGAAGTTTCAGTGTATAACCAAATTCTTTTGCGTACTGAATATCTTTGGCTGTGATCTTCGTAATTCCTTTAATATCCACATCCGAAAATGTCACCCTGGAGTGAAAAGCAATGGAGGAAAGAATCGCCATCTTACGCCCTGCATCCAGTCCCTCGATGTCAGCGGTAGGATCTGCCTCTGCAAATCCAAGTTCCTGGGCTTTTTTCAGAGCATCGGAAAAGTCCATACCCTCCTCCGTCATACGGGTCAGGATATAGTTGGTCGTTCCGTTGACAATTCCCATCACTTCCGTGATCTCGTTACCTGCCAGGCATTCTTTGAGCGGACGAATGATCGGGATACCGCCGCCAACTGCCGCCTCGAACTGCAGATCACAGTGATTGCGCTCGGCTGCATCCATCAGCTCTCTCCCATGTTCTGCCATCAGATCTTTGTTGGCAGTCACTACGTGCTTTCCCGCTTCCAGCGCCTGCAGGATATAAGTGCGGGCCGGCTCGATGCCTCCCATCAGCTCGATTACAATCTGAACAGAAGCATCATTTATAATACTCTCCCAGTCGTCGGTCAAAATTTCCTCCGGAATACCTTCCCGCTTTTTCCCGGGATTTCTTACCAGAACTTTGCTGATCATAAGTTCTGCCTGAATTTTAGAAGGCATCTCTTCCGCCCGCATCTGCAGCAGTTTGTAAACACCGCCGCCGACAGTGCCCGCACCTAAAAGCGCCGCCTGTATCTTTTTATATTTGCTCATTCTCTTCTCCAAACAATACATCTTCTGCAATTTTGGCCGCAGTCCGGATACAGTCCGGACAGGCATATTTCGGCTTTCCGGTCTCGATTCCTTTCAGCTCTTTGCAGATCGTAGCTCCGCAGGTTTCCTGAAAACGCTTCACGATCTCCTTTGACAACTGATAGGTCTTCCCTTTGGTCTTGGGATCTTCCAAGTTTCCATCGCTGCCCTTAAGACCAGCCAGCATCACAGCCCCGGACAGAGCGCCACAGGTATTCTCCATACCGCCCATACCCGCTCCAAAGCCCTCACTCATGCAAAATGCGGCCTGCTCCTTCGTGTCCAAAAGGTCACAATACGTACAGACCACTGCCTGTGCACAATTATACCCGCTTTTGTGTCTTTTAATCGTATCTTCCACTCTGCTTTTCATTTTGTACCTCCTTATTAAAGTTCCGCTCCCGCCCTCCCTGTGCC
>CAJTYJ010000041.1:3978-36098 GCA_910583895.1 uncultured Lachnospiraceae bacterium
CAATTTTACTGGAAGGTTGTTCGGTCACACCGTTCCCTTTCAACCTTCCGGGCACCGTACGGGCTTTCGCTGTTTTTTAAGTTCCGCTCCCGCCCTCCCTGTGCCCAATTTTACTGGAAGGTTGTTCGGTCACACCGTTCCCTTTCAACCTTCCGGGCACTGTACGGGCTTTCGCTGTTTTATTTTCAGGGATTGGCCCGGATAAGCCTCGGCCGATATCCGCTGTTTTCCAGCTCTTTTATAATGCGCTGCTTATGCTCTGTTCCAAATGCTTCCATCGTAATCTTAAGTTCCACTGCCGCATTCCGGTTGGTACTGACAAACTGATTGTGATCCAGACGAATGACATTTCCTTGCTGGCCGGCAATCAGGGATGCTACATGAACCAGCTCTCCTGGTTTATCCGGAAGCAGAACGGACACTGTGAAGATCCGGTCTCTTTGGATCAGACCATGCTGTACCACTGAGGACATGGTAATGATATCCATATTGCCGCCGCTTAAGATGCAGACTACTTTTTTATTCTTCACATCCAGATGCTTTAAGGCAGCCACACTCAGAAGACCGGAATTCTCTACAATCATCTTGTGATTCTCTACCATATCCAGAAATGCCACAATCAATTCGTCATCCGGCACCGAGATGACACAGTCAAGATTCTCCTGAATATAGGGAAAGATCAGTTTGCCCGGCTGGCGCACGGCTGTGCCGTCAGCGATGGTATTGCTGCTTTTCAGACAGATAACCTCACCTTTCTCCATTGACTGCTCCATGCAGTTGGCCCCTGCAGGTTCTACGCCGATCACTTTGATCTTGGGATTCAGATATTTTGCAAGAGTCGCTACGCCTGCGGCCAGTCCGCCGCCGCCGATCGGCACCAAGATATAATCTACCAATGGCAGTTCTTTAAAGATTTCCATGGAAATGGTTCCCTGACCAGTAGCCACATCCAGATCATCGAAGGGGTGAATAAATGTATATCCCTGTTCTTCTGCCAGTTCATAGGCATGAGCACAGGCCTCATCATAATCATTGCCGTGAAGAACCACTTCTGCACCATACTCTTTTGTATGATTCACCTTGATCAGAGGTGTTGTGGTCGGCATTACGATTACAGCTTTGCAGCCATATTCTCTTGACGCATAGGCAACACCTTGGGCATGGTTGCCCGCGGAAGCAGTGATCAGCCCCTTTGCCCGCTCTTCTTCGGTCAGGGTACTGATCTTGTAGTATGCTCCTCGGATCTTAAAAGCTCCGGTCTTCTGCATGTTTTCCGGTTTCAGATATACTTTATTGCCTGCTCTTTCACTGAAATACTGGCTGTACATCAGTCGTGTCTCGGTTGTCACTCTTCCGACGACTTCACACGCTTCCTCGAATTTCTCCAAAGTCATCATTTTTTCAATTCTCCTCATACTGTCTATTCTGTATTTGCCCTTCCATTTTTTATCTGAATGGATATCCCGTCGCTTTCGTGTGTTTCAAATCCTCCCAGACATCCTAAGGACAACTACTGTTTTTATGTTCTGTCGGACTCCAAAAGAAACAGCGCATTCACAAATGCATCTGCATCAAATTTCTGAAGATCATCAATGTGCTCTCCCACACCGATGTATTTCACCGGAACATTCAGTTCCGACTGAATTGCCACTGCGATTCCGCCTTTGGCGGTTCCATCCAGCTTCGTGAGAATGATGCCGGTCAGATTCGCCGCCTCTCCAAACTGCCTTGCCTGTTCCAGCGCATTCTGTCCGGTGGTGCCGTCCAGTACAACCAGCGTCTCCCGGTAAGCATTCGGAAACTCCCGTTCAATGATCCGGTTGATCTTGCGCAGCTCCTCCATCAAGTTTCTTTTGTTGTGCAGCCTTCCTGCTGTGTCAATCAAAAGCACATCAGCCTTCCGCGCTTTCGCCGCACACACTGCATCGTAGACAACAGAGGCCGGGTCTGCGCCCTCACCGCCACCGATGATCTCCACTCCGGCCCGGTTAGCCCATTCGGTCAGCTGCTCGCCTGCAGCCGCCCGGAATGTATCAGCCGCCGCCAGGATTACACGCCGGCCCTGATCTTTTAATTTTCCTGCCAGTTTTCCGACAGAGGTCGTCTTTCCCACTCCGTTGACTCCAATGACCAGAACAACCGATGTCCTCTGTTCAAATTCATAGGCAGTCTCGCCCACCTGCATCTGTTCTTTGATGCTGTTGATCAGGAGCTCTTTACACTCTTCAGGTTTTCTGATATGCTGCTCTTTTACCTTTTTCTTCAGATTATCAATGATCGAAGTGGTTGCATTGATTCCAATATCTCCCATAATCAAAATTTCTTCGATCTCGTCGTAAAAATCTTCATCTATATCCGAAAAACCATTGAAGATGGCGTCCATTCCGGATACAATGTTGTCCCTGGTCTTGGACAATCCCTCCGCCAGACGCCGGAAAAATCCTTTTTTCTCTTCCGCCATTATCATTTCTCCTATTAAAGTTCCGTATCTCCCCTTCCAGAACCCCTTCCTCTGGAACAATTTCCGTCCGGTTAACGTCCGGAATTTGGTCCCGGTTCTGGTCGGTTTGGTACTGTTTTATTTGTCCAGATCATGTTCGATCAGATTCACCGACACCAGGGTGGATACCCCCTTTTCCTGCATGGTAATTCCATACAGGCGGTCGGCTGCGTTCATGGTACCCCTTCGGTGAGTGACCACAATAAACTGCGTATGTTTGGTCAGTTTATGTAGATAATTCGCAAAACGATCCACATTGGAATCATCCAGCGCCGCCTCAATCTCATCCAGCAGACAGAATGGGGACGGCTTTAAATTCTGTATGGCAAACAAAAGTGCGATGGCCGTCAGCGCTTTTTCTCCTCCGGAAAGCTGCATCATATTCTGCAGTTTTTTTCCTGGCGGCTGAGAGATGATGCGAATCCCGGTCTCCAGAATATCTTCTTCGTCGATCAGCTCCAATGTACCCTTGCCGCCGCCGAAAAGTTCCTTAAAAGCCTTGTCAAATTCTTTCTGGATCAAAGCAAACTGTTCCGTAAACTGCTTTTTCATGCCGCTGTCCAGCTCTGATATCACCTGTTTCAGCGCTTCCTCCGCTTCCAGAAGATCCTTTCGCTGCCCATCCATAAAAGCGAAGCGTTCAGAAACCTCTTTATAGTCCTCGATGGCATTGACGTTGACATTGCCAAGACCCCGGATCTCTTCCTTCACGCCGCTGCAGTCCTTCTTCAGTTCCGGCAGATTCTGAAATTCCTCCCTGCGAAGCGGAAGCGCCGCATTGTAGGTCAGTTCATATTCTGTCCACATGTGGTTCATCAGATTTTCTGAAGTTTCATCCAGTTTCTCCTGCTGGCTGTTGAGACGGAACAGTTCTTTGTCCAGCTCATTGATACGGGACGACAATTCTTCTCTTTTGCCGAAGAAACTTTTATGAGAAGCGGACTGTTCCTCTTTTTGCTTTTGAAGTGCCTGAATTTTTCCCTCAATCTCTGCAATTTCCTGCTCTGCTTCATCCATTCCGGCCTGCAAAGACTCAATCCCGGACTCCCTGTTTTTAGTGGCATCCTCAGCCTGCTCCCGATTTCTTATAAGCTCGGCTTTTTCGCTCTGGAGTTTCTGGATTTCTCCCTCAATACGTCTTAAATTAGACGCAGTAAACTCTGCTTTCTGCAGGATGGATGCAGTGTCCAGATGGTATGCTTCCAATGCTTTCTGAGCATCTGCTTCTTTTATCCGTTCTTCGTCCAGACGCTGCTGATACGTCTCCACTGCAAAAGTATGAGCTTTTTCCATCGCCTCCGAATCTTTCAGTTCCTTCTGACTTTCTTCCTTCATCTCCCGGATCTCAGCGGTCTGACGATCCAGCTCTGTGCACTCCTTTTGGAACTGCTGAAAATCCTCATCTGCCGCACGTCTCTGACCTCTTAGCTGCTCCACATTCATCCGAGCCGTATTTTCCAGTACCCGGACTTCCTGAAGGGCCGATGCCCCGGCATCCAGCATAGAATAGCAGCCACTTCGCTCATTCTGAATCTCAATCAGCTTTTTCTGGACATTTTCCATATCCAGACGGCTGCGCTCCACTTTCCCTTTGAGTTCCTCAATCTCCCGGTTTCGGCTCAGAAGGCTGCTGCTGTTTTTAAAGGCGCCTCCGGTCATGGATCCGCCCGGATTCATGGATTCTCCTTCCAGAGTCACGATCCGCAGACTGTAGCGGTATTTTTTCTGAAGGGCGACTGCGTAGTCAATGTGTTCCACCACCACAGTTCTTCCAAGAAGCTGTGCCATCAGGTTTCGATACCGCTCTTTGGTCTCCACCAGGGTATGAGCCAGACCAATCACTCCCGGCTCCTTCAACACCTGTTCTCTCTGAAACTGCTGCGGATTTTTCATGGCAGTCAGCGGAAGGAATGTCACTCTTCCAAAACGGTTTTGCTTCAGATAAGCAATCAACTTTTTGGCTGTCTCCTCATCCTCTGTCACCACATTTTGAATACTGCCTCCCAGCGCAGTCTCCACAGCCGTCTCAAAGCGCTTTCCGGTTTGAATCAAATCTGCCACCACGCCGCAGATCCCGTTTATCCGGTCTTTCTGTTCCATAACCCGGCGGATACTGTTTCCATATCCATCATAGCGCTCTGCAAGGTTCCTTAAGGATTCCAGCCGGGACGCCTCCCGATGGTAAGCACTCTGCCCGTCTTCCAGGCGTTTTCTGCAGATCGTAATCTGCTGCTGCAGCTCCTGGATCCTCCTTTCAACCTCTTCCTGCTTTTGACTTCTCGACCGAAGCTCTTCCTGAATCTTTGCAAGCGTCTCTTCCTGTTCTTTTAAAAGCTCCGCCTGCCCAAGATCGTTGCTCTTCATCTGAATCAGCTTCTGATTTACCTCTGCTTTGCGGATCTGGATCTGCTCGGTCATGGCATTATAGCGCTGCACTTTCCCCTTAATCGATGAGCGCTGATTCAAAAGAGATATGATCTCATTCTTGCTGTTCTCTAAATTTGTCTGGTTATCCTGGATATTCTGTTGAATCCCGGCAAGGGTCTCTTCAGCATCTTTTTGTACCTTCCGGGCCTGAGAAAGCAAAAGATCCAGTTCTTCTTTTTCTGAAAGCGCTGCTTTTTCTTCCTCTTTTCGCTCCTCATACTCCTTTTCGATGCTGTCCATCCGCTCCTGATAGTGACGGCAGCTGGCCTTTGCCGAGCGAACCTGTTCTTTCAGAACCGCGATCTGCCCTTTCATCTGCTGACGCGAGAGACGTCTGGAAGAAGCCTCTTCCCTGGCTGCATCAATCTGCGCCTCGATTCCCTCCAGCTCTTTCTCGATCCGCTCATATTCCAGCTTGGTATTCTCAAAAGCCTGCGTCGTCTCCTTCAAATCTTCCCTGGTAATCTCACAAGTTTTGATAAGCTGTTCCGACTGCCCTTTGATCTGCTCCATCTCCAACAGGAAAATATGGATTTCAATCTCCTTTAAGGATTCCTTTTTCTTCAGATACTCTTTCGCCTTTTCCGCCTGGCGCTCCAAGGGGCCAAGCTGCTTTTCCAATTCCGTCAAAATGTCATTGACCCGCAAAAGATTCTGTTTCTCATCCTCTAACTTTTTCTCTGCCGTCTTTTTACGCTTTTTGAACTTGACAATACCAGTGGCCTCATCAAAGAGCTCTCTGGCCTCCTCAGGCTTGGTACTTAAGATCCGGTCGATCTGACCCTGGCCGATGATAGAATACCCCTCTTTTCCGATGCCCGTATCATAGAACAGCTCCTGCACGTCTTTTAGCCGGCAGGCAGTCCCATTTAAAAGATATTCACTCTCCCCCGAACGATATAACCTCCTGGCCACTGTAACTTCTTCATAAGCCACCGGAAGCTGGTGGTCTTTGTTGTCCAGCGTAATCGCCACATAGGCATAGCTTAACGGCTTTCGATTCTCTGTTCCGGAAAAAATCACATCCTGCATGGCGCCGCCTCGAAGAAGTCTTGCCCTTTGCTCTCCCAAAACCCAGCGCACCGCGTCCGCCACATTGCTTTTACCGGAACCGTTGGGCCCCACAATCCCCGTAATCCCGTTGTGAAAATCAAATACAATCTTATTTGCGAAGGATTTAAACCCCTGCACTTCTATACATTTTAAATACATGTAGGATTTCCTGTTCTGGTATCATATTTTCCGGTCAGTGCATGGTAGGCCGCTTCCTGCTCTGCCGCTTTTTTGGTGCGTCCCTGTCCTTCCCCGATCACTTTTTCCCCAAGCATCGCCTGTACGACAAACAGTTTCTGGTGATCCGGGCCTTCCTCATGGATCAGTTTGTAGTGCAGCGGCTCCTCACAATGAGCCTGCACCCGCTCCTGCAGGATGGTCTTACTATCAAAAAAGAGTTTTTTGTGCTCTAGGTCATCCAGCACAAACCGCTGTATAAATTCTTTCGCGCTAGTAAAACCACCGTCCAGATATATGGCTCCGATCAACGCCTCAAAAGCATCAGAAGTAATGGACGGACGCTCTCTTCCGCCGCTGACCAGCTCCCCTCTTCCAAGCAGAATGTACTGGCCCAGAGAGAGATTTCTGGCACAAAACGCAAGGCTTTGCTCACAGACAATGCTTGCCCGGGTCTTTGTGGCATCGCCTTCCGGCATCCTGGGAAAGTTCCGGTACAAAAACTCACTGGTCACAAGTTCCAGCACCGCATCTCCTAAAAATTCCAGCCGTTCATTGCATTTCAATCTGCCCATATGCCGTTCATTGGCATACGAGCTGTGACACATGGCATGCCGCAGAAGATCCGGTTTCTGAAAATGATACCCGATCTTATCTTCCAGCTCTTTCAGTCTGGATCCATTTTCCATAACTTATCGCTCCTGTAATTTCTTTCTTTGGAATGGTAACAGGCTGTGGCGGAGCTGATACTTCTGCCGTCAAACCCATGACGCCAGAAGTATCAGCTCCGCCACAGCCCGCCTGTACCTGTACCGTGTCAGTTTATTGCATTCTTAATCTGCTCCACAGCATCTCCGACGGATACAATCTTTTCCGCATCTTCATTGGCAATCTCGATGTCAAATTCCTCCTCAATGCCCATAATAATCTGAAATACATCCAGGGAATCCGCTCCCAGATCATCTACGAAGGTAGTATCCATCGTAATCTCATCTGCATCCACATTCAATACTTCTGCTATGATCTCCTGTAACTTTTCAAATTCCATGACTTCCATTCCCTCCTAGTCTTCTCCTGCCTGAATTCCGGCTCTGATTTTTTCGTTCATCTGCTGCTGCGTAAAGGTCACACACTGCAGAATGGAATTGCGTATTTCCACCGCTTGGGAGCTTCCATGCGTCTTGACAACCAGACCCTTTAGTCCCAGAAGAGGCGCTCCACCATACTGGCTGGTATCAAAACGCTTCAGAGTCTCTTTCAGGGCAGGCTTGACTAAAAGGGCTCCAATCTTGCTTCGAAGACTGGCAAGCATGCCTTTTTTCACCATAGAGATCAGCGTTGCACCAACACCCTCATACAGCTTTAAAATGATATTTCCCGCAAAAGCTTCGCAGACGATCACATCTGCATATCCGGACGGGATGTCGCGCGCTTCTATGCTTCCGATAAAATTAAGACCTTTACATGCCTTCAAAAGAGGAAAGGTCTCTTTGACCAGTGCATTGCCCTTTTCTTCCTCCGCACCGATGTTCACAATGGCAACTCTCGGATTTTGAACGCCCATGACGTTCTCCATATAAATCGAACCCATCTTCGCGAACTGAACCAGGTGAGAGGGTCTGGCGTCTACATTGGCTCCGCAGTCAATCAGCAGAGAAGCTCCTTTTTCCGTTGGCAAAAGAGGTGCAAGAGGCGGACGCTCCACGCCTTTGATCCTTCCCACGATCAACTGGCCTCCCACCAGAACCGCTCCCGTACTGCCTGCGCCCACAAAAGCATCGGCTTCGCCATTTTTTACCATTTTCATGGCAACGACGATGGAGGAATCCTTTTTCGTACGGATCGCCTGGACCGGTGGCTCTGCCATCTCAATCACTTCGGTGGCATCCACCACCTCCACTCTGGAAGAATCATACTGATATTTCTGCAGCTCAGCCTGCACCGGGGCTTTTCTGCCCACCAGATATACCTTAAGATTATCCTGACTGTTTACTGCCTCCACGGCACCTTTTACAATCTCCAATGGTGCATGGTCTCCGCCCATGGCATCTACTGCAACGCTTACCAGTTCCTGCATTCTTTTTCCTCCTTGTTGTCTATATCATAATACGAAAACCCTTTCCCGAAGTCAATACCTTCTAAAGAAAAAGAAACGGAAATCTGATTGTTTTTACCAGGAAGCCACAATGGTTTTTCCGGCCTCGGCCTCCATTCCGGTCTGATACTGCACGTTGGAAGCCTGCTCACTCTCCAGGACAATCTGCATCACTTCCATACAGTAACCTTTTGCTTCCAGCGCATCCTTATCAAAGGAGATCAGCTTCTCTCCGGCTTTCACCTTTTCCCCGTTTTTTACAAAAGACGTAAAACCTTCTCCTTTGAGATTCACCGTATCCACCCCCACATGGATCAGGATCTCCAATCCGCCGGACAGCTCCATTCCGATGGCGTGATTACTCCCTTCCATGGTAGCCGTCACTTTTCCGTCTGCCGGAGCGACAACAACGGTTCCGGACGGCCTGATTACCACTCCGTTTCCAAGGGAACAGGATGCAAATACCGGATCACTGGCTTCTGCCATGGGAATCACCGCCCCGTCCGTTACCGCTGTCATCTCAAATACTTCTTTTGTTTCTTTCTTCTTAAAAAATGAAAACATGGTTCATACTCCTTTCAAAATCGGTATTTTTCATCAGTCTTCTTCCCGGCCCGGTGTCTTCAGCCGGAACTTCAGAATGCAAAAACGAAATACACTGTAGTATAAGATCCCAAAACCAATCCCTATGGGCCAGAGCAGCCACGGATTTTCGGCCATGGGAGAATTAAGCGCCATAAAATAATCCAGAAGCCCGGCACTGAAATTAAAGCCTACCCGAAAAGGCAGCGCCGCACACAGAAGACCGGAAATCCCGGTCAGAAAAGCATGCAGGAAAAAAAGTCCCGGCGCAAGAAACATAAAGGAAAACTCCATCGGTTCTGTCACGCCGGTCAGAAGAGAACAGACCGCCGCTGACATCAAAAGCCCGCCCGCCATCTTTTTCTTCTCTTTTCGAGCAGTCTGGTACATGGCCAGGGCTGCTCCCGGCATTCCAAAAATCATCACCGGAAAAAAGCCGGTCATATATTGTCCGGTCTGTCCATAAGTTCCAACTCCACTCCAGAAATTATTCAGATCTGAAATGCCCGCCAGATCAAACCAGAACACGGAGTTCAGCGCATGATGCAGACCGGTCGGAATCATCAGGCGGTTTAAAAACATGTAGATTCCTACACCAATTGGTCCGGTTCCCAGAAGCGAAGTTCCCATATAAACAGACGCCTCATAAAAATACGGCCATATGTACAGCAATACGAGCGAGCAAACTGCCGCATAGCCCATGGCGGCCATGAGAACCAGCCGGCGGCCCTGGAAGATCTCCAGTCCTCGAAAAGGTCGTACATACCGATATCTGTTGCTGCAGTATGCCCCCAGAATGCCGCAGAAAATACCAATCACCTGATTTTTTATACCTTGAAAAGAAGATGGGTCCACCCTGCCTCCGGTCAGGATTGATACATTTTCCACCGTCAGTATGTGCTGAATGATCAGCCATGCAGCCACGCTGGCCAGCGCTGCTGTTCCATCCTGCTCGTCTGCCAGTCCTGTCGCCACACCAAGCGCAAATAAAAGACTTGTATTGTTGATCAGCGCAGAACCGGCCTGAATCATGATTTCTGCAATCAGGCTGTCCGTCCCATATCCCGCCGGATCGAGCCAGTACCCAAGCCCCATCAAAAGACCTGCAACCGGAAGACAGGCCACCGGAAGCATCATTGCCTTTCCAAGACGATATGCGTACTTCATCCTTTGCTCACCCCTATTACCCCATCACGCAAAGTTTCCTGATAGATATAATCATAACAAATCTGCCAACCCCTGTCAATGAATGGCGGGCTGCTGTCACACGAACCGATCCTGTGATCGGCTTCAGAAAGAGCCCCGGTTACCCGGAGCCCTTTCTGAAATTATATGTTTTGGATAGTGGATTGGCTTACATAAGTTTTTTAAATTCATCGGCCACAAACTGAACTTTCGGCCCGATGACCACCTGTACAGAAGTCTTGCTTGGACGGATAACACCGCTTACTCCTGCGGATTTAATCTTCTTTTCATCCACTGCCGTGTAGTCTTTGATCTCAAGGCGGAGTCTGGTGATACAGTTGTCCACGCTGGTTACATTTTCCTTACCGCCAAGGCCTTCAAGAATAATCGCAGCCATTGCAGTAAAGTCATTATTGGCAAGTTCAATGCGTGTCTCATCCTCATCTTCATCTTCACGGCCCGGAGTCTTCAGATCAAGAGCCGAAATCGCGAAGCGGAATACCAGATAGAACACAACCGCTGCACCGATACCCAGAGGAATGATCAGAAACGTCTTGTTTGCCGCCGGCAGAGATGCACTGAATATCAGGTCAGTCAATCCTGCCGAGAAAGAAAATCCTGCCCGGAATCCCAACGCTACAGAGATTGCTGCCACCACGCCGTAAAGTACCGCATAGATCAGATACAGTACCGGTGCCAGGAACATAAAAGCAAACTCAAAAGGCTCCGTAACACCACAGATAAATGCACAGATTGCTGCCGCACCTAAAAGGGAAGCTGCCTCTTTTCTTCTCTCCGGTTTTGCACAGTGAATAATTGCCAGTGCTGCAGCCGGAAGACCGAACATCATAGACGGGAAGAAACCAGCCATGTACATACCTGCAGATCCGCCTGCTCCGTTCACCAGCTCTGCTGCCCAGTAGGTTCCAAGGTCATTGATACCCGCCGCGTCAAACCAGAACACGGAATTCAGCGCGTGATGCAGTCCAAACGGGATCAGCAGACGATTCAGGAAGGTATAGATTCCAACTCCTACCGCACCCAGACCTACAACACTTGCTCCAAGCGTAACCAATACGCCGTAGACGATGGGCCATACAAAGAACAGTACTGCCGCTGCCAGAATAGAAAACACCGCTGTTACAATTGCCACACAGCGCTTGCCTGAGAAGAAAGACAATGCATCCGGAAGTCTTGTATTTTTAAATTTGTTATAACAGGTAGATCCGATCAGACCGGCAAGGATACCGATGAACTGATTCTGAATCTTGGCAAATGCCGGATCTGCTTCCCCGCCGATCAGAACGCTTACCGTACCGGAAGACAGAAGATTGGTAATCATAAGCCAGGATACCAGACCTGCAAGACCAGCGGTTCCTTCATTGTCATCCGACATACCCACAGCAACGCCGATGGCGAACAGCCAGGACATATTGTCAATCAAAGCTCCTCCTGCTTTTACCAGGAAAAATCCAATGATAGAAACGATACCTGAGATATCGCCGCCCTGCATGGTCTCTTCACACAGCGCATATCCAATACCCATCAGGATACCGCATACCGGAAGACATGCTACCGGAAGCATCAGAGATTTTCCGAGTTTCTGTAAATATTTCATCATATCTACTTTACCTCCTTTTACCTTTTTGTTAGGACTTTACAATCCATATATTATATAAAATGCACAAAAAAGTATAGATATTATCTTATCTTTTGTATGGATTATCTTCAATTCTAAAATAAATGTAAAATTTCAAAAAATTTTATAAAAAGATATTTTATGGATTATTTTATGTTTTCTATGGATTATTTTCCTATTTGAGATTAAAATATAGATAAGAATGAAAATTTCGATATACTGTACATGGATCATATTACCCCGGATGAAAGGAGTCCATATGCCTCCGGAAAACAATGACTTTCACCAGCTTTCAGAATTTGCACTGGTAGGTCTTCGGAACCTGAAGCTCCGCGGCCGCCTGATTATTTCCTATCTGATCTCTACGGTTTTTCCGCTGATGCTCATCTATCTGTATACTTATTTTCTGTATGGAAGTACCGAACTGACCGGGCAGATCCTGGTTCTTGCCCTCTTGATGATGGGGATCGCCCTGACCATGACTCTCTATACTTACATGAGTATCTCACATCCGATTGAACACATGGTCCATACCTGTCAGATGATCTCTGACGGAGATATGGAAATCCGAATCCAGGATACGGGCAGCGATGAACTGGCTTATCTGTCAGACAACATTGACGGCATGGTGACACAGATTCAGCTTTTGCTTGAGCAAAGACAGTTAAGCGAGGCCAGAAAAAGAGAACTGGAGCTTCGGATGCTTCAGTACCAGATCAATCCTCATTTCCTGTTCAACACTTTGAATACCCTGCGCCTGGTGGCACAGATGAACCAGGACAAAGTAGTCTGTGAAGGCATCCGTTCTTTAAGCGAGCTGCTGAAGAACACACTGATCAATGACCACGAATTCATTACCATTCAGGAAGAGATTGATAATCTAAAACACTATTTTTCCATCCAGGCGATCCGATATGCCGGAAGCTTTCATGTCAATTATGATATTCCGGAACCGTTTTCCGGCTATTTTCTTCCCAAGCTGATCCTTCAGCCCCTGGCCGAAAACTCCGTGCTGCATGGTTCCTTTAACGACGGAACCATCATGGAAATCTATGTCAGCTGCCGCTGGGATAAACAAGATATCATTTTGGAAGTTCGGGATGAGGGAAAAGGGTTCGATATGAACGACAAGTCTTCTGTCCCCAAAGGACTTGGAGGCATCGGCAATAAAAATGTCAATGACCGGATCCACCTTTACTTTTCCGGGGATTATGGTCTGACCATAGAAAGCAGCCCTGGAAAAGGAACCATCTGCAAAGTACGGATCCCGGCCATTGACACGGACACCAGCAACACCAAACAGGAGAACTGCCATGTATCAAGTACTGATTGTTGACGATGAACCGATTGTAAAGATCGCCCTTCGCTCCATGATTGACTGGAATGAACTGGGCTTTCACATCTGTGCCACAGCCTCCAACGGAGAGGAAGCACTGGAGATGACCTGCCGTTTTCATCCGGATCTGATCATCTGTGATCTGAAAATGCCGATCATGGACGGGCTGGAACTAATCCGGGCAGTCCAGAAAAAAAATATTGACTGTGAATTTCTGGTGATCAGCAATTATGAAGATTTTAATTATGTGAGAACTGCCCTTGTTCTTGGTGCAGCTGATTATATTCTGAAAGTAAGCATCAGCCCGGAAGAACTTACAGAACAGCTGAAAAAGCTGAAAGAAAAGCTGGATCAGAAGTCAGAGAAAGAAGAGCACCTGATGTCCATGCCGGAACCGATGCTTCACCAGGAGCGCCACGCCGCATGGAGAGAATTTTTCACCAACAAAAATTATGAGCTGTCCACGCTTTGCAGCGTTACTGGATTCGACGAAACAAAGATGGAATCGTTTGCTCTTTGCCAGATTTCCTTTGACTGGTACGATCAGAATCTGGATCCGCTCCCCTCTATTGATCTGCTACAAAGCACCTTAAAAAATGCACTGGAACCGTTCAACAACCGGAGAATCATCCTCTTTAGCACCAGCAACACACTTCTGGTCATTCCGGAGTCAGAACTCACACTGCACCAGTACACCATCGCCGGACTTGCTGCCCGCATTTCTCAGTTATTTCAATATTATATGTCACTGTCCCCGGCCATCCTCTATCAGAGCGGTATTCCGGATCTTCTGGAAGCCCGCCGGGTCTATCACGATTTTCAGGATCTTCTGGAGCTTGGTTTCTACGGACCGTTAGGACAGGTGCCGGCCGACGCCCTGTCTGTCTCCCATACCATTCCGGACATATCCTACAAAGAGCTGTCTGCAGAAGTACTTGCTCTGCCCAAAGAGCAGCGGCTGTCTCACGCTTCAACGCGCTTCCTGGCCCTTCTAAATGCCTGTGAACAACAACACGTCCTGCCGTCGAAAGTCATCCAGTACTGTGTCCGTTTCTTAGGGGAACTGGAATACCACACTGCGGATATCAGTTCGGTTACTCACGATCAGATCGCTGACACCTCTGAGATTATGCGAAACGCCCTCAACCGGGAAGAACTGGAGAAAAATCTAAACGACGCATTGCTGGCTGTCTTTTCTCCAAAACCACCTGAGAGCCAGAACAGCAATTACAGCCCGGAGATCACCCAGGCGCTTTCCTATATCAAAGGGAATTACAGTCGAAAGATCAGCCTGGCATCCGTATCGGAATATGTTGGTCTAAGCTCCGGTTACCTGTGCAGGATCTTTAAGGAAGAAACCGGAGTCAGCATCAACGCTTACATAAATAACCTCCGCATGACCAAAGCAGGAGAACTTCTGAGGGACCAAAACAGTTATATCAAGGAAGTTGCCGTATCGGTAGGTTTTGAAGACCAGCTCTATTTCAGCCGGCTGTTCAAACGATACTATGGTGTGACACCATCCGAATATCGAACAGCAGGACATCTTTGAGTCCGGCAGCGATGCAGGGTTTTATTTCTCCAGATAGGAAAGACACGAACAGCCAGAAAATCAACATTCAAGAATCGGCATCCGGCGGACAAAGCTCCCGTTCCCGAAGCAGTTCTTCCACAATCCGCCGATACTCCGAAAAATGCGGTACCTTTCGAATCTGCTTCTCATATTTCCTGCTGTCTGCAAACAGATGGATCTGATAAAACCACAGTTCCTTCATTTTGAACAGCACGCTGGTTTCCGAGAGTCCTCTGCCCAGGTATCCTTCCACCAGCCGCTCATGAAACTCCTCAAACTGCGTCTTGGTGCCTCCATGGATCAGTCCCGGATTCAGAATCAGTCCCCGGCCGATCATCAGCCGCTCCTCCTGCGGGTATTTTTCACAAAACCGGCGGATGCTTCCTTGGGTAAACAAATCCCCATTGTAACACAGAGGATTCCGGCTCTTTTTCTTCGCCTCATCATAACATTCCATCCTCGGCTCATTTTTGTAATAATCTGCCTGAATCCGGGGATGGATGATCAGTTCCTCCAGCGGATACTGATTATAGATGTCCAACAGCCTCTCAAATTCTTCCGGACTGTCCTTGCCCACCCGGGTCTTAACGGACAGTTTCACATCCAGCGCACCAAAAATCTCTTCCAGAAAATGATCCAGTTCTTCAGGAAATGCCAGAAATCCAGCTCCCCTCCCACGGGACACTACCGTCCTGGACGGACAACCCAGATTGAGATTGATCTCATCGTATCCAAAGTTCTGCAAGGCCCGGGCCGCCCGGATAAAACCTTCTGCACACTTTGTCAGAATCTGCGGCACTGCCCGAATCCCCTCATTGTGTTCCGGAATAATCTCCTGCAGCTCCCTGGTCTTGAAATCCCGCTTTTCATGAGTCTCCAAAAAAGGAATAAAATATTTATCCAGTGCACCATACACTTCCGCATGAGCCTTTCGATATACCCAGGTCGTAATCCCTTCCATAGGGGCAAGATAAATCTGCATCTGATCTGCTGCAATCCTTTCTCTTTTATATCCAGCGCTGATGGATCACTGAAAGCTGCATAAAATTAACGGGAAAAGCAAAACAAAAACAGGGTTCAAATGATACATTGAAACCCTGTTTTTCTTTGTTTTTACCTGCTTGTTAAGAATTAGTCAACTGAAATGATCTCTTTCTTATTGTAAGAGCCGCACGCTTTACACACTCTATGAGGCATCATCAGAGCACCGCATTTGCTGCACTTTACCAAGTTCGGAGCACTCATCTTCCAGTTCGCTCTTCTCTTATCTCTTCTTCCTTTGGAAGATTTATTTTTTGGACAAATAGACACAGGTCACACCTCCTCTATGCTTTCTCGAGTCAGTTCGTTATTCTTCGGAACTACACAAATACAGCCCGAATCATTCGCACTTTCTCAATTATACATACCATATATGGAAATGTCAAGCAATTATTTCGTCAGTCTCAAAGTCTCTCTTGCAATTGCCAGCTCCTCATTGGTAGGAATCAGCATTACTTTTACTTTAGAGTCTGCAGCGGAGATGACCCTTCTCTCACCGCGGATATTGTTGGCCTCATCATCGATCTTCACGCCGAGATATCCAAGATAATCACAGATTGCTTTTCTGCTCTTGATGTCATTCTCACCCACACCTGCAGTAAACGCGATGGCATCCACACCGTTCATCGCTGCCGTATACGCACCGATGTACTTCACGACACGGTAGATGAAAGCGTCCAGAGCTGCCTGCGCTCTGACATTGCCCTCGGCTCTTGCAGCCTCAATGTCACGGAAATCACTGGATACACCGCTGATGCCAAGCACACCGGACTTCTTATTGAGGATGTTCAGCATCTCGTTGATGTCAATGCCCTCTTTGTTGCAGATGAACTGGCATACAGCCGGATCAATGTCACCGCTTCTGGTACCCATGATCAGACCTTCCAGCGGAGTAAGCCCCATACTGGTATCCACACATTTGCCGCCGACGGACGCAGAGATGGATGCACCATTGCCCAGATGACATACGATCACTTTTGCTTTCTCGGGATCCAGCCCGCCGAATTTGATTGCCTCACCGGACACAAACATATGGCTGGTTCCGTGGAAACCATATCTGCGGATCTCGTATTTCTCATAATATTCGTATGGAATGGCATAAAGATATGCTTTCTCCGGCATGGACATACCAAAACCGGTATCCCATACAGCTACGTTCTTCTTGCCGGGCATCACAGCCTCACATGCCTCAATTCCCATAAGGTTCGCCGGATTGTGCAGCGGTCCAAGGTCGAAGCACTCTCTTACCACCTGCTTGACATCCTCGTCCACGACGATCGACTCACAATATTTGGTTCCTGCATGAAGGACACGGTGACCCACTGCAGAGATCTCATCTGTACTCTTTACCACACCATGCTCCGGATCCTGCAATGCATCCAGTACGAGTCCGATCGCCACTTTGTGATCTGGCATCGGCTGCTCGGTTACGTATTTGTCCTTGCCTGCCGGCTGGTGAGTCAGCACGGAGCCCTCAATACCGATTCTCTCACAGAGGCCTTTTGCCACTACGCTTTCATCGTTCATGTCAATGAGCTGATATTTCAGAGAAGAACTTCCGCAGTTGATAACTAAAATTTTCATATACTATGTACTCCTGAATTTGTTTTAATATTGGAATTATCTATTACCGTTCACACCCAAACCGCATACGCAGTGAAGAATGAACAGCAATTATTATTTTACGATCTCGCCGTGTACTTCTCTGCCGCAGCCTGCTGCATTGGACTCATCGGTATCAATGTGCATTGCCAGAGCAAATTTCGGACTCACACGCACTACCACATCACCGAATACCAAGCTTCTGCCGTCGGTATCAATCTTTACTGACACTACATCTTTGTCTTTTACGCCAAGCTTCTCTGCATCTTCCGGAGTCGCATGAATATGACGCTTTGCCGCGATCACGCCCTCTTTCAATTCTACTTCGCCGCAGGGACCAACCAGCTTACAGGAACCACTGCCTGCCACATCACCGGACTCACGGATCGGAGCATCCACACCGATTGAGCGCGCATCTGTCAGGGAAATCTCCACCTGGCTTGCCGGGCGGACTGGTCCTAAAATGGAAGCAGCCATCTCTTTTTTGCTGCCTACAATCGTAACCTTTTCATTGCATGCATACTGTCCCGGCTGGGAAAGGTCTTTTTTCTTGGTCAGCTCATACCCCTTGCCAAATAATGTCTCCAGATCCTCCTGGGAAACATGTACGTGACGAGCTGATGTTTCAACAATAAAGTTCATATGATTCTTCTCCTTTTCTTGTATATACTTGTAACGCTGTTCTGACAGCTTTACGTTCTGAAAGTGACTGGTTATCCTTTTACCTCTGATACCAGAATACAGTTGGGCGTCTCCACTTTGAGGGGCTTTCCCCACATACTGAAATACTTCTTCTCATAATTGATCCGAAAGATGGTAATGCTGTCGGTCTCATGGTTCAGCGACATGAAATGCCGGTTATCCGGGAAAAAGTCTCCCGCCTTCGGATAATCTCCGCTGATGGGAAGAATACAGATCTTCTCTAAAAGTCCGGTCTCCTGATCTACCTGAAAAACTCCCATGGTATTGTCCCCTGCATTGGAACAAAGCAGATACTTCCAGTCTTTGGAAAAGCGCAGTACACAGGCTGCACTGACTTTGGAGTGATAGCTGCTCCTTGTGGTCATAGTCTGCAAAAGCTCAAACACCGGCCCTTTTGACGAATCCCGATAGGAATAAACGCTGATATAATTTTTCAGCTCACAGACCAGATAAGCGAATCTGCCGTCCGGACTGAATTTGATAATGCGCGGCGCACTCTCCTGCTCACAGCGAAGAATATCAATCAGCTTAATTCTGCCGGTCTCATGATTGAACTTGTAGATCTTTACCTGATCCACCCCCAAATCTACCGCGCAAAGATACTTCTGGTCCGGCGTGATATTCACACAATTGACATGCGGACGGAAGTTCCGCTCTGCCACACTGCCCAGACCTTTGTGGAAGATCTCGTCTGCCATCTCTCCGATCGTCCCATCCTCGTTCAGACGCATAACGGTCACTTTCCCGTCATGCCAGCCGCCGACAAACAGATACCGATCCTCTCTGTCCGTGGACAGATAACAGCCTCTCATGCCTCTGATGGATACGCCGTTCATCGGCTCTAAGTCCCCATCCGGAAGAATCCGAAAAGACTGAACTCCTTCATCGGAAATGGAATACAGATATTTTTCATTATGCGATTTTTTAATATAGGAAGGATTATTGATTGGAACGACTTTTCGTTCTACTGCCCTTCCATTCTCCACATCCAGGTCATAAATATGGATGCCCTTACTATTCCCGTGGGTATAGGTTCCCACATATGCCACATATTTTTTCTGGTCCATGTACGGATGCTCCTCTCACGCCCTGCTCATAACTATAAAAATCATACCACAAATATGGATATTTGTTAATAGCTTTCTTATGTTTTTTCAAAATATTGTCAATACGGTGATACGGTTCACAGGACCCTGTGAACGTAACCGCGTATGCCCATTGGAAATCTCCTGCGGCGATGGGGCATATGCTTTGACTCCATAACGGTACTGGCCCATGACAAATCAGCGGAGTGATTCGCCATAGTGTAAACAGTAACAATACGGTCACCGGTCACAAAATGAATCATGCATCGCTTCCAGAGTACGGCTGATATCTTCTTCTGTGTGAGCTGCTGAGAGGAACATCGCCTCAAACTGGGAGGGCGCCAGATAAATCCCACGCTCCAGCATATGACCAAAATATCTGCGAAATGCCTCCGTATCGCAGCGCCTCGCATCGGTATAATTCCGAACCGGCTCTTTGGTAAAGAACAGGCATCCAAGTGAACCAACTGCATAAACCTGATATGGAAGCTGCAGCTCTTTACAGATGGATTTCATCCCTCCATACAGTCTCTCCCCGAGCATTTTTAATCTCGTATATACTTCCGGATGTTCCTCAAGATACGTAAGCTGAGCGAGTCCTGCTGCCATGGCCACCGGGTTGCCGCTTAAAGTCCCCGCCTGGTAGACGCTGCCCACCGGAGCAACCACTTCCATGATCTTTCGCTTTCCGCCGTAAGCCCCCACCGGCATGCCGCCGCCGATGATCTTGCCATAAGTCACAAGGTCCGCCTGGATTCCAAAATACTCCTGTGCACCTCCTTTGGCCAGCCGGAAGCCGGTAATGACTTCATCAAAAATCAGTACGCTTTCATACTTCGTACAAAGTTCCCGAAGTTTCTGCAAAAAACCGTCCTGGGGAGGAACCACCCCCATGTTGGCACCCACCGGCTCCACAATCACCGCCGCAATCTCCTGACCGCAGGCGTCAAACAGCTGCTCCACTCCCGAAATGTCATTGTAGACTGCTAAAATCGTATCCTCTGTACAGCCTCTTGGTACCCCTGCGCTGTCCGGCACCCCGGCCGTCATGACTCCGGACCCTGCTTTCACCAGCATGGCATCACTGTGTCCGTGATAACAGCCCTCAAATTTTACAATCTTATTTCTGCCGGTATAGCCCCGCGCTGCCCGAATTGCACTCATGACCGCCTCCGTGCCGGAGTTCACCATGCGCACCATTTCCACGGAAGGCACCATCTTACAGATCAGACGGGCCATGTCCACTTCTGACTCTGTAGCTGCTCCGAAACTCAAACCCTTTTTACAGGCCTCCTCCACTTTTTCCAACACCAGCGGATTCGCATGCCCAAGGATCATGGGTCCCCAGGAACCGATGTAATCCAGATACTGGTTTCCGTCCGCATCCGTCAGATAAGCGCCCTTTGCCGATGCGATAAAACGGGGCGACATGCCCACAGACCCAAATGCACGAACCGGAGAATTTACACCACCCGGAATCCATGTCACCGCCTCCTGAAAAAGCTGTTCTGATCTGGTCATTATCCGATCCTCCCTTCATCCATATAATGAGCGATCTCCTTCGCATAATAAGTCATATAGATATCCACACCTGCCCGGAAAGCACAGGCGGCCATCTCACAGAGAACGGCGGCCTCGTCAATATATCCCAGTTTCGCTCCCGCTTTCACCATAGCATATTCTCCGCTGACACTGTAGGCCGCCATGGGAACATCGGTCGCATCTTTGATCTCCCGCACCAGATCCAAATATGACATGGCCGGCTTGACCATGATGATGTCTGCTCCTTCTTCGATATCCAGAATTGCTTCCTTCATCCCCTCCCGGCGGTTGTGATAATCCATCTGATAGCTCTTGCGGTCACCAAAGGCCGGCGCACTGCCCGCCGCATCCCGGAAAGGACCATAAAACGCAGATGCATATTTTACCGCATAAGACATGATCGGAACCGTCAAAAATCCGTTTTTGTCCAGGCCTTCCCGGATGGCGGCAATATGTCCGTCCATCATATCCGACGGCGCCACCATATCCGCCCCCGCCTGTACCTGGGACACGGCGATCTCAGCGAGCTTCTCCAAGGTCAGATCATTATCCACATACTCCCCCTTCAGGATGCCGCAGTGTCCGTGGCTGGTATACTCACACATACACACATCACCGATATAAAGCAGCTGCGGCACTTCTTTTTTCGCTTTTTCCAAAGCCTTCTGGATGATGCCGTCGCAGGCATAGGCACCGCTTCCTAACTCGTCCTTGTGGTCCGGTATCCCAAACAGCATGATATTGTTCACTCCGGCATCCGCCATCTCACACAAAATCTCCGGCATCCGGTCCACGCTGTACCGAAACTGTCCGGGCATGGTTGGTATCTCTTCTTTTATATTTTCCCCGTCCTTCACAAACATCGGATATACGAGAGAACTTTTATCCATCCTTGTCTCCCGCACCATCTTCCGAAGACCTGCTGTGGTTCGAAGCCTTCTCGGCCTGATTGTCATATCCATCTTTCTCTACCTCTTTTCGTATTCTGTCTGTCCACTTCTTTGCCAGGCTGTGGTCTTTGCCTCCGGCATTAACGCCCACCACAAGATCCCCTCTGGAAACGATTCCCGGGAAATGAAAATCACAGTGGTCCCGGTTGCTGCACACATTGACCAGAATCCCTTTTTCCCGGCACTCCCTGTAGATCTGTTCGTTGACCTCGCAGTCGTCCGTTGCCGCCAGCACAAAAAACACGTCAGCAGGAATGCTGCCCGGCTGATAACATTCCCGCCGAAGCATAAGCACACCTTCATCCGCCGCCTTCTGAATCTGGCAGGATGCCTCCGGCGCATGCACAATCATGCGCGGGCCAAACAGCTGCAGCGTTTTCACCCTCCGGGATGCGATCCTGCCTGCTCCGTATATATGGATCCTTTTGTTTTCAAGATCCAGAAAAATCGGAAACATTTTTGACATTCCTGTTCCTCCCTGACAATCCCGCCAGATACTGGCAGTATTTCTTTTCTATTATAAAATCTTTTCCGGCACGGGACAATAGGATTCTGGATTTTCTTTTTTAAAAAGTTTATTTTTAAATAAAATTTCTTCCAAAAAACAATTGACAAAATCCTGATTTCTGTATATAGTAGACTCGTTTAGTTTTATTAAACTTTTTGTTTACTATTCAAAAATATCATATCGAACTGCAATACAGTACTGACACATTTACTTTCAGACAAATGGCGCAGAATGAATTTTCAGTCTGCAAGGCGGCGGAGGGAGACGATGCGGTGGCATCGTTGACTGACAACAACGCAGCAGATGGAAATTCAGGCAAGTTATTTGGCGAAATGTAAACGCGTCAGTACACTACATGGCTTTATGCTGATTTTCACACAAACGGAGGGCTTTCTACCATGAATATCGGACCAAAGATCAAAGAGCTCCGTGTCATGAAAGGTCTGACGCAGGAAGAGCTGGCGGACCGGAGCGAACTGTCCAAGGGCTTTATCTCCCAGCTGGAACGGGACCTGACTTCTCCGTCCATCGCCACACTGGTAGATATTTTAAACAGTCTTGGAACCAATCTGAAGGAGTTCTTCAGTGATGACAGCGATGAACAGATCGTCTTTCATGATGCAGATTACTGCGAAAAATACGATACGGAATTAAAAAACAAGATTGAATGGATCATTCCCAATGCCCAGAAAAATGCCATGGAACCGATCCGGGTTACATTGGAACCCGGGGGATCCACTTATCCGGATACGCCCCATGAGGGGGAGGAGTTTGGCTATGTACTCCAGGGCACCATCACCATTCATATCGGAGGAAAGCTTTTTAAAGCCAAAAAGGGCGAATCTTTCTATTTTACGCCTTCCGCCAGCCATTATATCACCGCCGGCGAAAAGAGCGGTGCAGTCTTTTTGTGGGTCAGTACCCCGCCTAATTTTTAAGTTACAAAGGAGGACGGTTTATGAGCAACAGACTGATTGATCTGCAGCACATCACCAAAATTTATGACGGACACAAAGTATTGGACAATCTGAATCTGTATTTTAATGAAAATAAATTTCTGACCCTGTTAGGCCCCAGCGGTTGTGGCAAAACCACCACACTTCGCATCCTGGGCGGTTTTGAAACCCCGGATGAGGGGTGTGTCATTTTCAACGGAGAAGATATCACTGCGCTCCCGCCAAACAAACGGCAATTGAATACGGTATTTCAAAAATACGCCCTCTTTACCCATATGAACATTGCAGAAAACATTGCTTTTGGTCTGAAAATCAGCGGCAAAAGCAAAAGTTATATTGATGACAAAATCAAATATGCCCTGAAGCTGGTCAACCTGGACGGTTACGAAAAGCGCATGCCGGACTCTTTAAGCGGCGGTCAGCAGCAGCGAATCGCCATCGCCCGGGCCATCGTCAATGAGCCAAAGGTTCTGCTTCTGGATGAACCCTTGGGCGCACTGGATTTGAAGCTTCGCCAGGAGATGCAGTATGAGCTGATCCGCATGAAAAACGAACTTGGCATCACGTTCATCTATGTGACCCATGATCAGGAAGAGGCACTGACCATGTCGGACACCATTGTAGTCATGAACCAGGGTTATATTCAGCAGATCGGATCTCCTGAAGATATCTACAACGAGCCAACCAACGCCTTTGTGGCAGACTTTATCGGAGACAGCAACATCTTTCCGGGCATCATGCTGGAAGACAAAGTGGTGGATCTTTTCGGCATCGTCTTTCCCTGTGTGGACACGGGCTTTGGACGCAACCGTCCGGTGGATGTGGTAATCCGCCCGGAAGATGTGGAACTTGGGGCGCCCGGAGAAGGCACGGTGGACGGCGTCGTCTCTCATCTGATCTTCAAAGGAGTTCACTATGAGATGGAGGTCACCGCCTGCGGACAGGAGTGGCTGGTGCAGAGTACAAAGATGCACCCGGTGGGAGAAACTGTCAGTATCCGGGTGGATCCTTTCAATATACAGATTATGAATAAACCAGAGTCGGAAGATGAGGAGGCGGTGGTACTGGATGTATAAGAAATCACTCTCCTATCCTTATCTTTTGTGGGCTGCTGCCTTTATCGTGATTCCGCTTCTGTTCATTGTCTATTACGGACTGACAGACCGAACAGGATCATTTACCCTTGCAAATCTGGCAGCCATCGCCACAGCGGAACATTCCAAAGCGTTGTTTCTTTCTCTTGGACTGTCCGTTTTAAGCACTGTCATCTGTCTTTTGCTGGCCTATCCGCTGGCATTGATTTTATCCGGCAGCAAAATTGGAAAATCCGGATTTATTATTTTCCTTTTCATCCTGCCCATGTGGATGAATTTTCTGCTCCGGACTCTGGCCTGGGTCGTTCTTCTGGACACCAACGGGGTTCTGGACAGCCTGTTCAAACTTTTAGGTCTGCCCCGTTTTAAGATTATCAACACTCCGGCAGCAATCGTATTTGGCATGGTTTATGATTTCCTGCCTTTTATGATCCTTCCCATCTATAATGTAATCTCCCGGATTGATGTCAATGTGATCAATGCGGCGAGGGATTTGGGTGCCAACAGCTTTCAGACTCTCTACAAGGTCATCTTTCCTTTAAGTCTTCCAGGAGTCATCAGCGGCATCACCATGGTATTTGTTCCGTCCCTGACCACCTTTGTCATCTCCACATTGCTGGGCGGAGGCAAAATCCTTCTGATTGGAAATGTCATCGAACAAGAGTTCATGAAGGGCACCAGCTGGCATGTGGGAAGCGGGCTTTCCTTGGTGCTCATGCTGTTCATCATCGGCAGTATGGTCCTTTCCTCCAAATACGACAATGGGGAGGGCAATGTATTATGATAAAAAAATGGCTGCAGCGCACTTACCTTTTTTTAATTGTGCTTTTTCTCTATGCACCGATCGCAACCCTGATGGTTTTATCCTTTAATGATTCCAGAACATCGGTCAAATGGGGAGGCTTTTCTCTGAAATGGTATCAGCGGCTTCTTGAAAACAAAACGATCCTGGCTGCTCTTGGCAACACCCTTTTGATCGCTGTCTTGTCCGCCACTTTCGCCACGCTGCTTGGTACCTCTGCGGCAATCGCCATCCACCATATGAAAAAGCGCCGCCAGAGTATCTGCATGAGCATTGTAAATATTCCGATGCTGAACGCGGAAATCGTAACCGGTATTGCTTTTATGCTCTTATTTATCACAGCGGGCAACCTGCTTTCCATCGTCGGTATCCACTTTGAGATGGGTTTTGGTACCGTTCTGATTGGGCACATCACGTTCAATCTGCCCTATGTGGTCTTAAGTGTCATGCCGAAATTAAAACAGTTGAATCTGTCTATGTATGAAGCCGCCCTGGACTTGGGCGCCGGAGAACGGCAGGCATTTTTCCGCATTGTACTGCCGGACATCATGCCCGGTGTACTGTCGGGATTTCTTCTGTCCTTTACCATGTCTCTGGATGATTTTGTGATCACCCATTTTGTCAAAGGACTGGGCGCAGACACCCTTTCCACTCTCATCTATTCTGAGCTTCGAAAAGGGATCAAGCCGGAGATGTACGCCCTCTCCACCATCCTGTTTTTAGCCGTCTTTCTTGTGCTGGTATTCGTGAACTTAAGTCCGCGGGAACTGCCCGCCGGTGAAAAAAGACAATAAATTATCTTTGGAGGTATGATTATGAAAAAAAGAATTTTACTGATCTGCGGTTGCCTGCTGGCCGCATCCATACTCCCCGGATGCGGAGGGTCTTCCGCCGGCGAAAACGGAGAACTGAATGTCTACAACTGGGGCGAATATATTGACGAAGATGTCATCGGCCTGTTCGAGGAAGAAACCGGCATCAAAGTCAATTACAAGACCTATGACACCAATGAGGATATGTATCCCATCATCGCCAATGGTGCCGCGGACTGGGATGTGGTGTGTCCTTCCGAGTATATGATCCAGAAGATGCTGGACAACAATCTTCTGCTGGAGCTTAACTATGACAATATCCCGAACATTGCCAATATTGACCCGGATTATATGGAAACCGTCAAATCCTTTGACCCGGATGCGGCCCATGCGGTCCCCTATCTGTGGGGCACGGTAGGAATCCTTTACAACGAGACCATGGTGGATGAACCCATCACCAGCTGGGACTGTCTGTGGGATGAAAAATACGCGGACAATATCGTCATGATGAACAATCCCCGGGATGTCTTTGCCCCGGCGCTGATCTCCTGTGGATATTCTTTGAATTCCACTGATGACGCAGAGCTTCAAAAAGCGGCAGCGCTTCTGACCCAGCAAAAACCTCTGGTGCTGAAATATACCACCGACGAAGTCCGGGACATGATGATCGGTGAAAAGGCTGCCATCGGTGTCATCTACTCCGGAGAAGCAACCATCTGTAAAGATGAAAACGAAAATCTTCAGTACGTTGTGCCGGAGGAAGGCTCCAACGTCTGGCTGGACTGCTGGGTCATCCCCAGCACCTGTAAGAACAAGGAAAACGCAGAGAAGTGGATCGACTTCCTCTGCCGTCCGGATATCGCACTGAAAAATTTTGAATACATCTACTACTCCACTCCCAATAAGGCCATGCTGGATCTGATCGAGGACAAGGAGATTCTGAATAACGAAGCCCTGTTTCCCGGCAATGAGGTTCTTTCCCGCTGTGAGACTTTCCACTATCTTGGAGAAGAAGCAGAAGAAAAGTATAACGATTTGTGGAAACAGGTGCTGTCGGAATAAGCACTGACTTTAAATTCAAATTCCAGTACAGAGTTAGATTTCATCAAATATGATTTGAGAACAGATTTGCAGGAAATTTTCACAGTGAAATTTCCTGCTTTCTGTTATCCTAAATTCAACTGATGAGAGATTATATGTAAACGCTCTATAGGCGTTTACGATTATATTCTGGCCTGACAACAGATAGCAATCTGCTGATCAACGGGAAAGAAACCATCATGAAATCCTCCAGGACTTTCTGACAAAAACTCGGGAAGAAAAATCACATGACTACTGCCCGGCTGTCTGAATATATCTCAATAGATACTCTGATATCCCCCTTCTTCCAGGGAAATCGCTCCAAAATACTGTTCAAAATCCATTCCCAGGTATGTACTCATTTCTTTCATCTCCACCAGCGTCTTTTGATCCACGGCAATCCCTTCGGTTTTCACGCGCTCGTATGCCAGCATTTCCTTTTCCCCATGGGTATAGATGCGTTCTTTGCCCACTGCCCTGGGTGCCTCCCGAAGCTCCTGCAAAAATACAGAAAAATGTCTCTTTAATTCATCCGGATCGCCGAAAATGGCCGGATCGATGGCAATAAAACCATGGCAGGTCCCGCCTTTTTTCCCTGTGTGGGTGTGATTCGAGGTCAACCCCTGTGACAGAATTGAGGTAAACAGTTCGCAGATCATCCCATATCCATACCCCTTATGGCTTCCTGTGATCTCTTCGTTTTCCCCCAGAGGCATGATCCCGCCTCCGGTCTTGCCGACGATATTTCGAAGAACCAGATCTGCATCATTGGACGGATTTCCGTTCTGATCCAGTGCCCAGCCGTCCGGCAGCGGTTTTTCTGCTTTCCGGTACATCTCCAGCTTTCCTCTCGTGACAACTGTGGTGGAAGCATCGAAAAAGAAAGGACAGGGCTCTGCAGGAACCGCAATGGCGATGGGATTGCTTCCCAGCATGGCCTGCTTTGCATTGGTGGGTACCATGATTGCCTCGGAATTGGTAAACGACATCCCGATCAGCCCTCTGTCACATGCCATCTTTGCATAATACCCTGCAATCCCATAATGATTGGAATTGCGCACCGTCACGATGGCCATGCCGCTTTTCTTCGCCTTGTCGATGGCAGTCTCCATGGCCTTATGCCCAATAAGCTGCCCCATGCCGTCATGCCCTTCGATTACTGCAGACACAGGTGTCTCGAACACCACTTCCGGAACTGCATCCACCTTGATCATCCCTGATTCGATCCCCTTGTGATAGCGGGTCAGTCTCTGCATTCCGTGAGATTCGATGCCGTACTGATCCGACATCAGCAGTACATCTGTGATGATCCCGCTTTCTTCCTCTGAAAATCCGAATTTACGGAAAGCATCCCTGCAAAATCTCTCCAGTACCTCAACCTGAAAATATAAATGTGCCATTTTGTCCTCCTTCATATTTGTTTTTCCCGTGAACCTGGAATGCCGCTGCTCTACTCCATTGTTCCACAGGATTGTAATCAGATTATCCTGTATATTGCCGCGTCAAACACAGATTTAATGGTTATGCCAGTCGCAGGAAGTCAGATTTTCATCAAACCTGTCGTATGCACTGCAAAACAGATCTGCTCCCCAGCCATCGGAAAACTGAAATTCCATAAACCTTCCGCTGAAAGTAATCCCTTCCGGAATGATGGACTGATACAGACCATCAAAATTGAACATGGGATACAGGTTTCTGAGTTTACCCTCTACATCCGTTTTTTCAATGGTTCCGTTATTGGGCAGTTTATAGAACTCATTCATCCATTCGTATGCACATTCTTCATTGTCATAAATCGCATCCACATCCACCTCATCCAGACTTCCCGGCAAAATGGCCTCTTCAATTTCCCAAAATGGATATCCGCAGTCTTCCAGATTGTCAAATAAATAACAAAGGATACAGTCGTTGATCTGCTTTACATTTTCCCTGATTTCCTTTTCTTTCTGGTTGTAATAAGCAGCAAGCCCTTTTGCAATGGCATCTTTGTCTCCTTCCTTTCCTTTCAACCAGGGAAATAATGGCTGATAGGAAAAGGATTGTTCTTTCTTTAATTCCTCCTGAATCTCATGCAGCCCGGCACGAATCTCAATATTGCCATCCCCAAATTCCTTATTTTCAAATACACCTGCGATTCCCAATGAAAAGGTTCCTTTTGCAAGAAACCTGCCATCCTTATAAATAATCTCAATCATATATTCCTTCCTCCATCCTACTTTTTATCAAACCATACCTGTTCTATGATGTCTGCTAATATTATACTTTCTTTTTGCGCACCGGACAACAGGCCTTTGATGTCTTTTTCAGAAAAAGATTCAAAACATTCTTGACAATTTTGGTATATTGACGTTAGCATGAAAGAAGTTTAAAATCAAGTATGCACCTTTTTGAAATAAAGTTTCTTTTTTAACCATGTGTGGGAAGGAGCCTTACAGGGAATCGTATTGAGAATTGTTTTCCCGGAAGTCCCTCCGAGGGTTGAATATTCATTAAGCGAAATAGACAATACGCTGAAACCACTTTTTCTAAACCAATGTTAGTATGTCAGGCTGCCAACTGTGCAGCACTTATTAACGGAGGTTGAAAGTAATGAACAATAAGAAAACCAAAAAGAAAACTGCCGGCCTGATTGATGTCATGATCCGGCACGCCGACAAAGGCCCCTCTGGATTCTGGACAGATGATTATGAGGGATGCGGAAACCCAAAAATATTTCCGGAATTTGAGGATGGACTTAAACATGGAAAATATGTCCATAAAGAGCACGCTCTCTGCCCATGGAACACAGCAGTCCTTTATGGCGAAGGACATGGCAACATAAATACTGGTTGTTATCACAGCTGCTCCATCAGAGATGCAAAATACTTAGCTGCAGAAATGTTGGCAGCGGTGCTAACACGTTTTAAGGAGCAACTCCAGTCTGGTAAATATGACAACACAGAAAATATCAATCCTCTCTTGACAGAAGACGAACAGTCCTATATCAGACAACAGAAAATTTTTGAAAGAGAGAATCAAGAGGAACAGTGTAAAAAGGACAGAGAAGAAAAAGCGGTAAAGGCAGCAGTTTTAATCCGGAAATATCAGGACCGTGAGGATATTAGAGCACTCCTGCTTGAACATTATGGTGATGATATTATGGTGATGTCCGGATTCGGAAACATAGATTTCTCCCTTAATGGAAAAGCAGATATAGTCGGTGGTGAAAAACTCTCCTATGATGATTATCTTGATATACAGATTCAGTCTTACGGGAAACAGCGTTCATGGTTTGCAATGTGTTACTATAATCTCCCAAGCAAATTTATGGGATACCTGGAAAAGAAGACAAAGGATAACGTCTGCTTCCAAAAAATCTACGTCAGCGGTATGTACCCTGACGGCGACTGCTTTAAGGGAAAAGAAGACCATGTTTGGATGAATATTCGGGGATTTGAAAATTTAAAAGTCGGTGACTTTGTCTCTTTTTATGCAGAAGTATACCGATATATAAAAACAGGAAATGGGAAAGTTCTGGACTATTCCTTAAGGAATCCTCAAAACATTCAGCAGATAACCTCGTATGAGCTTCCGAGCGACGATGATTTAATCAAACAAAGCATTAACCAAATACTTTGTGAAACATGTTATTTTTCTGAACATTGCAACAAGACTTACTGCCTGCGAAATCAAGAAGAGCTTTAGGCACGAACCGCTGCCGGCTTATCAACAGACAGATGACCGTCGCCGTCATCACCACTCCCAGCAGCTCCGTCACCGGTAAGCCGGGGGACTCCCGGAGAGATCAGCCATCTCTATACCCAGGTCAAAGAAAAAGCGGGTTTCCCCTATTACAAGGAGAAACCCGCCGGACAGTATTTGTATCTCTGCTGTCGGGGACGCTGGGATATTTCTACAGGTTATGCCGCTCTCTGGCACTATATCCGGGAGCAGGGTCTGGAGACCACCGGAGACTTCTACGCCTGTGATCTGGCCGGGTTTATCCTGAACTCAGTGGAAAAAACGCGGCATCCATGATCTCGGTACGGCTGTTGGACTCCTCAGAATAAATCCGTATCTTTGTTGCATGTTTTTTCTCAAATAAAATATATTGCTGGAGGTGCTTAACATACTCACCATTCGCCCTGTGAAAAGCCGGTGTCTGAGCGTAACTTATTGTGAAATCGAAGTATATCCGATGGAACAAGACCGTTACGAGCAGATGTTGCAGAAGTATTCGAAAAAATACGATACAAGGGTAACGATTTTGTAGAAGATTATCAATGAGAACTGATAGACGTTATTTAATATATCCCAATTCTTGCTCTATCGCTTTTAATGTATCGTTATCAACAACTCCCGCATAGTCCATAGCTTCAATAATCTTAAACTGTATTTGTTCCATACTGCCATTCTTGCCATAGAGAGTTTCATATCGGCAGAGGAACTTTGTGTACCAATAATACCTCCCATACAAAATCTCTTCTATTGAGTAGCAGCCTAATGCCAGTATCGATTGCTCCTGTTTCTCCAAAAGCAAAGCATTATTGCACATCTCGTTTAATTCATTGTCTTGGTATCGTGCAGTGGGGAGTCTGTTGAGCAAGGAAAACAATTCTGCCATATGTTTTGGATTTTTCAGTAGCATATGCCTTAACATTTACCTCTGCCTTGCCTCCCTGTTCTGGACTTTTATTAAACCAATCAACTTAAATGGGGATACACTTTTTATCAATCCAATTCAGCTCTGCTGAACAAGTCCAGAATCAAAGACTTGTCCTCACAGGCTCTTTTAAACCGAAGAATAAAATCAGCCAAGGCATCTTTATCCTTAGAGTAGGCGCAAAACATACTGGCTTCTGGATCAAAATCAATTTTATCCTGTAAGTCTGAACACTTTTCTGCCAAAAATACTTGTGCCAGACTTTCCCAATCGTAACCGCTTCCCTCAAAGCCTTCGTCTGCACGAGTATCAAATACTTCCTGCAAATATTCACCAGCATTCAGACAAACAGAAACACTTTTTTCATGTTCCACCCACCCAAACGGGGCAATTTCTTTTTCAAACTGTTCTGTAATGTTCATTTTTGTTCTCCATGATCAAATTTTAATTTATCGGTTTGTACTGGGGAAAACTATACCATACCCCATTACAAAAAACAATCCCCATTCTACACCTGTTCCGACTATCTGTACTGCTGTTGCGGCTGTCGATTGATTTTGCGGTGCTCTGCTCCCTCATCTCCGGCCTCTCCGAACAGAGTGGAATGTTATGCAATAGAGCTTGAAAAGACTTGATTTTTAAGGCGTTGCAGACGCAAAAAACAACTGGAATTCAAATTCTACCTAAACCCTCATGCCCCACATTTGGCACCACCATAAATGAAACTGTGCAGGCGA
>CAJTYJ010000042.1 GCA_910583895.1 uncultured Lachnospiraceae bacterium
AGGTGGAAGTGCAGTAATGTATGGAGCTGACTGTCACTAATCGGTCGAGGGCTTATCCAGAAGGTTCAGAGAGAGGTTTTTTGTAGAAAAGTGATAAAGTGCGTATCTTTTTAGACTGTATGTGATTTTGAAGGTATGAAGGAGATCAGGACGTAAGTGCCTGATCTTTTTTTGTCCTTGTTCTGTTCTTAAAAATTCTGAATTATTTCTTAAGGCCATTGATTTTTTGGACAATTCGTTTTATTGTTATTATAAGGAAATCATGAGGGAGGACAGATCATGAAGATAACAATGATACATATAAAAAGGGCGGCAATGCTGTTTGTGGCAGGTTTTCTGTGCGTCTTGATGTTCCGCTGTGTATTTTTTGCGGATGCAGCCGGGACGACAGGGACTGTGAAAAACCGGATTTTGAATGTGAGGAAAGAGGCGTCTACTTCTTCCTCCATTGTGTGCAAATTATCCAAAGGAACAAAAGTGACCATTGTATCGGAAACTACGGGTACCGACGGAATGAAGTGGTACAGCATCACCTTTTCCAGCAGCAACGGAACTTCCAAAGGTTACGTGCGCGCGGATCTTGTGAGTGTATCAGGAAATTCTTCCAATCAGACGCCTACTACGTCGGCGGACAACAACACGGCGAATGCGGACGTGCTTTACGTAAAGAATGCGTCAGTCCGGGTTCGGGATGAACCGTCCACCAGTTCTGCGATCGTGGCCGGGCTGGTAAAAGACAATGCAGTGGATGTCAGAGGTACAAAGACGGGCACCGACGGTAAGCAGTGGACGAAAGTCTCCTTTACGAAGGACGGACAGCGGATTCATGGCTACATCCGTTCGGATCTGCTGACCTCGAAAAAACCTGCCAGTGTCACGGATATCTCTTCCGAGAACAAGAATCAGACAACTGCCGAGGCGCAGAATGGAGATACACTGTATGTGAGTGCATCTGCAGTGCGGGTCAGAGAAGAGCCTTCTGCCTCTTCCACCATTGTAGCGAATCTGCTCAAAGGCGATGAAGTAAGACAGAAGTCCGTGAAAACAGGGGATGACGGAAAGCAGTGGACAAAGGTCTCCTTTTCCATCAATGGGACAAGATACCGGGGTTATATCCGCTCGGATTATCTGACAAAGAGCAATACTTCCAAAGATACAAGCGGAAGCAGCGCTTCGGGAGAAGACAGTGATACCAGATATGTCACCGCTTCTGCGGTCCGGGTAAGGGATGATGCATCGGATTCCTGTGATATAGTTGCCAATCTGCTGAAAGGGGATAAGGTAAGCTTTCGATCTGTGAAGACCGGAGGAGATGGGAAGGAATGGACGAAAGTCTCCTTTACCATCAGCGGAACAAAATATCATGGTTACATCCGTTCGGATTATCTCTCCAAGAGTAAGCCATCGGATGACAGTTCTTCTGGAAATACTTTAGGCAGTACCAATACAAACAACAACACAGATGCCAGCGGAAAAACCGGTACCACCCGGCTGGCTGTGATCAATGTCAGACAGTCGGCCACGACTTCCAGCGGGATTGTGGCAAAGGTGAAACAGGGAACAAAAGCAACGATCCTGTCAGAGACGACCGGGACCGACGGCAGAACATGGTATTATATCAGCTGCGTACACAATGGAAGTACCATCAAAGGCTATGTTCGCTCGGATCTGTTAAATCTGTAACATACGGTAACCTGCAATGGCGGAATTTTTACGGCATGCAGATGAGCGTCTGATCGGAAGCGGCCGGGTATCTTTAAAGCAGAGGCAGGGGTTGTTCTGGGGGATGTTTCACGGAGATCTCTACGTGACGGATCAGCGGGTCTGCTTTCATATGAAGATGACAGGCAGTACGGTTATGGAGCTTTTGCTGCAGGAGATTCAGGGGTTTATGGTTGGATATTCTTTTTTCCTGACGGCGGTTCGGATTTACAGCCGGGAAGGAAAGGAATATAAGATAACAGGTATGCTTGCAAAAGAAGTGGGAGAATGGCTTTTGGAAGCGGGAGTGCTGCGGTTGGAAGAAGCTCCCAAGGCTGGATCCTGAGAGGAAAGGACGTTGTCACTGTTCCCACTATGGCGAATCACTCCGCTGATTCGTCATGGACCAGTACCGTTATGGAGTCAAAGCATATGCTCCATCGCCGCAGGCGATTTCCAATGGGCATATGCGGTTACGTTCACAGGGTACCTGTGAACCGTAAGGGGACGTCATTTGGCGTCCCTTTTTTAGTCAGAACATGAGTTGCCGGGCCGGCGGATTGGTAGTATAATAAATAATATCTTCGTCCACAGAGGGCAAGAATCGTGAATCATAAGGAGGAGACAAGCGGTGAGTGTAAATTTTATTTTGACAGAGGGAAAGAAGAAAAGCAAGACTTATGAATATGACTATGATGAGTATGGGGATGGCAAGAGTGCTTCCACCATGGTGGAAGAAATCCTGGCAGATCCGGAATTTGCCGGACTGAAGGAATTGGTGATCGGGGACTGGGGCAGCGCCTGGGATGAGGAGTGTCAGCCTATCATCGACGGGATTGTGGAGCATGCGGATCTCTTTTCTCATATCGAACGTTTGTTTATAGGAGATATGGATTATGAATCCTGTGAAGTATCCTGGATCATGCAGGGGGATTACAGTAAGCTGTGGGCAGCTATGCCTCAGCTGAAGGCATTGACGATCAAAGGCAGTATGGAACTTACACTTGGGAAGATCAGCCATGAAAATCTGGAGGAGCTGACCATCATCTGCGGCGGGCTTCCAGAAGATGTACTGCAGTCTATACAGGAAGCACATCTTCCAAATCTGAAAAAGCTTTTGCTTTATCTTGGGGTTGAGGAATACGGCTTTGACGGTGATCCGGATCGGATACAGACCTTTCTGGAAGAATCGGATTTTCCCAATCTGGAGTATTTGGGACTCACAGACAGTGAAATTCAGGATGAATTAGCAGAGATTGTGCTGGACAGTAAGTATATCAAACAGATTAAAACGCTTGATCTGTCCATGGGCTCCTTAACGGATCAGGGCGGAGCGCTGCTGCTTGAGAAACTGCCTTCCTATCCCAACATTGAGGCTTTGGATGTCCATTACCACTATATGAGCAGCGAGATGGTGAACAAATTAGAGGAACTGAACCGGTGGCACATTGCGGTGGATGCCTCGGAGCAGGAGGAGGCTTACACTTCTTCTTTTGATGGTGAAATCTACCGAATGCCCATGCTGACAGAATGAGACGGATCATTCTTCTTGGAAATCCAGGCAGCAAGCGGACCATCTGGTTTGAAAAAGCAGCCAGAGAGCAGGAAGTGCCATTGGAACTTCTGGACTGGAAAGAATGGGACAGAATGCTTCCGGAAGGAGTGCTGTATTTCAAGATTGATCCGCCGCTGTGGGAGAGCAGTGCCCTGGAAGAACTAAAAGAGCTGACCAGGGCATACAAAGAAGATCTGTCTGTTCTTGCCTGCAGAGCAGAAAAAGGGTCTGTGGAATTTCTCAATGAGCCCCAGGCCATCCGAATGCTTTTGGATAAGCGCCGGTGTAAGAAGCGGCTGATGGAGTCTGATCTGCCGGTGACTGAATTTTTGTGTGAAAATGACAAAATTCAGAGTACGGATCAGCTTCTGTCCGCCATGAAAAGACAAAAGATATGGCAGGTTTTTGTGAAGCCGGTGTACGGTTCCGGAGCTGCAGGGGTGTCTGCTTTTCGTCTGCAGCCGGGAACAGGAAAGATGTGTCTTTATACCTGTGCGCTGCTCTTGCCGGGCACAGGACTGGTAAATACAAAAAAACTGCAGAGCTATACAAGGGCGGAGGAGATTCGTTCGCTTCTGGATCGCATTCTCGGTTTGGACTGTGTGGTGGAGCGCTGGTATCCCAAGGCTTCCCACAATGGGTATTCTTATGACCTCCGGGCGGTCGTGCAAAGGGGGCAGGTGGATTACCTTCTTGCAAGGATGTCCCGGGGACCCATCACAAATCTGCATCTGAATAACCATCCGCTCCCGGTGGAAGCGCTGGGGCTTCCGGTTCTGGTGCAGGAAAGGATCCGAACCCTTTGTCAAAGGGCAATGGAATGTTTCCCAGGACTTCAAAGTGCGGGGATTGATCTTTTGCTGGAAAAAGGAAGTCTGTCTCCGAGGATTATCGAGATGAATGCCCAGGGAGATCTGATCTACCAGGATCTGTATGATCAGAATCAGATTTACCGCCGCCAGGCAGTGTGGATGAAGGCATGGCTTTCAAAGCCTGAGTGACATGAAATAAAGATACAGCGCCAGATATGGCAAAAAAACAGGAGCGTGAGACAAAATGAGTGATTTCAGTGATAAATCAGCGGAGAAAGAAGTACCAGTTGGTCTTTTTACTCCGTCAAAGGAGAAAAATCTGCCCAAAGTGGATATGAGTCAGGTGGTTGGGTCCAGGGATATTCTGTTTGTGTGCCTGGATACCCTGCGCTACGATGCGGCAGTGGAAGAAGAGGCTTCCGGGGGGACACCGGTGCTGAACCAATACGGCCCCTGGGAGAAGTGCCAGGCTCCGGGAAATTTTACGTATCCTTCCCATCATGCCATGTTTGCAGGATTTCTGCCCTGCCGCTATGATGCGAAACATGTGGCAGACCGGGAACTTTTGTTTTTTCCCCAGTCCATCGGACTTGGAAAAAAAGTGCCCAAAGGCGCCTATGGTTTTTCCGGCAGTACGATTATGGAAGGACTGGCCCGTGACGGCTATGATACCTGGTGTGTGGGCGGGGTGGCTTTTTTTGACAAGCGTTCAGAGATCGGCAAGGTATTTCCGGGATATTTTCAGAAAAGCTACTGGAATCCTTCTTTTGCATGTCCGGTGAAGGACAGCACGAAAAATCAAGTGGATTTTCTTCTGCGGAAACTGGAAGGAGCAGATGAAGAGAAAAAGATTTTTCTGTATCTGAATGTGGATGCCATTCATTACCCCAATGCCTTTTATCTGGAGGGTGCAAAGGAAGACTGCTATGAAAGTCACAAAGCAGCGCTTCGGTACGTGGATCAGGAGCTTGGGCGCCTTTTTGCGGGCTGGAAAGAAAAAAGAGGAGGTGCTTTTGTGCTCTGCTGTTCGGACCACGGGACCTGCTATGGGGAGGATGGCTGTCAGTTTCACGGGATTAATCATCCGGTGGTCAACACAATCCCTTACAAACACTTTTTCTTATGACAGACAGGCGGTAGACAGCATTGAATCCCTATATACAATATATGTACAGTTACCCTCATAAGACGGCGTACCGCCCGCTTCCAGGTGTCTTCCTGAAAGACTATATGTCTTTTTTGGAAGGGCAGGGCCATGGGCTGTATCTGCATCTTCCTTTTTGCCGGACTAAATGTGGGTACTGCAATCTTTTTTCTGTGACCGGGCAGAAGTCTGGACAGATTGACCGGTATCTGGAAGCCGTAGAGCGGCAGAGCAGACAGTATCAGGAATTGCTTCGCCCCCGTCAGACAACCTTTTCTGATCTGGTTATCGGCGGAGGAACGCCGCTTCTGCTGACAGACAAACAGTTAGAACACATGTTCTGCATGTTAAAGGAACTGTTTGTTCTGGAAACGGGTGCTCAGATTGTGACGGAGACTTCCCCCAATGAGACGACCAGAGAAAAGCTTGAGGTTCTAAGACAGGCAGGGGTGACAAGGATCAGTATGGGAGTGCAGAGTTTTATAGAAGAAGAACTTTGCACACTGAGGCGGCGTCACAGTCCGGGACAGGCCAGAAAGTCACTGGCCCTGATCAAAGAACATGGTTTTCCCTGCGTGAATGTGGACTTTATCTATGGGATCCCCGGTCAGACCGTAGAGAGTCTTCTGGCCTCCCTGAAGGAGGCTCTGACCTTTGAGCCGGAGGAGCTTTTTTTGTATCCGCTGTATATAAAACATGGCGCTGGCCTTGCGGGGGAAGGCGTGGTGCCTGATCCGGAGTCTGCGCTTTTGCAGTACAGGGAGGCCAGTGCGTATCTGCGGGCTTCGGGTTTCCGGCAGGATTCCATGCGCCGGTTTGTGAAAAGTTCCCGGCCAAGAACTTACACAGAGTGTGGTTTTGGCACGTCGCTTGCTCTTGGCTGCGGCGGGAGAAGCTATCTGGGAAATCTGCATTTTTGCAGTCCCTACGCCATCACCCGGGAGGGCTGCCTGACACAGCTGCATGCGTTTTTGCAGACCAGAGATTATACGAAAATAACACATGGAATTTTTCTGAATCAGGAGGAAGAAAAGCGCAGGATGGTCATTCGCCATCTGCTGATTTACCCGGGGCTGTCGATTTCCGGGTATGAGGGGCGTTTTGGCTCCCGGGCCCGGGAAGATTTTCCGGTTCTGAAGGAATGGGAGGATATGGGCTTCGTCACCTTAGAAGATGGATATCTTGCCTTGACGAAGTCAGGACTTGCCCTTTCGGATTGGCTGGGATCAGCTTTGATGTCTGAAGCAGTCAGGGATAAGATGAAAGAATGGGAGCAAATGTATGAAAGGGCTTGATCTTTTGTACCGGGGCAGTTTGAAAAGCTGCAATTATCAGTGTTCCTATTGTCCTTTTTCCAAACACCGAAGATCAGAAAGAGAACTTCAGAAAGACCAGAACCAGTGGATGCATCTGGTTCGGACAATGGAGGAGCGCGCGGACATGGTCCGGACGCTGATGGTGGTTCCTTATGGAGAAGCCCTGATCCATTCCTGGTACTGGGAGGGACTTGCCCGGATCACAGCGCTGCCGGCACTGAAGGCGGCCGGCGCCCAGACCAATGGAAGTTTTCCGGTGAAAGAATCGCTGAGGCAGTTTTGTCAGGCAGGAGGAGAGGTAAACAAGCTTCGGCTCTGGGTAACTTTTCATCCGGAGATGATTCAGGCAGAGGCTTTTGTGGACACTTGCAACCTCCTTCTGGCGGAGGGGGTTCGCTTTTGCGTCGGTGCAGTGGCAGTGCCGAACAACTTAAAGTTACTGAAAAAACTGCGCGAAAAACTGCCGGAGGATCTTTATCTTTGGATGAACCGGATGGATGGTTTGCGGCGCAGTTACACACCGGAGGAAACGGAGGAATTTTGCAGCATTGACCCTTATTTTGGAAGGGAGCTGGCGGATGTTCCTGCGGATTTGACCCAGTGCGCGGGACGGCTGTTTGTGGAGGGAGACGGCAGGACGAAAACCTGCAACATCAGCCGGTATGGCGCTGATTTCCGGGAGAGACTGTCCGGAGAACCGGGCTTTTTGGAGCCTTTATGCGGGTGCAGACGCTGCTCCTGTTATCTTGCTTACGGCGGACGGCGGGATTTTATAAATCAGGTGATTTTTGGGCCATGGCCGGTTTTTCGGATTCCCCGGCGTCCCAAAGCGGTGTTTCTGGATATTGTGGGAACGCTGATTTCCCGGGAGGGAAAAGAGCCATCCGTTTCCGGCTGGGTTCGGGCGGGGCTGGAAGGACTGAGGCGGGATCATGTTCCTCTGTTTTTTGCCACCACGCTGCCATACAGAGAGGCAAAAAGACGGTGCCGGCCAGTCTGGCATCTGTTTTCCGGCGGTGTGTTTGCAGGAGGCGGACATCTGGTGGTGGAAGAGGCAGGGAAAATATGGGAGCGGTATGAGCCGGTGGATGAAAAAGCCCGGTCTCTGGCGCTAAAAATCCGGGAGTGGTTCGGAGGCCGGATGCTGGTTTATCGAACGGGCGAAAAGATCTATAAGATCACAATAGTCAGAAATCGGACAACAAAGTGGGAACAGGCAGAGATGGAAGCGGCAGAAAAATTTATGATGGAAGGGGTTTCAGGCATTCGGATCTTTGGAGAAGAAAACTGTCTGCAGATCGTATCGGATCAGGCGACCAAAGAGGCGGGAGTCTGCAGGATCTGCCGGCGAATTGGTGTGAAGCCAAAGGAGGCAGCGTCGGCAGGAGATTCCAAAGAGGATCTGGGGATGCTGGCACTGACGAAAGAACCGTCAAAAAGGATGATAAAGGAAACAGGGGTACAGAATGAGGAAAGAGGGATGGACCATACGGGTGGTCAGGGAAGAGGAGGCAGAGATGGTCTGCCAGCTGATGCAGGAAGTGTATGAACAGCTGGAAAACAAAGAACTGTTTGCAAGTTCTGATCTGGATTATATCAAAGCGCATCTGGGAGCGGAAGGTTTCACGGTAGCTGCATATGATCCCCAAGGGAAGATGGCCGGCAACTTTATGATCCGTTATCCTATGGAAGCAGAAGACAATCTGGGGCGTGATCTTGGTCTGCCGGAAGAAGAGCTTTGCAAGGTGGTGCATATGGAATCGGCGGTGGTGCTGCCGGCATACCGGGGAAATCACCTGCAGGTTCAAATGCTGCAATATGCGGAAGGGATCATAGACACAGGAAAATATACGTATTTTATGGCGACGGTGTCTCCGGACAATCCGGCAAGCTACCGGTCCCTGGAGGCAAATGGATATCAGGTGATGATGACGAAAGAAAAATACGGGGGAATGGTGCGGAGAATTTACTGCAAGAAGGTGAACGTTCCATAGAGAAAGTCTTGCCAGATGAAAGGGAATTCGCTATACTGGTTATGAATGGAAAGGATGAAAGCGATGATCTATATGGAACTGATCGAAAAAATACGTACAGCCAATCTGGTATTGGTGGGGCTTGGAGAAAATCTGACCGGGGATGTGGAGCATTTTTATAAAAGTCTGTCAGTCCTTTTAAAAGGAAAAGATTATTTTGTGGTGACGCTGAAAGAGCGGGCCGGGCTGGAACAGGCTGGAATCCTGCCGGAACAGATCGCGGCTCCTTTGGAAGATACAAAGGACACAGGCAGTTGGGAGCGATATCTGCACTGGCTTGGGTTTACGCTGAATCAGAAGCTTTGTATTCTGGAACTGGGAGTTGGTTTTGCCCATCCTTCCGTGATCCGTTTTCCTTTTGAGAAGACCTGCTACTTTAACCAGAAATCCATCTTTATCCGGATTCATGAAACTTTTTCGCAGCTTTCGGCTGAGATAGCAGAGCGCGGAATCACCATACAGAAAGATCCTGTGTTATTTTTGACATCGGACGGGGAGGCAGAAGATGATTGCGATCATTGATTACGATGCGGGCAATATTAAAAGTGTGGAAAAAGCGTTGCAAAAGCTTGGGCAGGAAGTGTGTATTACCAGGGACCCAAAGCTGTTGCTGAACGCCGAGAAAGTGATCCTTCCTGGTGTAGGTGCATTCGGAGATGCCATGAGCCATCTGAACGCGTATGGTCTGGTGGAGATCATCCGGGAGATTGTGGACAAGAAAACGCCGTTTCTTGGAATCTGTCTGGGGCTGCAGCTGTTATTTGAACGAAGCGATGAAGCGCCGGGCGTGGAAGGTCTGGGAATTTTAGAAGGAGAGATTCTGCGGATTCCGGACCAGGAAGGGCTGAAGATTCCTCATATGTGCTGGAACTGTCTGACCCTGCAGCATGATGGGAGGCTGTTTCGGGGGCTGAGCCAGGATCCATATGTCTATTTTGTTCATTCCTTTTATCTGAAGGCAAAAGAAGAGCAGATTGTAAAAGCTGTGACCAGGTATGGCGTCCAGATCCATGCTTCTGTGGAAAAAGACAATGTATTCGCCTGCCAGTTTCATCCGGAAAAAAGCAGCGATACAGGGCTTTGTATTCTGAAAAATTTTGCAGGGATATAGGAAGGATAAGACAGATGCTGACAAAGAGAATTATTCCCTGCCTGGATGTACATAACGGGCGGGTGGTAAAAGGGGTCAATTTTGTGGACCTTAGAGATGCCGGAGACCCGGTGGAGATTGCCGCGGCCTATGATAAAGCCGGAGCTGATGAAGTGGTTTTTTTGGACATTACGGCTTCTTCAGACGCCAGAAATACGGTGGTTGATATGGTGCGTCGGGTGGCGCAGAATGTATTTATTCCTTTTACGGTGGGCGGAGGAATACGTACCGTAGAGGATTTTAAAGCGTTACTTCGTGAGGGGGCAGATAAGATTTCGGTAAATACCGCGGCGATCATGCGGCCGGAGCTCATCAGCGAAGCGGCGGATAAATTTGGAAGTCAGTGTGTGGTGGTGGCCATTGATGCAAAGAGAAGGCCGGATGGAAGCGGATGGAATATCTACAAAAACGGAGGCCGCGTGGATATGGGCATCGATGCGGTGGAGTGGGCAGTGAAGGCCTGCCGTCTGGGAGCCGGTGAAATTCTTTTAACCAGTATGGACTGTGACGGCACAAAGGCAGGTTATGATATCGAACTGACCAGGACCATTGCCGGGCAGGTGCCGGTCCCTGTGATTGCCTCCGGCGGAGCGGGTACTTTGGAGCATTTTAAGGAAGCACTGACCGATGGAAAAGCGGATGCGGCTTTGGCGGCGTCCCTGTTTCACTATAAAGAGCTGGAGATCCGTGAGGTGAAAGCATATTTGCAGCAGTCACAGATTCCGGTTCGACTTTCATAAGGAAGAAAAAGACAAAGGAGAAAATGGATATGGGAATGATTCAAAATGACTGGCTGGAGCCATTGAAACCAGAATTTTCCAAGCCGTACTACAAAGAGTTGTATCAGAAAGTGCAGGAAGAATACAATACAAGACTGATCTTTCCGCCGGCGGAAGATATCTTTAATGCATTTGATTTTACTCCGCTTTCAGAAGTAAAGGTAGTGATTCTTGGTCAGGATCCCTACCATGGGGACGGGCAGGCTCATGGTCTTTGTTTTTCCGTGAAGCCGGAGGTGGACACGCCGCCTTCACTGGTGAACATCTACAAAGAACTCCAAAGTGATGTGGGCTGTTATGTTCCCAACAACGGCTATCTGGAGAAATGGGCAAAGCAGGGAGTACTGCTTTTGAATACGGTACTGACGGTACGGGCGCACCAGGCCAATTCTCACCGGGGTATCGGCTGGGAGCAGTTCACAGACGCGGCCATCCGGGCGCTGAATGAGCAGGACCGTCCCATTGTCTTTTTGCTTTGGGGTAAGCCGGCTCAGACGAAGAAGTCCATGCTTCACAATTCGAAACATCTGATTTTGACTGCGCCGCATCCGAGTCCGTTGTCCGCACACAGAGGTTTTTTTGGCTGCAAACACTTCAGCCAGACCAACGCCTTTTTAAAGGAGCATGGTTTGGAACCAATTGACTGGCAGATTGAAAACCGATAAAAGAAAAGGATACCCCGGTGTTTTTGACCGTATGGGTATCCTTTTTTCTGTTGTATGGTTTCCGCCGGATGTCCATATGACGTCCGGCGGAAACCATATGCAGTCTTATGCTTCTTTGCGCTTGTCTGCGTTTTTTTCCAGATTTTTAAAAGCAGTGCTCAGCATCAGTTTGATCCGGTTTAACTGATTTACCTCGCTGGCACCAGGATCGTAGTCGATGGCCACGATATTGGCGTCCGGATGCTGATGCCTTAATTCTTTGATGACGCCCTTTCCCACAATATGATTTGGCAGACAGGCAAAGGGCTGGGCGCAGACGATATTTGGAGTGCCGCTTTCGATCAGCTCCAGCATCTCACCGGTCAAGAACCAGCCTTCTCCGGTCTGGTTGCCCAGAGAAACGATGTGTCCGGCCATATCCGCCATATGATCGATGTCAGAGGCAGGAGAGAAGTGGACGCTTTGCTGCAGGGCTTTGTCGGCAGGCCTCCGGAAAAACTGAAGGATTCGAATTCCAAGACGGCCGCTGCGGGCAGAAGCCTTCTTCTTGCCCAGATACTGTGCCCGGAATTCCGTGTTCTTAAAACAGTAGAGTAAAAAGTCCATCAGGTCGGGAACGACAGCTTCTGCCCCTTCTGATTCCAGAAACTCCACCAGGCCGTTGTTGGCGGAGGGGGAGAATTTCACCAGAATTTCACCGACAATGCCGACCCTTGGCTTTTTCTCTTCGGTCACCTGGATCTGATCAAAGGTTTCAACGATGGTGCTGCAGAGTCTTTTGAATTCAGACCAGGAAGGAACCTTTTTTTTCAGGAACCTTTTACACTGGCGGTTCAGCTGCTCGTAGGTCTGGTTGGCCTCTCCGGCATTTTTTTCGTAGGGCCGGGTGTGGTATAAAACCTTCATGAACAGATCTCCGAACACAAGCGCATAAACTGCTTTTAAAAGCATAAGCGGTGTGTATTTAAAACCTGGATTCTTTTCCAGACCGCTTAAATTGATGGAGATAACCGGAATATCCGGATAGCCGGCTTTTTCCAGGGCCCTTCGGATGAAACCGATATAGTTGGACGCCCGGCATCCGCCGCCGGTCTGGGAGATCAGGACCGCAGTTTGGGACAAATCATACCGGCCGGATAAGATGGCCTGCATGATCTGGCCGATGACGATCAAAGAAGGGTAGCAGGCGTCGTTGTTTACATACTTCAGCCCCAGATCCACCGCATCTTTCCCGGCTTTTGGCAGCACATCAATCTTCAGTCCGCAGGAACGAAAGATCGTTTCCAGCAGATTAAAATGAAGCGGGGACATATCCGGGCAGAGGATCGTGTAGTCTTTGCGCATCTCTTTGGTAAAGACGATCCGCTCATAGGCGGAGGAGCAGATGAGACGCGGTTCCTGTTTCTTCTGCCGGACCCGGATTGCGGAGAGCAGGGAGCGGATCCGAATCCTGGCAGCGCCCAGGTTGCTGACCTCGTCGATCTTCAGACAGGTGTAAATTTTGCCGGATCCGCTTAAGATCTCGTCTACCTGGTCTGTGGTGACCGCATCCAGACCGCATCCAAAGGAATTGAGCTGGATCAGATCCAGATCATCTCTGGTCTTTACAAAGCTGGCAGCCGCATACAGGCGGGAGTGGTACATCCACTGATCCATAACCCGAAGGGGACGTTCTTCTTTGTGAAGATGGGAGATGCTGTCTTCGGTCAGGACCGCAAGTCCGTAATCCCCGATCAATTCCGGGATTCCATGGTTGATCTCCTTGTCGATATGGTAAGGCCGTCCGGCCAGGACAATGCCGTGTGCGTGATGCGTCTCGATCCACTTGAGGGTCTCTTCACCCTTTTTGCAGATATCCAGACGGGCCTTTTCAAGCTCTGTCCAGGCTTCTTTTGCCGCCTGTGTGATCTCTGCAGCGGTCATGCCTTTTTCCCCGGCAAATTCCTCGATCAGCCGTCCGGTCAGAATATCCAGATTCTCAAAACTTAAAAAAGGATTGCGGAAATCAAAACGGCCGGTCTTCAGTTCCTCCATATTGTTTTTGATGTTCTCCGCATAGGAGGTGACGATGGGGCAGTTGTAGTGGTTGTTGGCGTCCTGAAACTCCGTCCGTTCATAAGGGATACAGGGATAGAAGATAAAAGGAATGTTGTGCTGCAAAAGCCACTTTACATGTCCATGGGCCAGCTTTGCAGGGTAGCATTCGGATTCACTGGGAATCGATTCAATCCCCTGTTCATAAAGCTCATGGGTGGAGGCCGGGGAGAGAACTACTCCATATTTTAAACTGGTGAAAAAAGTGAACCAGAAGGGATAGTTCTCGTAGATATTCAGCACCCGTGGAATCCCCACAAGCCCCCGGACGGCCTGGTCGCCGGATAAGGGCTGATAGGAAAACAGCCGTTCATTTTTATAGGCGAACAGATTTGGTGCAGGGTTTTCCTTCTTTTCTTTTCCAAGTCCGCGCTCACAGCGGTTGCCGGAGATAAAGCGTCTTCCTCCGGAAAATTTGTTGACCGTCAGACGGCAGTTGTTGGTACAGCCCCGGCATTTGGTCATGGAGGTGGAGTAGGTAAGGGCACGCATCTCCTCCTCGGTCAGCATGGTGGTGGTCTGGCCTTCGTATCGTTCTCTTGCGATCAGGGCGGCGCCGAAGGCCCCCATGATTCCGGCGATATCCGGGCGCACCACCTGGCATTCTGCGATCTTTTCCAGACTTCGAAGCACAGCGTTGTTGTAGAACGTTCCTCCCTGGACCACGATGTGACTTCCAAGGGAAGCGGCGTCGGACACCTTGATGACCTTGAACAGTGCATTTTTGATTACAGAGTAGGCTAAACCGGCAGAAATGTCATCCACGCCGGCTCCTTCCTTCTGGGCCTGCTTGACCCGGGAATTCATAAACACGGTACAGCGGGTGCCCAGATCAATGGGACTTTTTGCAAAAAGGGCGGCGTCGGCAAACTCCTGGATGGAGAGGTTCAATGATTTGGCAAACGTCTCAATGAACGAGCCGCAGCCCGAAGAACAGGCCTCGTTGAGCTGAACATTGTCCACCGTATGGTTCTTGATGCGGATGCATTTCATGTCCTGGCCGCCGATGTCCAGGATACAGTCCACCTCCGGGTCAAAAAACTGAGCCGCGTAGTAGTGGGAGATGGTCTCCACCTCCCCTTCGTCCAGCTGCAGGGCGGCCTTTACCAGTGCTTCTCCGTAACCGGTGGAACAGGAGCGGACAATCTTTGCCTTCTCCGGAAGATGTGCATACAAATCTTTTAAGGCTTCCAGTGTAATATGTAACGTACTTCCGTTGTTATTGTGATAGAAAGAATAAAGAAGGGAGCCGTCTTCTCCCACCAGCGCGATCTTGGTGGTAGTGGAACCTGCATCAATGCCCAGGTAACAGTTGCCTTCATAGGATGCCAGATCCTTTTTGACAACCCTGGCCCGGCTGTGCCGTTCTTTGAATGCACCAAATGCTTCCTGGTCTTCAAACAGCGGATCCAGCCGTTCTACTTCAAAGGCGATCTGGATGTGCTGCTTCAGCTGCCGGATCAGATCTTCGGCCGGCACCTGCGTTTCTTTTTTGGACAAAAGGGCAGAGCCGGAAGCGGCAAACAGGTGGGAATATCCCGGAATGATGGTGTGTTCTTCATCCAGGTTCAGCGTGCGGATGAAAGTCTGGCGAAGCTCGGACAAAAAGTGCAGAGGTCCGCCCAAAAACGCCACATGACCGCGGATTGGTTTTCCGCAGGCCAGGCCGCTGATGGTCTGGTTTACGACTGCCTGGAAGATGGAGGCCGCCAGATCTTCCTTGGTGGCACCCTCGTTGATCAAAGGTTGAATATCGGTCTTTGCAAAGACTCCGCACCGGGCGGCGATGGAGTACAGAGCCTGATAACTTTTGGCGTACTCATTCAGTCCGGTGGCGTCGGTCTGCAGAAGAGAGGCCATCTGATCAATAAACGAACCGGTGCCGCCGGCGCAGATGCCGTTCATCCTTTGTTCTACATTGCCTCCTTCGAAATAGATGATCTTGGCATCCTCCCCTCCTAATTCGATGGCTACATCTGTCTTTGGGGCAAAGGTCTTAAGTGCTTCGGCTACAGCCACGACCTCCTGCACAAAGGGGATTTCAAGATACTGGGCCAAAGTCAGCCCGCCGGAACCGGTGATAACCGGATAGACCAGGATCTCGCCCAGATCTTCCACTGCACGGGAGAGAAGGAGGGCAAGGGTTTCCTGAATATTGGCAAAATGACGCTCGTAATCGGAGAAGAGAATCTGATTTTCTTCATCCAGCACGGCAATTTTAACAGTGGTGGAACCGATATCAATTCCAAGTCGATAACATTTGTTCATATATTCGGCAGATAATCTGCTCTCACCTCACATTTTTCTTTCGTTTTTTTCGTGCTCTATTATAATAGAAACAATACGACAGCGTCTATAAATATGCCGTTAAGATTTGTGATAAGATTTGCCTTCCCCTGCTCGTTGACAAAGGGCGGATAAGAAACTATAATAAGTATATTTAATGGAGAAAGGACTTCTGCTATGAAATGGCTTGACAAAATGGAACTTAAATTCGGAAAATATGCGATCCCGAATCTAATGTATTATATTATTATACTGTACGCATTGGGATTTGTGGTGCAGGTGGTATCGCCGAATCTGTATGCCAGCTTTCTGGCACTGGATGCAGCTGCGATCCTGAGAGGAGAGGTGTGGCGGATCTTTACTTTCATCATCCAGCCGCCCACGGGAAGCTTTATCTTTATTTTTTTCTCTTTGTATCTGTATTATATGATCGGCAAGATGCTGGAGTATCAGTGGGGAGCTTTCAAGTTTAATCTGTATTTCTTTTCGGGTTTGCTGCTCCATGTGTTCGCCTGTCTTGGCATCTACCTGGTAACCGGCAACAATATGTCCTATGGAACTATGTATCTGAATATGTCGTTGTTCTTTGCATTTGCAGCACTTTTTCCGGATGTGCAGTTTCTGCTGTTTTTTATCATCCCCATCAAGTGCAAGTATCTGGGATATGCCAATGGTCTGTACTTTATGATCACCATCATCTCCGGTTTTGTGGTGCCTGTGGGCAGTCCCACCTGGTTTTCTCTGGCGCAGTTCGGCATCCTGGCCCTGCCTGACAACAGTGTGGCGGCCCTTGTGTCTTTTCTGAACTTTATCATCTTTTTTCTGGCCATGCGGCGCAATCAGTTTTCGCCGAAGGCGATCAGACGCCGCCATACTTATGAGAAAAAAGTGCGGGTGGCAGCGGCGAAGAGCAATCAGCACCGGTGTGTGATCTGCGGGCGAACGGAAAAAGACGGTGAAGAATTGGAATTTCGGTTCTGTTCCAAATGCACGGGAAATTATGAGTATTGTCAGGACCATCTGTTTACCCACGAACACCGCAGATAAAATCATCGGCAATAAGGAAGAAATATGGTTTGCACGCAGGCCTTGCAAGGACAGGACCTGGGCTTTGGGCAGGCATTTTTTCCATGAATGGATTTACCGGTTCGGAAAGACCGTGACAAAAATACCGCTTCGGCAGGCATCGTTGGCCGGGGCGGTTCTTTTTGACTTGCCATGAACCGAATGACGGGTCTTTACATAGGATAAAGAGAAGGAAATAAATGAAGAAAGGAATAGAAAATTGGAAGATTATCAGAGATTTTCCGGCGGCCGGCCGCCCATGTCCGGTCCCATCCGTCCAGGTGAATTTCCGGTGGCCATGGCATATGTACCCTGGCAGCGCTGGCATACGGTGTATGATCTGGAAAAGGGATTGTCCACAGGGACGATCTTTCCGGAACTGAACAAACCATTCCTGGGTGTGAGAGGAGGATGCAGATAATGGCACAGAAACAACCGACCAGGCAGCAGATGCTGAACTGGGTAAATATGGTCAGCTTTGCAGTGACAGAGGCGAACCTGTATCTGGATACGCATCCGTCCGATCCGGCAGCTTTGTCTTATGTACAGGAGTACAGCCGTCTGCGCTGTCAGGCGTTGAAGGATTTTGCATCCATGTATGGCCCGCTTACGGTGGATACGGCGAGAGCGAACCAGCAGACCTGGGAGTGGGTCAATGAACCATGGCCGTGGGAAGGAGGCGCCTGCTAAATGTGGAGTTATGAAAAACGTCTGGAGTATCCGGTAAACATCAAAAATCCCAATCCGGCACTGGCCAAACTGATCATCACGCAGTTCGGCGGTCCCGACTGCAAAAAGATAAGAAATTTTAGGTAACCGGGAAAGCAGCAGACAGTTACTATTGAACTTTTACATGGGTGGTGCTATATTAGACTCATATCATCATATCAGGAGGATAGGACCAGGAGATGAACATCATAATTGCAGGCTGCGGGAAGGTCGGAGGAGCTCTGGCGGAGCAGCTAAGCAGGGAAGGTCACGATATCACCGTGATCGATGAAATGTCCGATGTGGTGCAGCATGTGGCGAATGCGGCGGATGTGATCGGAATCGTTGGTAATGGTGCAAGTTACAGTATTCAGAAAGAGGCAGGGATTGAGAAGGCGGATCTTCTGATCGCAGTGACCAATGCGGACGAAGTCAATCTGCTCTGCTGCCTGATCGCCAAGAAAGCAGGAGGCTGTCAGACTATCGCAAGGGTCCGGAATCCGGTCTATCATCAGGAGATCCGGCATATCAAGGAAGAGCTGGGGCTGTCCCTTGTGATCAATCCGGAATGGGCGGCTGCCATGGAGATGGCCAGGCTGCTTCGTTTTCCGAAAGCCATCGACATTGACACTTTTGCCAGGGGAAGGATTGAGCTTCTGCGCTTCCGGATTGATGAGGACAATCCTCTGTGCAACCAGAGAATCCGTAATATATCCGAGTTATCCAAGTGCGAGGTTTTGATCTGCGCGGTGGAACGGGGAAATCAGGTGCTGATTCCGGACGGTGAGTTTTTGCTGGAGAAGAGTGATACCATCTCTGTGGTGGCATCTCCGGTCAATGCCAGCCGTTTTTTCAGGCTGATCGGCATCCAGACCAATCAGGTGAAAAATACGATGATCATCGGGGGCGGAAAGATTGCATTCTACCTGGCCAAGAGGCTTCTGGAAATGGGCATCAAGGTCAAGATCATCGACAAGGACCGGGCATACTGTGAGAAACTGTGTGAACTGCTTCCCAAAGCCATCATCATTCACGGAGACGGGACGGACCAGGAGCTTCTGGCAGAAGAGGGACTGGCGGATACGGAAGGCTTTGTGGCACTGACCAATATGGATGAAGAGAATGTCATGCTTTCTCTCTATGCAAAAGAGATGAGCAAGGCCAAGCAGATTACGAAAGTCAGCAGCAATACATACGATAATATTATCTCCACTTTGGATATCGGCAGTGTGATTCATCCCAAGCATACCACGGCGGAGAATATCCTGCAGTATGTGCGCGCCATGCAGAACTCCATCGGGAGTAACGTGGAGACGTTGTACCGGCTGATGGACGGACGGGCGGAAGCCCTGGAATTTATCATCCGGGAAAAGGGGGAAGTCACCGATATTCCTCTGCAGACGCTGAACCTCAAATCCGGCCTTTTGGTGTGTGCCATTCACCGGCGGGGAAAAGTCATCATTCCCAAGGGGCAGGACTGTCTGCAGCTTGGAGATTCGGTGATCATCATCACCACAAGCTGCAACGAACTGAATGACGTCTGTGATATTCTTGACAAAGCTCACGGGGCACGTCAGGCAAAGGCGGGCAGCATATGAACCACAGAATGATACGGTATATAACAGGAAGTCTGATTCAGATGGAAGCAGCGATGCTTCTGGTGCCGGCGCTGACGGCCCTGCTCTACGGTGAGATGTACTGCCTATTGGTATTTCTTGGAACCGCTCTGTTCTGCGTGGCAGGGGGACAGGTGCTGAAAGGAAAAAAGCCGGAGGATGTGACGATTTTTTCTTCGGAAGGTTACGTCAGTGTGGCCGTGTGCTGGATTATGCTGAGTATCTGCGGGGCCATGCCGCTTTATTTAAGCGGTTACTTTTCCAATCCGGTGGATGCGCTGTTTGAGATTGTATCCGGATTTACCACTACCGGTGCCACGATCCTGGGTGATGTGGAGATACTTCCCCGGTCGGTTCTGATGTGGAGAAGTTTTTCCCACTGGATTGGCGGTATGGGAGTGCTGGTTTTTATGCTGGCGCTTCTTCCCATGGCAGGGGCTTCCAGCATGTATCTGATGCGGGCGGAGAGCCCGGGGCCTTCGGTTGGAAAGCTGGTGCCCAAGGTCAGAAGTACGGCGAAGATTCTGTACGGGATTTACTTTTTTATGACAGTGGCAGAATTTTTGCTTCTGGCGCTGGCAGGGTGTCCTTTGTTTGACGCGGTCAATCTTTCCTTTGCCACAGCCGGAACCGGAGGATTCGGCGTGCTTAACAGCAGTGCGGGAGATTACAACGCATGGATTCAGGTTATTTTAACCATATTTATGATACTGTTCGGCGTCAATTTTAATGTATACTTTCTGGTTTATTCGAAAAATTTAAAAGATGCGCTGCGGTGTGAGGAGGCCCGGATCTACATGGGGGTCATCGGTGTTTCTGTGGTGCTGATCTCCATCAATACGTTTTCCATGTTCCAGGGAGTTGGAGAGACGCTTCGCCATGTGGCTTTTCAGGTGGCATCCATCATTACCACCACAGGGTTTTCCACGGTGGATTTTGAGCTGTGGCCGGAGTTTTCCAGGACGATTCTGGTGATCCTGATGTTTGTGGGAGCCTGCGCCGGCAGTACCGGAGGCGGCATTAAGGTATCCCGGGTGGCGATCATGGCAAAGACGATTCTGAAAGAGCTGGCGGTTATGAAGCACCCGAGGAATGTACGTAAGACTCGTTTTGAAGGAAAACCGGTGGAGCATGAGGTCCTTCGTTCCATCAATGTATTCCTGATTGCCTATCTGGGAATCTTTGTCCTGTCTGTGCTTTTGATATCCCTGGATAATCTGGACGGCATCACGAATTTTACGGCAGTGGCCTCTGCCATCAACAACATCGGCCCGGGACTTTCCAAAGTAGGTCCGACGCAGAATTTTTCTGTCTATTCCAGCCTGTCCAAGCTGGTGCTGACTTTTGACATGCTTGCAGGAAGATTGGAGATCTTCCCCATGCTGATTATGTGCACTGCAGGTCTGAAAGGAAAGCGCTGGAGCTAGTGTATCGCGCTGTCCGAAGAATCAATTTTCATCCGCAAGGCCAAGAAGGGAGGCGATGCGGCGGCATCGTTGACCAGTGCGGTGCGTCAGATGAAAATTCAGGCCGGTCATTTGGGGAAATAGAAACATGTCAGTGCACGGAGTTTTGACAGATCCGATAAAAATTTGACAAATCCGATAAAATGCTTCCTGAGAAAAGTGTAATTTCGTGAAAATTACACTTTTCTTTTTGGGATATGTATGTTAAAATATTAACGTTAAATAATTAACGTTAATATTTTAACAAGAAGCCATAAAAAGCATATGCGGTTGATATGATCATAAAAAAGATTGTGAAATAAATATCTTTATGAAAAATCATGAAAAGATGCTTTCTTTTTTTGGTGGAGTGTGTTACAATATGCATAAAGCAGTGAAAAAAGACAGGAAATAATTGTAAGAAATATATAATTCTGGTTTTGGCGGCTGCTGGTTGGGAAACGGTTTACCGGAATCACTCTGGTATATCAAATATAAAGAGCTATAGAAGGAGGATATTTATGGCAAAACAGGAAGCAAAAAATGCACCGGAACCGAAGACTGAGGTGGAACTGTTGCAGGAAAAAATCGCTGCGATGAGAGAAGCGCAGAAAGTCTTTGCTACCTTCACAGAGGAGCAGGTAGACAAGATCTTCTTCGAGGCTGCCATGGCAGCGAACAAACAGCGTATTCCGCTTGCAAAGCTGGCTTGTGAAGAGACCGGTATGGGCGTGGTGGAAGATAAGGTCATCAAGAACCATTACGCGGCTGAGTATATGTACAATGCTTACAAGAAGGTGAAGACAGTCGGCGTCATCGAAGAGGATACCGCTTTTGGCATCAAGAAGATCGCAGAGCCGGTAGGTCTGGTAGGCGCAGTTATTCCGACCACGAACCCGACCTCTACAGCAATCTTCAAATGTCTGATCTGTCTGAAGACCAGAAATGCAATCATCATCAGCCCCCATCCCCGCGCGAAGAAGTGTACGATCGAGGCGGCAAGAATCGTTCTGGATGCAGCAGTAAAAGCAGGTGCTCCGGAAGGCATCATCGGATGGGTAGACGAGCCGACCATCGAGCTGTCCAATCTGATCATGAAGTCTGTGGATGTCATTTTGGCAACCGGCGGACCTGGCATGGTGAAAGCTGCTTATTCTTCCGGACATCCGGCAATCGGCGTAGGCCCGGGCAATACTCCGGTTATCATGGACAGCAGCTGTGATATTCAGACAGCAGTTTATTCGGTTATTCATTCCAAGACTTTCGACAATGGTATGATTTGTGCGTCGGAGCAGTCTGTAACGGCAATCGCAGATATTTATGATGCGGTAAGAAAAGAGTTTATCAAACGCGGCTGCCATATGCTGAACAAAGACGAGCTGGACAAAGTGCGTAAGATCATTCTGACCGAAGCAGGCACGGTCAATCCGAAGATCGTAGGCCAGAAGGCTGCAACGATCGCGGAGCTGGCTGGCTTTACCGTACCGGCTGAAACCAAGATCCTGATCGGTGAGGTTACTTCTGTAGATGTATCTGAGCCATTCGCACATGAGAAGCTTTCTCCGGTACTGGCGCTCTACAAGGCACCGGACTTCAAGACCGCTCTGGATATGGCAGAGAGACTGGTAGCAGACGGCGGCTACGGCCATACCTCTTCTCTGTACATCCATCCGTCACAGACCGAGAAGATGGCAGAACATGCAGCCCGCATGAAGACCTGCCGTATTTTGGTGAACACACCTTCTTCTCATGGTGGAATCGGTGACCTTTACAACTTCAAGCTGGCTCCGTCTCTTACCCTTGGCTGCGGTTCCTACGGCGGAAACTCCGTATCAGAGAACGTAAATGTAAAACATCTGATTAATATCAAGACCGTTGCTGAAAGGAGAGAAAATATGCTTTGGTTCCGTACGCCTCAGAAGGTTTACTTTAAGAAAGGTTGTCTGCCGGTTGCGCTGGACGAGCTGAAAACATACTATGGAAAGAAGAAAGCCTTCATCGTTACGGATACATTCCTTTACACGAACGGATATACAAAGGCAATCACGGATCTTCTGGACGATATGGGCATTACCCATACCTGCTTCTATGAAGTAGCTCCGGATCCGACGCTTCAGATTGCACGCAAAGGTTTGGAGCAGCTGAAAGCATTCGGACCAGATGTGATCATCGCACTGGGCGGCGGTTCCTCCATGGATGCCGGCAAGATCATGTGGCTTATGTATGAGCATCCGGAATGCGATTTCGAAGATCTGGCTATGGACTTCATGGATATCCGTAAGAGAGTCTATGTATTCCCGAAGATGGGCGAGAAGGCAATGTTTGTTGCAATCCCGACCTCTTCCGGTACCGGTTCTGAGGTGACTCCGTTTGCGATCATCACGGACGCTGACACAGGTACCAAATGGCCCATCGCTGACTATGAGCTGCTGCCGAACATGGCAATCATCGACGCTGATTTCATGATGAATCAGCCAAAGGGTCTGACCAGTGCTTCCGGTATTGATGCGCTGACCCATTCACTGGAAGCTTATGCGTCCATCATGGCTACAGACTATACAGATGGTCTTGCACTCATGGCTACCAAGAATATTTTCACCTATCTGCCTGCTGCTTATGACAAGGGTGCTGCAGATCCGGTGGCAAGAGAGAAGATGGCAAACGCTTCTACCATGGCTGGTATGGCATTTGCAAATGCATTCCTGGGTATCTGCCACTCCATGGCACATAAGCTGGGTGCATATCATCACCTGCCCCACGGCGTTGCAAACGCTCTGCTGATCGAGCTTGTTATGCGCTACAACGCAGATCCGGCTCCGGTGAAGATGGGAACCTTCTCCCAGTATCCGTATCCGCATGCTAAGGAAAGATACTGCGAGATGGCAAGATTTGTCGGTATCCAGGGCAAGAACGACGACGAAGTATTCGAGAACTTCATCAAAGCGATTGCAGAACTGAAGGAAAAAGTCGGCATCAAGAGAACCATCAAAGAATATGGTATCAAGGAAGAAGATTTCATGGCTACGCTGGATGAGATGGTGGAGAACGCCTTCAACGATCAGTGTACCGGTGCAAACCCGAGATATCCGTTGATGGAAGAGATGAAAGCAATCTATCTGAAAGCTTTCCACGAGGGTTGATTTTTTAAAAGATAAGAAGGCAGGGAGTGCGTAAAGCACTCCCCCTTTTTGTATCATAGGAAAGTCCTCCGAATTTTCCTGTGATATAAAAAGTCCTCCGGGGAGAATCGCACTGCGGCAGAAAGGTAAAATGTCGCCGGAGCGACCCGCCGCAGTCGAAGAATCCTGCAAAGCAGGATTCTTATTCATACTGTTTGCGCTGCTGTGAAGAGCGGTGGTGTCTACGGAAGCATCTTGACGCAGAAAGGTAAGGCAGCTTTAGGAGAAAGAGACAAAGAGATCAGATGCGATAGTGGATGCAGATGGCGTCTTCGGGGCGGAAAAAAGTAATATGGGAGATAAAAGCCTTTAACAGTTCGTTTTTGGCAGACTCGGATGTGGTGTTCCGGGCAAGCAGTGACAGGGTTTGTTTTGGCGATAGAGATATGTCTGGGGCAGCTGGTGAGAGCGGGCTGTTCTGCCGGCCCAGCTTTTCTTTTAGCTTCCGGATGCGCCGGATGCTGGCGGTTTTGTTTGTCTGATATTCTTCCAGACTGTCAGCTCCGGATTCATATGCTGTTTTGATTCGTTCCAAGCGGCGGATTTCTTTTTCCAGGAGTTTGGTGAAAGCGGCGGTTTCTGCTTCGGGAACTGCGGTTCGCTTTCGTCGGATGTGGATTCTTTCTGTGGGAACCAGATCGTTCAAATCGTTTTTCAGTCCTTCTAAGACTGCCAGGTTTAGTTTTTCAAGACGGATATGATGGCTTTGATGACATAGGCCTTTCGCATAGCGGCAGCATTGAAGGGATCTGCCTTTTTCTGCAGGAGTCAGGATGCTTCCGCAGCTGCCACACCGGACCAGGCCCTGAAGCATGTAACTATATGATGCAGTTTTTATGTCTGCTGTATGTTTTTTATCGAGCAATGCCATACGCTGCTGGGCCAGATGGAAAGTTTCAGAATCGACCAGTGGGGGATGATGTCCGTCAACGAGAAGCATGGGCTGGCGGCTTTGGTGAGCGTCTGGGAACGCAGGTGCCGGTTTGTCCGTCTGAAATGGAATGGAGGTATGCAGGAAATGCCCGGGCGCAGCCGAAGTATCTTTGGACCGCCGCAGTTTTCCAAGATAGGTCGGATTGGTCAGGATATATTTCACGGAACGGCTCTCGAACGGGTTTCCGCGGATGGTCTGGACCCCCAGATCGTTAAGCATGGCAGCAATCCGGTGACACGACATACCGTTTAGAAAATTTTGGAACATCATGGGAACCAAAGGTGCTTTTTCTGGATCTGGCTCGAAATGTTCGGCGCCCATTCGATAACCGAAGGGAGGGACTGACACGACGCCGCCCCGGGAAAATTTCTCATACATGCCTCTTCGGACTTCCTGTGCCAGATTGATGGAATAATACTCATCCATGGCTTCTAAAAGCGCCTCAATCAGTATGGCGGTGGGATCATCTGACAGCTGCTCGGTGATGGAGATGACGTTGATGCCGCAGTCTTTGCGGAGCATGGATTTGTAGAGGATGCTGTCCTGACGACTTCGGGCGAAGCGTGAGAACTTCCAGACCAGGATTACATCAAAAGGGCGGGGGGTCTGCTTTGCCATACCAATCATCTTCATAAAGGCAGGGCGTTTGCGGGCGGATCTGCCGCTGATGCCTTCGTCCTGGAAAATCAAATGTTTGGGAAGAAGGATCTGATGGCTGTGGGCGTATTCCTGGATTTTTTTCAGTTGGCTGTCCGGAGAGTATTCGATCTGATCCTCGGTGGAGACGCGGATGTAAGCAGCACCTGTTTTCATGGCAGACTCTTTTTGGGTTCTTTTGTTTATCTTATTCACAGACATGCGGTCCGTATTCCCGGATATTTATATGGAGTGATCTTAATTATGCAACCTAAATGTCTGTCTTGGAACGAGCCCGGATATTTTAAGAATAAGGACTTTATAAAAACATAAAATGGAAATAAAACGTACAGAGAACGACATATGGCGTACGGAAAAACGTTAAAAGTATTGCCGTCTGTGATAGCTGATTCTGATGGGGCAAAGACGGAATGGGGACAGCTGTCCGCGGGAGAGCAGGAGCGGACAGGGAAAGCATTCTGTCAGAAGATCGGCAGAAGCCTCAGTGCTTATTATTCGTCCCATCAGGAGGAATGGGAGAAACTGGCAGCAGAGTTTTTACAGGAATGAGGGCAGCGGTATCGTATCCTTTTGCAGTTCGGCGGTCCCGATGGAGAGCTCAGCGCCAGCATGCGTTATCTGTCTCAGCGGTACACCATGCCCTATAAGGAGTGTAAGGCAACGTTGACGGATATTGGTACAGAAGAACTGGCACACATGGAGATGATCTGTGCGATTGTCTATCAGCTCACCAAGAATATGACCATGGAACAGCTCAAAGAGTCCGGTTTTGACACCTATTATGTGGATCATACTTCCGCTTTGTGGCCCACTGCCGCGGCAGGGATCCCGAATAACGCCTGTGAGTATCAGTCCAAAGGCGATGTTCTTACAGATTTGTTTGAGGATCTGGCAGCAGAGCAAAAAGCCCGTACAACCTACGACAACCTGCTCCGGGTTGTGAAAGATCCGGACGTGGCAGATCCGCTCCGGTTCCTGCGAATGCGGGAAGTCGTGCACTTCCAGCGTTTCGGCGAAGCGCTCCGGATTGCGCAGGAGCATCTGGATTCCAAGAACTTCTACATCATGAATCCGGAGTTTGATACTGGAATTGCAAGGGGCGGTTCCGGGTCTGACTGCGGATGCGGCAATTAGACAGCACAAGCAAAAATCCCGTCCGGATATCTGGGCGGGATTTTTTGTGAACCGGCTATTTTTGCTGCGCCGGCACAGGCAGCGTAGAACCGCCAAAAGGCATGATCAGGACGGAAGAATCTTCGCCCAGAAGTTCCGTTGCTTTTTCGTATGCTTTCTGTACGGAAAAGAAAGGTTCCAGATGAAGGGACTGCACAAGAGTCTGCGGCATCTGTGATACCAGAAAAATGCGCGCAGTTTTCTGGACCATGGCGATGGCGGCTGCTTTGTGTCCCCCAAGCTGAAAGTCAGTCCGTATGCGGGCAATCTGTTCGTCGGGAGAGAGACCGGCGGTCATCCATTCCTCAAATACACGTTCTCCAAGCCCTTCCGGACAGGCACCGGCCAGGATGATGATTCCTCCGGGACGCACAGCATGCCGGGCGTTTTCCAGCGCCTTCTGGGTCTGATAAAGATTCAGATCTTTGGGAGCTCCCCCCTGAGAGACGATCACCAGATCAGCAAGGCGTGAGATTTCCTTTCGGTAAAGTCTGTCCAGAAAGCGGCAGCCCTCCCGGTGCGCCAGAATGATGTCTCCGCAGACGGCGTGGATGATTCGCTTGTGTTCGTCGAGTACCACATTGATCATAAAATCCACCGGGCAGTACCGGAGAGCATCTTCTAGGTCCATGCGGACCGGATTGTCCTCGATTCGGCCCACACAGGCGTTTTTTTCCACCATATGGGCGTGATTGGCCTGGATGGCGGCCCGGGTAGAAACACCGGGCATGATGGCCTTTGCGCCGCCGGAATAACCGGCAAAATAATGATATTCGATGTTTCCCAGGCAGATGCGGCAGTCCGCCTGTGCAACCGTTCGGCAGATTTCCACAGGTGTTCCCATGGAAGTGACTCCAAGAGATAAAAAATCTGACTCGGATGAATCTTCACAGCGGATGGATGCATACAGATCCGGGCCGACCAGCCTCTTTTTTTCCTCCTCCGTGTGCCTGCGATGGCTGCCAAGGGCAAAAACAATCGTGATCTGAGAGTTCTGAATCCCGGCATCCCGAAGCTCTTTTAAAAGTACCGGGAGCACCCTCTTAGAGGGCATGGGTCTGGTGATATCGCTGGTGATCACGGTGATTTTTTTCTTGCCACGGACCAGATCGGAAAGAGGGGCAGAGGAGATGGGATGATCCAGTGCATTTTTTAAAATACTGCTTTCGCCGGGAACAGCCGGAAGCGGATTGGGGTATAAGATATCAAGAATCCGTTCGGATGGAATCTGCAGGGTCTGAGGCGCAGTTCCATAACCAATTTCGATATCCATCACAAAGTCTCCTGTTTTCGGCGGGCGGCGCCTGAGGTGACGGCGGCTTTCTTTACGGCAGCGGCCACGGCCGGACCGACCCGGGGGTCAAAGGCTTTGGGAATGATATAGTCCTCGTCCAGTTCTTCTTCCGAAATCAGATCGGCCAGAGCCTGGGCTGCTGCCAGTTTCATCGCTTCATTGATTTCTTTTGCCCCGGCGTCAAAAGCTCCCCGGAAGATTCCCGGAAATGCCAGCACATTGTTGATCTGATTTGGATAGTCGCTTCGGCCGGTTGCGACAATCCTTGCACCGCCGGCTTTGGCATCATTGGGAAAGATTTCCGGTGTGGGATTCGCGCAGGCAAAGAGGATGGCATCCTGCTGCATCTGTCTCACCATCTCCTGGGTGACGGTGTTTGGTCCGCTGACTCCGATGAAAATATCCGCTCCGACCAGCATTTCCGGGAGACTGCCCTGACGTTTTTTCAGGTTTGTCACTTCTGCCATTTCTTCTTTTATCCAGTTTAGCCCTTCGCGTCCTTTGTAGATCGCACCCTTGCGGTCACATAGGATCATGTGCAAAAATCCGGCCTGCAGAAGCAGTTTTGCGATGGAGACCGCCGCTGCACCGGCGCCGGAGATTACGATCTGTACATCTTCTTTCTTCTTTTTTACAAGTTTCAGTGCATTCTGGATTCCTGCCAGCGTGATGACGGCAGTTCCGTGCTGGTCGTCATGAAAGACCGGGATATCACAGCGTTCTTTCAGCTTTCGTTCAATCTCGAAACACCGGGGTGCGGAAATGTCTTCCAGATTGATTCCCCCGAAGGAACCAGAAATCAATGCGACTGTGTTTACAAATTCGTCCACATCCTTGCTTTTCACACAGAGGGGAAAGGCATCCACGCCGCCGAATGCTTTAAACAGTATGCATTTTCCTTCCATTACTGGCATGCCGGCTTCCGGGCCGATGTCTCCTAAGCCCAGCACCGCGGTGCCGTCGGTGATCACGGCGCACAGGTTATGCCGGCGGGTCAGTTCATAAGATTTTTCTATGTCTTTTTGGATTTCCAGGCAGGGCCCTGCCACACCCGGAGTATAAGCCAGCGACAGATCCTCGCTGGACGAAACAGGAACCGTGGTATGGATTTCAAATTTTCCTTTCCACTGACGGTGAAGCTTCAGGGACTCCACTGCATAATTCATATTTAGTGACCTCCTATCCTGATGAAAATCGGCTTAAGGCATCAGAGGAAACGGTCATAAAAACTACAGAAAAATAATCTGAAGCTTTATATTAGAAATTCTAATAAAAGACATGTGGTTTGTAAAATAATAAATAATTATCGGTGCATAACTAAAATGAGGATGCAAAAGGGCAGATGACTGCTTCCAGGAGATGTTTCTTTGTTATAATTGAAAAGAAAGCGATCAATGAGAGCCAGGGAAAGGAACAGGAAGATATGAAATTACATCAGCTAAAATATTTCAGTGAGGTGTGCAGACAAAACGGAATCTCAAGAGCGGCGGCGGCGCTGCATATTTCTCAGCCTGCAGTCTCCAATGCGATCAAAGAACTGGAGGCAGAATTTAACCTACAGCTTTTTAAACGGGCAGATCAGAAACTGACCCTGACAAAGGAAGGGGCCTATTTTTTGCTGGAGGTGGAAGAGCTTCTGGCAAAAGTCAATGATTTAACGCAGAAAATGTACGATTTGAGAAAGCATAAAGAAGTGGTCCGGGTAGGGCTGCCGCCGATGATCAGTGTGATGGCTTTTCAGTTGATTCAGGAATTTCACAGCCAAAATCCCCAGGTTCATCTGGAACTGTATGACGAACCTTCCATAAAGCTGCGCAAAATGCTGCAGGAGGATCAGGTCGATGTCATTATTGTGAGTGGTATGAACACAGATTTTGTAAATTTTGGTTTTTCAAAGTTGCAGAGTACGGAACTGCTCTTTTGTGTCAACCAGAATCATCCGCTGGCGCGGGAGCCGTACATCTCCATTGCCCATGCGGCACTGGAGCCTCTGGCCATGTTCCATGACGGTTTCTATGTGAAGGAACGGGTGCTGGAACTGTTTCATGAAGTTGGCTATACACCCAAGGTGATGTGGAATACCCAGCAGCTCAATACCCATATTCAGCTGATCCGAAACGGGATTGCGTCGGGATTTTTGTTTCGGGAGATTGTGGAAAATGAGCCGGATATTGTGGGAATACCGCTGGAAGAGCCGGTCCATATCGATGTGGAAATCATATGGCAGAAAAACGGAAAGCTGTATCAGAACATAAAATGCCTGATTCAGTTTGCCCAGCAGTATGCCAAAGCTTCCGGACTGCGCTGTCTGAAATAGTTTCTCTGATTGGCCGATAAGTAAATCTTATTTTACAGAAAAGAACCATATCGTTACAATGATACCAGGCTTAAGGAACAGGAAACGGCAAGTTACACGGCAACTTAACAAGTGTATTATTTGGAGGTACTGTATGTTTGAAAACAAGATATGGGCAGACTGGAAATTTCATCTGGTGATTCTGGGATGCTGTGTGCTGGCAGAGCTCATCGGGCAGATCCGGATTCCTATAGGTGGAATCACGATCACTTTATTACCCCTTTTGTATTCCATGATCTTTGTTCTGATTGTCTATCTGATCAAACCGATCCGGTTTGTAAAAGAGAAACAGGCAGAGATCGGTTCTGCCATGCTGACGCTGAGCGTTGCCTTTTTGATGGCAAAGCTTGGGATTACCAGCGGCTCTTCGATTGAGCAGGTAATCAGTGCGGGACCGATTCTGATTCTGCAAAACCTTGGTAATATCGGCACCTTGCTGGTGGCATTTCCGATTGCGCTTTTGCTGGGAATGAAAAGGGAGGCGCTTGGGATGACTCATGCGATGAGCCGGGAGCCTAATGTGGCTTTGATCTCGGACATGTTCGGAGCAGATTCTGCAGAGTTTAAGGGCGTCATGACCTGCTATATTACAGGCACGATTTTCGGAACGATTTTTATGAGCATTGTTCCGCCGCTTTTTGTAAGTCTTGGGATTTTTACACCGGATGCGGCAGCGATGGCAGTAGGGGCAGGCAGTGCATCCATGATGACAGCGGGCCTGGCGGGGATTATGGAAGCAGCGCCCTGGGCGGATCCGGACACGCTGACCGCGTTTGCCAGCATCAGCAATGTAATCTCTTCTTCGGTTTCTGTATATATGGGGCTGTTTATTACGGTTCCCCTGGGAAATGTTATCTATAAACTGTTCAGGAAAGAGGGATAAGGGGGAAAACAATGGAGAAAACAAAATTTTCCGGTATTTTCATGGATTGGGCTATGACATTTGCCGTGGTGGCAGTTTTGGCGGCAATCTGTAATGTGGTTGGTTACGAGGGAGGCTTCTTGGAGTCTCTTCCAGGACTTTTGATTTTTGCGTGCATCAGTCTGGCAGGACTTACAGTGAAGCATTTTATACCAGGTGAGCTTCCGGCAGTGGCTTACATATCGATCATCGGCATGCTGGTTGCCATGCCGTTTTCACCCATCTCTGAGTTTGTGATTTACTGGGCGGGCAAGGTGTCTTTGATGGCGACGGTGACACCGATTCTGGCCTATGCGGGTGTGATTGTAGGCCGTGACTGGAAAGAATTTGCAAAGATCGGATGGAAAGGAATTTTTGTATCGGTGCTGGTGATTTTCGGAACTTTTCTGATCTCCGGCGGAATCGCACAGATTCTGGGGATGATTTTATAGGGATTGTTTGACAGATAAAGGTTTTGTGTATTGTTAGGGAAAGGAGAAGATTGATGACACAGTTTCCATTTTTAGAGATAGAAGGAACTTCATATGAGATCGGGTATCAGCAGGGGAGACATTTTAAAGAGCAGATTCAGAATAATATCCACTGTTATCAGGCAATGTTTCAGGACTATTCCAACCTGAAGTGGGAGAGAGCCAAAGAGCTTTCCAGACAGTTTATCCCGGTGATCGAGGCGTATAATCCGGATTATCTGACCGAGATCCGGGGGGTGGCAGAAGGTTCCGGTTTTGATTTCGAAGATATTCTGGCACTGAACTGCAGAAGCGAACTGGTGTTTGTTGGGAATGAATTTGACAAAGCAGACGGGGGATGTACTTCCATTGGAATCAGCAGCGATGCGGGCAGGGACCATCATGCCTACGCGGCCCATAACTGGGACTGGAAGACCAGCCAGAGAGATTCTATGATTATGATGAAAATTCATCAAAAGAACGGGAAACCGACGATCTTTATGGTTACCGAGGCGGGGATCATCGGCAAGACCGGCTGCAACAGTGCAGGCATCTGTCTGTATTTGAATGCACTGTCCACCAACGAGGCGTCCAGAGGTCTGCCGTTGCATATGGCCATGAGAGGGATCCTGGACTGTGAGACACTGGCAGAGGCGGTTACAGCGGCTACCCGGATGAATCTGGGCTGCAGCGCCAATTTTATGCTGGGGCACAAAAATGGGGAGTGCATCGATCTGGAGATTGAAAACGAAGAGTTCGATGTACTCTATCCCAAAGACGGAATCCTCGTACACACGAATCATTTTGTCAGTCCCAGACTTCCCAAGTATCCAAGAAAAGATACAGGCAAACAAAAATTTCCAGATACCTTCGTCCGGTATGGACGGGCAGAGAAGCTTCTCCGCCAAAAAGGAACCGGGATCTGTGAGAAAGAGATTATGGATGTGCTGAAAGATCATGTGGAGTATCCCGGCAGCATCTGCAGACATGATAACCAAAAAGCAGAACCAGGTCTGCGGATGGGCACCGTATTTTCCATGGTGGTTGACCTGACTGAAGGAAAAATCTGGTTTTGCAAAGGAAATCCCTGCGCAAAAGAATACGAGGAATATTCCCTGTAAGAACAAGCAGGAAAGGAGAAGGAAGAGCAGATGCTTTCTTCTCTTTTTCGCTGTATCCTGAGTATAAAATATTTTTCCGGCATAATTTTTGAAATTGCTCTTGCATTTTTTGACAGGATACGTTATAATAGCATTCGTTATCGGGGTATGGCTCAGCTTGGCTAGAGCGCACGGCTGGGGGCCGTGAGGTCGCAGGTTCGAATCCTGTTACCCCGATTTTGTGGAGCAAAGCTCCAAAGGGGGAGCCTGCAGACTGCAGGCTCCTTTTTTTAAACGAAATCAGCAGATGAGGAGTAAAAAGCAGATGAGAAAAGTACCGTTCATTACCAAAGAGCAGGTGGAGGAGATCGTGAAGACTTATCCGACCCCCTTCCATATTTATGATGAAAAGGGCATTCGTGAAAATGTAAAGGCGCTGTATGAGGCCTTTTCCTGGAATCAAGGATATAAGGAATACTTTGCCGTAAAGGCGACTCCGAATCCATTTTTGATGCAGATTTTAAAAGAATACGGATGCGGAAGCGACTGTTCTTCTATGGCGGAACTGGTGCTGTCCGAAGCGGCGGGAATCACCGGGACAGAGATTATGTTCTCTTCCAATGACACGCCTTTGGAGGAGTTTGCATATTGTGAGAAGCTTGGGGGCATCATAAATCTGGATGATATCACTCATATCCAGGCGGTGGAGCAGTCTGTGGGTTATCTTCCGAAAACCATGAGCTGCCGTTATAATCCGGGCGGATATTTTAAGATGAGCAACGGGATCATGGACAATCCGGGAGATTCCAAATACGGCATGACGGAAGACCAGATCGTAGAAGCGTACCGGATCATGAAGGAAAAGGGAGTGGAGAATTTTGGGATTCATGCATTCCTGGCCAGCAATACGGTGACCAATGAGTATTATCCCATGCTGGCGAAGGTGCTTTTTGAACTGGCGGTGAAATTAAAAGAGAAGACAGGCGCACATATTGCCTTTATCAATCTGTCCGGCGGCATCGGAATCCCCTACACACCGGACCAGGAGCCCAATGATATCCGGGTGATCGGAGAAGGTGTGCGAAAAGTATATGAGGAAGTTCTGGTACCGGCGGGGATGAAAGATGTGGCTCTTTTTACAGAGCTTGGCCGTTATATGATGGGACCTTACGGCGCTCTGGTGACAAAAGCAATCCACGAAAAGCACATTCACAAGGAATATATCGGAACGGATGCCTGTGCAGCAGATCTGATGCGCCCTGCAATCTATGGGGCTTATCATCATATTACGGTCCTTGGCAAGGAAAATGCGCCCTGTGACCAGACCTATGATGTGACAGGCTCTCTCTGCGAGAACTGTGATAAGTTCGCCGTGGACCGAAGTCTTCCGAAGATTGAGAAGGGAGATTATCTGTTTATCCATGATACCGGGGCACACGGGCATTCCATGGGCTATAATTACAATGGAAAGCTTCGCTCAGCAGAACTTCTGCTTCAGGAGGACGGGAAGGTCCGCCTGATCCGCAGAGGAGAGACTCTGAAGGATTATTTTGCGACCTTTGACTGCTTTGAGATCGGAAAGAAATTGCAGCAGCACAGCTGATTTGCATGGATTTGCCAAAATTTCGCTTGCACTTTTGGAAAATATATGGTAGACTGTAGGAGTTGAGAACGCAGGAGTGGCGGAATGGCAGACGCATCAGACTCAAAATCTGACGTAGGTGACT
>CAJTYJ010000043.1:0-28294 GCA_910583895.1 uncultured Lachnospiraceae bacterium
CCACCACCAGGATGACGCCGTCTACCATCTTCAGCACCCGCTCCACCTCGCCGCCAAAATCCGCATGTCCGGGGGTGTCTACAATATTGATCTTTACATCTTTATAGAAGACAGCCGTATTTTTGGACAGGATCGTGATGCCCCGCTCCCGTTCGATGTCGCCTGAGTCCATGACCCGCTCCGCCACCTCCTGATTGGTGCGGAAGACACCGCTCTGCTTTAAAAGTTCGTCCACCAGTGTTGTTTTTCCATGATCTACATGGGCAATGATCGCTATGTTTCTCACATCTTCACGTCTCATAAATCGCATCCTCATCTCTATTTTTACTGCGGTTTCTTCTTCCTTTTTTACCTGTCTACAAGTTTAATAGTGTATCACATTTTCCCAGGAAAACAAGCATTAGTTGAAAAAAAATCCAAAGAGAAACCGGGGCACTTTGAAAAATCTGGAATAAAATTCAAAAAAACTGGAATATTTGGAAGAGGTGCTGAATATATATTATAGACAAAATACGAAAAGAGACACTTCGTCAAACAGAAGGGAGAACCAAATTATGTCAGATAAGATTATTGAAAACAACCAGGTATCCATCGTCGGGGAAGTCGTATCCGAGTTTTCTTTCAGCCATGAAGTCTTTGGGGAGGGCTTCTATATGCTGAATGTATCCGTGAAGCGTCTGAGCGATTCCTGTGACGTGATACCACTGATGATTTCCGAGCGGCTAATTGATGTGAACGAAAGTTATCAGGGGGAATATATCCGGGCAACCGGACAGTTCCGGTCCTATAACCGCCACGAGGAGAAAAAGAACCGGCTGGTATTGTCCGTCTTTGTGCGGGAACTGGAGTTCATCGACGAAGAGGTGGAAAATGCCAAGACCAATCAGATCTTTCTGGACGGCTTTATCTGCAAGATGCCGGTCTACCGCAAGACTCCCCTTGGAAGGGAGATTGCAGACATCCTTTTGGCAGTCAACCGTCCATATGGCAAATCCGATTATATTCCATGTATCTGCTGGGGAAGAAATGCCCGCTTTGCATCTGGTTTTGAGGTGGGCGGCCACACCCAGATCTGGGGAAGAATCCAGAGCCGGGAATACATGAAAAAGATAGATGAGGAGGAAAGTGAACGCAGAGTTGCATATGAAGTATCTGTCAGTAAACTAGAGTACCTGGATTAGACAGAAAGTCTTGCATTTCTTTCGGGGCTGGTGTAAGATAGAACAATAATAACAGATTCTATTTCGTGTTCAGGAAATGTGGGGAAGTTTATGGACAGGGGCAGATTACAGGTTTACTTTGGAAGCGGAAGAGGGAAGACCACAGCGGCTCTCGGGCAGGCAGTCCGTGCGGCCAGCAGAGGAAAGACGGTCATCATCGTACAGTTTTTAAAAGGCAGACAGCCGGAGCAGATCAGTTTTATCCAGCGGCTGGAGCCGGAGATCAAACTGTTCCGTTTTCAGCGCCAGGAGGAGGCTTTTGAGGAATTAAGCCCCAAGGAGCGGGAAGAGGAAGTTATGAGCATGAAGAACGGCCTTGGCTTTGCCAAAAAGGTGCTGGCCACCGGTGAATGTGATGTGCTGGTTCTGGATGAGATTCTGGGGCTTTTGGAATATGGGATTGCCGGGCTTGCAGATATCCGTGCGCTGCTCGATGAGGCCTCAGACGACACAGAGATTATCTTTACCGGCATCCGGCTCTGCCCGGAGATCAGGGAGTGGGCGGATGAGGTGTACCAGATATCCGCGTTGAAGGAATGAGTGGAGAGGCGTACACAAAAGCACGCCTCTCTTTTTCACTATAACAAAAGACTATCAGGAGGAATAATTTATGTCGATTTTTACAGGTGCAGGAGTTGCCATCGTGACTCCGATGACAGAGACAGGCGCGGTGAATTACCCGAAGCTTGAAGAACTTTTGGAATACCAGATTGCCAATGGAACAGACAGCATCATTATATGCGGGACCACCGGAGAGGCATCCACACTGTCTCATGAAGAGCATCTGGAGGTAGTCCGCTTTACCATCGAGAAGGTGGCAAAAAGGATTCCTGTGATCGCAGGGACCGGTTCCAATTGTACAGAGACGGCCGTCTACCTGTCTCAGGAGGCGGAAAAATACGGTGCGGACGGACTTCTGCTTGTAAGTCCATACTATAATAAAGCGACTCAGAAGGGTTTGATCGCTCATTTTACAAAGGTTGCCAACGCGGTGAAGATCCCGGTGATCCTGTACAATATTCAGGGCCGCACCGGTGTGAATATCGCACCGGAGACCATCGCATATCTGGCGAAAAATGTGGAGAATATCGTGGCAGTCAAGGAAGCGAGCGGCAATATCTCCCAGGTGGCCAAGATCGCACAGCTCTGTGGGGATTCCCTGGACATTTATTCCGGCAACGATGATCAGATCGTGCCGCTGCTGTCTCTGGGAGGCAAGGGCGTGATCTCCGTGCTTTCCAACATTGCACCCCGTGAGACCCACGACATTGTGGCGAAGTTTATGGAAGGGGATCTAAAAGGCAGTCTGGAGCTTCAGCTGAGAGCACTCCCGCTGATCGAACAACTGTTCTGCGAGGTGAATCCGATTCCGGTAAAAGCGGCTTTGAATCTGCTCGGATGGGAGGCTGGGCCTTTAAGGATGCCCCTTTCCACCATGGAGGAAGCACACCAGAAAGATCTGAAGGCGGCTATGGATGCCTTCGGCCTGAAAGAAAAAGGAGCTCACAGATGATAAAAGCGATTATGCATGGCTGCAACGGCCATATGGGTCAGGTGATCAGCGGTCTGATCAAAGAGGATCCAAAGATTGAGATTGTGGCAGGTATCGACCTGGTGGACGGTCGTGACAATGGATATCCGGTCTACACAAATATCGAAGACTGTGAGGTAAAGGCAGATGTGATCATTGATTTTGCGTCTGCAAAAGCGACGGATGCCCTTCTTGCCTACGGGGTAAAGCGGCAGATTCCCATGGTCCTGTGCACAACCGGTCTTTCAGAGGAGCAGCTTCAGGCAGTGGAAGCGGCCAGCAAAAAAGTGGCAGTCTTAAAATCAGCCAACATGTCTCTGGGCGTGAACATGCTTTTGAAACTTTTGAAAGAGGCGGCCAATATTCTGGCACCTGCAGGATTTGACATTGAGATCGTAGAGAAGCATCACAACCGGAAAGTGGATGCACCAAGCGGTACCGCTCTGGCACTGGCCGATTCCATCAATGAGTCTTTGGATCACGCTTATGAATACCGGTTTGACCGGAGTCAGATCCGGGAAAAGAGAAGTCCGAAGGAGATCGGAATATCAGCGGTCCGTGGAGGCACCATCGTCGGGGATCATGATGTGATTTTTGCCGGTACGGATGAAGTGGTGACGTTCAGCCATACGGCTTATTCCCGGGCGATTTTTGGCAAGGGAGCGATCCAGGCGGCGAAGTTTTTAGCGGGTCAGCCGGCAGGGTATTACCAGATGAGCCATGTGATCGACGCCCAGTCATAAAAATTTAAAAAACTGAATAAAAACCGGAGAGTTGTCCATATTAGTAACAGCAGGTCAAATACTGTTTTGCATCTTTATTTTAATTAAAAGGAGAGACATTTATGAAACAGTTGAAAAAGTATTGCATTGGCATGCTGCTTTTGGTGACACTCACCGTGTTTACCGCGTGCGGCAGAGCGAACGACGGAACCACCACAGATAACAACGGGGCCGCTACGGACAATAACGGAACGACCACGGACGACAATACCGGAGTCGGTACCGACACCTCCGATATCCTTTTTGATACGGATGGAGACGGCGTCTATGATCACACGGACGTGGACGGAGATGGTCTTTTAGAAGAGATCGGCAACGATACCAACGACGTGATCGACGATCTGGTCAATGACGTGACCGGAGACGGCACGATGGTAGATGAGAACGTAAATGGCAACGGAACCGGGACTGTGGAGAACGGAACTGGAACGGACCTGCCGTAAGAAAGCCGGGGGCTGCTTTTGCAGCCCTCTTCTTTTATGTGCCAAGATAAGACAGCGTATTTCCTTTTATTTACAGGAAATGCGCTGTTTTTTTTGTGAAAATGTACACAAATCACCTTTTGATACAAAAAAACATACAATCTGCACAATCAAAACACAAAATTTTGAACACTTCCGGTTATTTGTTACAATTCTCGTATATAAAATCAGAAATCACGAAATAGAAAGAAAGGAGTACTGCGGATATGGGAAAGATCCAGATTCATACAGAACGTTGTAAGGGCTGCTATTATTGTGTGGAATCCTGCCCGAAAAAGGCACTGTCTGTATCGGAGCATAAAAATGACAAAGGATACCAGTATGTGGAAGTAGATGATGCTCTGTGTGTTGCATGCGGAACCTGCTTTGAGGTATGTCCGGATTTTGTTTATGAAATTTTAGAGTAGTCCAGCTAAGAAATGTCAAGTTGGAAGAAGAAACTGGATGCAAAATATACCTGCGAAGAATTATTAACTGCCCTGAAAGCAATGAATTTCGTCGAGGTAAAGGAACAGGGATTGATCCCAGCCTACAGGCGGGAATCCATTGCGGATGATCTTCATGATGTTTGCGGCCTTCGAACAGATTATCAGTTCACAACCAAAAGTAAAATGAAAACCATTCAGAAAAAAGTAAAGGAAGGGAATACATTGGTTGCATTTCATCGCCGCCTGGGTTATACTGATGGTCAAAAACAAAAAGATCAGACAGGAGCATACCTATGGAATTTCGGCCATGTATTGATATCCATAATGGAAAAGTAAAGCAGATTGTGGGAGGGACTTTGAAGGATGCCGGGAGCCGGGCTGAGGAGAACTTTGTGTCGGAGCAGGACGCAGGGTTCTATGCGTGTTTCTACAAAGAATCTAAGGTCCGGGGCGGCCATATTATTTTATTGAATAAAGAAGGAAGCGAATACTATGAAGCCACCAGAAGACAGGCCTTCTTAGCACTTTCCAAATATCCGGGGGGACTGCAGGTGGGAGGCGGGATCCGGAGGGAAAACGCAGCTTCTTATCTGGAGGCAGGAGCCAGCCATGTGATTGTTACCTCATGCGTGTTCCGGGATGGGCACATAGACTGGAAGTATCTGGCACAGCTGCGAAAAGAGGTGGGAAAAGAACATCTGGTGCTGGATGTAAGCTGCCGGAGAAAAGGGGAAGACTATTATATTGTGACCGATCGGTGGCAGAAATTTACGGAAGTTGTCCTGAGCGTTCCGGTGCTTTGGGAGTTGGCAGAGTACTGTTCAGAATTTCTGATTCACGCGGTGGATGTGGAGGGGAAGGCGCGGGGGATCGAAAAGCCGCTGGTCTGTATGCTCGGGGAGTGGGGCGGAATCCCCATTACATACGCGGGAGGAGTCGGAAGCTTTGCGGACCTTCGCATGTTAAAAGATCTGGGACAAAACCGTCTGAATGTGACAATCGGCAGTGCCCTTGATCTGTTCGGCGGAAATATGAATTACGAAGAGGTGCTGAAATTCATTGCGGAATCTGTAAAATAATGGTATGATAAAAACAGGCATCAAATCCGCGCGGGGGAATCAAAAGTGCGGGGGTGCAGAATAAACAGCAAAGGAGTGGTTCTATGCGTTATATCATCAGCGGAAAAAACATCGATATTACAGACGGCCTTCGGTCGGCGGTGACGGAGAAGCTGAAAAAGCTGGAGCGGTACTTTACTCCTGATACGGAAGTCCATGTGACTTTGAGCGTGGAGAAGGAACGTCAGAAGATTGAGGTGACGATTCCGGTCAAAGGAAACATTATCCGGTCAGAGCAGTCCAGTACGGATATGTACGTGTCCATTGACCTGGTGGAAGAAGTCATTGAGCGCCAGCTTCGGAAGTACAAAAACAAGCTGATTGCAAGACAGCAGGGCGGGGGAAATTTCCAGAAAGAGTTTCTGGAGAAGGATTCGGAAGATCAGGAGGTTAAGATCATCCGGACCAAGAAGTTTGATATTAAACCCATGTATCCGGAAGATGCCTGCGTGCAGATGGAACTGCTGGGACATGCTTTCTTCGCTTTTGTGAATGCGGAGACAGACGAGATCAACGTGGTATACAAGAGAAAAAGCGGAACCTATGGAATCCTGGAGCCGGATTTGTAAATGTCATCATTCACACTCGTGCCGCCCGGCGGCAGGGCTCTCAGGAATATGCATTTATTGACTGCTGATGTTCAGTAAGATCAGTCTGTACCGGACTGAGCGCTGTCAGATATGCAAAAAGCAGCATACAGAGGTTCATGAACAGGTTGGGATTTGGCATTTGCCAAATCCCATATTTGTGGTATAATGTCGACAGACATTATACCACGCCGGGAGAAGCGAGAGTGCATCGTGAAGCGTATACCGTGTGCGAAGCGCATGATAACGATACCGGAAGAATCGGTTGCACATCGTGAAGCGTCTACTGTGTGCGAAGCACATGATATAATGTTCAGGATAACAATGAGCAGTGCGGGATGACGTTGCACTGCGGTCAAGGCACGTTTGTGTCTGTAAGTAACTTTTGATTAGGAGAGCAGCATGAAAATATTTGACAAACTGTTCGGAACCCACAGTGAGCGGGAGTTAAAACTGATTACTCCTGTCATTGACCGGATCGAAGAACTGCGTCCCGCGATGCAGGCGTTAAGTGACGGGGAGCTGAGGGAGAAGACAAAGGAGTACAGGCAGAGGCTTTCAGAAGGCGCGACGCTGGATGATCTGCTTCCGGAGGCATTTGCCACGGTCAGAGAAGCGGCCAGGCGCGTGCTCGGTATGGAACATTACCGGGTACAGCTGATCGGCGGTATGATCCTGCACCAGGGACGGATCGCGGAGATGCGCACCGGTGAAGGAAAGACTCTGGTGTCTACGCTTCCGGCGTATCTGAATGCACTGGAAGGCAAAGGCGTCCATGTGGTTACCGTCAACGACTACCTGGCCAATCGTGATGCAGACTGGATGGGAAAGGTACATGAATTTCTGGGCCTGACCGTGGGCGTGGTATTAAACAGTTCCACCAAGGAGGAGCGCCGGGCGGCCTATGCCTGCGATATCACTTATATCACCAACAACGAGCTGGGCTTTGACTATCTGCGGGATAATATGGTCATCTATAAAAACCAGCTGGTGCAAAGAGATCTGCATTATGCGATCATTGATGAGATTGACTCCATCCTGATCGACGAGGCCCGTACGCCTTTGATTATCTCCGGACAGAGCGGAAAGTCCACAAAACTTTATGAACTCTGTGATTATGTGGCCCATACGCTGAAGCGCGGTGAGGCCAGCAAGGAGTTTTCCAAGATGGACGCCATCATGGGAGAAGAGATCGAGGAGACGGGGGATTTTATCGTCAACGAAAAGGATAAGATTGTCCATCTGACGGCAGACGGCATCAAAAAAGTGGAACAGTATTTTAAGATTGAGAACCTGGCCGATCCGGAGAATCTGGAGATCCAGCACAATATGGAACTGGCACTTCGTGCCAACAACCTGATGTTCCGCGATCAGGATTACGTCGTAAAAGATGATCAGATTTTTATTGTAGATGAATTCACCGGCCGGATCATGCCGGGACGCCGTTATTCCGACGGACTGCATCAGGCCATTGAGGCAAAAGAACATGTGAAAGTAAAAAGAGAGAGCAAAACGCTTGCCAACATTACTTTCCAGAATTTCTTTAACAAATACGCAAAAAAATGCGGTATGACCGGTACTGCACTGACAGAGGAAAAAGAGTTCCGGGCAATCTATGGCATGGACGTCATCGAGATTCCCACCAACCGTCCGGTACAGAGAAAAGATCTGCAGGATGCCGTCTATAAGACCCGCAAGGAAAAACTATTGGCAGTCTGCAATGCCATTGAGGCTGCCCATGCCAAGGGCCAGCCGGTGCTGGTGGGTACGATCACCATTGAAGCTTCTGAGGAACTAAGCCGGATGCTGCAAAAGAGGGGCATCCAGCATGAAGTGTTAAATGCCAAGTTCCATGAGCGGGAGGCGGAGATTGTGGCTTTGGCTGGTGAGCACGGCGCTGTAACCATCGCCACGAACATGGCCGGCCGCGGTACGGATATTCAGCTGGATGAAGAGGCAAGAAAAGCCGGAGGACTGAAGATCATCGGTACCGAACGCCATGAGGCAAGACGTATTGACAACCAGCTCCGCGGACGTTCCGGACGTCAGGGTGATCCGGGCGAATCCCGCTTCTACATCTCTTTGGAGGATGACCTGATGCGCCTGTTCGGCTCCGAGCGGCTGATGGGGATATTCAATACGCTGGGTGTTCCGGAGAACGAGGAGATTGAGCATAAGATGCTGACGGATGCCATCGAGAAGGCTCAGATGAAGATCGAGAACAACAACTTCGGTATCCGTAAAAATCTGCTGGAATACGATCAGGTGATGAATGAACAGAGGGAAGTAATCTATGCGGAGCGCCGCCGGGTGCTGGATGGAGAGAGTATGCGGGACTCTATCTACAAGATGCTCTCTGATGTGGTGGAGAACACGGTGGATATGTTTATCGGTGATGACCAGGATCCGGAAGAATGGGATCTGACCGGACTTAACGAGACGCTGCTTCCCATTATTCCCCTTCAGACAGTCACTGTGGAGCGTCTTTCCTGTAAGAACAAGGCAGAGATGAAGCATGCCTTAAAGCAGGAGGCCACCAGATTATATGAAGCAAAAGAGGCAGAATTCCCGAATCCGGAGTTGATCCGGGAGCTGGAGCGCGTTTTCCTTTTGAAGACCATTGACCGGAAGTGGATGAACCACATCGACGATATGGAGCAGCTTCGCCAGGGCATCGGCCTGCAGGCTTACGGTCAGCGGGATCCGCTGGTGGAATATAAGATGAGCGGTTATGAGATGTTTGAGGCCATGACAGGCAGTATCCAGGAGGACACAGTAAGGATCCTGATGCACATCAAAGTGGAGGAAAAGGCAGAGCGCGAAGAAGTGGCCAAAGTGACGGGAACCAACAAAGATGATTCCCTGGGCAAAAAGCCGGTACAAAGGGCTGCACAGAAGGTTTATCCCAATGATCCCTGTCCCTGTGGAAGCGGTAAGAAATATAAGCAGTGCTGCGGGAGAAAGTAGCATGGCAGGCTGAAACCGGGCAGACGACCATACAGCAACTGAAAACAGGCAGCTGACAGGTGGCTGCAGAATTTAAATTTAAGAAAGAAGGTGTCGTTTTGGTAGAATTAGATCAGTTTAAATATACACTGAACAGCTACGCAAAGCCAATGACAGAACTGAGGGATTCACTTTGACCTGGCGTCAAAGTCACTTCGGATTGAAGAATTAGAAAAAGAGATGGAGGCGCCCGGTTACTGGGACCATGTGGAGCGGTCCCAGGCGGGGATGAAAGAGCTCAACTGCCTCAAAGAAGAAAAAGAAAGATTTGAAAGTCTGCAGAGCCAGTACGAGGATATCGAGACGCTTCTGGAGATGGGATACGAGGAAAATGACGAATCTCTGATCCCGGAGATCAAAGAAGAGCTGGAAGCTTTTGCAGAAAAACTGGAGACCATGCGGATTAAGACGCTGCTGTCCGGGGAGTATGACGGCAACAACGCGATTTTAAAACTCAACGCAGGGGCCGGAGGTACGGAGAGCTGCGACTGGGCAGGGATGTTGTACCGGATGTATACCAGATGGGCGGAACGGAAAGGGTTTTCGGTGGAAGTTCTGGATTACCTGGACGGAGACGAGGCCGGCATCAAATCCGTGACTTTCCAGGTCAACGGGGAGAATGCCTATGGCTATCTGAAGTCGGAAAAGGGAGTCCACCGTCTGGTGCGGATCTCGCCTTTCAATGCCCAGGGCAAAAGGCAGACTTCTTTTGTTTCGCTGGATGTGATGCCGGATATTGAGGATGAGATTGACATTGAGGTGAATCCTGACGAGCTGAGGATCGATACGTATCGTTCCAGCGGTGCAGGAGGACAGCATATCAATAAAACCTCATCGGCGATCCGAATTACCCATATTCCTACGGGAATTGTGGTACAATGCCAGAACGAACGTTCCCAGCATCAGAATAAAGACAAGGCCATGCAGATGCTGAAGGCGAAGCTGTACCTGCTAGAGCAGCAGAAGCAGGCCGAAAAGCTGTCCGGCATCCGGGGAGAAGTCAGTGACATCGCCTGGGGAAATCAGATTCGCTCCTACGTGATGCAGCCCTATACGATGGTCAAAGACCACCGGACCAATGCGGAAGTCAGCAATGTGGACGGGGTACTGGACGGCAAGATTGATCCGCTGATCAATGCATATCTGAAATGGATCAACCTGACACCGGAGGAAGCGTGATGTCGGAGAAGAGCAAATACTTTGTACTTCGGGAGAAAGCGGTGCCGGAAGTGCTCCTGAAGGTGGTGGAAGCCAAAAAGCTGCTGGAATCGGAGCGGGTTTTGTCCGTCCAGGAGGCGGCGGATCGGGTGGGCATCAGCCGGAGCTCCTATTATAAATATCAGAATGATATCTTCCCCTTTCACGACGAGGCGAAGGGGAAGACGGTTACCTTTGTTCTGCAGATGGAGGATGAACCGGGACTTTTGTCTGAGGTGCTGAATATCGTGGCGGTATTCGGGGCCAATATTCTGACGATTCACCAAAGTATACCGATTAATGGTGTGGCATCTTTGACCTTGAGTGTTGAAGTGCTGCCGACCACTGGAGACGTCTCTGCGATGATCGAAAAGATCGAAGAGCAAAAGGGCGTACATTATCTGAAAATATTAGGCAGGGAGTAATACCGAATGATAAAAGTAGCGATTATGGGATACGGTACCGTTGGTTCCGGTGTCTATGAAGTAATTAAGACCAATGAAAAAAGCATTGATAAAAAAGTAGGACAAGCGCTTCGAATCAAATATGTGCTGGATCTGCGGGAGTTTCCCGGGGATCCGGTTATGGAGGTGCTGACTCATGACTTTGAAGACATCATCAGTGATGAGGAAGTACGCATCGTGGCAGAGGTCATGGGAGGACTGCATCCGGCCTATGAGTTTACAAAACGCTGTCTGGAGGCAGGCAAGAGCGTGTGTACATCCAACAAGGAACTGGTGGCTGAGCATGGGGCGGAGCTGATTCAGATTGCCAAGGAGCATCAGGTAAACTATCTGTTCGAAGCCAGCGTGGGCGGCGGAATTCCCATTATCCGTCCGCTGAATTCGTCTCTGACTGCAGATGTGATCTTGGAAGTGTCCGGCATCTTGAATGGAACGACCAACTACATGCTGACGAAGATGGACCGGGAAGGCCTGGATTACCTGGATGTACTGAAAGAAGCCCAGGATAAGGGTTATGCGGAGCTGCATCCGGAGGCGGATGTGGAAGGCTGGGATGCCTGCCGGAAAATTGCGATTCTCACTTCTTTGGCCAGCGGCAATCAGGTGGATTTCCGTGATATCTATACGGAGGGCATCACGAAGATTAGTTCTGAAGATTTCCTGTATGCAAAGAAGCTGAACCGCTCGATCAAGCTTCTGGCCATCAGCAAAAAGGTGGGAGACACTTACTGTGCCATGGTAAGCCCGGCGATGGTTCACAGGGAGCATCCGCTCTATGTGGTCAATGATGTGTTCAATGCGGTCTTTGTGAAAGGAAATATGCTGGGCAACTCCATGTTCTATGGAAGCGGTGCCGGCAAACTGCCGACGGCCAGTGCAGTGGCCGGAGATATGGTGGATGCGGCAAGGCATCTGGGCAAGATTATCACCCTGTTTTGGGATCCGCAGAAACTGGAACTTGCGCCCATGGGTCAGATGAGCCGGCGGTTTTTCATCCGTATGAAATCAGATGCCGAGCCTGAGAAGCTGTTCGGAGACGGCGAGCGGATCCACGCAGGCATATCCGGTGAGATTGGATTTATTACCCCGGTCATGACCGAGGCGGAATACGCTGAAAAAGCAAAAGACGCCCCGATCATCAGTATGATTCGGGTGGAAGGTTAGAAATAGTACAAAAAACAGCGAAAGCCCGCCCTGCCCCCAGATGGGAGAGTGTACGTGGAAGCGTGCGCGAGGCCATCTCCTGCCAGTGGGGAAGGAAGGGCTGAAGCGGTACGAAAAACAGCGAAAGCCCGACTTGCCCCCCAGATGGGAGAGCGTACGTGGAAGCGTGCGCGAGGCCATCTCCTCCCAGTGGGAAGGAAGGGCTGAAGCGGTACAAAAAACAGCGAAAGCCCGCCCTGCCCCCAGATGGGAGAGCGTGCGGGGAAGCGTGCGCGAGGCCATCTCCTGCCAGTGGGGAAGGAAGGGCTGAAGCGGTACTTAAATGTAGGAGATATAAAAATGGATATCGTATGTTTGGATCTGGAAGGAGTGCTGGTCCCGGAGATCTGGATCGCTTTTGCGGAAGCGACCGGCATACCAGAACTGAAGCGGACCACCAGGGACGAGCCGGATTATGACAAACTGATGGCATACCGGCTGAATATCTTAAAAGAACATCATCTGGGCTTAAAGGAGATCCAGCAAACCATTGCCGGGATTGATCCGCTTCCGGGAGCAAAAGCATTTCTGGATGAGCTTCGGTCTTTGACACAGGTGGTGATTATCAGTGATACTTTCACAGAATTCGCAAAACCTTTGATGGAGAAGCTTGGATGGCCCTCTTTGTTCTGCAACCGCCTGACGGTGGCTTTGGACGGAGAGATTACGGGATATCAGATGCGGGTTAAAGATTCCAAGCTGACTACCGTCAAAGCGCTGCAGTCGGCCGGATTTGAGACCATCGCTGCCGGAGACAGCTTTAACGATCTGGGAATGATCAGAGCCGGCAAAGCAGGCTTTTTGTTCCGAAGCACAGAACAGATCAAAAAAGATAATCCGGATCTTCCGGCTTTTGAAGAATTTGATGAATTTCTGGCAGCCATAAAAGCGGTGCTGAAATAAAATGATGTTGGGGTCAAAAGGTTTTTTGCCCCCTGTTGCCTACGGATTGCTCCGCATTTCATGCTCCCGCAATCCTAAAAACATGCAAAATCCGCCCGATCGGGCTACTTTTTCATGTTTTTTCGGGTCCCAAAGTCATGGATTGACATGCAAGCATGTCATACATGACCTTTTGACCCTGGCATCATAAAATACAGGTATTGAGAAAAGCATTGGAACAAACCATAGGTTCTGATGCTTTTTGTTATGCTGTATGTTCTTTTTTGATCCATCAAGAGGAATATGTGAAGAAATAACGCTTGATTAAACGCCTGGAATTGGATAAAATATACAATGGGCAGAAAAAAAGTAAGGTTCCAAATAGTTAAGGGATGGATCGTTTTGCAGCCGTTTACAGGAACATCTTGAAAGGAGGCTGCTGTACATAGCAGCGCCGGGGCCTGTCAGCAAACGGTGCAGGGCGCCGGGAGAATCCGGGGAGTGACGGATCAATGTCTGGAAAGAAGTTCACCAGGCATACGAATTGATACAAGGCTTAAAAGTCTAATTTGAACAGAATTGAGGAGTACTTATGGATATCATACAGAAACTGACCGAAGAATTGCAGGTGAAAAGGCAGCAGGTGGAGGCCGCTGTCGGCCTGATCGATGAGGGGAATACGATTCCTTTTATTTCCCGTTACCGAAAAGAAGCAACCGGAGCTTTGAATGATGAGCAGCTTCGTAAGCTGGACGAGCGTCTGACCTATCTGCGCAACCTGGAGGACAAAAAAGCCCAGGTGCTTTCTAGCATTGAAGAGCAGGGAAAGCTGACAGAAGAGCTAAGAGCCCAGATTGAAGCAGCGCAGACGCAGGTGGCTGTAGACGATTTGTACCGCCCGTATCGTCCCAAGCGCCGGACCCGGGCGACCATGGCGAAAGAAAAAGGGCTGGAGGGCCTGGCGAATATCATTCTTTTGCAGGCGACAAAGCAGCCGCTGGAAAAAGAGGCAGAGGCCTATATCTCCGAAGAAAAAGGCGTGGCGACTGTGGAGGAAGCGCTGGCAGGGGCGAAGGATATCATTGCAGAGAATATTTCCGACGAAGCGGATTACCGCACCTACATCCGGAATATCACTTTAAAAGAAGGAACCATCACCTCGGAAGCAAAGGATGAAAAGCAGGAGTCTGTTTATGAGACGTACTATCATTTTGCCCAGCCTTTGAAAAAAATGGCGGGGCACCGGACGCTGGCTTTGAACCGGGGGGAGGCGGAGAAGATTCTGACGGTGAAGATCGAGGCACCGCAGGAAAAGATTCTGCGCTATCTGGAGAAAAAAGTGATTACCCGGGACAATCCGTATACAACGGAAGCGCTGCAGGAGACGGTTGCGGACAGCTATGCCCGTCTGATCGGTCCGGCCATCGAGCGGGAGATCCGCAATCTTCTGACCGAGCAGGCTGAAGAGGGTGCAATCCAGGTGTTTGGTAAAAATTTGGAGCAGCTTCTGATGCAGCCGCCCATCGCAGGTCAGACAGTCCTTGGCTGGGATCCGGCTTTCCGTACCGGATGCAAGCTGGCGGTGGTGGATCCCACGGGCAAAGTGCTGGATACGGTCGTTATCTACCCCACAGCGCCTCAGAATAAAGTAAAGGAAGCAAAGGCGACTTTAAAAAAATTAATAGAAAAATACAACATCACCTTAATCTCCCTTGGCAATGGGACAGCCTCCAGGGAATCGGAGCAGGTGATTGTGGAGCTGTTTAAAGAGATTCCGCAGAAAGTCCAGTATGTGATCGTCAGCGAGGCCGGGGCTTCGGTTTACTCGGCCAGCAAACTGGCCACAGAGGAATTTCCCAATTTTGACGTGGGCCAAAGAAGCGCTGCATCCATTGCCAGAAGGCTGCAGGATCCTCTGGCGGAGCTGGTGAAGATTGATCCTAAAGCCATCGGTGTGGGGCAGTATCAGCATGATATGAACCAGAAGCGCTTAAGCGAAGCTTTAGGCGGTGTGGTGGAGGATTCGGTGAATAAGGTCGGGGTGGATTTAAACACGGCGTCTGCTCCTCTTTTGGAATATATTTCCGGCATCACAAAAACGCTGGCCAAAAACATCGTAGCCTACCGGGAAGAAAACGGACGTTTTGCGGACCGCCGCCAGCTTCTGAAGGTGCCAAAACTAGGACCCAAAGCCTTTGAGCAGTGTGCCGGTTTTCTGCGCATCACAGGAGGAACGAATCCTCTGGACGCCACCAGCGTGCACCCCGAAAGCTATGAGGCGGCCGGAAAACTGATGGCCTCCCTTAACTGCTCGCCGGAAGAGATTGCCAGGGGCGGACTCGAGGGAATTTCGAAAAAGATTACGAAACCAAAGGAGACGGCCAGGGAACTGGGAATCGGGGAGATGACCTTAAAAGATATCATCGAAGAGCTTGAAAAACCCGCCAGGGATCCCAGAGATGAGATGCCGCGCCCGGTACTCAGAAGTGATGTGCTGGATATGAAAGATCTGACGCCCGGGATGGTGTTAAAAGGCACCGTGCGCAACATCATTGACTTTGGCGCTTTTGTAGATATCGGTGTCCATCAGGACGGCTTGGTCCATATCTCCCAGATGTGTGAGCGCTATATCAAGCATCCTCTGGAAGTCGTGAAGATTGGTGATATTGTGGAGGTAAAAGTCATCAGCGTAGATACCGTGAAAAAGCGGATTGCGCTGACGATGAAACTATAACGGGCCATATCCGCCCGAAAAAGGAGAGAGAAAGGATGCCAGAATTTTTTAAAAATCTCTTTTCCGGAAAGCCGGAAAAAGAAAGCGAAGCAGAGCTGCGCAAAAAACAGGAAGCAGCCTGGGAGGAGAAGACAGAGCTTACGGATACTGCGGAAAGCTGTTATCGGAGAGGAAAGGAGTACCAGCGCAAAGGAGACCTGGAACGTGCCAGACTGTATCTGGAAAGAGCCAGCACTCTGTACAGCAGTTTTGAACAAGTATTTGATGAATCAGAAGTGCTGATGGAGGATTGCGACGAGCAAATGGGGGCGCTGGAGGAAGAAGACCTGCTGTACAACGAGCTTTTGGAGGCGGTGACAGAAAGGACGGAAGAACTGGATAACAGACAGAATTATCTGTGGGGACTTTTAAGCCTTTCCCGTCTGCAGGCAGTTTTCAAGCGCCTGTCCGCCTGCCCGGAATGTGAGATTCTCGGGGAATTTGAGCGGGTGCTGGATATTTTCAGTCAGGGTCTTGTGCGGGAGCTTCATGAGGAAGAGCGGCAGTATCTGCAGGATTTTATCACCCGTCTTTATGATTTCGGGGATTCAGAGGCTTTTGCGGATACGTCCAATCAGGTTGCCACAGAGGATGGAAAGGCACTTCAGGTGTTTGACCTGAACGGGAATTCTCTGTTTACCTGTATCCATATCTTTCTGGACAACTGTATCTATGCTTTTTGCGATGGATTTGAAAACATAGAAAATGCAGAGCCGCCGGAGATGGATTTTATACCGGGAATTCTGCTCCTGGATTATTATCTGCGCACGGAGGAGGGGGATGTCCGCAGACTTCCGCCGATTCAAAAGGAGATGGATAGGATCTGGTCAGACTGTGAGTTTTTAGAGGGAGAGCCGAAGATCCAGGAAGTTGCAGAGCGGATGGATGCATACCGGAAGATGGATATGCTCAAGAACAGGTCATAAAAGTCAAGAGCAAATGAGGGGGATAGCCCGGCAGATGAGGACTGTCGGGCTGTAACCCTCTTTTTCTGCCATTTTTTTGGAAAAATTGTATAAATTTAAACAGACAAAACTGTGCAGAATAACGAAAAATAAAAAAGATTGTTAAAAAAATAATAATCATTGACGGCTAATTATTTATCATATATAATTAAAATAACAAATGTAACTGATAAGCACATATGTAACTAAAACAAAAAGAGAGGTTACAACAATATGAATGGAATTTCGATGATGCTTTTGGTGGTGTTTTTGCTGTTTGTCCTGCAGGCGCTGGGCGGCGTGGTCCAGATTCAGAACTACCGCAAAGCGATCCGCAGGGTACATAAGCTTGGCAATGTGGGGTTTGGCCAGAAAAGAGGCGGCTTCCGGGCAGGATATATCGTCATGATTGCCTGTGATAAAGAAGGGGTGATCACCGGCGGAGAGATCATGCAGGGGATCAGCTGTCTGGCACGGTTTAAGCCCTGGAAAACGTTCCTGGGCAGGGAAGTGATGGGAAAGAGTATCTATGAGTTTTTGGAGGAGACCAGAAGCTTTGATAAAAAGCAGAAAAAGCGTTACAAAGGATACATCAATGCTTTGGAGGCTTTGGACCAGAGACTGAATCAGCAGGCGGAGGAATCCGAAGTACAGTCAGAAGAGCTGGCCCCGGAGTGATGTTATGTGAACAGGTATATTATGTGACCGGAATCCTAGCGGAAAGAGACCGTCTTTTATAGCCCGTAGAAGCAGGCTTCTTCTGCCCGGAGGACAACACACTTAATATAAGAAACCATTTATATCACAAAAAAGGAGGAATGAAATTTATGGATGCGATTTCTAACATTGCGAATGCGTTCATAGGCCTGTTCAGTGCAGGCGGAGAAACTTTCGTAGGGTGGGTGACAGGAATTATACCTACCGTCATCTGTCTTATGACAGCAGTCAACGCGTTGATCGGAATCATTGGTGTGGAAAGGGTGGAGAGATTCTGCCAGAAGATCACAAAGTATACGATTCTTCGTTATACACTGCTTCCGATTCTGGCAGACATTTTCCTTACCAATCCGTCTCAGTATACCTTTGGACGTTTTGTAAAGGAAGAACACAAGGCAGCTTTTTATGATGCTTCTGTTTCTTTCTGCCATCCGATTACAGGTTTGTTCCCCCACGCCAATGCCGGCGAGCTCTTCGTCTATACCGGTATTGCAGCGGGAATCCAGCAGTTGGGATTATCGACTGGCGGGCTGGCAGTCAGATATTTCATCGTTGGTGTCATCGTTATCTTAATCCGTGGTATCTTGTGTGAGAGAATTTTTGCTGCACTCAGCGGTAAGAAAAGCGCGTAAGGAGGGAGAACAGTATGTATAAGACAATTACGATTAAGGCAGGGTCCGGCGGCTGGGGAGGTCCGCTGACCATCACCCCCACGGAGACCTGCAATAAGGTTTTGAGCGTTACCGGCGGCGGAATCCATCCGGTGGCACAGGCGATTGCGGATATGACCGGGGCAGAAGTGGTAGACGGCTTCAAGACGACGCTGCCGGATGATCAGATCATTGTGGCAGTTGTGGACTGCGGCGGAACTGCCCGCTGCGGAGTCTATCCGAAGAAGGGAATCTATACGGTGAATGTGGAGCCGGTCGGCAAAGCAGGCCCCCTGGCCAAATACATCACACCGGAGATCTACGTATCCGCAGTAAAAGAAAGTGATATTGTGGTGTCTGATTATAAAGGAAATGCAGCAGGCAGTCCGGCTTCTGCAAAAGCAGCAGAGCCCGCAAAGCAGCCGGGTGCTCCCAAGACGAAAGAGCAGGCAAAGAGAGAGATTGCAGAGGCAAATGCAGGCAAGCAGGAGAACATTGTCGTACGAATCGGTAAAGTGGTCGGCCGTTTTGTCAATATTTTCTTCCAGGCAGGCCGTGACACCATGGAGATGGTGATTGGAACAATTCTTCCGTTTATGGCATTTACTGCTACGCTGCTCGGCATCATCTCCGCCAGCGGGCTGGGCAATGTCATCGCGAATACCATCTCTCCCATCTGTTCCACCCTTCCGGGAATGGTTATCATCGCATTTATCTGCGGTATCCCGATCCTTTCCCCGGTCCTTGGACCCGGAGCCGTGATCGCGCAGGTGGTAGGTACTCTGCTTGGTGCAGAATTCGCACTTGGACACATTCCCCCGCAGTATGCACTGCCGGCGTTGTTTGCCATCGACGCGCAAGTCGGATGTGACTTCGTCCCGGTCGGTCTGTCCCTTGGAGAGGCAGAGCCGGAGACCATCGAGTATGGTGTACCGGCAGTTCTGTTCGAGCGTCTGATCACAGGTCCTCTGGCAGTTCTGATTGCATTTGCTTTCAGTATCGGAATGTATTGATTCCCGCAAGCAACGACCGAAGCGGAACGTAGATCAAAGATTCCGCTGCTTGCAACGCTGCAGGCTTGATACTCGTTGCCTGCAGCGGGGTGTTTGATGATCATAGAAGAAAGGATTCTGAGCTTATGAAATACCAGGTAAAAATCACCGGACTCGGAGAGGATGCGCTGGCATTTCTCGGAGAAGATGACAACAATTTCATTATTATCTTTAATGAAGATGCGCCGCCGGAACTGGCAGACCTGTCTGTTCTGCATACGAAAGCAGAGCTAGGTGCGCCGCCTGCAGTGGGAGATACACTGAAGATCTGCAACAAATCTTTTAAGATTACTGCGGTAGGATATGAGGCGCTTAAGACGCTGCCGGAGCTGGGCCACTGCACCATCGACTTCCGGGGCGGCAGTGAGCCGGACCGTCCGGGCTGTATCATGGTGGAAGGAGAGGAACTTCTTCCGGATGATATCAAGGTCGGCGGAATGATAGAGATTTTTTAGCGGAAAAAGGAGACAGATACAATGCTGAACATGGATCAAAAACTGATCAAAAGACAGGAAGAGGGCAGGATCATCCGTACGGGTATCGTGGGAGCAGGCCAGATGGGCCGCGGTATGGTGACCCAGATGGTACTGATGCAGGGCATGATGCCGGCGATCGTATCCGACATCAAAGTGGAAAACGCGGTGAATGCGTTTAAGTATGCCGGTGTATCCGAGGATGCCATTGCCATTGCAAAGACTCTGGAAGATGCCAATGCAGCCATGGAGGCGGGCAAATATGTGGCATGTGAGAATGCCGATTTCGTATCCCGGGCCAATCTGGTGGAATGTGCAATCGACGCGACAGGAGTGCCGGATGTAGGAGCGAAAGTGGCGACCGATGCCATGAAGAACAAAAAGCATGTGGTTATGCTGAACGTGGAGACAGACGTGGTGATCGGGCCCTACTTAAAGAAGTTTGCGGCAAAAGAAGGCGTGATCTACACCGGATCGGCAGGAGATGAGCCGGGAGCGGTCATGGAGCTTTACAGCTTTGCAAAGGCCATGGGCATGAACGTGGAAGTCATGGGAAAAGGAAAGAACAACAAGATCGACTATGAGTGCAACCCGGACACAGTGCTGGAAGAGGCAACCCGCCGGAAGATGAGTCCGAAGATGCTGTGTGCATTCAAGGACGGCACCAAGACCATGGTGGAGATGACAGCCATGTCCAACTACACCGGCCTGATTCCGGATGTGATCGGAGGACACGGTCCGAAGACTTCTCCGGGAACCGAGGGAATCAAGGAGCTGAATGATATCCTGAAGTTAAAGAAAGACGGAGGAATCCTGGACAAACACGGGGTCGTGGAGTATGTCAACGGAATCGCACCGGGCGTGTTCGTGACCGTATCCACACCGAACCAGGAGATCGCATATCAGATGAGCTATCACAGCATGGGCCCGGGCCCCTTATGGACTCTGTACCGTCCGTTCCATCTGTGCAACTTGGAGACCCCCCTTACGGTGGCAAAAGCCGTGATCGACGGGGAAGTAACCTGTGTGCCGATCGACGGACTGGTATCCGAGTGTATCACAAGAGCAAAAATTGATCTGAAAGCAGGCCAGACCATCGACGGAATCGGCGGCTTTACGACCCATGGCTCCATCGCGACGGCAGAGGAATCCAACGCAAAAGGATATGTGCCCTTTGGCCTGGTGACCAACAAAGCCGTGATGAAAAGAGATGTGAAGAAAGGCCAGCTTCTGACCTATGATGATATCGAGCTTGATCGGAACACCCTGATCTACAAGCTCAGAAAAGAGCAGGATGCCATGTACGGCAGAAACGTACTGTAATACTGTGAGAGATAAAAACGGCGCGCCGGGTTTCCGGTGTGCCGTTTTTTGATAAAATCACTTTTGTGCCGGATTATTTTTTCAACAGAGCGTCGGCAGTGGCTTCGTCGGTGAAAAACGCGTCGACCAGCTGATTGTACAGAGCCGCCTTGATGACCTCGATCTTATCCGGGCCTTCTGCGATGCCGATGACCGTACGGGCATGTTTTCGGACCTGGAAGAGATCTGCATGGATGATCCGCTTGCAGATATCGCACTCCACCGGGGTGCCGTAACGGTTGATAAAATGAAGAACAATGTCTCCGATGGCCCCGGCACGGATCAGGGTCTCTTCTTCTTCCGCGGACAGAATCTTATGACGGAACAGGAAAGAGGAGGTAAAGCTTCCGATACCGGTGATGGCGATATCCGCGTGGTTGGCGATGGACAGGATCTCCTGTGTGTGTTCGTTGCCGATCAGCGCATCGTACTCTTCCTTTGTGGAACAAAAGGCAGGCACATGCAGAGGGATGGAGCTTCCTCCCAGCTTGCCGGCAAACTGCATGGCAACGTAGTTGGGCAGTGTCTCTGCGGAAGTGCCGAAACTTCCGGCCATGGGAACGACTTTGGTGCCGGGCAGGTACAGAGGAAGCAGCTGGTGAATAAAACGGGAGACAGCATCGCCCCATCCGATCCCGATCACGTCATCCGGTTTGATCTGAGAGACAAAATAGTTGGTGGCCGCAGTGGCCACATAGTCTTTGGAGTGATCGTAAGTATTGATGACGCCCACATAGGGGGTGCCGTATTTGGCTTTTAACTGGTCTTCCAGCTGCGTATTGCCGAAAGTGGGAGAATTGATCTCAATCTGGACAATCCCAAGTTCCTCTGCCCGGGAGAGCAGCTTGGAGACCCAGGGTCTGGAGATATTCAGCTTCTGTGCGATGTCCTGCTGGGACAGCTTGCTTCTGTAATACAGGTTGGCCACCAGGACCATTTTGTCCAGCATCAGTTCTGTGTTGTCTTTTTTATTCATGGTAGATACCCTTCTGTCAATATTTGAAGCACATATGTGACTCATTGATTAAATTATATAGCAAAAGGGCCAGAAATACAAGGGAATTCCAGTAATAAAAAATGAAAAAAATCGTAAAAAGGTATTGACTTACAAATACAAATTTAGTAGAATAAGGATAACAAAAGTGCTTGTAAGACAATAAAATAACATTTGTAAACAGAATATCTGCCAGCGCTTTGCAACTCTTATTTACTCTTATTTTTCATAATGTTTGAAAGGAGATTCACAAAATGCTGAACATGGATCAAAAACTGATCAAAAGACAGGAAGAGGGCAGGATCATCCGTACGGGTATCGTGGGAGCAGGCCAGATGGGCCGCGGTATGGTGACCCAGATGGTACTGATGCAGGGCATGATGCCGGCGATCGTATCCGACATCAAAGTGGAAAACGCGGTGAATGCGTTTAAGTATGCCGGTGTATCCGAGGATGCCATTGCCATTGCAAAGACTCTGGAAGATGCCAATGCAGCCATGGAGGCGGGCAAATATGTGGCATGTGAGAATGCCGATTTCGTATCCCGGGCCAATCTGGTGGAATGTGCAATCGACGCGACAGGAGTGCCGGATGTAGGAGCGAAAGTGGCGACCGATGCCATGAAGAACAAAAAGCATGTGGTTATGCTGAACGTGGAGACAGACGTGGTGATCGGGCCCTACTTAAAGAAGTTTGCGGCAAAAGAAGGCGTGATCTACACCGGATCGGCAGGAGATGAGCCGGGAGCGGTCATGGAGCTTTACAGCTTTGCAAAGGCCATGGGCATGAACGTGGAAGTCATGGGAAAAGGAAAGAACAACAAGATCGACTATGAGTGCAACCCGGACACAGTGCTGGAAGAGGCAACCCGCCGGAAGATGAGTCCGAAGATGCTGTGTGCATTCAAGGACGGCACCAAGACCATGGTGGAGATGACAGCCATGTCCAACTACACCGGCCTGATTCCGGATGTGATCGGAGGACACGGTCCGAAGACTTCTCCGGGAACCGAGGGAATCAAGGAGCTGAATGATATCCTGAAGTTAAAGAAAGACGGAGGAATCCTGGACAAACACGGGGTCGTGGAGTATGTCAACGGAATCGCACCGGGCGTGTTCGTGACCGTATCCACACCGAACCAGGAGATCGCATATCAGATGAGCTATCACAGCATGGGCCCGGGCCCCTTATGGACTCTGTACCGTCCGTTCCATCTGTGCAACTTGGAGACCCCCCTTACGGTGGCAAAAGCCGTGATCGACGGGGAAGTAACCTGTGTGCCGATCGACGGACTGGTATCCGAGTGTATCACAAGAGCAAAAATTGATCTGAAAGCAGGCCAGACCATCGACGGAATCGGCGGCTTTACGACCCATGGCTCCATCGCGACGGCAGAGGAATCCAACGCAAAAGGATATGTGCCCTTTGGCCTGGTGACCAACAAAGCCGTGATGAAAAGAGATGTGAAGAAAGGCCAGCTTCTGACCTATGATGATATCGAGCTTGATCGGAACACCCTGATCTACAAGCTCAGAAAAGAGCAGGATGCCATGTACGGCAGAAACGTACTGTAAACAGAGCAAAAAACAGCGTCGAACCAGACCGTGTCCGGATTGATTTTTTGGACGGGAATCGGACGAAAGATCAATCCCGTTCCGGCACTGGGAGGGAAGATGCAAAAACTGGAATAGGAGTACCGTAACCTATGTTAGTTACTTTAAAAGAATTACTGGATCAGGCAAAGGAAGAACGTAAAGCCATCGGTGCTTTTAACGGCACCACATTGGAAGCAATCCGCGGGATTATTCAGGCAGCAGAGGAGCTGAACTGTCCGGTGATCCTGCAGCATGCCCAAAGCCATGACGATATGATCGATCTGGAAGAGATTGGCCCCATCATGAAATATTATGCCGAGCGCGCCAAAGTTCCGGTGGCGCTCCATCTGGACCATGGCAGCACGTTTGCGCGCTGTGTACAGGCGCTGCGGCTGGGCTTTACTTCCGTCATGTACGATGCATCAGCCAGGAGCTTTGAGGAAAATGCCGCGGAGACCAAAGAGATCGTGAAGCTTGCCCATGCCGTAGGGGCAAGCGTGGAAGCGGAGCTTGGACATATTTTTACTTCTGAGGTAGTTCACGGAGAAGGCGGACAGGCGGACAGCACCAGCGACTATGAAGATCTGAACGACATTTATACAGACCCAGAAGTAGCCAGAAAGTTTGTGGAGATGACCGGAGTGGATTGTCTGGCGGTTGCCTTTGGAACAACGCACGGTGTCTATCTGACAGAGCCGAAGCTGGATCTTCCAAGAGTGGCAAGGCTTCGGGAAGCGACCAATATTCCGCTGGTCATGCACGGAGGCTCCGGCGTGTCGGATGAAGACTATGCAGTGGCCATCGAGAACGGAATCTGCAAGGTTAATTATTATACTTACATGAACATGGCAGGCGGCAGAGCCTCAAAAGAATACTGGGCAGACGGAGAAAAACCGCTGTTCTATGATTCCATGTCCCTGGCAGCCACCGAAGCCATCAAAGAAGACGTAAAAAAAGCAATGAAAGTATTCTGCAAGCTGTAAGCGGAACGATAAGTCAGCGGAATCCCCCGAAGGCACACAGAGCAATGAGTGAGCCCCGAAGGGGATCAGGAGTTGCTCTGCCCCCGTGTGCAGAAGGGATGGAGCGGAACGATAAGTCAGCGGAATCCCCCGAAGGCACACAGAGCAATGAGTGAGCCCCGAAGGGGATCAGGAGTTGCTCTGCCCCCGTGTGCAGAAGGGATGGAGCGGAACGATAATAGGAGGTTTTATTAATGGCAGTTTACAAAGAGACGATTCAGGTGCAGTCCCATGGGAAGACCCCAACCTACGTAAACATCACTCCGGATGTCAGAAGAGTCATTGAAGAGAGCGGCATCCAGAACGGAATCTGTACGGTGATTTCCCCCCACACCACCTGTTCCGTATTTTTTGAAGAGTTTGTCCATGATTTCAATGAGGCAGGGGATGAGTTTCTTCAGGAAGATTTGAACAAGGTGTTTGCAAAGATCATTCCGGACCATGTGAGCAAGGATCAGTACACCTATCCGGGAGAAGAACACTATAAAGCAGTGGAGAGCTGGCCGGATGCAGAAAGCTATCTTCCCGGCGGAGACCGGACGGCACTGTTCAACGGAGACGCGCATTTAAAAGCCACTTTCCTTGGCTCCAGCGAAACCTTTGAAGTCGACAACGGAAAACTGGGGGTCGGAACCACCGGCTATGTCTATTTTGCCGATTTTGACCGCACCCGACCCAGAACCAGAAAATGCAAAATCATTGTGATCGGAGAATAGGAGAGAGAATCATGCCAAAAGCCCAGTCCCCATTTTTAATTGTAAATCCCAAATCCTATCTGTACGGAGCCAAGAGCTTAGAACTTGCCAAAGCGGCGGATCAGGTGGCGGCTGACACCGGCCTTCCGATTTATTTTACCTGTCCCTATGCGGATATCCGTATGATCCGGGAGGCGACAAAACACATCATCGTGTGCGCCCAGTCCATGGATCCCCTGGCTCCGGGACGGGGTATGGGTCATGTGCTCCCGGAATCTCTGAAAGAGGCCGGAGCAGATGCATTGTTTTTGAATCATGCAGAAAATCCAAAGACCGTCAGTGACCTGTATGCCACCATTAAGCGCGCCAAAGAGCTGGATATGATCACCGTAGTCTGTGCCGATTCCACGGTAGAGGCAAAAGCAGTGGCGTGTATGGATCCGGATATTGTTTTGGCGGAGCCGACAGATTTGATCGGTACCGGAAAGGTGGCAGATGATTCTTATACCATCGAGACGGTAAAAGCATTGCGTGAGATCAATCCCAACGTACTTGTAATGATCGCTTCCGGAGTAAGCACAGCGGAAGACTGCTACCATGTGGTGAAATTAGGTGCCGACGGAACCGGGGCTACTTCCGGCATTTTAAATGCGCCCTCCCCGGCAGTCCGTGTGCGGGAGATGGCAGAGGCCATCGTGCGGGCAAAAAAAGAAGAAAAATAGTTATTTTCAGGAATACACATTTGTGAAAATGCGAATGTTCCACAAGGCCGGCCTGCACCAGAAGGCACATGAAAAACAGCTGTTGGTTAGTGACAACAGCGACAAAAAATAATTCAGGATTGTCATTTAAAAAAAATTGTGCTACAATCACGCTATATGTGGTTGCAGCACAATTTTTTTGCCCTTTGGCAAAATCAAAAACGCGGCGACAACTTTAAGAAACTGTGGAATATCGGAGAGACACATGATTTGGGAGACATTCGGTGCAGAGGAGACCTTTGCGCTTGGCAAACGAATCGGGGAAACCATACTTCCCGGAACCGTGATTGCTCTGGAAGGCGATCTGGGCGTGGGAAAGACTGTTTTTACCCAGGGAGTGGCGAAAGGGCTTGGGATATCGGAGCCGGTCAGCAGTCCAACCTTCACGATCGTGCAGGTGTATGAAGGAGGACGCCTTCCTTTCTATCACTTTGACGTATATCGGATCAGTGATGTGGAAGAGATGGAGGAGATCGGATACGAAGACTGCTTCTATGCAGAGGGTGTCTGCCTGGTTGAGTGGGCGAATCTGATACAGGAATTGATTCCCGAAGACGGCTGCCTTGTAAAGATCGAGAAAGATCTTCAGAAAGGCTTTGATTATCGCAGGATTACAGTAGAAGGATTGGAGGTGCCACAGATCTGATGAAGGTTCTGGCTTTGGACAGTTCGGGGCTGGTGGCTTCGGTTGCTCTTTTGGAAGACGGAGTTATGGGAGGCACGCTGCTGGCGGAGTATACTGTGAATTATAAAAAGACCCATTCACAGACACTGCTCCCCATGCTCGACGAAATTGTAAAAATGACAGAGCTTTCTCTTGATACGGTGGATGCCATCGCAGTGTCGGCAGGACCAGGTTCATTCACAGGACTTCGGATTGGATCTGCTACGGCGAAAGGACTGGGCCTTGCACTGGACAAACCGCTGGTGGCGGTGCCCACCCTGGACGCCCTTGCCTATAATCTGTGCGGAACCCAAAGTCTGATCTGTCCTTTGATGGATGCGAGGAGAGAGCAGGTCTATACGGGAATCTATGAGTTTCAAAACAGGCGCCTGGTGCGGCTTGCACCCCCTATGGCAGTTGGCATTGGGGAGATTGCAGAGCAGCTTTGCGCCATGAAAAGGGATGTGATCTTTTTAGGGGACGGGGTCCCCGTATACGGTCACAGACTGACGGAAATCCTGCTGGCTGAACTTTTGCAGGCAGGAGCAGAACACCAGTTCGCACCGGCTCATCTGAACAGACAGAGGGCCGGCAGCGTGGGTGCCCTGGCACTTCAGTATATCCGGGAAGGAAAGACGCAGACCGCGGCAGAACACCGTCCGGAATATCTGAGGCTGTCTCAGGCAGAGAGAGAACGTGCCGAAAAAGAGCGGGATCAGTAGATACGGATCCCGGAAGGGGAATGTGATGATACGCAGAATGCAGCACACAGACATTCCCGGCGCAGCAGAGCTGGAGAGGCTGTATTTTTCCATGCCCTGGTCCCGGAAACAATTGACAGAAAGCCTTGAGAATCCGGCCTATCTGTTCCTCGTCATGGAGGAAAATGATAAGCTAGCAGGATATGCCGGACTTCTTCGGATCATGGATGAAGGAGACGTGACCAATATTGTGATCGAAGAATCATATCGGGGCAGAGGACTGGGCAGAAAACTTACCGCCGCTCTTCTGGAAGAAGGACAAAAATGTGGGATACGGGAATTCACGCTGGAAGTCAGAGTCAGTAATCTTCCGGCAATCCACATTTATGAAAGTCTGGGTTTCACAAAAGAAGGACTGCGCAGAAACTTTTACGAAAAGCCGTCAGAAGACGCATGGATTATGTGGAAAAGAGATGGCAGTGGTTCCCTATTTCTTTGAATCCAAGGGCAATATATAATCTCCACGTAGGCAGAAAGGAATAGCCGAAAGACACGAGGAGGATCAGGATATGCAAAAATACACAGATTCGGAGAAAAGAACTTTGGAGAAAGTCGTCTGCAATCGTTGCGGACGGGAACTGAAACTGGAAAATGGAATCGTGCAGGAAGGTGTATTCTCAGGGGATGCCCGCTGGGGTTATTTCTCCCGCAGAGACGGTGAGCGTCACCAGTTTGACCTGTGTGAGGCGTGCTATGAGCGTCTTTTGAAAGAATTCTCCATTCCCGTCACGATCGAAGAAGAGACAGAACTTTTTTAAACAACAAAATAGTAAACAGCGAAAGCCCGAACAGCGCCCAGATTGGATTACAGACGTGGGACACGGCTGGAAGTCAATCTAGAGGCCGGGTGCTGAGAGGGCGGGAGCGGAACTAAAAAAACAGCGAAAGCCCGAACAGCGCCCAGATTGGATTACAGACGTGGGACACGGCT
>CAJTYJ010000043.1:28394-31626 GCA_910583895.1 uncultured Lachnospiraceae bacterium
GGAAGTCAATCTAGAGGCCGGGTGCTGAGAGGGCGGGAGCGGAACTAAAATAGGAGATCTTATGCTTGATATCTGCCTGTTGGGAAGCGGCGGCATGATGCCGCTTCCTTATCGATGGCTGACTTCCCTTATGGTGCGTTATAACGGGAGCAGCTTATTGATTGACTGCGGAGAAGGAACGCAGATTGCGGTCAAGGAGAAAGGGTGGAGTTTTAAGCCCATTGATGTAATCTGCTTTACGCATTATCACGGAGACCATATCAGCGGTCTTCCGGGACTTCTTCTGACTATGGGCAATGCGGAGCGCACCGAACCTCTGACTCTGATCGGTCCTAAGGGACTAGAACGGGTGGTGAATGCCCTTCGGGTAATCGCGCCGGAACTTCCCTTTCCGATCGAATTTCGGGAGATCAAAGAGGCGGAAGAGGAATTCGAACTGAATGGCTACCATCTGAAAGCATTTCGGGTCAATCACAACGTATTATGTTATGGATATACACTGGAACTTTCCCGGGCGGGAAAATTTCAGCTTGAAGAGGCGCTTCGGCTGGAGATTCCGAAGCAGTATTGGAGCCGTCTGCAAAAGGGCGAGACCATCGAGGCTGAGGGTCATGTATACACGCCGGATATGGTTCTTGGAAAACCGCGCAAAGGGATCAAACTCACCTACTGCACGGATACCAGGCCCACCAAATCCATTGTGGACAATGCAGCAGGATCAGACCTGTTTATCTGTGAAGGCATGTATGGCGAAAAGGACAAAGAGGCAAAAGCCAGAGAACACAAGCATATGACCTTTTACGAGGCGGCAAAGCTTGCAAAAGACGCCGGGGTAAAAGAACTCTGGCTTACCCATTACAGCCCTTCTCTGACCCATCCGGAAGAATATATGGAAGAGGTCAGAAAGATCTTTCCCATGTCTAAGGCAGGAAAAGATAAAAAGTCGGTGGAGCTGGATTTTGAAAAGGAAGACTGAAAATGGAAGCAGAAAAAGATGTATTGATTCTGGCGATCGAAAGCTCCTGTGACGAGACGGCCGCTGCAGTTGTGAAAAACGGCAGGGAAGTCTTGTCAAACGTCATATCCTCCCAGATTGCCTTGCATACCCTCTATGGCGGGGTAGTGCCGGAGATTGCGTCAAGAAAGCACATCGAAAAAATCAATGATGTGATCCAGGAGGCTTTAAAAAAAGCGATGGTATCCCTTGGGGATCTGGATGCAGTGGGAGTCACCTACGGCCCCGGGCTTGTAGGTGCGCTTTTGGTGGGAGTTGCAGAGGCCAAAGCCATCAGCTATGCAGCAGGACTGCCGTTGATCGGCGTTCACCATATTGAAGGTCATATTTCAGCAAATTATATCGAACATAAAGAATTAGAACCCCCGTTTGTCTGCCTGGTGGTGTCGGGCGGACACACCCATCTGGTGGTGGTCAAAGATTATGGTGTGTACGAGATTATCGGAAAAACCAGAGACGACGCGGCGGGAGAAGCATTTGACAAAGTGGCGCGTGCCATCGGTCTTGGCTATCCTGGCGGACCCAAGATCGACAAAGTATCCAAAGAAGGCAATCCGGATGCCATTCATTTTCCCCGGGCAAAAGTAGAGGATTCCCCCTATGATTTTAGCTTCAGCGGTGTGAAATCAGCGGTGTTGAACCACATCAACGGGTGCAGGATGAAAGGTGAAACGATCGTACAGGCGGACATTGCGGCTTCTTTTCAGAAAGCAGTCTGTGAAGTGCTGGTGTCCCATGCATTGGAGGCAGTCAGAGCCTATCAGATCCCGAAACTTGCTCTGGCAGGAGGCGTGGCTTCCAATTCGGAATTGCGTTTTATGATGAAAGAGGCATGCAGAAAAGAAGGGATTCCTCTGTATTATCCGTCGCCTGTTCTCTGCACGGATAACGCAGCGATGATCGGTGCTGCGGCGTATTTTGAATACAGAAGAGGAGTCAGACATGGGTTGGACCTGAATGCGGTCCCGAACCTGAAGCTGGGAGAACGATAGGAGAAGAATATGAAGAAGAAATCACGTTGCGTGGCGATTGTATTGGCAGGCGGTCGCGGTAGGCGTATGGGAACAACACTGGCAAAACAATATCTTCTGATTCCCGACAAGCCGGTGATCTATTACGCGATGAAAGTGTTTGAAGACTCCAGAGTGATCGATGAAGTGATTCTTGTGGTGGGAAAAGGTCACATTCCCTATTGCCGCAAGGAGATTGTGGAGAAATATCAGTTTCGGAAAGTAAAGGCTATTGTGGAAGGCGGTAAAGAACGTTATCATTCCGTGTGGCAGGCCCTTCGGATTCTGGAAAGAGAGAATATGCAAAGGGGCTATGTATTCATCCATGACGGAACCAGGCCCTTTATTGATGAGGAGATTTTGGAGAGAGCCTATCGGGAGGTCTGCAAAAGTGGTGCCTGCGTGGTTGGCATGCCGGTAAAGGATACGATCAAGATTGCAGATGAAAAGGGCTGTATTGACACAACGCCCAAGCGCAGTCTGGTCTGGCAGATCCAGACGCCCCAGGTGTTTGCCGCCAATCTGATCATTCCTGCATACAAAGAAGTGATTGCAAAGGAAAAGGAACTGCTCGCCCAGGGAATCCAGATCACAGATGACGCCATGGTGGTGGAAAATGTCTGCGGATGTGCGATCCGGCTGGTGGAAGGTTCCTATGAAAATATGAAAATTACCACCCCGGAAGACCTAGAAATCGCGGAATTATTCGTCGCAGAGCGAACCCGAATAAAAAAAGTGAAAAAAATTGAAAGAAGTAGTTGACAAGAACTGACCTTTCTGCTAGAATATCACATGTCGCTTATGGAGAGATATCGAAGTGGTCATAACGAGGCGGTCTTGAAAACCGTTTGTCCGTAAGGGCGCGTGGGTTCGAATCCCACTCTCTCCGTTCCACTCGAGAGAGTGTGGTTCTTTAAATAAAATAGTCTGTTTTAGAACAGGCACCTTGGAGAAATACCCAAGTGGCTGAAGGGGCTCCCCTGGAAAGGGAGTAGGTCGTTAGTAGCGGCGCGAGGGTTCAAATCCCTCTTTCTCCGTTTCTTTCTTGCAAAAAAGTGAATGTCAAAAAACTTGAAAAAAGTGGAAAAAAGATGTTGACAAAACAAGAAAGATCTGATAAGATATTCAAGTCGCCGCGAGAACGGCGGCAGGAACATGAACCTTGATAATTAAATAGTGCTTTTAGAAAGTCTTCGAAAATTCTTTA
>CAJTYJ010000044.1 GCA_910583895.1 uncultured Lachnospiraceae bacterium
GGCTCGCTCTGCAATGGATTCTGCTGAGCAAATGGTAAACTCTGCTGCAGAAGCAAGGGAAATATAGCAATTCAGGAAACCCTAAATACAGGAGGTGGTTTACCATCTGTAGGAAATAGTTTGGGTATAACACTTACTGATGCACCATCGTACAAAGATCTTGAGGGTTCCTCGATCATTATTGGAGGTTCTGTATGTTTTTTGGTGGTGTTGGATATGATTATGTTGTTATGCCAAATGATTATGTGGCTTCAACTTTTAGTGCTTCTGTGGGTTCAAATTTACCAACATTTGGATGCTTCGAAAATCATGGGCTTTATGGAAATACAAGGACAACATTAAAAGTTAACGTTTATGATTTTCTTGAAAATTTAAAATTTAAAGACATGGATGAATGTCAATGAGAGGGGAAGAAAATATGAGAATATTAAAAAAAAAGTATAGTATTTCTCAACAGGAATTTAAAAGCAAATTTTTAAGAGAAACAATTCGACCAGATATTTTAAGCAAATTGCAAATGAATCTTGAAAAGAATGATTCAAAAAGAATTTTCTTTGGAAAACTGGATAATTGTCATTTTACGTTATACAGTATACCGGATCTATATGGTCCATGGAACAGTAAAATATGGTTGTCTCCATGGAGAGGTATGGCTATGTGGGTGTCTCCGGTACATATATATGGTACTATATATGGTAATTTGGAAAAGACAAAAATAGATTTTACAATTGCGAAAAGAAAACGTGACATGTTTATTTATAATTTTATAATCATAACAGATATAATTTTATTTATAATTAAAATAATAAATATTTTGAAATATGGATTTTCAATATACAGCTGGAACGATTTATTAGGTGTTGTTGGAAAAAATATTATAAACTTGTTGCTGTTTTCTATGATGATTGCAGGAAAATATATACCAAATTCAGAAAAAGAGGCATTGTTAAAATTTTTAGATGATTTGGAAATGTAATTAAGAAAAAATCATTTGCAAGATCATTAGACCAAAAAGAAGACATTATATGCAAGCTGATTATTGAATGCATATTGGCATATTTTAGATGATGAAGCACAGGAAGATGTGTATGTAACATTTTATTACGAGAAGGTTATAAAGGATGGAGACAGATTAGTTGTTCAATACCTGCCGAATTCAAAGTTTGGAGTTTTGATAGGAATAGAGAAATTATAGAAACGAGGATTGAGTAAAGAAAGGAAAAGCCACGCATATCTACCTGCAGGATGAACTGGGAAGCCCCGTCCGTCTGGTGCAGTCCGGCGGGAAGCGGCAGACGCTGTACGGATATGACGAATTCGGAAACGACCGGTACGGAAATCAGGGAGAACTGCAGCCGTTTGGATATACCGGATATCAGCGGGACAGGACTGCAGGCTCGTATTTTGCGCAGGCGAGAGAGTATCTGCCGGGGACAGGAAGGTTTGCCGGTGAAGATATCAATAAAGGAACGATAGTGAAGCCGGGCAGTCTGAATGATTACAGTTACTGTCTGGGCAATCCGCTCCTGCTGGTAGACCAAAACGGAAGATCCCCTGTACCGAGCCCTGCAGATGCACAGCGGATGATGTGGGATTACGGTGTCGATCAGTATCACGATGCGCTGGATGCGATAAAAGATGAGTGGGACAGCAGGGTGGATGCTGTAGTGGAATAGGGAAAAGCACATGAAGATGGGATAAAAATCGGAGTAACAGATGCGGCAATCCTAGGCTTCGCCGTACTTGCAGGAACAGGAATTGGGATTTCAGCCGGATTTGCAGTAATGACTATAGGAAGCACTGGAGCAATAATGGGGGAACAGTATTATGAAGAGAATGGCATGAATGGTGCAGGAATGGCTACGGCTATTGGGAATTTATTAGAAAAATTAACAAAAAACTCAAATATAAATGATGTAGAAATTCCTGTTGATGTGGTAGCAACGGCATTTCTGGGATGGTTTGCCAATGTTATAATACAAAAAAATTTACCATGTGATTTGGAATTTTTTAAATTGTCGTTATATCAGGGGACACTGGATATGATGGAAAACACTGTGGCAGGGATTACTAATTCTGCGTATATGAACATTAAAGAGCTTTGGAAATGCGAAAAAAAGGATTGATAATTTTTAAAATGATTAAAATTTCAATATGCAAAAAGAAAGGGATGATTATTTGAGATATTTAATATGGCATTCTTTGGAAAGTATTGTGTTTATGACAGTAGCTTTAGTGATATATCTGGTGCGTGTAATCAGAAAAAAACCACTTGCAAGATCATTAGACAGAAAAGAAGACATTATATGCAAACTGATTATTGGATGTATATTGGCATACACTTTTTATTTTGGAGTGTTTCCCCAAACCCGTGATATTCCCAATATAATCAATAAAAATATTTATACAGTAGAAGGAGTTGCTCAGGGCTATAATGAACCAACCAGGTCAAAAAAGATATCTGTACATATTTTAGATGATGAAACGCAGGAAGATGTGTATGTAACATTTTATTATGAGAAGGTTATAAAGGATGGAGACAGATTAGTTGTTCAATACCTGCCGAATTCAAAGTTTGGAGTTTTGATAGAAAGGAATGGAGAAATTATAGAAACGAGGATTGAGTAAAGAAAGGAAAAGCCACGCATATCTATCTGCAGGATGAACTGTCGGAATAAATAAAAACTGAGGCTCGCTCTGCAATGGATTCTGCCGAGCAAATGGTAAACTCCATTGCAGAAACAGTGGATTCTGCGATTAATACTGGGAAAAAATATGGAATGAGTTAAAGGTGGCAATGAGTATGATTTACAGAAAATCGTATACCTGCTCTCAAAAACAATTTAAAGAAATGTTCATGAATAAAACAATATGTTCCACATATTCAAATAAAATTCAGACGGTATATTCTTCAGAAAGTGGAAAAAGAGTATATTTTGGGAGTTTGGATAATTGCAGATTTGATCTGTATTCCTGGCCGGACAGAATGGGACCATGGTTCAGAAAACCATGGATATTTCCGTGGAGAGGCATGGCTATGTGGGCGGCACCTGCACATGCATTTGGGACAATTTATGGTACAAAAGATGAAACGATCATTGATTATTATATTTCTAAATCCAGATTGGCAAAAAGATTCCTGGTTATTGCGTTCATTATATATATCCTGGAACTGGTGCCTCCAATATTCACAGTAGTTAAATTTGGATTTGCAGGCATTATGATGATATTGACAGATTTATTGATATTATCTCTTCTGATATCTGTAATTTATATACCTGAAAAAGAGAAAAAGGCGTTGATAGAATTTTTGGATAACCTGACATTTTGAATAATCAATACCACCATTAACAAAAGAAGAGATTCTGGAAGACAAACTATAGGTAAAGAGATTCAAAGTCAAACTCGGAAATCATTGAAATAAAACAAAGGAATAAGAAATCATGCGGAAACAAAACAGTACATTTAAGACAGGCTTTCTGTCCGAAGCCGGTTCCGAACTTAAGAATAACGACTATTTTGCTTTTGTGGAACTGGACAAGTATGCGTGCTATGTGATTGCCGACGGGCTGAACGATCTTCCGGATGCAGACAGTGCAAGGCTGGCGACTCAGACGATCCTCCTGGCATTTCAGGAGCATCCTTCCATGAAAAAACAGGCCATTCGGTCTTATCTGAAGGCGGCGAATCAGGCACTGGAGGAAGCGGACAGCAGAAGCCGGCTAAAGGCATCTGTAACAGTGGTGGTGACGGATTATGCCAGAGCTCGTTATGGCTATGCCGGCAATACGAGGCTTCGGCTCTACCGGAATGGGGAGGTAGCAGAGCAGACTTTCGATACCTCCCTGGGGACCGATATGTTGAAGAAGCTGGATCTCACCGAAGACGCCCTTGCCAGACACGAAGAGCGGAATAATCTGTACGCTTATCTGGGACAGGGGAAGCGCTTCTGCCCGCAGATATCCGAGAAGATCCGCCTGAACAACGGAGATATCCTGACATTGTATACCAGAGGAGTGTGGGAAAATCTGGATGGCGGCGAACTGGACGACGTATTCTCCGAGGCAAAGGACGACCCACAGGAAAGTCTGGATCTGGTAGAAGATTTGCTTCTGTCCAGACAGCCAGTAAGACTGGAGAATTATACTTTTGCTGTCGTCTTTGTGGACAAAGTATATCTGGACCCGAACCGGAAGCGCAGGATCAAAAAGATCATTCTGCTCTGCGCGGCAGTTCTGATCCTGCTGATCGTACTTGCTGCAGTTCTGTGGTTTTTGACAAACCGGCACAGGGAGCGGATGGAAGAGCTGGAGCGCCGGTACACGGGGATGATCGAATATATCCAGGATGCCAACTTCGTTCGGGCGGAAGAAGAGTGCAGCGAAGCGCTTGCACTGGCGGAAAAGCTGAGGCGGAAAGATGAGATTGGCGATCTTGCCGATTATCAGAAGCTGATTGAAGCGGTCAATGCAGCGGAGGAACTATTCGGAGACCAGAACTATCAGGAAGCACAGTCCGCTTATGTGACCGCCAGGGAACGTTCCCGTTATGCGGACCGAATCGCAGATGAATACATAGAGAAAAGGCTGGGAATCATCACCGATTATCTGTCGGTCTTTGACTATATCCAGCTGGGGGATACGCTGACGGCGCAGGGAGATTATGACCGGGCGGAAGAAAAATACCTGCAGGCCAAAAAGCTTGCCACGGGAACGTATTTTGAAGAAGGCAGAAAAGAGGCCATGGAAGCGCTGGAAAATCTGTATGCCAGCCGGGACGAAGCCGAGGAAGAAAGACGGCAGGAAGCTCAGGAACAGGCGGAGAACCAGGCCGGCGCGGTTCAGCTGGCCGCGGACGGAGACAAAGCCTTTGCGGAAGGCGATTACAGCAGTGCCGACGCCTATTATGCCATGGCACTGGAAAAATATCAGGAAATGGGAGACGATGTCCATGCGGAACTGATTCAGACAAAGATCAGCTCCAGCAGTCAGAAAGGGCAGGAAGCAGAAGCGAAGAAGCAGCAGGCGGAAGCTTATATGGAGGCGGCAAAGGCGCGGGAGGCGGAAGGAAACCGTCTGGAAGCAAAGAAACAGTATCTGTTTGCCAAAAATATTTACCGGGAATTAAAAATGGATGAAGAAGTGGACCGGATCGTCGGGCTGCTGGAGATCCTGGAGACAGGAATAGAACAGGAAGAAGCCGCTGTGGCACCGGAAGAATAAGAAAAAGGATAAAGAGGAGAAGATGATGTCAGGCTGGGCAGAAGACAACCGGTCGGCTGTACAGGAGTATCCGTTCGACTTTGAGCGGTATATCGAGGAACAGCTGCGAAAGATTGATGATCTGGAGGAACGAAAATATGCAAAAGAGGCGCTGCTTCACGGACTTGGCAGAATTCTGGCATGTACGGAAGAGAAATACAGGAAGTTGGAACAGCGCATCTATGAGGAGACGGAGATTGCAGCAAACCGGTACGAGACCGCAATGACCATCGTTCAGAAAAAACATTACGATCCTACCAATGAGACGCTTTTTCCGGTGGATCCGATGGACCTTCAAAAGGAGGTTCTGACGGAAAAACTGACTACGGACCGGGAACTGTTTCTCGGAACCGTTTTTCTGGAAGCGGATGACAACATGCAGGAACAGTTTTTAAATGAGGGAAGTTTTTCAGCCAGTTTTGCGCAGAGAGAAGTCAGAGTGCAGATTCGTCCGACAGAGCGGTATCAGGCGATCATAGAACGGCTCTATCATATTTTTCTGGATAACCATGTTCCGTGGCAGACGGTCCATACGGGATATCTGGATAAATTTTATGATGTCTATCTGAAGTCTTCGGAGGTCAGGGAAGAAAGTGGTACACAGGAGCAGCATGAGAAAATCGGCAGACCAGTTCCGGAAGAGATAAAGATCCGGTATGACGCATATGAACGCTTTGTGAAAACGGACGTCCTTCCGCTCTGGAACGTAGAATGGCTTTCTTTTGACAGTGCAGATTTTATGATTCCTGGTATGGACGGACTTTGCTATGAACACGAATTTTCACTGGAAGATCAGGAAGAACAGGATGGATATCTGATCGCTTCCAACGAGGAAATCCTGGAGATCCGACACGAAAAGAAGAAGATCGTGATCCGTTCCCGAAAAGAGACCTTTGAGGGCTGGAAAGCGCTGCATATCGTACGATTGCCGGCAGTGCGTTCTCTGGATTATGACGCACCGTTTCTGACCAACAGGAGACGGGATTCTTTTCTCAGCCGGTATGCTGCAGGCTGCGGTGTGCCGTTGCTGACGAAAGCAGACCTGTTCCGGCGGATCATGGAACTGGATGTCCGGGACTACATTGAGGCGGAGGACTATGAGATCCGTGAGCATACGGAAGATTTTCCGGCAGTTCGGGGGATGAACCGATTCGTCAGAGACGAACTTTTCCCCATGGAGAGCCGCCGGATCCTTCTGATCCGGTTCCGGGAAGTGAAGACAGGCCATTATCTGAACGGGTGCATGGTGCGGTTTGTGATTTCACAGATCCAGATGGAGATCAGCGAGTACCGATGTGTGGGGGTGATCGAGTGAATTATGCATGGGAAGCGGCACTGGAGGCGGACCGCTGCGGGATCCAAAGAGAAGAGCTTCGGTATGTTCCGGTGCGGGACGGCAGTCCTTATATGGAGGTGGTGCAGGAGGAGATCAACAACAGAGAAATTAAAAAGAAAGAGATAGAGATCAATCCGCTGTACCGGTATGCGAAGGAATTTTCCGAAGTTCTGGATATCAATCTGAAAGGATATGAGAAGACAAGGCTGCTCTTTTTTGATATCTGCATGCAGTATCTGATACAGCTTGATCTCAGGCAGGGAATGTCCAGACAGGAGTACGCGCTTCGGTTTCTGTTTTCCGACCTGCGGGACGGTGTGTGCGGGAGTCAGGCTTCCGAAGTGGTGCAGGGTTTTGAGAAAAGAAAGCTTTCTCAGCTTCTGCGCCTGATCCTGAAGCTGTACCAGTGCGGCAGCTCCATTCACCTGTTCCGGGAAGTCATGCGGTGCCTGTATCCGGACTCTCTGGTCTATGCCAGCAACGAAGCCGTATGTCAGGTACTGATCTATGTGGGTGTGAGAGAAGAAAAAGAAGAACAGAACCGCCTGAAATTCCTGCAGGATATGTTCCTGCCACTGAATTACGAAGTGTTTCTGTTCTGGGAACACCACTTTGGCATTATCGATGTAAAAGAGACCATGGAACTGGATGAGATGGTGCTGTTTTGAAGAAAATCCAGAAAAAGAAATGACAGTTGTCTTGGAAACAGAAAAAGAAGTTTGGAGGATTGCAGATGGACAAATACGGATACACGATCAGAAAAAAACAGGCAGAAGCTCAGCCGGTAAACCGCTATCACAAATCAGATCTTCTTTTAATGACCACATTCCAGCTACGTGAGATCTGCAGGAAGGAAAAGATCCTTCAGGGTATCTTAAATCCGCTGGATAAGGAGGAACTGATCCGTGTGATCCTGAGATATCGGGGAGCAGAGGAGTATTTTCTGATCCGGAAAGCGGACGAGGCGGTATATCAGACGCTGGAAGCAGCTGTGGGACATGCCAGGCTGCGGGAACGGACGGATTTACATCTGGAATGCCGCTCTCGGATCACTGTCTATGAAGGGCTGGAACTGGGAGTTGGAGATGGACTGACACTGCCTTATACCAGAACACTGGCAGGAACCAATGCACTGGTCGTGGGAGGGGACGGGATCGTCTGTGCAGTTCTGAATGTAGTTCCCATGGGCAAAAGGACGGATTTTCTCTATCTGACTATGGCGTCTGACATCCCGTGCCGGGAATCCGGGGTCAAGAACTACAGCCTGTATTGCATGGGGCGTAGAGAATCCGAACTGCTTTTCGGGATCTGCAGCGGACAGCGGGAACGGTTGCCGGAATCCATAGAAGTGTACCGGATACCGCTTCTGGATTTTGAAGTAAGGAAACCGGTGCCGCTGAACATGCCCATGGCGATGGATTTTGGAACCAGCAGTACGACGGCAGGCGTCTATCTGGACAGCCGGTATTTCGCGCAGATGGGACTGCGGGACGGGGAGCGGGGATTACGGGAAAACGATACGAACTACGCTCGCTTTTATGATTCCGCGTCAGACGAAAGAGGAAGCACCCTGCTTCCCAGTGTGGCGGCGGTACTGTCCGTGGAAGGCGGAAAGCCGGAGTTTCTCTTCGGCTATGACGCTATCCGCCTGGCGGAATCCAGCTATATTGACGAGGGCTTCTGCGTGTTCTACGACATCAAGCGGTGGATCGGAGACTGCGAAAAGCGGGAAGAGATCACGGACCGGCAGGGACGTCGGGGGGTCGTGGCCAGAAAGGAGATCCTAAAGGCCTATTTTGAATATGTGATCAATACGGTTAGAAATCAGTTCAAATGCAGTATACCGAAGGTTCATGTGTCCTGTCCCGTCAAACAGAAGGCGCAGTTCGGCCGGATGTTCGCCGAGATTCTGCCTGATTATGCGGTGGAGAAGGAGGATATGATCGACGAGGGAGTCTCGGTTCTGTATAATACCATATCCGGGATGAGAGAGGCGGGGCGTGTACAAGAAGGACAGCCATACCATGCGCTGATTCTTGACTGCGGGGGAGGTACGACGGATCTGTGCTCCTGTACTTTCCGGGTGTGGGATCAGAGAGTATCCTACCGGATCGAGATTGACACGGCCTACGAAAATGGCGATACGGATTTCGGTGGAAACAACCTGACTTATCGGATCATGCAGATCCTGAAGCTTCGTCTGGTGAATCAGCTGGATCCGGACGCGGCGGAACCGGCAGAACAGATCCTGTCTGGCTATGATATGGATGTCTTCCGCTATGTGGACCGGCAGGGGACGGAAGCACTGTACAGGGAACTAGAACAGGCGTATGAAAAGGCAGAGAGTTGCATTCCCACCCGTTTTAAAGAGTTTGAATATCGGAGCAGGGCAGATTATTACCGGGTGAAAAACAATTTTTATCTGCTGTTTCATCTGGCGGAAAAAGCAAAAAAAGAATTTTACGACCATGCAGGAACGCTGCAGGTGGTGATCGCGTCAGAACCATGGGAGGAAAGCGCCGGCACATGGATTCCGGCGGATAAATGGAAGCTGTCGATTCAGACGGAGAGGGGCCTTGAGACCGTGAAAGAATTTCCGCCGATTTCCTTAAGTATCTACGAACTGGAGCTTCTGCTGCAGGGAGATATCTACGGAATCATGCGTCGGTTCCTGGAACGGATGTATGGGGAGGATCTGCTTCCGGACTATTCGATCATCCGTCTGACCGGACAGTCCTGCCGGATCGGGATCTTTCGGGACGCTCTGAAAGAGTACGTGCCGGGGAAGGCGATTCGCTTCCGGAGAAGGAGCAGAGCAGGGAGCAGTGATCCGGAGCTTAAGATGAGCTGCGTGGACGGAGCGCTCCGTTACTTAAGGGACCGGCGGTACGGGTTTGCGGACGTAACGATCCGGACCGGAGAACCGGCGCTGCCCTATCAGGTTACCGCATATACCCACAGCGGGGAAGAGATCATCCTGATCTATCGTCTGGTGCGCCATGGCAGAAGCGGGATGATTTCCAGAAATATGGACGATCTGCTGCTTCGTCTGTACCTGAAGGACGAGGACGGAAAGGAACGATATCAGTACTCCTGCCGGTGCGCTCTGTCTGATTTCTGTCCGAAAGAATACGAAGAGATTCAGAAAATCTACGGGGAACATATCCTTCAAGCGGATACGGATGACATTGTAGAACATGAAGTGAAGTTTTTTGTATGGGCCAAACCCATGGACTGGTGCTTTGTGACTGTCCCCGTTTACCGGAAAGAGAAGATGCTTTATCTTGGAAAAGAAGAGATCTTTGCTTTTGAGGATGAAGGCTGGGTGCAGAATTTTTTTGACGGGACCAAATAATAGGCCAGGAAAAATACAGGCAGGAGGACATACATATGCAGAATCTGTATCCGCTGTTCGAGCGGAACCGGGTATTGAAAAAAGAACTGCTGTGGGCGCTCAGAGATTATTCCTTTGGACAGCTGCAGCTGAAATATGCAGATTACGGAGACGGAGTCCTGCAGGGCTGCGGGGTCCAGACGGAGGAGAAGGAGCTTGTGATCCGTCCGGGACTCCTGCGCTATCAGGGGTTTGTCTGTGTGATGGAGACAGAAGAACGGCTTGAATATGCCGTGACGGAACAGCCGGTATCGCTGAAGCTGCGCTTTGAGACAGATCGAAGATCTCCAGATTACGTTTTATACCGGATGACGCCGGTACTGGATGAGGACACCGTATGCAGGGAACATGAACTGGAACTCTGTCGGTTCCGCCTGCAGGCAGGGGCCAGGCTCCGGGATACGCATACCTGTTTTGAAGACATGGATACGGAATACAATACGCTGCAGTACCTTCATGCGGCGTGGGGCTGCCCCGGCGGACAGTCCATGGCGCCGGTCATGACGCGGCAGTTCGCCGAAGAGCTTCTGGAAGCGCCCGCCTGTGGGACGGAAGACATGGTGTTCGCATGGCTATGCCTGGACCGCAGAGGGGCGATGCCAAAAGAGATCCTGACCGACTACGTCGGCAGAAAGAGCAGGAGACAAATGAGAGACGCATCCAACCAGGAGCTGTTCCGGGAGATGTGCAGGATCCTGGCCGGTATGCAGCATGGAGAAGGCCGGAGGCAGGAACGGGTCGGTCGGAGACAGATATTGGTGGACTGAGGAAAGGAAAAAGGACGGAGGAATTCAGATGGGAGCAGTAACAGCAGGCATGATCCGGGTCGAATGCGGATTTGCATTTCATGACATTCTGGATTTTGAGATACAGGAAATCAAGAACCTGCATACAACGGTAAAGATCAGAGGAACGCTGCCGGAAGAGACCGGCCAGTCCCCGGTCCTGCAGAGACTGGAGGGGAAGCCGCTGTCGGTTCATACAGACGGCGGAGAAAATCAGGAGCCGGTCTTCTGCGGTTTCATCCGTACCCTGCGGATCAGCCGGGAAGGAAACGGATATGTGGCGGAACTGGAAGGGATTTCCGGCACAGAGCTTTTGGACCGGGAAAAGAAGAGCCGGTCTTTTCAGGATACGAATATGACATATAAAGAACTAGTCCGGGCGGTTCTTTCGGATACGTCCGGGGCGCAGGTGCTCTTCCATATGGAAGACCGGGCGATTGGTGCGCCCGTCTACCAGTATGAGGAGACGGACTGGGAATTTTTAAAAAGAGTGGCCAGTCATCTGCATACTTCCCTTCTTGCAGCGTCCATTCAGCCAAAGCCGGAGTTTCATTTCGGATTACCGGAAGGGAAGAGGCGAAAAGAATCGGCTGTACAGGTCACGACGATCTGGTCGGATCTGCCCTGCTGCCGAAAAGGGAAGGATCCTTACCGGATTCTGAAGAGCCGGTTTCTGTGCAGGGACACATCCGGATATGAGAGATGGAAGGTGGGAGACCGGATCACTCTGGCAGGCAGGAACTCTGCGGTAGTCAAAGCGGCGGGAAAACTGGAAAATGGCCTTCTGGTCTTTCGATGCACGGTCTCTGAACCGGAAGCATTCAAAACTGCGCGTTATGAAAACAGAGCGCTTGCCGGAATATCCCTTGCCGGAACTGTGCTGGAGACCAGAGGCGAATCTGTGCGGGTAAAATTTGACATCGACAGGGAGCAGCGCGCAGACCAGGCGTACTGGTATCCATGGATGCCGGAGACGGGAAATGTCATGTACAGTATGCCGGAAAAAGGGGAGCGGATCGCGGTTACCTTTGATGATGAGACGGGAAATGCCAGAGGGAGCCGGAGTCTCAGAAGAAACGGAAGCGGACACAGTGAGATGCAGGACGTGTCCAGAAGGTATTTTACGACGGCGAAGGACAAACGCATGTATCTGTTCCCGTCCGGTCTGGGTTTTGCCGATCTGGCGCAGAAGGAACCTTTAAAGCTGGAACTGTCAGATGAGACAGGCGTAAGCTTGGAGAGCGGAAAAAACATCAGCATCCTGGCAGAAGAGGGCGTGTGGCTGCAGGGAAGCCGGATCTCTTTTGATGCGCCACAGGAGATCTCTCTTGTGCAGCGGGATCTGACCAGTCCGACGGTGATCAACCTGTGCAATGGTTTTGACGCGGTGGGGAAATTCGGGAAAGTAAAGATGGACGGCGGGAAAGCGGAAGACTTTCCGGCAGTCTCATCCGATAAAGGGGCGTATGACCTGAGCGGTGAGGGTCGGAAGATCATGGCGTCCACGCCGGTTCTGGCAGGGGATACAGAGCTGCAGCGGAGAGTGATTGGGACGAAGGTGGATTTTATAACGGCTATCTAATTGCGGAACAGATGAACAGCATCTGACCGAAAGCATCCCGGAAGGATTTTACGGAACGAAGAGAGGGAAAATACTTCCAGACATTGGGGAGGAGAGAGGGAAGATGCGGAACTTATATATAGAAAGGAAAGGACATATGGGAAAGACAATTCAGGTTGGAGGTGTGGGAAAAAATCCCGCCATAGAAAAGATCAATCGGCTGAATGGACTGAACAGCCGTATGAAAGCGGCTGCCAGGCTGGAGGAAGAGGCATTCTGTTCCCGGAGAGCGGAAGAGGCCAGAGACAGACGCAGCAAGATCATTCGGGACTTTGCCATTGATTTTGGCAAAACAGAAGGAGACAGAGCATGAGAGAGTATTATTTGAAGACAGAACCGCTTACGTTCCTTGCGGTCACAAAGCTGACGGTAAACCAGGAGATCAATACACATGGGACGGCTGTCTTGGAAGGATATATTGCAGACGAGGACGAAGAGCATTTTCTCGGACTGCTGCAGGACCAGGTATGGGAGAAGATCGAAGAAGCCGGCAGGGAGGAAGAGACGACGGTCCTGTTCTGGGGACTGGTAACCGGATTTTCCATTCAGAAGACGAATGACCAGAAGCGGATGACGCTGGAACTGACCACAGGTACCTGCCTGATGGATCTGGCGCCCCATTTCCGGACCTTTCAGGATGCGGGCATGGACTACGGTGGGATTTTTCGTCAGATCACGGAGAACTATCCGGATTCCGGTATGATAAAAAATATTCCGCTTACGGATTCCATTCAGAGTCTGATTCTGCAGTATCAGGAGACGGACTGGGAATTCCTAAAACGTATGGCAGGAAGACACAAAAGCTTTCTCGTGCCGGCTTCTTCCATAAAGGGTACCAGATATTTTGTAGATCTGCCCAAAGGAAAGATGAAGGAGCTGCCGTCGGATGCCCGCTGCAGCGTCCAAAAGGACATGCAGCGCTTCCTCACCAACAGAAGCAGGGGTCTTGCAGGACTCAGAGAAAGCGTCTGTACCGAATACATTGTAGAGAGCAGAGAGGACTGTCGGATCGGGGATCAGATGCTCTTTCAGGGACAGACGTTTTTTGTCTACCGGATCAGGAGCAGTTATGAGGGAGGAGAGATGCTTCATACCTGTTATCTAATGGCCCGCGCTGGCCTGGATATGCCGGAAGAAACGGAGAAAGACCGCTCCGGATGTGCATTTCAGGCGGAGGTTTTGAAAGTCAGGAATGATCAGGTACAGGTGCGTTTGTTAAAGGACGAGAACCGCAGTCAGAACATTACGATCTGGTATCCTTATGCCACGGTCTACTCCGCCCCGGACGGAACTGGCTGGTACTGTATGCCGGAAATCGGGGATCAGGTGCGCCTGTATCTTCCCTCCGACCGGGAGCAGGAGGCGTATGTGTTCAGTGCAGTCCATCTGGACACGGAAAGTCCTGACCGGAAAAATCCGGAGCACAAGATCATTAAAAACAGATACCAGAAGGAAATACGGTTTACGCCGGATTCCATTATTCTGACAAACAATCAGGGGACCAGAATCGCTCTGACCGATGCAGACGGGATCCAGATCACCAGCAGACATTCCGTGGTGATACGCGCAAAAGATCAGCTGACCCTTTCCAGTGAAAAAGGGTCTCTTACTGCGGCGGGCACGGAAGCGGTCAGCCTGCAGCAGAAAACGACCGGAATTCGTCTGGAAGAAGGGATCTCCTTTATCGGCGGAGAGCTGAAGGTACAGTAAGATTGTACAGCGGGGAGAAGCGTCTTTGAAATGAAAATGATTAAAAGGCTATGTCTGATATTTATGTTTGTTTTAATTATGTTAATAACCTCGGGTCTTTTTGATTTCTTTTATAGATCTGTAGATATGATTTACCTTGGAAGTGCAAAAGGAATATTGGACAGCAGGTTTTATTCTGTCCCAGAATATTGCATGGAAAATGACTTTTTATATTACAATATGGGATATGCCATTCTGGATGATAATGCGGTCAGCAGGTGCAGAATGAGTGATTTTGATTTTCAGCTTGAGGAAAAGGACGGGATTATTTAGTGGAGGAAGATGACAGAGACTCTATTCAGTTGGCGTTTGTAATTCTTATTGCTGTATTTTTCATGTTGTGCCGTCTGAATATGGATATTCCGGTACACAGATTTGAACTTTTTATTCTTATTTTCTTTTTGCTGAGGTTTTTGATGACACCGACATACGTTTTTTAAATTATTGGAAAAATAATGGAAGATGTCCTGGGATACGACGACTTTTCAATTGATTGAAACATTCTCCCTGGCAGAGTTGGTGGTACTGACTTTGAGCAGGAGCGGAGTGATGGGGAGGACATGAAACCTGCAGATATAGGGACGATTTTTACATGTTCCGGCAGTAATATTTTGTAGAAAGCTTTTTTGCCGGAACACGGATGACAGGTTGTCTGTGCGCCATAAAAAAGGTTAATGTTTAAGAGAAAGGTATGTTTTTAATGAATATATTATACAGTCAGGATGCGAATGGATGTCATCAGGATTCCATTGCCGCTCATACCGTTACCATAATAAAAGATATATTGACGGCAGATCTGCCGCAGGAACTGGACGATATGCCGGAACACCTGAAAGACTCTTTTTATCCATATGAAGACAGGCCTCCGGTCATCTTGTCAGACCCGGAAGGCAGAGTTCAGATGACCTTTCAGATCCTGCAGAAAGAATTGCGGGATGCCGATACCAGAAAAGCAGCACAGGCAGTACATCGATATACAGAATATTTCTATTCCAGAAATGAGCTGTCTCCGGTGTATATAAATCGCTCCGGCGAAGTCCCGGTGGGATGGTTTCTGATGGAGATGGAATTGGGAGACCTAAAATGTCATCATATAAAAGCGGTACGTACTGTTCTGGGGAAATTGTGCCTTATGACGGTAACATATCCGGAGGAAGAATGTATAAAATGGCAGGCAGTGTTGAAACGTCTGTACCTGACGCTGCAGGAAAGGAACGGGAAAGATGGAGAAAGCCAACAGCCAGGATATGGACTGGATGCTTCAGGTGATGCTGCGAATGTATGGCAGAGACGGGAATGAGGCAGAAAATATAGTAGAAGAGAATCAGATGTTCCATGGACCGGGATTCAGCATGGAGCGGATGGAAGGATTTCAGGAAATCGAAGAAGATGCAGCAGGTTCCGTCTTTTTGTCCGGATACCGCCCCAAAAAGCTGTTCTCTAGTCCGGGGAGACATGCCGGATTTTCACTTCAGACGTTCAATAAGGAGGAGATTCCGGAGAGCGAAGACATGGAAGATCTCAGAGAAAAACTCCGTCACATTCTGATGCGCTCGGATCGAAAAACTGTCTTTTACGAAGGAGGACAGACTTCCGGGAATATACCGGTCTTTTGGTTCGACTATAAAAGTTTTGCCGCAGATGAGAGGGTATATAATCTGATGTTTTTCTTTCGGGCAGGAGAGAAACTGATACTGGGGACGTTTTACTGTATTTTTCAGGACTTTGACCGATGGAAGCCGGAAGTTCTGCGGGTTCTTAGGACGGTCAGAAAGGAGTCAGAGGATGAGGAGCGATGAGCTTATAGCTGCGGCTGACCGCCTGGAGAAGGAACGGTTTGGCAGTCAGTGCAGGCGGCTGATGCAGGAATATCAGAGACAGGAATACAGGAAGAAAGTCCTTCGCATATTCAGCAAAGTATATGAACAGGCGGCGGCACAGGGAAAACGGGCAGCGTGGTTTGGAATCAGCAGTCTGTATACCAGCGTACAGAATGGAGTATTTGAATACCTTCTGGCAGTATATGGGGAAGAATTTTATCTGGACCCGGAGCCGGTCGCAGAATTCTGGATTCCGCCTGTTTTCCAGAAATGCATGGAAGCGGATATCCGGTCGGTTATAGGGGAACTGCGCAGCCGTTTTCCCAGGATCTGGCAGTATGAGGAAGCGGAAGTATACAGGGTATGTGCGGCATATTATGATGCGGCGTTTGGCAGGTTATGTGCAGATCTGGCGGACGAACTGTCAGAAACGGAAGAATTTTCCCGCATGGAGAAGACTGAGGGCTTCGGCGTCTTTTTTGGGAGATATCAGGGAGAGGGGGAGATCTTATGGCGGATATCCGGGAAATGAGATATTTTTTGCTGGGAGATGGCGGCAGGAATCCCTTTCCAGAGATCAAAGGATGGAGCGAGGTGCTGGATGTCCGGAAAATCAACCGCAAAGAGTATCAGGAGCTGCCCTCTTCTTTTCAGCTGAAAATGCACACGAGGATCGACCATATTCTTCCGGACATTCTGTTGTCCCCATTCCTTCTGTTGTCAGAACGGGCGATGGATGTGGTTTCTTTTTATGATCCGGAGATTCCATGGTGTTTTGTGGTGCTGTTTGACGATTCCGGAAAAGAATGTGCTTCTTATTTCTGTCCGATTCTGGAAGAAGAGGACTGCGTAGTGGTGGAATCGAACCAGGAAGGGGAAACGGTTCGACTGGACAGAAGGAGGATGAAAGGACTGCCATTGTTTCAGATCCAGGTGAAGGACAGGAAAAAGACGGTGATCCGGATGGATCTGGCAGAAAGTTTGTTGATGCGGCATGCGATTGGTCTGGAACTGAAAGTGACTGTTTAGACACATAAATATATAGGGGCCATTGTCCACTGAGGGTATCTTGTGTTGTTATATTTTTTAGCGGAAAAATGTATAAACATAATTGAAACAGAAGAAAATCTGTGCTATCATAATCTTATCTGGAGAAACTTCTGAAATTCATACACGAAGGTGTACCACGGCGCATCGCCATATTTCAGAGAATAATTATATATGGCGGATGAAAGCGAGTTTGGAAATTTATTCCTGTCATCTGTATGTTCTATTTTGCGGTATTTGCCCAATTTATCTGATACAGCTTACTGTACTGTGTTCGTTTGGGCCAAATCTTCCACAAATTATAGTACGCGGCTGATGGAAAGCAATTTTCAAACACACTCTGGGAAAAGGATTGTGATCCGCCGGGAGGAGGAGCAGTGGGAAGAAGAGAGCATCCATTGGTATTGTATTGTCAGGAGAGCCGAAATTTTGCAGAGCTTCTGGACGGCTGGCTGTTTCGGGGGGCAGGGCGGATTCATTCGGAGAGCATCTCGGATATGGACCGGAGGTTTCTTGCCAAAAGCGGCAGGAAGGTATACCGGGAGCGCTATCGGGATCTGTACAAAAAGGTGGAAGGAGCGGCCGTCCATCTGCTGATCGGTGTGGAACATCAGGAAAGCGTTCACTATGGGATGCCGGTCCGCGTGATGGATTATGACAGTGTTTCCTATATGTCCCAGATGTCCGGGATTGCAGGCAGACATGAGGAGAGGAATGATCTGACCGGGGCGGAAAAGCTCTGCGGATTTTCCAGAGAAGACCGTCTGCTGCTGGTGATTTCCCTGGTTTTATACTGTGGGGCAAGTCCCTGGGATGGAGCGCTTAGACTCCATGAACTCCTGGATTTTAGAGGGGTGCCGGAAGAACTGAGAGGCTGCATAACAGATTACAGTATCCAGGTGCTGGACGTCTGCCATACAGAAGATCAACGTCTGCTGGAATTTCCGGCAGATATCGCTGCGTTGTTTTTCTTTATGAAATATAGAGATGATCCAGTACTGCTGGTGAAGAATCTGACAGAAATAAAAGAAGTGCGAAGCAATACCTGTGACACGATTGCAGAATGTGTGGGAGAGCGAAGGCTAAAGGGGTTTATCAAAGAAGAGAACGGAGGAAAAGTGAATATGTGCAAGGCGCTGGATCTGTTGATTGCCGACGGTGAAAAAAGGGGAATCGAGCTTGGAATAGCAAGAGAGAGAAAGAATACAGAGCGTGAACGGAAGCGGGCGGAGAAAGCAGAAGCCCGCATTCGGGAATTGGAGCGGATGCTGAGGCTGTAAATAGATATGGCGGGAAAAGGATTGTGATTTGCCAGAAGGAGGAGCAGTGGGAAGAAAAGAGCATCCATTGGTATTGTATTGTCAGGAGAGCCTGAATTTTGCAGAACTTCTGGACGGCTGGCTGTTTCGGGGGGCAGGGCGGATTCATTCGGAGAGCATCTCGGATATGGACCGGAGGTTTCTTGCCAAAAGCGGCAGGAAGGTATACCGGGAGCGCTATCGGGATCTGTACAAAAAGGTGGAAGGAGCGGCCGTCCATCTGCTGATCGGTGTGGAACATCAGGAAAGCGTTCACTATGGGATGCCGGTCCGCGTGATGGATTATGACAGTGTTTCCTATATGTCCCAGATGTCCGGGATTGCAGGCAGACATGAGGAGAGGAATGATCTGACCGGGGCGGAAAAGCTCTGCGGATTTTCCAGAGAAGACCGTCTGCTGCTGGTGATTTCCCTGGTTTTATACTGTGGGGCAAGTCCCTGGGATGGAGCGCTTAGACTCCATGAACTCCTGGATTTTAGAGGGGTGCCGGAAGAACTGAGAGGCTGCATAACAGATTACAGTATCCAGGTGCTGGACGTCTGCCATACAGAAGATCAACGTCTGCTGGAATTTCCGGCAGATATCGCTGCGTTGTTTTTCTTTATGAAATATAGAGATGATCCAGTACTGCTGGTGAAGAATCTGACAGAAATAAAAGAAGTGCGAAGCAATACCTGTGACACGATTGCAGAATGTGTGGGAGAGCGAAGGCTAAAGGGGTTTATCAAAGAAGAGAACGGAGGAAAAGTGAATATGTGCAAGGCGCTGGATCTGTTGATTGCTGACGGTGAAAAAAGGGGAGAGGAAAGAGGAGAAAAAAGAGGAGTCGAGCTTGGAATAGCAAGAGAGAGAAAGAATACAGAGCGTGAACGGAAAAATACAGAACGTGAACGAAAGCGGGCGGAGAAAGCAGAAGCCCGCATTCGGGAATTGGAGCGGATACTGAGGCTGTAAATCATTTGAACAGAAGATTTTGAAAGGAGTCGACAGCCGGATCAGGAAAAATCAGAGAAAATTGAGAGGAAGGTATTTACAGCAGAAGTGGATGGGAGTATAATGGACAACAGCAGAGAAATGTAACTGCAATCACTTCGTTCATAACTGAATACCGAGAGTCTTTGTGGCAGGGTGAGAGTCCCTACCGATGGTATAGTCCATGACCCGCATATGCGGCTGATCCGGTGACTTCTTAAATGGGAGAATTCCGGAACCGACGGTATAGTCCGGATGAGAAAAGACATTTTCTGCAAAAATGCGCCCGGAGACCCTGTCCCCGGGTTTTTTATGTCTCAGGGAAGGGAAATCCGGCCGAAATCTATATTTTTGGAAGGAGGATTCAGAATGAATCGAACAAATGACACCGCAAAACCAGTTGTAAAAGCAGGGGAGGGACTGAACCGTACGGTCCGGGCCAAAGTAAGAAGCATTGCTTTTATCGGACTTATGGGAGCACTCAGCACTGTGCTGATGCTGCTTCGCTTTCCGCTTCCGTTTTTGCCGCCTTTTTTGTCTTTTGACTTGTCAGGGGTGATGGAGATCCTGGGCGGATATATGTTTGGGCCGGTAGCTGCATTTTTTATTATTCTGATCAAACTCATGCTGCAGCTCGTCGTTCAGGGGAGTATGTCTTTTGGAACCGGAGAGCTGCAGGGACTGATTTTAAGCTGTGCCTATGTGATGCCGGCTCTTTTTATCTACCACTGGAAGAAGTCGAAGAAGTCGGCCGTGATGGGGATGCTGGTGAGTACAATCACGGTGTCTGTGGTGGCAATTATCACGAATCTGTACCTGATCATTCCATTTTATGCCACTTTATTTGGTATGACCATGGATGATATTATCGCAATGTGCAGTGCAGTCAATCCGGCGGTTAAGGATGCGGCAACTATGGTGATCATGGGGATCGTGCCTTTTAACCTGATCAAGTATGGGGCAACGTCCGTGGTGACATTTTTGGTTTATAAAAGACTGAGCAGGGTGATTCGGGGAATTATCAATCAGTAGGTACGAGGAGAGACGAGATGAAATTTACACTGAACAAGGGAATTACTTATCAGGAGGCGGTGGACCGCATGTTCGAGATGCTGGGGGACAGTAAGATTATGGCCCTTGCATCCAGCCTGAATGATTATGTTATGGTGCGCAATGTAAGCTGCCTGTTTTATGATGAGAAGATTTATTTTAAGACGGATAAAAATTTCCGCAAGACAAAGCAGCTCCTTGAGAATCCCCAGGTGGCCGTCTGCTGGAGCGGCGTGCAGGTGGAAGGGATCGCGGTAAACAAAGGGCTTGTGGTAGATGAGCCAGGTCAGCGGTTTGCTGAGGGCTACAAAAAGCACTTGTGGCAGAGCTACAACAAGTACAGCCATGAAGACACAGAGATCCTGATCGAGATCGTGCCCAGGTATGTGGAGATCTGGGATACCAGCGAAGACGGATATGCATTCCAGCTCTTTTTGGATTTTGAAAAGAAGAGCGTGGAAGTAAAACAGTATGATGAAAAATAAAGAATACGAAAAAGCATAACATCAAAAAGGCAACCGCACTCCCCGCCCGGGGAAGCTGGTTGCTTTTTTGCGCCGATTCTAAAACACATTTACAATGTCGTGAAGAAGTTCTCGATCCGATCCAGGCGGGAGGACATACTGACCAGCAAAAGGTCCAGAACCGTCAGCGCTGCCATGCATTCTACCACTACCACAGCCCGGGGTACAATGATAGGATCATGGCGTCCTTTGACGGAAAGGGTGATATCGTCACCGGATTTGTTGACGGTCTTTTGGGGAGCGCTGATGGAGGGGGTGGGCTTGAAGGCCGCCCGGAAGATTAGGTCGCTTCCGTCGCTGATACCGCCCAGGACACCGCCTGCGTGGTTGGTCTTTTTGGCAATTGTTCCGTCGGTGGTCCGGTAAAAGGCATCATTGTTTTGACTGCCGAAGGATCTGGAGGCTTCAAAGCCGTCTCCGATCTCGAATCCTTTGACGGCTCCGATGGAACAGATGGCTTTGGCCAGATTGGCGTTGAGCTTGTCAAAACAGGGTTCTCCGATTCCGGCCGGCAGTCCCTGAATGACACATTCCACCACGCCGCCGCAGGAGTCCTGCTGTTCGCGGCAGGCATCCAGATGGGCCTCAGCGAGTCCGGCCGACACAGCGTCGGGCATATTGACGGCATTTTGCTCCATCTGGGACAGATCAAACCGATCATAGTCGATGGACACAGGGCCGATGGAACGGGTATAGGCGGTTACAGTGATCTGGAGCCTTGACAGGATTTTGGCGGCAATGGCTCCGGCTGCCACCCGCCCGATGGTTTCACGCCCGGAGGAACGGCCGCCGCCTGTGTAATCCCGGAAACCGTATTTACAGTCGTAAGTGTAATCCGCATGTCCCGGGCGATAGCACTCGGCAAGCTCACGGTAGTCTTTTGAGCGCTGGGAGGTATTGGGTATCATCAGAGAGATGGGAGTGCCGGTGGTGCGGCCATCAAAGACACCGGAGAGGATCTGGACGGCATCTGCTTCTTTCCGGGGGGTGGTGAAGCGGGACTGGCCGGGTTTGCGGCGGTTTAGATAAATCTGGATGTCTTCTTCTTTCAGGGGAAGGCCGGCGGGGCAGCCGTCCAGGACGACGCCGATCGCTTTGCCGTGGGATTCGCCCCAAGTGGTGATGGATAGTAAAGTGCCAAGTGTGGAACCTGCCATGGGAATTCTCCTGTTCTTTAAAATTGATTGACTAGACATCAGTATATATAATATACTGACATTTGTAAATAGGGAGGAGAAGGGGTGAACATTTCAGAAATATCAGCCTTCGGCAGGTCGAGGGTGAGCAGGAAGCACATAGTTGGGGAATATGGAGATTTCAGGAGAGGAAGTAAGAGATAGATGTATAAAATATGGAAGAGAGATGGAAGTGCGAAGCGGGGAGAGCTTCGTACGGTGCATGGGGTGATACAGACTCCGGTGTTTATGAATGTGGGAACCGTGGCAGCCATTAAGGGGGCAGTGTCTACGGAGGATCTGGAAGGGATCGGCACGCAGGTGCAGCTGTCCAACACGTATCATCTGCATGTGAGGCCTGGAGATCAGGTGGTGAAAAAGATGGGTGGACTGCATCGTTTTATGTCCTGGGACAGGCCTATTTTGACAGATTCGGGCGGATTTCAGGTGTTTTCTCTGGCAGGACTTCGCAGAATCAAGGAGGAGGGCGTGTATTTTCGTTCCCATGTGGATGGGCGGAAGATCTTTATGGGACCGGAAGAGAGTATGCAGATTCAGTCCAATCTGTCATCTACGATTGCCATGGCTTTTGATGAATGTGCGCCGAGCAAGGCGGACCGGGCATATGTGCAGGCTTCGGTGGAGCGGACAACCCGCTGGCTTGTGCGGTGTAAAAAGGAGATGGAGCGGCTGAACAGCCTTGAGGATACGATCAATCAGGAACAGCTTCTTTTCGGGATCAATCAGGGAGCAATCTATGAGGAAATCCGGGTGGAGCATGCCAAACGGATTGCGGAACTTGACCTGCCAGGGTATGCCATCGGAGGCCTGGCAGTGGGAGAGAGTCACGAAGAGATGTATCAGATCATCGAGGCGGTGATGCCGCATCTTCCCCTTGCGAAGCCCACCTATCTGATGGGGGTCGGGACGCCGGCAAATATCCTCGAAGCGGTGGAGCGGGGCGTGGACTTTTTTGACTGTGTGTATCCCAGCCGCAACGGGCGGCACGGGCATGTGTACACGAATCAGGGAAAGCGCAACCTGTTCAATGCCCGGTATGAGCTGGATGAACGTCCCATCGAGGAGGGCTGTCAGTGTCCTGCGTGCAGAAGATACAGCAGGGCCTATATCCGGCATCTTCTGAAAGCAAAAGAGATGCTTGGAATGCGGCTTTGTGTGCTGCACAATCTGTATTTTTACAACCATATGATGGAAGAGATCCGGAATGCCATCGAGGAAGGAAAATATCAGGAGTATAAAAGACAGAAATTATCAGGGATGGAAGCGGGGGATTCCCTATAAAATCCCCGGAAAATGCCGAAAAAAATGCTTGCCCAAGGGAGGGTTATTGTGTACAATATAAATTAAGTCATTTTTCAGGAGGAAATAGATATGTTGTTGACAGGAGCAGGTGCCGGCGCGGGAGTCGGTATGTTGCAGATGATATTAGTATGGGGTCTTTTTATCGCTGCCATGTATTTTTTCATGCTGAGACCGCAGAAGAAAGAACAGAAAAGAGTTTCGGCGATGTTGGCATCTCTGGAAATCGGAGATGTGGTTGTGACGACCAGCGGATTTTACGGAGTTTTGATTGATATTACAGACGAGGATGTGATCGTAGAGTTTGGAAGCAACCGCAACTGCCGGATCCCGATGAAGAAGGCGGCGATCCAGGAAGTAGAAAAGCAGAATTAGCTGAGCAGAAGTGCCGGCAGGGCGGAAGGGGACTTCCGCCTTTTTATGTCATAAATTTAGGAGGTGCTATTTTATGAATGGTAAGATTGGTTTGATCTTCGGTGACGGCATCGGGCCGGAGATTGTAAGGGAGGCAAAAAAGGTACTGGACCGGACAGCTGAAAAATTCGGTCACAGATTTGATTATAAGGAGCTGCTGCTGGGCGGAGCATCCATTGATGTACATGGGGTTCCTCTGACAAAGGAGACGGTCGAGGAGGCGAAGGCCTGTGATGCGGTGCTTATGGGTTCGATCGGCGGGGATGCGAAGACCTCTCCCTGGTATCAGCTGGAACCGTCTAAGCGGCCGGAGGCGGGGCTTCTTGGTATCCGGAAAGCGCTGAATCTTTTCGCCAATTTAAGGCCGGCATATTTGTATGAAGAGCTTCGAAGTTCCTGTCCGCTCCGGGAGGACATCAGCAGGGCAGGATTTGACCTTTTGATCATGAGAGAGCTCACCGGCGGCCTTTATTTCGGAGCGCGAAAGACCGAGGAGGTAGACGGAGTCATGACAGCGGTAGATACTCTTTCCTATAATGAACTTGAGATTCGCCGCATTGCGAAACGTGCCTTTGACGTGGCACAGAAAAGACGCGGGAAAGTGTGCAGCGTAGATAAGGCCAATGTGCTGGATTCTTCCAGACTTTGGAGGAAAGTAGTGGAGGAAGTGGCAAAGGATTATCCGGATGTGGAGCTTTCTCATATGTATGTGGACAACTGCGCTATGCAGCTGGTCATGAATCCGGCTCAGTTCGATGTGATTTTGACCGAAAATATGTTCGGGGATATTTTGTCTGATGAGGCTTCCATGGTGACCGGCTCCATCGGCATGCTTTCCAGCGCCAGCTTAAATGACACCCGGTTTGGTCTCTATGAGCCAAGCCACGGTTCTGCGCCGGATATTGCCGGACAGAATAAGGCCAATCCCATTGCCACCATTCTGTCTGCTGCCATGATGCTGCGCTACACCTTTGACCTGGATCAGGAGGCAGAGGCGATCGAAGGGGCTGTTCGTCAGGTCTTAAAAGACGGCTACCGGACCGGTGATATTATGACAGAGGGTTGTACTTATACCGGTACGGTCCAGATGGGAGATCTGATCGCAGAGAGAATCTGATATACATAAAAACAGCAGAGGCACGAAACGGATTCAGATGGATTTTACAGAGCTGGAGACGGCTGGAAACTCATCTCCTGCCAAAAGGCGGTGAGGGCTGAAGCGATACGATAGTCAGGAGGAAAGATAAAATGAGAAGTGATGCAGTTACCAAGGGGATGCAGCAGGCGCCCCACCGTTCTTTGTTCCATGCACTGGGACTGACAGAAGAGGAGATGAACCGGCCGCTGATAGGGATTGTCAGCTCCTACAATGAGATTGTGCCGGGGCACATGAATCTGGATAAGATTGTGGAAGCGGTAAAGACCGGCGTTGCCATGGCGGGAGGAACTCCGATCGTTTTTCCGGCGATTGCAGTCTGTGACGGAATTGCCATGGGACACATTGGCATGAAATATTCACTGGTGACCAGAGACCTGATTGCGGATTCCACAGAGGCTATGGCCATGGCGCATCAGTTTGACGCACTGGTTATGGTACCTAACTGTGACAAAAATGTGCCAGGGCTTCTGATGGCGGCGGCGAGAGTCAATATCCCCACGGTTTTTGTGAGCGGAGGTCCCATGCTGGCCGGCAGAGTGAAAGGACAGAAAAGAAGTCTTTCCAGCATGTTTGAGGCGGTGGGATCCTATGCGGCGGGAACCATGACAGAGGAAGATGTAACCGAATTTGAAAATAAAGTATGTCCTACCTGCGGTTCCTGTTCAGGTATGTATACAGCCAACAGCATGAACTGTCTGACGGAAGCACTGGGTATGGGGCTTGGAGGCAACGGCACGATACCGGCGGTCTATTCGGAGCGGATCAGGCTGGCAAAAAAGGCGGGTATGCAGGTGATGGAGATGCTCAGGAAAAACATCCGCCCCAGGGATATCATGACAGAAAAGGCCTTTATGAATGCGCTTACTGTGGATATGGCTCTTGGCTGCTCCACCAACAGCATGCTGCATCTTCCGGCCATTGCTCATGAGGCGGGTGTGGATCTGAACGTGGATATCGCCAATGAGGTGAGCGAAAGAACTCCGAATCTGTGCCATCTGGCTCCGGCTGGTCCTACTTATATGGAAGATTTAAACGAGGCGGGCGGTGTCTACGCGGTAATGAAAGAACTTTCCAAAAAGGATCTTCTGAACCTGGACTGCCTGACGGTGACCGGTAAAAATGTGGGAGAAAACATTGCTTCCTGTGTAAATAAAAATCCGGAGGTCATTCGTCCGGTGGAGAATCCTTATAGTGCAACCGGCGGGATTGCGATCCTCAAAGGCAACCTGGCTCCGGACAGCGGCGTGGTCAAGCGCTCAGCTGTGGCCCCGGAGATGCTGGTACACGAAGGCCCGGCGAGAGTCTTTGACTGTGAGGAAGATGCGATCGAAGCCATCAAGGGCGGACAGATTGTGGCAGGGGATGTGGTTGTCATCCGTTATGAGGGACCAAAGGGCGGCCCCGGTATGCGGGAGATGTTAAACCCCACATCCGCCATCGCAGGTATGGGGCTGGGTTCTTCTGTGGCTCTGATCACAGACGGCCGGTTCAGCGGAGCCAGCAGAGGAGCTTCTATCGGCCATGTATCACCGGAAGCAGCTGTGGGCGGTCCTATTGCCCTGGTGGAAGAAGGGGATCTCATCAAGATCAATATCCCGGAAAACCGTCTGGATGTGGATCTTTCCAATGAGGAACTTGCAAGGAGACGCGCAAAGTGGCAGCCAAGAGAGCCGAAAGTGACGACCGGATATCTGGCCCGCTACGCCTCCATGGTAACCTCCGGAAACCGGGGAGCCATCCTGGAGATCCAGAAACATTAATCAGATGCGGAACTTCAAATAAAAAACAGCAACTTCCCGGAGCGTACGCAGAAGCGTTACCGGATGCCGAAGGTGAGAAGGGAACGGTTCTGGGCATAAAGGTACGCGAAGGGAAGATGCGGAACTCTAAACAAACGACAGCAACTTCCCGGAGCGTACGCAGAAGCGTTACCGGATGCCGAAGGTGAGAAGGGAACGGTTCTGGGCATAAAGTACGCGAAGGGAAGATGCGGAACTCTAATAAGGAGAAACAAAATATGATTTTATCAGGAGCAGAGATTGTAATTGCCTGCCTGAAGGAACAGGGGGTAGACACCGTCTTTGGCTATCCCGGCGGGGCAATTTTAAATATCTATGATGCGCTTTACAAGCATCCGGAAATCAGACACATACTGACATCCCATGAGCAGGGCGCTTCTCATGCGGCGGACGGTTATGCGAGGGCCACCGGCAAAGTGGGTGTCTGTTTTGCCACTTCAGGCCCAGGAGCCACCAATCTGGTCACGGGCATTGCCACAGCTTATATGGATTCCATCCCTGTTGTGGCCATCACGTGCAATGTGGGCAAGTCACTCCTTGGAAAAGACAGCTTTCAGGAGGTGGATATCGCCGGGATCACGATTCCGGTGACAAAACATAATTTTATTGTAAAAGACGTTGCAGATCTGGCAGCTGTGATCCGTCGGGCTTTCAAAATCGCAAAATCCGGGCGGCCGGGTCCGGTGCTCATTGATGTAACCAAAGATGCGACGGCCAACGAAACCGAATATTTTGCAAAGACTCCTGAGGAGATCGTTTCGGATAATTCCACGATCAAAGAGGAAGATCTGGAAGAGGCAGTCCGTCTGATCGATCAGGCAAAGAAGCCCATGATCTTTGTGGGAGGCGGCGCCATTGCTTCCAACGCATCCGAGGAGCTGCTTGTGTTTGCAGAGAAGCTGGATGCTCCGGTGTGCGATACGCTGATGGGAAAAGGTGCTTTCTGCGGAGAACATCCCCTCTATGCCGGAATGCTGGGCATGCATGGCACCAAGTACGCCAATTTTGGCGTATCCAAATGTGATCTGCTGGTGACCATTGGAGCGCGTTTCAGTGACCGGGTGTTCGGGGATGCCTCCCGTTTTGCAACCCATGCAAAAATCCTGCAGATCGACGTAGACCCTGCAGAGATCAATAAAAATATTCTGGTGTCCGCAAGTGTGATCGGGGATGTAAAAGAAGTTCTGAAAAGACTGAATCCCCTTCTTGAGCAGAAAGATCACAAAGAATGGCGCTCCTTTATTGATGACCTGAAAGTCCGGTTCCCGTTGAAATATAACGAAGAGGGACTGACAGGCCCTTATATCGTGGAAGAGATTTACAAGGCGACCAAAGGGGATGCGATTATCTGTACGGAGGTCGGCCAGCATCAGATGTGGGCCGCTCAGTACTATAAGTACACCCATCCCCGCACTTTCTTAAGTTCCGGAGGGCTTGGGACCATGGGGTATGGTCTGGGTGCTTCCCTGGGAGCAAAAGTTGCCATGCCGGAAAAACGGGTGATTAATATCGCCGGGGACGGATGCTTCCGTATGAATATGAACGAGCTGGCTACAGCTGCCCGTTACAATATTCCTGTCATCGAGGTGGTGGTCAACAATCATGTACTTGGAATGGTGCGTCAATGGCAGAATTTATTCTATGAGGGACGGTATTCGGCGACCATATTAAATGACAGGGTGGATTTTGTCAAAGTGGCGGAGGCTCTTGGATGCAAAGGCATTCGGGTGACGAAAAAAGAGGAGTTTGCCCCGGCGCTTGCAGAAGCATTTGCCTGCGGAGGACCAGTGCTTTTGGACTGTCAGATTGACAGTGACGACAAAGTATTTCCGATGGTGCCGGCAGGGGCGCCCATAGAAAATGCTTTTGATCAGGATGATCTGGTTAAATAATTCGGTTATGTTTTGGAAGAGAGGATTAAGGAAGTTATGAGAAGAGTCTACAATTTTTCGGCAGGACCTGCGGTGTTGCCAGAAGAGGTGCTTCAGGAGATTGCGGATGAGATGCTGGATTATCACGGCACAGGCATGTCTGTGATGGAGATGAGCCATCGTTCCAGTGTTTTTGATGAGATCATCGGGACAGCAGAACAGGACTTCAGAGATCTTTTAAAGGTTCCCAATCACTATAAAGTACTGTTTTTGCAGGGAGGCGCTCATCTGCAGTTTGCGGCGGTCCCTATGAACCTGATGAAACATCGGGTGGCTGATTACATTGTCACCGGGCAGTGGGCAAAGAGAGCGTTTGAGGAGGCGAAAAAATACGGAAAGGCCAATAAAATCGCGACCAGTGAAGACCAGACGTATTCTTACATTCCCGACTGTTCGGATCTTCCGGTCAGCGAAGATGCCGATTATGTGTATATCTGTGAGAACAATACGATCTACGGAACAAAATTTAAAACCCTTCCCAACACAAAGGGAAAGGATCTGGTGGCGGATGTGTCTTCCTGCTTTTTGTCGGAGCCGGTGGATGTATCCAGATATGCGGTTATGTACGGTGGTGTCCAGAAGAATATCGGGCCGGCAGGCATGGTGATCGCGGTGGTCAGAGAAGACCTGATTACGGACGATGTGCTTCCGGGGACGCCGTCGATCATGAAATATAAGACCCAGGCAGATACAGGCTCTTTGTACAACACGCCGAACTGCTTTTGTATCTATACCTGCGGCAAAGTGTTTCAATGGTTAAAAAAGATGGGCGGACTGGAGGTGATGAAGCAGCGGAATGAGGAAAAGGCAGCGATTCTCTACGATTTTCTGGATGGCAGCCGGCTTTTCAGGGGCACGGTGAGAAAGGAAGACCGTTCGCTTATGAACGTTCCTTTTGTGACAGGCAGAAAAGAACTGGACGCTAAATTTGTAAAGGAGGCTGAAACCGCCGGTTTTGTGAACTTAAAGGGTCACAGAAGTGTGGGCGGTATGCGGGCCAGCATTTACAATGCGATGCCGAAGGAAGGCGTGGAAGCGCTTGTTGCGTTTATGAAAAAATTTGAAGAGGAGAACAAGTAGAACTATGTATCAGTATCATTGTCTGAATCCCATCGCGGAGGTTGGACTGAAGAAT
>CAJTYJ010000045.1 GCA_910583895.1 uncultured Lachnospiraceae bacterium
GAAGCAATGGGGCTCGAACCCATGACCTCTCGCGTGTGAGGCGAACGCTCATCCCAGCTGAGCTATGCTTCCATATCCCCTATTATAGCACGTCTGACAAAAAATACAAGATGGAATTTTAAGAAATTAAAAAGAATTACAAAATTACCAGATGGACGGCTTTTTGATCTCAGGTTCCGGTGCATCTCCGATGGTACTGCGAAGGGAGAACTGGTAAAGAATCAATGTACTGGGGCTGAACATCAGGTTGCATTTGTAATCGACACCACGACTGTAGACAGACAGATCTTCTTGTTCAAAATCCGGGAACAGAGTTCTGGCTTTCTCACGGGTGAGCTCTTTTACAGGTACACCGCACAGCAGGATATTGTCAGGCAGTGTCTCTGCTACATGTGAAAGATGCAGCTCTACTCTGGTGATCGGAGCATCGCCCATACAGATTCCCTCTTCTTCGGTCCGCACCGAAAGACGCATAAAGGCGGAATCTGCAACCTCAATAAATAACTCATGGTAATTGACTCCTGGTTCTAAAACTTCTTTGGGATCCACTTCATGCTGTACGACCCGGTCCTCCTGCCATTTGGAGATCATAACCCGGAAACCGTCATCCAACAGTTCCTGTATGGTAGTTCTTCCTGCAAGTATTTCGTGATCATCTATGGTGACCGGAATCTCAGTCTGTGACAATTCCAGTAAAACTGGTTCTTCCGTAACGGCCGGCTCTTCTGTCTGACTCCTGCCCGAGCAACCGGTCAGGATAGATAAGATCAGAAGCAGGGCGATTCCTGTTGATAATTGTTGTTTCATAATAGTTGGATCCTCCTGTCTATCGTTTTGCTTCAGCCCTCCCACTGTATGATCTTTTAGGATATTCTGTCACACATGTGCCTGAAAATCTTTCCGGGGATTGTACGGCTTTTCGCTGTGGATTTTTCATCTCTCTGTCCTGAAAATTGTATCATATTTTTTCCTGTTTTTAAATTCTTTTTTTCTTTTTTCGAAAATTTGAAGTGTTTTCCATTTTCCACTCGTTATAATAAGTGAACCGTTCAGAGAGGAGGCAGGAATGATCGAAGGGGAAGAACAGTTTGCAGCGCTGCTTGCCAAATATGAAAGGCTGGTCTATACGCTGTGCTGCCGGATGACCGGGAATCCGTTTGATGCACAGGATCTGACCCAGGACACCTTCCTGTCTGTCTATCAGAAACTGCCTGGTTTTGACGGCAGGCATGAACGTGCATGGATTTGTCGGATTGCCACCAACAAATGTCTGGATCACCAAAAAAGTGCAGCCCGCAAAATGGAACCGGCAAAAGAAGAGATATTTTTAGAGATTCCGGATCAAGCATCAAGTCCGGAAGCCGCCTGCTTGATGGAGGAGTCCAAAAAAGAAGTACTGGCTCTTTGCAGGCAGCTCCCGCCGCCGTATGACGAGATCGCAGAGGCACACTTCTATGAAGAAAAATCAGCAGGAGAGATCGCAGCAGAAAAAGGACGGAATCCAAAGACTGTACAGACACAGATTTACCGCGCAAAAGCGCTTTTGAGAAAAAGACTGAAAGGAGACGGGGCCAGATGAGAACGTGGAGCGGACATCTGACAGAAGAATGGCTGAAAGCCTGGAAGGCAGGTACCCTTTCAGCAGAAGAACAGCAGATGATTTTTACGCACACAGGCTGCTGTGATCACTGCGCCGAACTTTTGTTCGATTTTCTGGAACAAGACTTGGCAGAACCGCCTGCATATCTGCAGAAAGAGATTTTAGAGCAGAGTAAAAGTCTTCGGGTGCAGGCCGGCAGGAATGTCTATCAGACCTCCAGGCAGATGCGCCTGTTTTTATACAGCCTGAAAGTCGGATTTGCAGTGGCAGTATCTATTCTGGTTTTATTTGCGGTTCCGGTACAGGAGGAATCCTGGGCAAATCGAAAACCCCGGCTTTTAGAAGATGCCAGGCAAACCATTACAGAGCGGATTCAAAGCGGATTGAACCGGTTAGACCGGATTGGCGGATGGCTGATTGATATAGATGATAAGGAGGAGCAAAATGATTAGAAAAAAGAATGGATTTATGACATTTATATGTTCTCTGGTGCCGGGGGCAGGAGAGATGTATCTGGGATTTATGAAAGAAGGCTTAAGCATCATGTGTCTGACTTTTGGACTGATGATCCTCATCACGACACTGGAACTGCAGGGGATGTTGCCCGGTCTGATCATCCTATGGTTTTACAGCCTGTTTAACACACACAATAAGGCAAGTCTTCCGGATGAAGAGTTTTACGCGCTGGAAGATGATTATCTGTTCCATCTGAATCAGCTTTTGCCGGAAGGAAGGCTAAATGACAATCAGACAAAAGTATTTGGCTGGATTCTGCTGCTGCTTGGCATTTTGCTGATCTGGAGACCATCAATCCAGAATCTGACAGCTGTGCTTCGGGTATATGTTTCTTCAGATTTTGCAAGTCTTGTGGGAAATTATCTGTATCGCCTTCCAAGGTTTGTGATGGCTGTCATCCTGATGATCAGCGGGATCCGTCTGATCCGCCGCAAAAAAGTAGAACTGGACCTAGAATCTATCCTGGATCAGGATGAAAACAAATAAATTTTAAATTTTTTCTTTCTTTTGAAACTTTTTTGATACAAAAAGCGTCTAATATAGTAGAACCATAAAAGATAACTGAAAAGTACGACACGGTTATAAAAACATGCAAAGGACGGAGGAAAGATGATTCACGCTTTATTGGATGCCCTTCACAGGCAACAGATGGAACAATACGAAAAACAGAATATCTATGAGCTGGATTACCGCAATCCGGCGATCAAGGACTCTGATGTGTTACTGATTAACCTGGCCGCAGAATATCTGGGACTTCAGAAGACCGTGGAGCTGGCACTGGCCTGCCATGCCAAAGTGGTTTCTCTGATCCTTTGGGATCCGCAAAACGATCATTCAATTCCGCAGGATGGACGCGGCTCAAAGACTTACCGGGCGATTTCTCTGGAACGGGCAGTGGTGGAATTTCAGGCACGAAATATGGACCTTGTGTATATGAGAAATCCCCAGGACGAGGACGGGAACCGACTGATCCGGCTGGATTTTCAGAGTGTATGCGCATAGAAAAAAGGGAAGAGTACAGGACTGCTTGCTGTGAAAACGGTTCTGGACTCTTTTTTTGTCTACTGGATGCAAATGGAATGTATCAGGGAAACTTGATACCCCGTTGCTTGCAGCGGGGTCTTTGATTTTTCGGAGTTTCGCCAGAGCGTGTTTGAAAACTGCTTTCCGGCAGATTTCGGGAATGAATTTTCAAATACGATCCAGGTATCATGCAGACCAAACACAGGAGTTTTGGAAAAAGCGTATCAGACAGGAAGAGAAAAAAGAGCAGGGGAATAGGGGATGGATTTTGCAGGAGAGATCCGGTATAATTGTTAAAAAGTAAGTGATCATGAGGAGGAAGCGCGTATGGCAGAGTCAGAATATCGTTTCGGGAAGGATACCGGGGAGGCGGAGACTGGAAGGCCGGATAACCAAAGGAAGATACGGCCGCAAAGCTGTTCCTGGAAAGGGACATCAGCTGGAAATCCTTTTCGCAGCGGAGAAGAGATTGAGAAGTTTCGGGAATTGTATACAGGAAAGTGCAGGAAGGACCGGGTGGCCTGGTCGGATTATTTTCTGTCAGGAATCTTTTTAAAAGGATACCGGGAAGAAGAATTTGTAAAGCTTATGTGGGAGGTGGCCCGGGACTTTCAGACGGAATATCCGCCCAGCAAAGAATTTTTGACAGAACTTTATATTGCCTATGGAATCCGGAAGGTTGGGGATCAGTTCCAGGCGGAGAATCAGGCAATATTCACGGGGATTGAGTACATTGTGGAGATCGCCCGGATGGGGCCGGCTGTTACCGCCTTTAAGAAAAATGATCCGGCCATGCAGGCGGGGTTTCGGGACTATCGGGAGCTTTTGGTGCTTGCACAGGATGAGACCTGGACCGATGCACAGACGCTTTATCTGGGAAAGATTATTGACCGTTACCTGCTCTCCAATATTTCAGACCGGCCGATTGCCAATGCCGGTCAGTACGAGTTGTCCCAAAGACATCCCAAATCGCTGAAGCTGATCACATATTTTTTCCGACATACGAAACTTCCGGACAGAGTTTACCGGATATTATGGGATCATCTGCGACTGGATACAGCCACCAACGGGAGGGAAAAGCTGCTTTATGGCGGTCTTCGGGAGGCAGTGCTGTCCAGGATTCCAAATCTTTTGGAAAAACCCCGGATCAGCTTTACAAAAGTAATCCGGGATTTTAATCAGTATGATACAGGCACCTCGTATTTTTTCAACGAAGGAAAAACAGAAGAAGAGCGGCAGCGGCTGGACTGCTATTTGGCCCGTGAAGATGTGGCAGATGCCCTGACGGATGCGTCTTTTGTAGAAGAACAGGTGCTGCGTTACTGGATCCGTAAGGAAAGCGGAAAATATCTGCTTTTAAAGCTTCAGGATTATTTTGAAAAGCACCCGGATGCGCCCTACAGCAGTCAGATTCTGGAAAAGATCGCGCAGGCATCCAAAGACCGGGAGGTGACGGATCAGTTAGTGACAGAACTTACAGAAGATGAACAGTCCGGTTTTACATGGGGCAGCTTTGATTTTCAGAAACGGGCCTATGTGCGCTACTATCTGAATGCTGCTTTTCATCTGGCCCGGGGCATACAAAAATCCATCTGTCTGGAACAATACTTGGCAGAGCGGATGCCTTACTCTCCCAAGTGGAGCAGACAGCTTGCAGATCCAAAGATAAGCGGTCTTTCTCCCATACAGATCTGGTTTGAGGATCAGGTGCTTTCGATCCATTTTCATCCAAGGCATCTGGAATACCGCTGGAACGACAGTCTGTATGTGCCCCGTTTTCCGGGAGAAGCTTTGACCGATGTCGAAGAGGATGCGAAGTTCTGGCTTCTTGTGCCCATCGCGGCGGCGCCTTATAAAGAACATCTTGCAATCTACAAAGAACTTATGCGGCGGCTTTCCAGGCTTCCGGTACACGAAGAAGATATTTCGGTCATTGCAGACTGTATCGCCGGGGATATCTGCCGTCTGGGAGCAGAAGATTTTCCGGTCTGCAGTCTTTATGCGGAGCGAGGAGAGCAGTTTTTCGGATGCGATATTTACGAGAATGCCTCCTATCTGCTCTATGAAAAAATCAGATATCAAAAAGTTCCTCTTCCAGGCAGCGGCTGTAAAGCCAGTGATCAAGAGATGGCAGTGCGGATCGGAACAAGGCTTTTAAGAGCGCTTTCGAAGGCTGAGGGACCGATCCGGATTTCCATGGCGGTTCTGCCAAAGCAGGTTCTGGTTCGAATGCCTTATCACCCGGAGAAAATAATCTCGCAGGAGGATATCACAGAGGAAACCGTTTTGGAGCTTCTGACCGAATATTTTGATGAGAAACTGAATCGGCTGGAACTGTCCTATGGCGGACATGCACTGATCTTTATCAAGGAGGGGAAAAAATCAGCCCAATATGCCTGCTTTTATTTTAATCATCAGACCCAGGACTGGTATGCTCTGGTGAGTATGCCGGAATTGTACCGGGAAGTAAGCACAGAGGATGTGAACCGGATTCCTTTTGGACTGGGACGGCTTCCGGATTATGTGATTCATCCGAATTCTGGTTATATCCGCGATCAGCTGGAAGATATCTTTTCACAGATAGCCTGTTCCGTGCCGAATCCCAGGAGTATGATGTGGTCGCCTCAGATCTATCGTTTTGAAACCAGACAGCGCTACTGTCTTGCCAGGAGGCTGTACGGGGGATATCCGGCCAGCCAGGCCTTCAACCAGATTCAGGACCGGTTTTATCTGCCTCATCTTCCGGTTCGGATGTCTTACACGGAGATGGATGGAACTCCATCCAAAACCATAGAGGTGGGAAAACAGAAGGCAGAGGTTCAACAGCAGCTTTTCCGCTATATGTGGGGACAGCTTGGAACGCTTACGCTCACCTGGCAGTATCATACATCCATATCCACCTCATGCCGCCATCTGGTGCTTTTGCAGGATGAGGGAAGGCATCTGATGATTTATGCAGATGACGGCAGGGAAGCTGCCACCTGTCTGGTTTTTGATAAGCAGGAATACATGGCGGCAGAAGGGAAGAAATACCGAAAAGAACTATTTTTGGGGAAGAAAGTGCCCGGCTATCTGGTGCACACCAATCTCAGGAGAATCCGGGATTATCTGGATCTTTTGATCAGCGAGATTTTGGATCCTTCTGCCATTCTGGATCTTTTTGGAGAATTTGCATACGAAGGCCGGGAAGGCTATGAAGATTTGAAGAAAGGATATCTGTAAAAAAATTTTTTTCATTCTGTAACCTTTTCCTCCCCCGGTTCATCTAACTGTTGTAAAACAAATTGAAAGCCAGAGGATTCAGCGCTGAAACCTGCAGGAAAGGCAGACAAGATGAACAAGGAACAATTTACGGCAGAGGTATTGAAGGCAGAGAAAAGTCTGTACCACATTGCAAAATCTATTCTGAAAAATGACGAGGATTGTGCGGATGCCATGCAAAATGCGATTCTTTCCGCGTATCAGAAACTGCATACGTTGAAGAACGAAGTCTATTTTAAAACCTGGATTACCCGGATTCTGATCAACGAATCTTATCAGCTGATCCGGGAGCGCAAAAAGCAGGTGTCCTATGAAGATTACCTGGACGAGCGTACAGCAAACGATCAGACCGTTTATTCGGAGCTGTATCTGACCGTCCAGAAGCTTCCAGAGCATTACCGGGTTCCTTTTGTCCTTCATTATGTGGAAGGTTATTCGGTAAAAGAGATCGCGGGCATTTTGAATCTTTCAGAAAGTACAGTGAAAGTCAGACTTTATCGTGCAAGAAACCTTATGAAAGAGAGGCTGAATGGGGAATATGGTTATGAAACATGTTGACTGGAATAAAGAATACCCGGAAGTACCCGATTTGGTGCACCGCTCTGTACTGTCTGCTCTGTCCGAACTTGAGGAACAGGAGGCACCAAGAATGAAAAAAACAACAAAGAAACGAATCTTTTTACTGGCAGCTGCCCTTGTGGCACTGGCGGGAACCACTGCGGCAGCGGCAGGAGTCTTTTCCTGGAATGAAAGAGCCGGACAGGTGTTTCAGGCCGATGAAGAGACAAAAAATGAGCTTTCCATGAATCAGATGGCCCAGGAAGTGTCTCAGACAGTCACAGACCAGGGGATTACCATTACCGCGATTCAGACCATCCAGGACCAGAACCGGTTCTATGCTCTTTTTGAAGTGACTGCGGAAGATCCCGGGCAGAAGATCACAGAAGACTGTTCGATGGACTACACGATGGACTTTGCAGAAGAAGAGAGTCCCTTCTGTGCTTTGGGCTGGGGATTTGTGTCTGAGGCAGATCAGGCAGTGACAAATACCCGTTATTTTGAGATCTACGGCACGAAAACAACACAGTCAGAAGAAAATCTGTCCATGAACCTGCAATTTACCGCTCTTAGAGGGGAACCTGCACAGAAGGCAGGAGAAGGAGAAGTGCTGGTATCCGGAGCCTGGGATTTTGCTCTGGATGTCCATTCGTCGGATATGATCACGCATGAGCTGGATAAAGACTGTCAGCTTGGCGCTTATACGGTGCACGTAAAGTCAGTGGCTCTTTCGCCGCTCTCCATGATTATCGTCTATGACGGCAGCGATGTCCGTGCCATGGAAGCAGACCAGCAGGTTAGCCTGGACCAGTTGGATGAGCTAAGGGAACTCTATGCTACAGGCGTATCTTATGCAGATGGAACCAAAGTGGATGAAGGGGTGATGATTCCTCTAAGAGAAGGTTTTCGGGAAGGAGAAGCATCCTATGAGCTGCTTTTTAGTTTTGATCAGGTGGTGGATCCGGATCAGGTAACAGCCGTTTTGCTGGGGGAGAGCAGGATCGAATTCTAACTTTTCCAAATTTTTCAGGTGACAACTCTTTTTATCACTTTTATAATAAAGGCTGCAGCGGAACATTAAAATCGCTGCAACCTTTTTTATTCTGAGAAAATCTAATAGACAGATACAAATTGGATGCAAACTCATTCTATCCTGATTATACATAAAGGGGGAGACAAAAGAATCATGCTGAAAATACTGATCGCAGAAGACGAGGAGCCAATCGCAAACCTGATTCGTATGAATCTGACCCGGGCAGGCTATGCCTGTACCTGTGCGTCTGACGGAGAAGAGGCAGCTGACTTGATGGAAGGAGGACGGTTTGATCTGCTGCTTTTAGACATCATGCTTCCCAAGATCAACGGTTATGAACTGATGGAATATGCAAAGACTCTGGACCTTCCGGTCATCTTTATCACTGCCATGGGCAGCACGGATCACAAAGTGGCAGGACTTAAGATGGGAGCAGAAGACTATATCACCAAACCTTTCGAGATTGTGGAGCTTCTGGCAAGAGTAGAGACGGTTATGCGCCGTTACAATAAGATCGGAAAGACGATCCGTATCCTGGATGTGGAAATTGATCTGACTTCCAGGATTGTAATGCAGAATAAAAAACAAATTCTGCTGACTTTGAAAGAATACGAGCTTTTGCTGTTTTTTGCCAGGAACCCCAACATCGCTTTGTACCGGGAGGTGATTTATGAGCAGGTATGGGAGAAGGAGTATACAGGAGACAGCCGTACAGTGGATCTGCACGTACAGCGTCTGAAAAAAAAGCTTTCCTGGGAAGGTCATATCTGTGCGGTCTATAAGATCGGATATCGGCTGGAGACATAGCCATGCGGTTTTTCTGGAAAGTATATTTTTCTTTTACGGTGCTTCTTTTCTTATCTTTCGGAATCTTTGGAACCTGGATGATTCAGCTTACCTTCGGAAAAAACTACCAGAGAGTGCTTTCAGAAGCGGAGCGGGAGAATCGGATGTTTCAGCTTTCCTTTGAAATGAATCTGAATATGTTGGACGAGATTTACCAGGATGACAGTATCATCCCGGTCACAGCGGCATCTGTTGTGCAGAATCTGTCAGATTCTGAAAGCATCTATCAAGTTTACAATGGCAGGCAGGAGCTGCTTTACGAGAACAAAGGGCATATGGATTTTTCCGGTGATTCTCTGAAAATGACGCTGGAGACGGAAGAGGCCCCCTGCGGCTATCAGCTTTTGAAAGTACAGGAAGATATCTACCTTTTGTTTGCCTGTCGTTCCAGCATCGGAAATAAAACGTATTATCTGGAAAACATCCGGAATATTTCAGATATCTATAAGGAGCGGGAGGAGTATTACGACTGGTATACCCTTGTAATGCTGGTGCTCACAGCGGTTACCACAATACTTGTCTTTTTGCTGACTCATGTGCTGACCCGTTCGATCCGGGAACTGTCACACACTGCCAGGAGATTTTCCAGAGGAGACTACAAGGTTCGGGCTTTGGAGAAAGGAAGAGACGAAATCACAGAACTGGCCCGGGATTTTAATCATATGGCGGATACGATCTCGGAAAAAATGGATGAGCTGACTATGCAGGCAAAAAAACAGGAAGATTTCTCCGCCTCTTTTGCCCATGAACTGAAGACACCGCTCACCTCTATCATCGGTTATGCAGATATGCTGCGAACGGTGGAATGTACCAGAGAAGAGACATTAGAGGCAGTCAACTATATCTTCCAACAGGGAAAGAGGCTGGAAAGTTTGTCATATAAACTGCTGGAGTTGATTGTATCTGACAAGCAGACTTACAAATTCCGAAGACTGTCCATCCGCAAACTGTCTCAGACTGCGATCCGGCTGACCGCCATCAAAAGAAAAGAGAAGGAAATCACGCTGTGGGTGGGGATTGAGAATGGTTTCATAAAAGGGGAGCGGGATCTTCTCCTCTCTGTCTTTACCAACCTTCTGGATAACGCAAGAAAAGCAACGGAACCGGGCGGAAAGATCGTTATCCGGGGCAGGCAGTATTCCCAAAGATATCTTTTTTGTATTATGGACAACGGCTGCGGTATGGAACAAAAGGAGATTGCGAGGATCACGGAAGCGTTTTATATGGTGGACAAATCCCGTGCGAGAAAAGAAGGCGGTGCCGGGCTTGGGATGACCCTCTGCAGCCGCATTCTTTCCATTCATGACGCCAGGTGGCGGATCTTCAGCATCCCGGGAAAGGGGACCGCAGTTGCCATACAGTTTGGGAAAGGGGGGCAGGAGAATACATGGATTTGAAAAATCGTCTTTTCTGGTTTTGCTTTACCGGGATGATCTGCCTGATTCTGGCCGTGGTTTTTCTGCCCCGGTATGTAAGCCGCAGTCTGGACTTTCGGAACCTGAATCGGGTGGAGATATCCAAAAGAGAAGATTTCTCTTTTCTGGAACAAGGCTCCAATGATATCTCCGAGACCATCTGGGCATTCCAGTATCTGGGAAAAGAAGAGGGAAATCCAGTGCTGCTTACTTCCATGGAAGAACCGGTGCAGGTCAGCAGCGAGCTTCTGGAACGTCTGTATGGACAGGCGATGATGGCATCGGAGTGCGGGATGCTTCCCTGGATTGGACCTTTTTACAAAGAAGCCGTCCAGTCCGTTGATGGGGAGAATGAACTCATGGTCACCGAAGACTGGATTTCCTGTATCAAGACGGCCCGGTATTATGCGCTTACCTATGAGTCGAGGGAGAATGTCAATAAAAAGGAACTTTTGAATATCTGGTATCTGCGCTTTTCGGATGATCAGCAATTTGATTATTCGTTTGTGATCAATGCGGTCACCAGTGAAATCTACTATGCCAGAATTCACAATGCAGATACTTACAGCCAGGTAAAAGAGAATGATGAGATGGGTAAATATGCCGAGTATGCATCCCAGGTGGGGTATTTATTTGCCCAGGGATGTGCTTCTTATTACGGCGGCTTTGCGGACTGGAACGCCGTGGGACAGACCTATTTGTTTCAGAAGCTGTGCCTTGCGCTTTTGTATCTGGAAGACGGACAGACGGTTTATATTGAAAAATCCATTGTGGATGCCGATAAGGACGTGATTTACCCCGGAGTCCGCATTGGATTTCAGGATGTTGTGAATTGGGTCAAAGTTTCCGTGGAATGAGAACATACATTCCTCCAAACAGCTTGCAGGAGAAAAAGGATTTATGATGAAACGAACGAGAGCAAAAAGACAACGAATGCGAAGAAGAATGATCCGCCGAATGGCATGGCGTATGGTGATTAGCGTTATGGGAATCACCATCCTGGTAGCTGCCGGAAAGCTGACTTCTCTGGCATTAAAGCAGCTGACCGTTGCAGGCCCCCAGCAGAAGGGGCAGGATACAGACACCGGGGAGGACCTTTTGACCAAAGAGTTTGAACAAAAAGAAAGTTCTGAAGCTTTTGGAACAAAAGACATCCTTCTGGTCAACAAAGATCATCCGCTGCCGGAATCTTATCAGCCAGACTTAAAGAGGCTCAGCGCTTATGGTGCGGAAGTGGATGAAAGGATCTATGATCCCCTGTGCCGGATGCTGGAAGACGGAGAGAAGGAGGGGCTGTCTTTTTGGATTGCGTCATCTTACCGCAGTACAGAGCGCCAGAGAGAGCTTCTGGATGAAGATATCGATGTGCTGGTACATCAGGGGTATTCTTACTCGGAAGCATACGAAGAAGTTGTCCGGGAGACCATGCCGGTAGGCTGCAGCGAGCATGCAACCGGACTTGCGGTGGACATCGTGTCGAAAAATTATCAGATCCTGGATGAGCGTCAGGGCACCACAAAAGAGATACTCTGGCTGCAGGAGCACTGCAGCCAGTATGGATTCATTCTGCGCTATCCAAGAGAAAAAGAAGACATTACGAAAGTATCTTATGAATCCTGGCATTTCCGCTATGTAGGGACCGATGCGGCTGAAAAGATAACAAGCCAGGGCATCACACTGGAAGAGTATCTGGACTCAGTTGAATAACCGGAATACTCCGAATACTTTTCCAAGGATGGTCACTTCGTCAACAATGATCGGAAGCATGGTATCATTTTCCGGCTGAAGACGATAGTGGCCGTTTTCTTTATAAAAAGTCTTAACCGTAGCTTCTTCATGCAAAAGAGCCACGACGATCTCTCCGTTGTTTGCGGTATTCTGCTGCTGGACCATGATCTGGTCTCCGTCGTAGATCCCGGCGTTTACCATGCTCTCTCCTTTGACTTTCAGCATAAAGGTGTCTGTGTTGGGCACATACTCTGCCGGAATCGGGAAGTAAGATTCGATATTCTCGGCCGCCAGAATGGGCTGTCCGGCTGCCACAGTCCCCACCAGAGGAACGTTGACGACTTCATGACGCAGCAGATAAAAATTCTCATCCATAATCTCGATGGCCCTAGGCTTGGTGGGATCCCGGCGGATATAGCCGTTGCGCTCTAAAGATTCTAAGTGAGAGTGAACGGAAGAGGTGGATTTTAAATGTACTGCCTCACAGATATCCCGCACCGCAGGCGGGTAGCCTTTATGTAAAATCTCGGATTTGATAAAGTCGAGGATCTCCTGCTGCTTTGGTGTAATCTTTCCATATTCCATATAGTAAAACCTCCTGAATTAAAATTCCTCTTAAGATCGAACATTCGTTTTTCCTATTATAGCACGACTGAAATGAAAAAGCAAACAAATATTCGGGTGCAAATTGTATATTTTTCAAAAAAATATACAAAATCCAAACAATTATTTTTAAAAGCAACCTTGCTTTTTTGGAAGAACGTACTATAATATGATTCGTACGAGGGATAAGGCCTTTATTTTCTAAAGAAGGACTGTATCAAATTACAGAAAGATTATTGAGGAAAGGAAGTGTGGTTATGGGGAATCTGGGCGAAACCCTGATGGAAGAGCTGAACTGTGAGACCGTATTTTCCATAGGCGGCATCGGGATTGCAGAGTCCGTGGTTGTCACATGGATCATCATGGCGGTGGTGGTGCTTTTGTCCGTTCTGCTGACCAGAAATCTTAAGGTCGAGCATCCGGGACGCGGACAGCTTCTGCTGGAGCATGCGGTCACATGGATTCAAGGCATCGGAAAAGGGATCGTCGGGGAAGAGGGAGCACCATATGCCTCCTATCTGACGTCGGTTCTGATCTATCTGGGCATAGCCAATCTGATTGGTGTTCTTGGATTTAAACCGCCCACCAAAGATCTGAATGTGACAGCAGCTCTGGCGATTATGAGTATCATTCTCATTGAAGCGGCAGGCATCCGTAAAAAGGGACTGAAGCGATGGCTGAAAGGTTTTGTGGAACCGGTGGCTTTGGTGACGCCCATCAATGTACTGGAGATCTTTATCAAGCCGCTGTCGCTTTGCATGCGGTTATTCGGAAATGTACTTGGGGCATTTGTCATCATGAAGCTGATCGAGAGCATTCTTCCGGTGGGTCTGCCGGTATTGTTCAGTATGTATTTTGACCTGTTTGACGGTCTGATTCAGGCTTACGTATTTGTATTCCTGACTGGGTTATTTATCAAAGAAGCAGTAGAATAAAAAGGAAAGAAATAAGGAGAGAAAAAAGATGTCTACATTGATTGCGATTGGAGCAGGTATTGCAGTATTCACAGGTATTGGAGCAGGTATTGGCATTGGGATCGCCACGTCCAAAGCGGCGGAAGCAGTGGCAAGGCAGCCGGAAGCTGAGGGAAAGATCATGAAGATGCTGGTATTTGGTGCGGCACTGGCGGAGGCGACAGCTATCTATGGTTTTGTTGTGGCTCTTTTGATCATTATCCTTCTTGCCTGAGTAATTAGGGAAAGGCGGATATCAGTATGTTAAGATTAGATATCAATCTGCTTTTTACAGCAGCCAATCTTCTGATCTGGTTTTTTCTGATCCGAAAGTTTTTGTTTAAACCGATCAACAACGTGATCAGTAAGCGGGAAGAGGCGATTGCGTCTCAGTATGCAAAGGCACAGAAGCTTCAGGAAGAAGCCGCGGCAGAGAAAGAAAAATGTACAAAATTCCAGGTTCAGATCGAGCAGGAAAAAGCTGCTGCAGTCACAGAAGCACAAAAGAAAGCCAGGACAGAGTATGACCGGATCGTGACGGAAGCGAAGGATAAGGCAGAGCAGATCGTGGAGGCATCCAGGAAAGAAGCGGAACTTGAAAAAGCACGGATCGTTGGGAAAGCAGAACAGGAGATCCGTTCTGTGATTATGGATGCAGCGGTAAAATCCATGCAGTCTTCCGGCGGCGATCAGGGACTCTATGATCAATTTTTGACAAAAGCAGGTGAGACGCATGCAGAATGACAGATATATGGAACAGCTTACCCGTATGGAAATAAAGCCGGAGGCCCTTCGAACGGCTCTGGATATCCTGAAGGAAGTCCCGCCTCTTCAGGCGGAGCTTGAGAACCCTTCTGTCCCCCGGGAGAAAAAAGAAAGCATTATCCAGAAGATCTTTCCCAGGGATTCCAGGTCTTTTCTGCTGACTTTGGCAGAGGACGGGGCGCTGGATCAGCTGGAAGCGATTATCCAGGAATACACGGAAAAACCGGAAGCAGAACGGGGCCCCCTGGAATGTGTATTGGAATACGTAACGGCTCCGGACGAACAACAGTTCGCCGGCATCCGGAAGTTTTTGGAGAAAAAGTATCCGGGAAGAGTGCTTTCCATTCAGAAAAAAGAGAATCCGTCCCTGGAAAGCGGTTTTGTCCTCCGGGCAGGTACCCAGGAGTATGACTGGAGCCAGGAGGGGCGCAGACGGCTTCTGGAAGAAAAATTAAGTGCTTTGGATATTACAGGCAAGACGTCCATAACTGCAGAAAAAGGGATCATCAGTATCCTTCGCGGAAGTTTAGAGGACGTGGCACTTGAGAGCCAGGAAATCGGTGCGGTCCGACGGGTCGGAGACGGCATCGCCTACATTGACGGTGTGGATCACGCCATGTACGGAGAGATTCTGGTCTTTGAGAATGGCTTGAAGGGAATGGTGCAGGATATTCGAAGAGATGAGATCGGCTGTATTCTCTTTGGAAAAGAAGATGAAATCTGTGAAGGAACCAAGGCTGTCCGTACCGGACGTATGGCTGGCATTCCGGTGGGAGACGGCTTTATCGGCAGGGTGGTGGACGCACTTGGGGCGCCTTTGGATGGAAAAGGTCCTGTGGAGTCCTTTGATTATCGTCCTGTGGAAGAGCCGGCACCAGGCATCACAGACCGAAGTTCCGTGGATACGCCGCTGGAAACCGGTATTCTTGCCATTGACTCTATGTTTCCCATTGGAAGGGGACAAAGAGAGCTGATCATCGGTGACCGGCAGACCGGCAAGACTTCCATCGCCGTAGATACGATCTTAAACCAGAAGGGAAAAGGGGTGGTCTGTATCTATGTGGCCATCGGACAGAAGAATTCAACAGTCGCCAAGATGGTGCACACCTTTGAGAAATACGGGGCCATGGACTATACGATTGTTCTGTCTGCATCGGCCAGTGACCCGGCGCCGCTTCAGTACATCGCACCTTATTCTGGTACGGCACTGGCAGAGTACTTTATGCACCGGGGGCAGGATGTACTGATCGTCTATGACGATCTGTCCAAGCATGCGGTGGCATACCGTTCTCTGTCTCTGCTTCTGGAGCGTTCCCCTGGGCGGGAGGCATATCCGGGCGACGTGTTTTACCTGCATTCCAGGCTTTTGGAGCGTTCCAGCCGTCTGAATGATGCTCTGGGCGGCGGTTCCATCACGGCGCTTCCAATCATCGAGACTCAGGCAGGAGATGTGTCCGCATACATTCCGACCAATGTGATCTCCATCACAGACGGTCAGATTTTCTTAGAGAGCGACCTGTTCTTTGCAGGTATGCGTCCGGCAGTCAACGTAGGACTTTCTGTATCCCGTGTGGGCGGCGCAGCCCAGACAAAAGCCATGAAAAAGGCAGCCGGAAGTATCCGCATTGACCTGGCACAGTACCGGGAGATGGAAGTGTTTACCCAGTTCAGCTCGGATCTGGACGCAGTGACCAAAGAACAGCTCCAATATGGAAAAGGGCTGATGGAGCTGTTAAAGCAGCCTCTGTGCGAACCTATGTCTCTGCATGAGCAGGTGATTACGCTCTGTGCGGCAAATCAGAGACTGCTTCTGGATGTTCCGGTGAAAGAGATGAAGAAATTCCAGAGAGATATGCTTTCCTGGATTGACAGACAGTATCCTCAGATCGGTGAAGCGATTGAGCGGATGCAGATCCTGGACGAACCTCTGATCGAGGAGATCATAAAAGCGGTAAAGGATTACAAAGAGCAGGTGGTGAGGTAAGATGGCGGGGCTTCGAGAGATTCAGAGCCGGATTAAGAGTATTCAGGACACCAGGAAGATTACCAACGCCATGTATATGATTTCTTCTACAAAGATGAAAAAGGCAAAACAGGCGCTGGAAGCGACCGAACCATATTTTTATACCCTTCAGTCCACGATTGCGCGGATTTTGCGTCATCTTCCGGAGATGGAACATAGGTACTTTGAAAAACCGGATGTAAAGCGCACAAACATCGGGCTTCTGGTCATCACCGGCGATAAAGGACTTGCCGGTGCCTACAATCACAACATCCTGAATCTGGCTCAGAAATTTTTGGACAATGCAGAGAATCATGTGAAGCTTTTTGTTGTGGGAGAGCTGGGACGGCAGTATTTTACTTCCAGAAATATTCCCATAGAAGAGAATTTTCGCTACACGGTGCAGAGTCCGAATTTTAACAGAGCCCGCTGGATCAGTGAGAAGATCCTGGATAAGTACCGGGATAATGAACTGGATGAAATCCATGTGATCTATACCCGCATGGAGAGCAGTATGCAGAGTGTGCCGGAAGACAAAATGCTGCTTCCCATTGAGCGTCCTGTTCTTGCCCATATTCCTGCAGATGTTTATCAGGAGGAATTTTTTCTGATTCCGTCTGCGGAAGAAGCGGTGGATACGATTATTCCCAATTATATCACCGGATTTATCTACGGGGCTTTGGTCCAGGCCTATTACACGGTGCACAATGCCAGAATGGCAGCCATGGAAGCGGCGACCAACAATGCAGATGAACTGCTTCGTGAGCTGAAGATCAAATATAACCGTGCAAGGCAGGCGGCGATCACCCAGGAGATCACGGAGGTGTGCAGCGGAGCGAAAGCGCAGCGTGCCAAAAAAGATGCAAATAAATAATATGATGCCAGGGTCAAAAGGTCATGTATGACATGCTTGCATGCCAATACATGACTTTGGGACCCGAAAAAACATGAAAAAGTAGCCCGATCGGGCGGATTTTGAATGTTTTTAGGATTGCGGGAGCATGAAATGCGGAGCAATCCGTAGGCATCAGGGGACAAAAAAACTTTTGACCCCAACATCATAATATGGAACTATAGTTAAGGAGAGTATGATGGAAAAAGGAAAAATCATACAGGTTTCAGGCCCGGTCGTGGACGTGTGGTTTGAAAAAGGTGTTCTCCCTCATATAAAAGATGCACTTACGGTCGACAATCACGGAGAAATGTGTGTGATGGAAGTGGCAAAACATCTTGGAGACAATGTGGTGCGCTGTATTATGCTGTCAGCAAGCGAAGGCCTTTGCCGTGATATGGAGGTGACAGCAACCGGGGAAGGAATCTCAGTCCCGGTGGGAGAAAAAGTCCTTGGAAGGCTTTTTAATGTTCTTGGAGAGCCGGTGGACGGAGGAAATGAGATCGCAGATGCCAAAACCTGGTGTGTGCACCGGGAACCGCCGTCTTTTGAAGAACAGAATCCGGTGGTGGAGATTTTAGAGACCGGGATCAAAGTCATTGATCTTCTGGCTCCTTACGCCAAGGGCGGCAAGATCGGATTATTCGGCGGTGCCGGTGTGGGAAAGACAGTACTGATCCAGGAGCTGATCCGCAATATAGCCACAGAGCACGGCGGATATTCCATCTTCACCGGAGTGGGAGAGCGTTCCCGTGAGGGCAATGACCTGTGGAGCGAAATGAAAGAATCCGGAGTGCTGGAAAAGACCGCACTGGTGTTCGGCCAGATGAACGAGCCGCCAGGAGCCCGTATGCGGGTGGCGGAAACCGGGCTTACCATGGCGGAATATTTCCGGGATGAGATGAATCAGAACGTGCTTTTGTTTATTGACAACATCTTCCGTTTTGTGCAGGCAGGTTCAGAAGTATCCGCACTTCTGGGACGGATGCCGTCGGCAGTCGGATATCAGCCTACCCTTGCCACAGAGATGGGAGAGCTGCAGGAGCGGATCGCTTCCACCAAAAATGGATCGGTCACTTCCGTTCAGGCAGTGTATGTGCCGGCAGACGACCTGACTGATCCGGCGCCGGCGACCACATTTGCCCATCTGGACGCCACAACGGTGCTTTCCAGGAAAATTGTGGAACAGGGTATCTACCCGGCTGTGGATCCTTTGGAGTCCACATCCCGGATTCTGGAAGCGGATGTGGTGGGAGAGGAGCATTATGAGACTGCGAGAAAAGTACAGGAGATGCTTCAAAAGTACAAGGAACTCCAGGATATCATCGCAATTCTTGGTATGGAAGAACTGTCAGAGGAAGACAAACTGACGGTCAGCCGTGCAAGAAAGATTCAGCGTTTCCTTTCTCAGCCGTTTCATGTGGCAGAGAATTTTACCGGAGTTCCCGGTAAGTATGTGCCCATTGAGGATACGATCAAAGGTTTTCAGGCGATTATCACAGGAGAGATGGATGCTTATCCGGAAGCGGCATTTTTTAACGTGGGAACTATTGAGGAAGTAGTGGAGAAGGCGAAGTCGATCACGGCTTCCGTACAGAGGTGATCTGATTATGGCAACGTTTCGCTTGAAGATTATCACCAGCCGGAGAAGCTTTTACAACGGTCCCTGCTACATGCTGATCATACCGGCGCTGGACGGGGAAAAGGCGGTCATGGCCCATCATGAGGAGATGATCATTGCCATCAAGCCCGGCGAGATGCGGATTCAGTTTGAAGAAAACGGCGAGTGGGAATATGCGGCGGTCGGGCAGGGATTCTGCCAGATTGCCAACAACCGGGCCACCTTGCTGGCAGATCTGATCGAGCGGCCGGAGGAGGTGGACGCCAACCGCGCAAGGGAGGCGCTGGAGCGGGCGCAGGAGCGGCTGCGCCAAAAGCAGAGTATTCAGGAGTTTCATATGACCCAGGCGGCCATGGCAAGGGCACTGGTGCGTTTAAAGGAGACCGAGCGTTATATCCAGTAGGTATGAAAAAGTGACGGAAAGCGGCCTGACAACAGGAATCGCTTTTCGTCACTTTTTGTACGTGTTCAGCACAAGATGGAGTTTACTTCCATATGATATCCGCTTTTCGGCGGGGGGCTGTCCTTTTGTAGGTCCGGCGGGGATATCCAAGGAGCATACAGCAGGCGATTTGTTTCTCCTCAAGTCCGAGCCATTCCTGCAGAGCTGTACTTTCGCTGACCATGCGTATCATATATCCGCTGTAAAGGGCTCCGGCGCCTTCGGCCACCGCCATATTCTCAATATTGACTGCTGCCAGGGCACCATCCAGCGGATTGTCAGCGCCGATAACCAGAAAGGAAGTGGCATTCATAAGCAGGGTATCGTTGGCCGGGTCTTTCTGGTATCTTTCATAAAAACGGGAGAACAGAAAATGCCAGTTCCGGTCGGCATGCCCGAGTTGTTCCAGCACCTTTGGCATCTCCTGCCAGACCAGCTGCCGGAATTCTTCCAGCCGGTCCTGCACCAGGATAAAACGGCAGTCCTGGCAGTTCCTGGCGGTTGCAGTATACCGACCAGCGTCCAGAATCCGTTCCATTTTTTCCCGGGAGATGGGATCTTTTGTAAAATTCCGGATGCTTCTGCGGAATTTTACCGCATGCAGATAATGCTCCGGATTCAGATGGAACGTATCCGGATCGTATTCTTCCACGTCAGCCATGTCATACGCGGGGATGGACACCGCACGTTCCGGGCAGATCGCCACGCAGTGGCCGCATTCGATGCATTTTTTTACATACTGAGCCTTGCCATCGGTGACTTTGATTGCTCTGCCGGGGCAGTCCTGTTCACAGGCCTTACAGCCGATGCATTTTTCCGTGTCAATTTGAATCATAAAGAATCCTCCTTTGTATCTAAACATTATATATGGAAAAGACACCCGCTTCAAGCGTTTCTTGATCGTATGCACGGCAAACACTGGAATACCAATGCATACCATGATCGGGAAAAATCATTGCAGACAGAGGAAATTTATAGTAAGATAGCTCTATAACAAAAAACAGAGGAAGCATAAACGCGGACAGAATGGAGAAAAATGATGATACAGGCAGTTATTTTTGATATGGACGGAATATTGATCGATACAGAGAAATATCTGTACCGCTACTGGAAGCAGGCGTCCCAGGAGGCGGGATATGAGCTGACCCATGAGCAGCTTTTGCGCTTCCGAAGCTTTTCCAAAGAGTATGCAGAGCCTTATTTTAAGGAGCTTCTTGGGCAGGATTTTGATTTTCGGGCTGTGAGGGCCCGCCGAAAAGAGCTGATGAGGGCTCATGTAGAGACTTATGGGGTGGAGAAAAAGCAGGGAGTGGACGAGTTTTTGGACTGGCTGACCGAAAAAGGATACAAAAAGGCCGTGTCTACAGCTGCCAAAGCAGAACGGACCAGAGAACATTTGACCCGGCTTGGTCTTTATGACCGATTTGATCAGATCGCATGTGCTCCTGCTCTGCCTCACGGAAAGCCCATGCCGGATGTATACCTCTATGCCTGCGAAAAGATTGGTGAAAAGCCGGAAAACTGTCTGGCGCTTGAGGATTCGGACAACGGTGCCCTGGCTGCTTACCGGGCCGGCTGCAAGGTCGTGATGGTAAAAGATCTGGCAGATCCGCTTCCGGAGACGGCCCGTTTTCTCACCGGGACAGCAGAAAATCTGCTGGAAGTAATCCCGATTCTAAAGCAACTGGGGTAAAGCAAGAAAGGAGATCAGGCTTTTATGAAACTGAAAATCAAATTGTTGCTGTCGCTTCTGGCCATAGCAGCAGCGGGGATTTATTATTATGTGACGATCCCGGCTGTCAACATTCATTCCAGCGGCTTTTGGCTGTTCATCATCTCGCTGGTTGTGATTCTGACCTTTTTCTTCAGCGCCAGAGGAATCCGGGAGGGCATCCCGGCGGGAGATATCAGACCGCTGAAGATCGGCGCAGTGATCGCCTTTTTCCTGTTGGCAGTCTACGGAATCGGCAGTCTTTTGTCTTCGCCGATTGTCAATGCGGACAAGTATCATAAACTTCTGACCGTTCAGGAAGGAACGTTTACCGAAGATATCGCAGAAGTCAATTATACGGAGATTCCGCTTCTGGACAAAAGCTCCGCCACGCTTCTGGGCAACCGCAAGATGGGTTCTCTGATCGATATGGTGTCTCAGTTCGAAGTCAGTTCTTTGTATACCCAGATCAACTATCAGAATAAACCGGTTCGGGTGACGCCTCTGGTATATGCCAGCCCCATCAAATGGCTGACCAACATGAGCGAGGGAATCCCGGCCTATATTATGATTGATATGACCACCCAGGATACCGAATGTGTCCGGCTTTCGGAGGGCAGTTATATCAAATATTCCCAGGCTGAATATTTTAACCGCAACATCTACCGGCATCTGCGGTTCCGCTATCCTACCTATATTTTTGATCAGCTGAGCTTTGAGATTGATGAGGAGGGGACGCCCTACTGGATCTGCCCGGTGAAAAAGTTCAACATTGGCCTGTTCGGAGGACAGACCATCGGAAAAGTTGTACTCTGCAACGCCGTCACCGGCGAGACGGCCTGTTACGATGTGGACGACTGCCCTCAGTGGGTGGATTCTGTCTATTCGGCCAATCTTCTGGTTCAGCTCTATGACTACTATGGGCTGTATATGAATGGGTTTTTCAACAGTGTTTTAAGTCAGAAGGGGTGTCTTCGTACGACGGACGGTTATAATTACCTGGCCATGGAAGATGATGTATGGGTCTATACGGGCATCACATCCGTCAGCGGGGATGAGTCCAATGTGGGTTTTGTGCTTATGAACCAGCGGACCATGGAGTCCAAGTATTATGCCTGCCCGGGTGCAGAAGAATATTCTGCCATGAATTCTGCAGAAGGTCAGGTACAGAATTTAGGGTATCATTCCACATTCCCGCTGCTTTTGAATGTGGCCGGAGAGCCGACTTACTTTATGGCTTTGAAAGACGACGCAGGACTGGTCAAAAAATATGCCATGGTCAACATCAAAAAGTATCAGAACGTGGCCATCGGAGACACGGTGGCGGAGTGTGAAAAGTCATACATCAGTCTTTTGAAAACCAATGGCATTTCCAGCGGCCCGGTGTCCGCCGGGGAGACGGTGACCGGAACGATCGAGACGATCGCGCCGGTGGTTTTGGAGGGCAACTCTCATTATTATGTGGTGCTGACCGGAAAGGATACGATCTATGACGTATCCGTCAACGAGCATCCGCAGATCGTCCTGTACAAAGAAGGCGAACCGATTACTTTTGAATATATCGCCGGAGAGGGGCTGCAGACGGTGACCGGTCTGCAGTGACACCGCCGGCAAGGGGAGAGAATATGCGAAAACTAGCATTGACAGACGAGATTCTTATGTCCGTGGAGAAGCCTGCCCGCTATATCGGCGGGGAGGTGAACGCGGTTATGAAAGAGAAGCAACAGGTGGACATCCGCTTTGCCATGTGCTTTCCGGATGTCTATGAGATCGGTATGTCCCATCTGGGCATTCAGATCTTATATGACATGTTCAATCAAAGAGAAGACATCTGGTGTGAGCGGGTGTATGCTCCGTGGGAGGATCTGGACATCGCCCTGCGAAAACATAAAATCCCGCTTTTTGCCCTGGAATCTCAGGATCCCATAAAGGATTTTGATTTTCTGGGCATTACCATCCAATATGAGATGTGTTATACCAATATACTGCAGGTTCTGGATCTGGCACAGATTCCGCTGCAGGCGAAAGCGCGCACAAAAGAGCACCCCTTTGTCATCGGCGGAGGGCCTTGCGCCTACAATCCGGAACCTCTGGCAGATTTTTTTGATCTGTTTTATATCGGAGAAGGTGAGACCCAGTATTACCATCTGATGGACCGGTACAAAGAATGGAAAAAAAGCGGGGCATCCAGGGAAGCATTCCTGAAGCAGGCGGCACAGGTGCCGGGAATCTATGTGCCGTCTCTCTATAAAGTCAGCTATAACGAAGACAAAACGATCGCTTCCATGACGCCCAATTGTCCGGAAGCGCCGGAGAAAGTGCAAAAGCAGGCGGTTCTCCATGTAAGTGATACTTTTTATCCCACGAAGCCGGTGGTGCCGTATCTGAAGGCCACCCAGGACCGGGTGGTTCTGGAAATTCAAAGAGGCTGTATCCGGGGCTGCCGGTTTTGCCAGGCTGGAATGCTCTACCGTCCCACCAGAGAGCGGGATCTTGAGATGCTGAAAAAATACGCTGTGGAGATGCTGAAAAATACGGGGTATGAGGAGATTTCTTTAAGTTCCTTAAGTTCCAGCGATTATTCCAGACTGGAGGAGCTGGTGAATTTTCTGATCGAAGCGTGCGGGCCAAAGAAAATCAATATCTCGCTTCCCTCTCTTCGGATTGATGCTTTTTCTCTTGATGTGATGGGCAAAGTGCAGGATGTGAAAAAGAGCAGTCTTACCTTTGCGCCGGAAGCCGGTTCCCAGAGGCTTCGGGATGTGATTAACAAGGGGCTGACCGAAGAAATGATCCTGTCAGGAGCCGGACAGGCCTTTGAGGGCGGCTGGAACCGGGTAAAACTGTATTTTATGCTGGGGCTTCCCACAGAGCAGGAAGAGGATATGAAAGGAATCGCCTGGCTGGCAGAGAAAATCGCCGGGCGGTACTATGAGGTGCCAAAAGAACAGCGAAACGGAAAATGCCAGATCGTGGTCAGCACTTCCTTCTTTGTGCCAAAACCTTTTACTCCTTTTCAGTGGGCGCAGATGTGTACAAAAGAAGAATTTCTGCACAGAGCCTATGTGGTTAACCATGAGATCAAAGAGCAGAAGAATAAAAAAAGCATCAAATACAACTGGCATGAGGCGGATGTGACGGTGCTGGAAGGAATTCTGGCAAGAGGAGACCGGCGGGTCGGTCCGGTCATTCAAAAAGCCTACGAAAACGGCTGTCTTTTCGATTCCTGGAGTGAGTTTTTCAAGAATGAACGCTGGCAGAAAGCATTCGAAGAGTGCGGGGTCGATCCCATGTTTTATACGACCAGAGCACGCGCCCTGGACGAAGTATTTCCCTGGGATTTCATTGACATCGGCGTCAGCCGCCGCTTTTTAGAGAAGGAATGGGAGCGGGCAAAAGAGGGCGTGGTGACCCCAAACTGTCGGCAGAGCTGTTCCGGCTGCGGAGCGGCAGTATTCGGAGGAGGTGTCTGTCATGAACATCAGAATTAAATTTAGTAAAACAGGGCCTCTTCGCTTTATCAGTCATCTGGATGTGATGCGGTATTTTCAGAAGGTGATCCGCCGGGCAGACATGGATATCTGCTTTTCCGAAGGGTTCAGTCCCCATATGCTTATGTCTTTTGCAGCGCCTCTTGGTGTGGGGCTCACCAGTGAGGGCGAGTATGTGGATATCCGGATGAACCATGCACCTTCTTCCAGAGAAGCGCTGGAGCGTATGAACGCGGTAATGGCGGAGGGGATGGAGGCCATAAGCTTCCGGCGCCTTCCCGACAACAGCAAAAATGCCATGTCCATTGTGGCGGCAGCGGATTATGAAGTCCGGTTCCGGCAGGGACGGGAGCCGGGGAAAGACTGGGAAAAGAGGCTGCTGGATTTTCTGGACCAGCCTGCGATCCGTGTACTGAAAGATACCAAAAAGGGACAGCAGGAAGTAGATATTCGCCCCTGGATCTATGACTGTACCATCCAGGACGGCGTAATCCGGATGCAGGTGTCCGCGGGGAGCGTACACAACCTGAGGCCTGAGCTTTTCATACAGGTTTTTGCCCTCCATGAGCGGCAGGGATATCTGGTCACGTCATCGGAACTGCACATACACCGGCTGGAAATCTATGCGGACCAGGGGACCGAAGGGAAACGCAGGCTGATCCCGCTGGAAGCGCTGGGGGAAGACATTGGATAGCATCAGAATGATTACCTGCATAAAGGAGGGGGTGCTGGCGGACGCCCTTTTAGAAGATGGACATCTGAAGGAATTGTCCCTGATTCCGAAAGAACAGTCGTCCATTCTCAGCAATATTTATATTGGTAAAGTCAAAAATATTGCAAAAAATATCCAGGCCGCCTTTGTGGAGATCGAAAATGGCCTGCTTTGCTACCTGCCGTTTAAGGAGATAAAAAATCCCATTTATACAAGGCAAAAAAAGCAGGAGCGTCTGACAGAAGGAGATGAACTTCTGGTTCAGGTCAGCCGGGAGGCGGTGAAGACGAAGGCTCCTTCTGTGACTACGAATTTGAATCTGACCGGAAAATATCTGGTGATGACCACCGGCAACCGGATGGTCGGTTATTCTGCCAGGTTAAAATCTGAGGATAAAACAAGACTGAAAGAACAAGTAGAAGCCTGGGACCTTCCCCCCGCCGGGCTGATCGTGCGGACCAATGCCGCCAGGGCAGACTTTGAAGAACTGACCTTTGAATGCGAAAAACTCTGTCAGCAATACCGGTTTTTAACCGAACAGGCAATCCACCGGGCCGTTCATTCCTGTGTGATGAAAAGCAGGCCTTCCTACCTGACCTCCATCCTGGGGACCCGAAGCGAAAATCTGAAGGAAATTCTGACAGATGACCTGGAATTGTATGAGCAGATCCGGGAATTTCTCACAGAGGAAATGCCAAAGGATGTGGAAAAGCTGCGTCTGTATGAGGACTGCCATTTTCCTTTAAAAGCACTGTACCGGCTGGAAAAAGGGCTGTCTGACGCGCTTTCTGCCAGAGTATGGCTGAAATCCGGCGCCTATTTGGTCATCGAACCTACCGAAGCGTTGACGGTGATTGATGTAAATACCGGAAAATATACTGGCGGAAAGGACAAGCAGGCGGCAGTTTTAAAAATCAATCGGGAGGCGGCAAAAGAGATTGCAAGACAGCTTCGGCTTCGCAATCTGTCCGGCATCATCCTGGTGGATTTTATTGATATGGACCAGGCAGAAGAAAAGGAAGAGCTGCTCGCGCTTATGCGGGAGCTTTTGAAAAAGGATCCCATGAAAGCAGCGGCCGTCGATCTGACAGAGCTTGGCCTCATGGAGCTTACCCGCAAAAAGCAGAAAAAAACGCTCATGGAGCAGGCAAAGGAGTGCGGACTATGATTCAAGTACAGGCAGTGAAACAGAATGGCCGTTACAAAAGCTTTACCATAGAAGGACACGCCGGATATGCGGATCCGGGGGAGGACATCGTATGTGCAGCCGTATCGGCGCTTGTGATCAATGCGATCAACTCCATCGAAAAATTTACGGAAGACGCCTACACCTGCGACTGTCAGGACGGCATGATCAAAAGCTGGGAATTTACCTCGGAAGTCTCTGAGCAGACGACGCTTCTGATGGACTCCCTGATGCTGGGTCTTGCGGATGTACAGAAGTCTTACGGGGAAAAATACCTGAAAGTAAACAGATAGGAACACGGGAAAAGGAGAGGATATCATGCAGAATATTTTAGTGGTTGTGGACATGCAGAATGATTTTATTGACGGGGCGCTGGGCACCAAAGAGGCTGTGGCGATTGTGCCGAGCGTAAAAGAGAAAATCCAGAACTTCCAGGGAAGGGTCATCTTTACCAGAGACACCCACGGAGAAAACTATATGGACACCCAGGAAGGGAAAAAGCTTCCGGTTCCCCACTGCATCAAAGGAACAAAAGGCTGGCAGATCAGTTCTGAGCTTGCGCCGCTTTGCCAAGAAGAACCGGTGGATAAGGTGACATTCGGATCTTCCCGTCTTTGCAGTATGCTTCAGGAGGCGGACCAGGCGGATCCGGTGGAACAGATCACATTCATCGGGCTTTGCACGGACATCTGTGTGATTTCCAACGCGCTTCTTGCAAAAGCTTTTCTGCCGGAAGCAAAGATCCTGGTAGATGCCGCCTGCTGCGCAGGAGTTACGCCGGAAAGCCATAAGAATGCACTGGAAGCCATGAAGGTGTGTCAGATCCAGGTGGAGCATGAGTAAATGGCTCTCCTGGAATATAAAATGCTATGAAACTTGACCGAATGATCGGCATCCTCTCAATTCTCCTGCGTCAGGAGAAAGTGACAGCACCGGAACTTGCAGAAAGATTATGAAATTGTAAAGCTGGAAGAAAATCAGGAACGTCAGAAACTACATAAAATTCAGGAATTTTATGCTTGACATGCTATCGGAAAACATGTAAAATGTAACAGATGCCGCGTGGTGAGGTTATAAGTCTGCATGTCTGCAGCACCGAAGCCAGCGAGTAATGTTTTAGGAGG
>CAJTYJ010000046.1 GCA_910583895.1 uncultured Lachnospiraceae bacterium
GGATATCAGCAGCAGACACCTTGGGTTGGAATTGCAAATACCAATCAGAAGCTGATGCTGCAGGCGGCATCGGAGTTTGGACTGACAGATTCTGGCTGCTGCTGTAAAGAATTTCTCTTGTATTCAACTTGGGAAAGATGCTATAATCCAGGATGTGGAGTTGTGCCGTTTCCTGTCGGCGCAGGCGACAGAGAACCGGACATCAACAGTAACGATAAAGGAGGAGCAGAGTATGCCGTTTGAATATGATGCTGATTTCCCGGCATCTGGTGGGAAGGAAGAGGCAAAAAGGCGCACAGCAGAGAAAGTAAGACAATACGCTTCCCATATAGATGAATATAAGCGGTGTACCTACAATGAGACTGAGGTAAGGGTCGACTTTGTAAATCCTTTTTTCAAGTCCCTGGGATGGGATGTGGATAATGAGTCAGGGCTTCCGCAGCATTTACGTGAAGTAACACATGAGGCGACGGTGCTGGTGGAGGAGCATGGACAAAGGCGGAGCAAAAAACCCGACTACTCTTTTCGGGTTGGAACGGAGACGCTTTTTTACCTTGAAACGAAGAAGCCCTATGTGGATATTACCACAGATCATGCACCGGCTTTTCAGCTTCGAAGATACGGATGGAGCGGAAACCTTAAGATATCTGTGCTGACAAATTACAATGATCTTTTTATCTATGACTGTACAGTGAGACCGGTCGAAGATGACGACACAGGTGTTGCATTGATCGCTCATTATACTTACGAAGAATATGTAGAAAAATTCGATGAGATTTACGGACTTTTGTCAAAACAGGCGGTACTGTCCGGAGATTTTGCTTCAAAATTTGATCATATACAGGGGGCGTTTTGCAAGGAGCCCTTTGATGAGTATTTTCTGAAGCAGATCAAAGACTGGCGTTTCAGGCTGGGAGAAGACATTGCCGGCAACAATCCAAAGATAGATCTGGATACGCTGAATATCAGCGTACAGCGAATCCTGAACCGGATTATATTCCTTCGAATTTGCGAGGACCGAAGTTTTGAAGCATATGAGCTGCTGAAAAATATACAGGATTATGAAGAACTAAAGAAGCTTTTTCTGGAAGCGGACAAAAAATATGATTCGGGATTGTTCGGAATGCTGGAGGAGGATAAGTTTTGCCTTTCCGATGATGTGCTGATTGATATTTTCAAAAACCTGTATTATCCAAACAATTCATATGCATTTCATGTGGTGGACCCCTATATCATCGGGCAGATATACGAGATGTTTCTCGACGAGCACCTTATGGTCAATGCAGATGGAATCGTGGTTCAGGAGAAAAAGCCGGAGGCTGTGGATTCTCAGGGCGCTGTGTACACGCCTAAAAATGTTACCGACATCATTGTTGAGCAGACGCTGACCGAGATATTTGCCGGAAAGTCGGTAGAGGAGGTGTTAAAGCTCCGTGTGGCTGACATCTGCTGCGGATCCGGCAATTTCCTTCTGTCCGCCTATGAATTTGCCATGAATTACTGCCTGGACTGGTATATGAACCATGACAAAGCCGGCGCGATCCGCTCGGGGTATATCCGTGAAGTTCCGGGAACCAATGTCTGCAGGCTGTCTTATGAGCGCAGGAGAGAGATTCTTGTAAAAAATATCTGGGGTGTGGACATGGATCCGCTCGCAGTCGAGGTTGCAAAGTTCAGCTTGTTTTTGAAGCTTCTTGAAGACACATCGGCAGAGGAGATAGATTCGTATACCAGAAGATCGAAAGACAGAGTCCTTCCGGGTCTAGATAAAAATATAAAAAATGGCAACAGCCTTGTGGATGGATCCTATGCAAAGTTTTGTCCGGAGGTGTATTCGGACGATGCCAGACTTGAAATGATCAAAATGTTTGACTGGGACGAAGAGTTTGGCCATGGGGGATTTGATGCGATTGTGGGAAATCCGCCTTATATCCGGGTTCAGAACATGGTCCGCTATTCCCCGGATGAGTATGCGTTCTATAAAAGCCGGTATTCCGGATATCAGACAGCAGAATCTGACCTGCTGGATAAATATTTCCTGTTTATCGAGCGGGCCTGGATGCTCCTTTGCAGCGGCGGTCTCATCGGGTATCTTATACCGCATAAATTTATGAATATCCGGTCGGGAAATGTCATGCGGCGTTTTTTGACAGAACGAGGCGCAGTGAAAAAAATCATCCATTTTGGCACCCATCAGGTGTTCAAAAACAGAAGCACATATACTTGTATTCTGGTACTTTCCAAAGAAAGGCAGCAGAAATTCCACCTTGCATTTGTGCGTGACTGGAATCTGTTTTTATTTGACCACAAGGTGAACTTTGAGGAGTATGACCAGAGCGTCATCGGAGAAAATCCGTGGCTCTTTATTCCGGGTCAGGTGCAAGAAAGCCTGTCGGCAGGGGAACAAAACTGTGAACCGCTGGAAGTGCTTGCCGATATATTTGTCGGAGTACAGACCAGTGCGGATAAAACATACATCATCTACGCTGACCGGGAAGATGAGAAGTATGTGTATTTTACGGACAAGAATCAGAGGGCCCGAAAGGCGGAAAAAGGCATTCTGAGGAAGAGTATTTACGATGCGAAGCTGGCCAAGTACGAGAAAATTGTTGCGAACAGTTACATCATATTCCCTTATGAAGAGGTGAATGGCAAACCCAGACTGATTGATATGGATACCATGAGGGAGAACTATCCGGAAGCATTCGCATATCTGTCGGAGTTTCGATGTGAACTGGACAAGCGGAATATGCCGGGCAGGACGGAGGATACCTGGTACGCTTATGGACGGAGTCAGAGCCTTAGAAGATTTGTAAACGGCCAGCATCTTATCTGGCCGGTGCTGTCTCTGGATGCAAACTATGTGTACGATGATGAGATGGTTGTGTTCACAGGCGGCGGCAACGGACCTTTTTACGGGATTGAACGGAAGAAGGAGACAAAAGAGTCGATTTTTTATATTCAGGCCATATTAAATCACTGGCTTATGGAAATGCTGGTGAGAAAGAGCGCAAGTACGTTCCGGGGCGGGTATTATTCCCATGGCAAGCAGTTTATCGCAAAGCTTCCCATATACCGCATAGACTGGTCCCGCAAAGATGACACTGCAAGGCATGATGCCATTGTAGAGAAAGTGCATCTTATAGAAGACCTGACAGACCGCATGAACAAGGCACGCAACTCCTCCATGCAGAATACACTGAAAAGATCTGTGTCAGCTGCCAAAAAAGAGCTGGAGATGTTGATTGACAGGCTGTATGGAGTAGAAGGATTACGAATGGAGATATCAGATGAAACCGATGGATGGTTATAACAAGCTGCGAGGAGGCTATTACACCCCGCCGGATATATCAGATTTTATGATACGGTGGGCAAATCCATCTCCCGAATCCCGTATTTTGGAGCCCAGCTGCGGGGACGGAAGCTTTTTGGCTGCTATCAGGAAAAATGGTCCGCGAGTCTGTGACGACCATGTGACCGGGATAGAGCTTGACGCTTATGAAGCAGAAAAGGCAAGACAATATGGTTACACGGTCATGGAGGGGGATTATTTTTCCTATTATAAGCAGAACATTGAAGGCAGACAGCGCTTTGATGTGATTGTCGGGAATCCTCCTTTTATTCGGTATCAGAATTTTGATGAGAAATACCGTGCGGCGGCGTTCGATTTGATGAAGCAGCATGGCTTTCATCCGAATCGGCTGACCAATATATGGCTTCCTTTTCTTCTTCTGTCGTGCGAAGCTCTAAGTGACAGCGGGAAGATCGGGATGGTGATTCCTGCAGAGTTGTTTCAGGTAAACTATGCGGCGGAAGCCAGGGAGTACCTGAGTTCCCATTTTGACAGGCTGACGCTTGTGACTTTCAAAAAGCTTGTGTTCGACGGCATCCAGCAGGAGGTAGTGCTTCTCCTTGGCGAGAAGCGTTCCAGGGAAAAGGGGATACGGGTAGTAGAACTTGATGGTCTGGATGCGCTTGTTGGTGAAGGCGTTTCCTGCCTGGACAGATCCGAGATGAAAAAACTGGATCACAGTACGGATAAATGGGTGAAGTATTATCTGACCAACGAAGAGCTTGAGATACTGGGCAGACTGAATGCGGATGAAAGGATTTCGGATGCACAGGAACTGTTTGAGGTCAACGTCGGTCTGGTGAGCGGAGAAAATGACTTCTTTCTTTGCAGTTGGGACAATGTGGTGGAGTGGAATCTGGAAAAAGATGTCAGTCCGATCATCAGCCGTTCTGAGCAGGTGAGAGGCGTGCTTCTTTCGGAAGGTGAATACCTGCAGCTGAGAGAAAAGGGGAAACGTGTATATATGTTCACACCCGGGGACAGACCTCTGGAAGCCCTCAGCGAAGGGGCCAGCAGGTATATTGCGTGGGGAGAGGGCAAAGGATACGACAAAAACTATAAATGCAGGATTCGTAAAAGATGGTACCATGTGCCGATATCCTGGAAGGCGGATGCTTTTTTGATCCGGCAGGCAAATCTGTATCCGAAAATGGTCCTGAATTTCACAGGAGCGCTTGTGACAGATACGCTGCATAAGGTGCGGTTTCATGAGGGAGTGGATGGGAGTGCCGTTGCATCCGCTTTTTTAAACACCTATACACTTGCGCTCAGCGAGACGCTTGGCCGCAGTTATGGCGGGGGTGTTCTGACCTTTGAACCGGGAGAAATGCGCAAAATGAGGATCCCGATGAAAGGGGCGGACAAACTTGATATCAAAAAGATAGACCGGCTTCAAAGGGAAGGCAGATATGAGGAAATACTGTCATACACGGATCAGATTTTGCTGTACGACCATCTGAATCTGACGGAGTATGAAGTCAAACTTCTGCATTCTATATGGAATAAAATGCGTGATCGCAGACTGATGCGCAGGCAAAGCAGTTAGCGTGCGGACCGATCTTCTTCGTCCGGCGGGTGGAAGACTTATTTTCCAAAAAGAAGGAAAGAGAGTACCGGCACCCGTCGGATGATGTAGATGAGGGCAGCGGTGATCAGGCTCATGGCCGCGAAAGCGGCGGCGCTGTAGAGAAGGCCGGAGGGACTGTAGAAGGCGTAGGAGACCTGATCAGGATTTAAGATGGTGGCGAACTGGTAGTGCAGGACATAGATTTCCAGGGTATATTGGCCCAGACATGCCAGCCGGGATTTGATGCGGCAGGGTTTCCAGTCCAGGACAAGCCGGATAAGGGCCAGGCAGCCGAGGAAGGAGGCGATGGTCTGGATGCCAAGCATGATGATTCCGGTTACGGTTACCAGATCCAACCGGGCAGCCATAAGTAAAAAAAGGACTCCGCCGGCGCAGGCGGCGGTTCTCTGGATGACGTCGGGGATCCATTTTTTCAGAAACTCCGGGTGCATTCCGCAGAAATAGGCACTAATATAATAAGGAAGATAAATGATCAGAATGGATGGACTTAAAAAGGTCACGTTTGCCAGATAGGCAAAGAGGACCAGGCCGCTGCTTCCTAAGAAGGCGAGCCAGAAGCACCATTCTTTTTTTGTTTTTGCATGGATCAGCTGAGCCGTGCAGGACATCCAGGTGAACAGGAATAAAGTCATCAAAAACCACAGACCATAATCCAGCTGGAAGAGCACCGTTCGAAAAGCGCGGGGGACATAGGTGATATGCTGCAGGATGAGCCAGGAAAAAAAGGGCAGAAGATAGGAGACCGCCCGTTTTTTCATCCGGTTTTGGTACTGCCTGAAGTCCTGGATTTTGGTACCGGCTCCGGCCAGGTAGCCGCTGATCAGAAAAAACAGGGGCATCTGCAGGGACTTTATGATATCATAAAGGTAGGGATCGGTCATATGATTGTGTACCTGTACATGTCCCGCCATTACCAGCAGAATGGCGATTCCTTTCAGACAGTCCAGCGATTCGTTTCGTTCTTTCATGGTCCACCTCATTTCTGTAAGCATTCTAACACAGGATTTGACCAGGGACAAGGTGTATGTTACACTTATAGACATGTTTGAGGATGGTTATAATTTGCGTTTATGCTATCCGGACAGCAGACGTGGACAGATGATTTTTTCCGGTTCCGTTTTTGCTTTGTGAGAGAAGGCGGCAGTATTTGGGCCCGGCATGGTATATACATCCGAGGATGTGTGGGCAAGGGAGAAGTGAATGCCTGTGCCGGTACGAAAGGACAATCGATGCATCCGAAGAACAAGGGTTTTACGGAAATTTTGCCTGCGCCGGGCTGAACATGGAAAACAGCAACGATAATAAAGGAGCGATCGTACTATGATGGAGTGGCTTCGCAAATCGCCGGTATATCCGGTGCTGGCCGGGGCGTATCCGGCGTTTCACAGGATTTTGATCTTCTGGGTCTGGCAGATCTGTTCGCTTTTACCGGTGAAAAAAAAGAAGATCATATTCAGCAATTTTAATGGAGGGGGATTTGGGGACAACACCCGGTATATTGCGGAAGAATGTCTCCGACGAAAGATTCCCTATGAGATGTACTGGGTCTGCGAAAAACCGGGCTGTCAGTTTCCGCCGGGGCTTAAGATTGTCCGGCCGAACTGTATTTCTTTCGTGTACCATATGTCCACAGCGGGTTTCTGGGTGGACAATACGAGAAAACTGTATTATTTTAAGAAGAAAAAAGGGCAGATTTATATCCATACCTGGCATGCGGGACCGGGACTGAAGCGGATCGAAAAGGATGCAGGGACGGGGCTGAGTCCGGAGTATATTGCCTATGCCAAAAGAGATTCTGCCCACATGGATCTGCTTTTGAGCAACTGCGGATTCTGGACGAAATGTTTTCGGAGCTGTTTTTGGTATGACGGGCCGATCCTGGAGAAGGGACTTCCGAAAAATGATCTTTATTTTCAGGACCAGGAGCCTCTGCGCAGGATGATCCGGTCATATTATCAGCTTGAGGAGCAGGTGAATCTGGTGCTTTATGTGCCCACGTGGCGGGAGGACCGGAAACTTCATGTGTATCACCTGGATTTTGAGGGATGTCTGGATGCTCTGGAACAAAGGTTCGGCGGCCGGTGGGTGATGCTGGTGCGGCTGCATCCCAACGTCAACGCGGCAGATTTTGACATCCATTACACAGATCGGGTGATAAACGCTTCTCCTTACGATAACTCTCAGGAACTGCTGGCGGCGGGAGATGCGGTGATCACGGATTATTCTTCCTGCGGGTTCGACTATATGCAGCTTGGACGGCCTTCTTTTCTGTATGCGGAAGACTATGAACAGATGAAGCAGGACAAAGGATACTATCTGGAGCTTACCGATCTTCCCTGTCCGGCTGCTTTTTCCAATGAGCAGATGATTCGGAATATCCTGGAATTTTCAGAAGAAGATTACGGAAAAAAACGCGTACAGTTTATGGAAAAAATGCAGTATTATGACGACGGACACGGGTCCGAGGCTGTGGTGGATTATATATTAGAGCGGTGAACATCCGGCGCAATTTTGCCGTGATAATTGTATTCAAAGGAAAAATATAGTATAATTTAAAACATGTAAAATTGGATGCGTTTGGAAAACGACAGGAAGTAGATAAAGAAGGAGACACAAGAATGATCAACAAATTAATTGACAAGATCCAGAAAACAAAGGCCCCGATTGTGGTGGGCTTAGACCCCATGCTCTCCTATGTACCAGAGCAGGTAAAGGAGCGGGCGTTTGCCGAGTACGGGGAAACCCTTGCGGGGGCGGCGGAGGCCATCTGGCAATTTAATAAGGAGATCGTGGACAAGACCTTTGACCTGATTCCGGCGGTCAAGCCCCAGATTGCCATGTATGAGCAGTTTGGCATCGAGGGGATGCAGGCTTATAAAAAGACCGTGGATTACTGCAAATCGAAAGATCTTCTGGTGATCGGGGATGTGAAGCGTGGAGACATCGGTTCTACTTCCGCGGCTTATGCGGCGGGGCATCTGGGTAAGGTGCAGGTGGGCAGCAGGACTTATGCAGGTTTTGACGAAGACTTTGCCACCGTGAATCCATATCTTGGGTCCGATGGGGTGAAACCTTTTATCGATGTATGCAAAGAGGAGAAAAAGGGACTGTTTATCCTGGTAAAGACATCCAATCCTTCCAGCGGAGAATTTCAGGACCAGTTAGTGGATGGAAAGCCTTTGTATGAGCTGGTGGGCGAGAAGGTGGCTCAGTGGGGCGAGGAGCACTGTTCAGAAACTTACAGCTACATCGGGGCCGTGGTGGGAGCCACCTATCCGGAGCAGGGAAAGCTCTTAAGAAAGGTAATGCCAAAATCCTTTATTCTGGTACCGGGCTACGGGGCGCAGGGAGGAAAAGGCAGGGATTTGGTCCATTTCTTCAATGATGACGGTCTGGGAGCCATCGTCAATTCTTCCAGGGGCATTATCGCTGCCTATAAGCAGGAGGCGTACCAAAAGTACGGGCAGGAGAACTTTGGAGAGGCATCCCGGAAAGCCGTGGAGGATATGATTGCAGATATCCGGGGTGCTTTGGAGACAAGATAGAAAAAGATGAGAGACTGGGCAGGATGCGAAAGGGTATCCGGGAAAGGAGCAGGGTGAAAAGCAGAGAATTTGCCAGAGTGGCAGAACAAAAAGAGATTGCTCCGGGGATCTACAGACTGTGGCTTGAGACAGAAAAGATCGCCGGCGAGGCAAAACCAGGACAGTTTTTGTCCTTGTACAGTAAAGATGACAGCCGGATGCTTCCAAGGCCCATCAGCATCTGTGAGACTGACCGGGAAAAAGGCAGGCTTGCGGTTGTATACCGGGTGGCCGGACAGGGAACCAGAGAGTTTTCCCGCTTGCAGGCCGGGGATACTTTGGAGATTCTGGGGCCTCTGGGCAATGGATTTCCGATAAAGAAAAAGAAAGCCTTTCTGATCGGCGGCGGAATCGGGATTCCGCCCATGGTAGAGCTGGCCAAAGAGCTGCATGGAAAAGCAGAGGTACAGATCATCGCCGGATACCGGGATGCGCTTTTTCTTACAGAAGAGCTGGAAAAAAGAGGGACACTCTACATCGCCACAGAGGATGGAAGTGCAGGGACCAAAGGGACCGTTATGGATGCCATAAGGGAGCACAGCCTGACGGCGGAACTGATCTATGCCTGCGGACCCAGGCCCATGCTGAAAGCAGTGCAGACTTATGCAAAAGAGCATGGGGTGGAGTGTTATCTTTCCATGGAAGAGCGCATGGCCTGCGGCATCGGCGCCTGCCTTGCCTGTGTCTGTCAGTCGACGGAAGTGGACGGGCATACCCATGTGAAAAATAAAAGGGTGTGCAAGGATGGTCCGGTATTCCTAAGTACGGAGGTGGAACTGTGAGCAATACAAAAGTAACTCTGGCCGGAGTAGAGCTGAAGAATCCGGTGATGACCGCGTCCGGGACCTTTGGATCCGGGGCAGAATACGGCGAATTTTATGATCTTGGCGAACTGGGAGCAGTAGTGACCAAGGGTGTGGCCAACGTGCCCTGGCCCGGCAATCCGACGCCCCGGATCGCAGAGACCAGAGGCGGTATGCTCAATGCCATCGGGCTTCAGAATCCTGGAATCGATGTATTCCTAAAGCGGGATCTTCCATTTTTGAAACAATATGATACAAAGGTTATTGTCAATGTGTGCGGGAAGACCACGGAGGATTACTGTCAGGTGGTGGAGCGCCTGTCCGGGGAAGCGGTGGATCTTCTGGAAATCAATGTGTCCTGTCCCAATGTAAAGGAAGGCGGGATTGCCTTCGGGCAGGATCCCAGGGCGTTAGAAGCGATCACCCGGGAAGTAAAAAGATATGCAAGGCAGCCGGTGATCATGAAACTGAGTCCCAATGTGACGGATATCACGGAGATGGCAAGGGCAGCGGAGGCCGGCGGGGCGGATGTTCTCTCCCTGATCAATACCATCACAGGTATGAAGATCGATATTCACAGGCGGACGTTTGCCATCGCAAACCGGACCGGCGGTATGTCGGGACCGGCTGTAAAGCCGGTGGCGGTCCGGATGGTCTGGGAGACGGCCCAGGCCGTGAAACTTCCCATCATCGGCATGGGCGGGATCTGTACCGGGGAGGATGCAGTGGAATTTCTGCTGGCCGGTGCCACGGCGGTGTCCGTGGGAACCGCGAACTTTGCGAACCCTTATGCGGCCAGGGATGTGGCAGAAGGGATCCGCAAGTATATGGAACAGTATCAGGTGGAGAATGTACAAGAGCTGATCGGAGGGGTTAGGAAAGCAATTGAATTTGAAAGGTAAACATGGTAAAATAGGGAAAATATACGGAAAGCGGGAGACAGCAGATGGAACAGTATAAACAGGAATTTATAGAATTTATGATAGACTGCCAGGTTTTGAAGTTTGGAGATTTTGTGACGAAGAGCGGGAGAAAGACGCCATTTTTTGTGAATACAGGGTTTTACCGGACCGGGGCGCAGCTTCGGAAGCTGGGAGAGTACTATGCGAAAGCGATTCAAGATCATTTCGGGCTTGATTTTGACGTCTTGTTCGGGCCGGCTTATAAAGGAATTCCGCTGACCGTGGCGACGACCATGGCCATCAGCGAGCAGTACGGAAAGGACATCCGCTATTGTTCCAACCGAAAGGAAGTAAAGGACCACGGAGATAAGGGGATCCTGCTGGGAAGTCCCATGGGAGACAAAGACCGGGTGGTGATCATTGAGGATGTAACGACAGCCGGTACTTCCATAATGGAGACGCTGCCGATCATAAAGGCCCAGGGGGATGTACATCCGGTGGGGCTTGTGGTGTCGGTGGACCGGATGGAACGGGGACAGAAAGAGAAAAGTGCCCTTCAGGAGATTCGCGAAACGTATGGTCTTAAGACCGCGGCGATTGTGACCATGGCAGAGGTGGTGGAGCATCTTTATAATCGTCCCTATAAGGGCAGCGTGATCATGGATGATGCATTAAAAGCGGCCATTGACGCATACTATGAACAGTATGGTGTGAGATGAGACAGGGAGGAGATCTGTATGAACAATGAGAAGACCTACAAGACCATGGCGAATGTGGGGGCCGGTGATCTGGCTCTTGGGATTGTCATTTTGGTGACAGGGATTGTGTCCGGGATTTTGATGATCATCAACGGTGCACGGTTGCTGAAAGGAAAATCGGATCTGATGTTTTGACATAGGGGGCTGCTGTAAGATGAATGATCTGTAAGAGGGATGCATGTTACGGCAGTTTTTTTGCTTTTAAACAGTAACTTAAAAGGAGCTTTGTGTGAAAAAGGAGACAGAAAAGTATGTTCGGTTTGTGAGCCGCGTTTTCTTTGGTCTCTATCTTCTGCTTCTGGTGTATCTGATGTTTTTTGCAGAGGAATGGGGGCGTTCCATGCTGGAAGGAGATTATCGATACAACTTGATGCCGTTTCGGGAGATCCGGCGCTACCTTACGTATCACAGTCAGATCGGGCCGTGGCGGGTATTCTGGAATCTTGGAGGGAATGTGATCGGTTTTGTGCCCTATGGGGCGCTGCTTCCGGCGATACGAAGGAAAAAGATGAGTTTTTGGAAAGTTGCGCTGTTAAGCTTTGAACTGACTCTTTTCATAGAGATCTCCCAGCTGATCCTGAGGGTAGGAAGCTGCGATGTGGATGATATGATCCTGAACACGTTAGGCGGGTGTATCGGGTACGGCATTTACTGGATGGTATTCTGTAAAAAGAGAAAAGAGGCTTTATGAAAAGACGTTATAAATTTACCGATAAAAATCAGTCCCGGCTGGGGATGCTCTCTTGTGCGGCCGGGACGGTATCCCTGCTTTTGACCGGCGGCGTGGTTGCAGCTGCCTATATGGAATATGGACAGGCGGGGAAATTCATCGCTGTGCTTGGCTTCCTGGCGATTCTTTTGTCCCTGGCAGGGATGTACTATGGAATCCGGGGACTGATGGAGGAAGACACCTATCAGCTTTTTCCTTATCTGGGCTGTGTGCAGAACGGGGTGGTACTGACTGCATATGTCATGGTTTATATATTAGGATGGTAACAGATGGATGAGTTATGGATGGAGCGCTGGCAGCTTGCTAAGGCGCGAATTGAACAGATAGAAAAAGACCCGGAAGTGGCCGGGAATCTAGGGGATTATTTTCAAAAAACAGCGGGATTTCTGCTGCTGATGCTGGAAGCAAAGGATAAGGCAGAAGCAGACCTGCTGAAAAATGCATCCCTGGAAGAACTGAGGATATGGAACGACCGGCTCTACGGGGATCTGGTGGGCGAAGCATACGAACAAAGCTATGGAAATCCGTCCTATGCGGTGGAAAAGCTGACAAAGGACTATGGACAGATCCTGTCTTTTGTCTATGCAGAACTTCGGGGAATGATTGTCTATGCCTGTGAGGGCCGGACAGAGGAGATGCTGATCTGCATGGAGCTTTTTCTGCAGATTCACAGCGAATTTGCAGGCGGGGAACTGCCTTCCAAAGATCAGCTTGCCCAGGATGTGTACTGGTTTGTGAGTGATTACAGTGATGTGATGGTAGCAGGAAGGATTCGGGAGCAGTTAGATCCGTCTCTGTCTTTTGCCAGGGATATCATTATGGAGGCAGATCTTTCGGATCCTCGATATCTCTACTGGTTCGGGGAGTATGTGACAGAGGACCAGGTAAGGATGAGCCGGTATCTGGCAGGTCTGTCAGAAGAAGAAATTCAAAAGATTGCATCGGTCTTTACCGAAGGATACCGGATCGGTTTTCTGGTGGCTCAAAAGCCTCTGGATAGGAAAAAAACAGTCAATATCCGGTATTCCCTCGGATTTGAGCGGATCATCCGGCAGGCTGTGAAGAATTTTGCAGCCATGGGGCTGCAGAGCATTGTCTACCGGGCGGCGGTAAGCCGGGTGAACATGCGGGAGGCAAACCGGATCGGATACAGCGGTGCCTCGCCCAACCGGCAGTATGATTATGACCACAAAGGAGACAGCGCCCTTTTTATGGACAAAGCGTTTGTGCAGCGCAAATTGGGCGTGGCAAAGGCTGCCTATGAAAAGTACCGCGGCCTTGCAAATACCCATGGTGGCCCGGCGGTGATGGAGACGTTTGGGGAGAAACCTTTTAGTCCCCGGGTAAAACCAGAAGCGCTGCAGCTGAGCGAACAGCAGCAAAAGCTCCAGGTGGATCTGAACAGCCACATGGGACAGCTGGCCAACACTTATATCCCGGGGGAGGAGCGCAGTTTTACGATCATCGCTTTTCCGGTGCCGGAGATCGGGACATCCTTTGAGGAAATTTTCCGGGAGACGGTGAAGATCAATACACTGGATTACCGGACCTGGCAGCAGATCCAGCAGTGTCTGATCGATGAGCTGGACAGAGGAGAGGCCGTGCACATTCTGGGAAAAGGAGACAATCAGACGGATCTGAAGGTGGCGCTTGCACCTCTTGGGGATCCACAAAGAGAGACCCTTTTTGAAAACTGTGTGGCTGATGTGAACATTCCGGTGGGAGAGGTGTTTACTTCTCCAAAGCTTGCGGGGACAAACGGTCTTCTTCATGTAACCGGCGTCTATCTGGATGGACTGTTTTATAAGGATCTGAAACTTTGGTTTCAGGATGGTATGATTAAAGATTACAATTGTAAGAATTATAAAGAAGCAGAGGAGAACCGCCGGTATGTCCGGGAGAATGTACTGATGCATCACAGGACGCTTCCTCTGGGGGAGTTTGCAGTGGGGACCAACACCACCGCCTATATGACGGCAAAGCGGTACGGCATTGAGGGCAGGCTTCCGATCCTGATTGCGGAGAAAATGGGGCCTCACTTTGCAGTGGGGGACACCTGCTTTTCCTGGGAGGAAGACGTGGTGACCTGCAATCCGGACGGGAAGCGGATGATCGCCAAGGAAAATGCGTGTTCTGCGCTCCGGAAGGAAGACATAGGCAAAGCGTACTATAACTGTCATACAGACATTACCATTCCCTATGATGAGCTGGGGGAGATCACGGTGGTTCACAAGGATGAGAGCCGGACCTGTCTGATCCGGGACGGAAGGTTTGTGCTTCCGGGGACTGAGGCGCTCAATGAACCTTTCGATGGGCCGGAAGTTTCGGCTTGACAAGAAGGCAGGGTGCCTGTAAGATAGCTTATAAGTTGTGGTAAAATAGAAGGATAGTATTATTAGCAGTACTTATAAAACTTTATCAAAAGCAGAAGATGCAAAGGAGGAGCAGGATGGCAAAAGTAGGAATTGTCATGGGCAGCGATTCGGATCTGCCGGTTATGAGCAAGGCGGCAGATGTACTGAAAAAACTCGGGGTGGATTTTGAGATGACGATCATCTCCGCTCACAGAGAACCGGATGTATTTTTTGAATACGCCAAAAGTGCAGAGGAAAAAGGTTTCAAGGTGATTATCGCGGGAGCGGGGAAGGCAGCTCATCTTCCCGGGATGTGCGCGGCGATCTTTCCCATGCCGGTGATCGGTGTTCCCATGAAGACTTCTGATTTGGGAGGCGTGGACTCTTTGTATTCCATCGTGCAGATGCCCAGCGGGATTCCGGTGGCGACGGTGGCCATCGGCGGCGGCGCCAATGCGGGAATTTTGGCAGCAAAGATTCTGGCTACTTCTGACCATGCGCTGCTTGAGCGGCTGAAAGCCTACTCCAAAGAGATGAAAGAGGATGTGGAGGCAAAGGCGGACAAGCTGGACAAGCTGGGGTATGAAGCTTATCAGGCACAGATGAACAAATGAATGTAGTTATTTTTCACACCCGGGCCATGCGGTATGAGAACAGGAGGAGAAGATATGGATTATAAACATGCAGGTGTTGATATTGAGGCCGGTTATCGGTCAGTGGAACTGATGAAAGAGCATGTAAAGGCAACCATGAGGCCGGAGGTCTTGGGGGGGCTTGGAGGGTTCTCCGGAGCATTTTCCCTGAGTGCATATAAGGATATGGAAAAGCCTACACTGGTATCCGGGACAGACGGCGTGGGGACGAAACTGAAGCTGGCGTTTCTTCTGGACCAGCATGACACGGTGGGGATTGACTGTGTGGCCATGTGTGTGAATGATATCGCCTGTGCGGGCGGGGAACCTTTGTTCTTCCTGGACTATATTGCGTGCGGCAAGAATTATCCGGAAAAGATCGCCACCATCGTAAAAGGGGTGGCAGAAGGGTGCAGGCAGGCAGGTGCGGCGCTGATCGGCGGAGAAACCGCGGAGATGCCGGGCTTTTATCCGGAGGATGAATACGATCTGGCCGGCTTTGCCGTGGGCATCGTAGACGAGAAGCATCTGATTACCGGCGCGGACATCAAGGCAGGCGATACCCTGATCGGCATTGCTTCTTCCGGTGTGCACAGCAATGGCTTTTCCCTGGTGCGCAAAGTGTTCCGTATGAAGGAAGACGTTTTGCGTACCTATTATGACAGCCTGGGCTGTACACTCGGGGAGGCTCTGATTCAGCCGACCAAGATCTATGTGAAGGCGCTTCGGACGGTCAAAGAGGCGGGCGTCGTGATCAAAGGCTGCAGTCATATTACCGGCGGCGGATTCTATGAGAATATCCCGCGGATGCTTCCAAAAGGCGTGCGGGCTGTGGTGAGAAAAGACAGTTATCCGGTGCTTCCGATCTTCCGGATGCTTCAGGAAGAAGGCAAGATCGCGGAAGATATGATGTACAATACCTACAATATGGGTCTTGGCATGGTCCTGGCGGTGGATCCGGCAGATGCAGAAAAGACCATGGAGGCTATCAAAAAGGCGGGAGAGACGCCCTATGAGGTCGGGACTGTGGAAAGCGGAGAAAAAGGAGTTGTTTTATGTTAAAGCTGGCAGTGCTGGTGTCCGGGGGCGGGACGAATCTGCAGGCGATCATGGATTCCATCGCTGATGGGCGGATCAAAGGTGCACAGATTACGGCTGTCATCAGCAACAATCATCACGCCTATGCACTGAAGCGGGCAGAAAAAGCCGGGCTTTTCGCCCGGTGCATCAGCCCCAAGGACTATAAAGACCGGGAGGCTTTTCATGAGGCGCTCCTTGCGGCACTTTTGGAGTCTCAGGCGGATCTGATTGTTCTGGCCGGGTGCCTGGTGGTGATTCCAAAGGCAATCGTAAAAGTGTATGAGAACCGGATCATCAACATTCACCCTTCTCTGATTCCGGCTTTTTGCGGAAAAGATTATTATGGGCTGAAAGTGCACGAAGGTGTGCTTGCCCGGGGCGTGAAAGTGACCGGAGCCACGGTGCATTTTGTAGACTCCGGTACAGACACCGGTCCAATTCTTCTGCAGAAAGCGGTGGAAGTGCGGGCGGATGATACCCCGAAAAGTCTGCAGCAGAGGGTGATGGAGGAAGCGGAGTGGCTGCTCCTGCCAAAAGCCATTGATCTGATTGCCAGCGGGGCGGTCACAGTAACAGACGGAAAAGTCGTTATCACACAGCCGGCGTGCGTGGGGTAACGAAGAGCGATCCATACGAGAGCGGAGGAATTACACATATGAAAGTATTGATTGTAGGCGGAGGCGGAAGAGAGCACGCGATTGCATGGAAGATTTCCACAAGTCCGAAGGTGGAGAAGATCTACTGTGCACCTGGCAATGCGGGGATCGAAGAATATGCAGAGTGTGTGGACATTGGTGTGATGGAATTTGACCGGATTGCCGCTTTTGCAAAGGAGAAACAGATTGATCTGGCCGTGATCGGCATGGATGATCCGCTGGTGGGCGGCATTGTAGACGTGCTGGAGGCAGAAGGAATCCGGGTATTCGGGCCCAAAAAGAATGCAGCGGTCCTGGAAGGCTCCAAAGCGTTTTCCAAAGATCTGATGAAAAAATACGGTATTCCCACGGCGGCCTATGAGAATTTTGACGATCCCAAAAAGGCGCTTGCCTACCTGGAGACCGCAGAGTTTCCCATTGTCCTGAAGGCGGACGGACTGGCTCTTGGGAAAGGGGTCTTGATCTGCAATACCCTGGAAGAAGCAAGGGAAGGCGTGCGCTCCATCATGATGGATAAAAAATTCGGCGCTGCCGGGAATCAGATGGTGATTGAAGAGTTTATGACAGGCCGGGAAGTATCGGTTCTTAGTTTTGTAGACGGCAGGACGATCCGGACCATGACCTCCGCTCAGGACCACAAGCGGGCATTGGACGGCGACCAGGGACTCAACACCGGGGGAATGGGAACTTTTTCCCCAAGTCCTTTTTATACGGATGAAGTGGATGCATTCTGTCAACAATATATCTATCAGAAGACGGTGGATGCCATGGCGGCAGAGGGAAGACCTTTTAAAGGAATTATCTTTTTTGGCCTTATGCTGACGGAAAAGGGACCACGGGTGTTAGAGTACAACGCACGCTTCGGAGACCCGGAGGCGCAGGTGGTTCTTCCGCGGATGAAGAATGATATGGTGGAAGTGCTCGAAGCCTGTATCGACGGAACACTGGATCAGATAGAGCTGGAATTTGAGAACAACGCGGCGGTCTGCGTGGTGCTGGCTTCAAAGGGATATCCGGTCAGCTACGAAAAAGGATTTGAGATCCGGGGGCTGGACGCATGCAGGGACCGGGAAGGATACTATGTATTCCATGCCGCAAGCAAGCGAAAAGACGGCCGGATCGTGACAAACGGAGGCCGGGTGCTGGGAGTAACTGCCACCGGTCCGGATTTAAAGAGCGCAAGGGCCAATGCCTATGAGGCGGCGTCCTGGGTGGATTTTGACAACAAGTATATGAGAGGCGACATCGGAAAAGCGATTGATGAGGCCTGACACCTCCGGCTGACTCCTGGCAGATGTGTGAAATATGAACATTTCCGGACAATTTTATAAAAGTTTTGTGAAAGAAGTTGACTTTCCTTTATAGAAGTCTTATTGTTAAAGCTTAAGACGGAGAATATCAGGAAAGAGAGAGCAATTTATGAAGAATAAAAGATATAGATCAGGTATGATGGGGATTCTGGCCGCAGCTTTGCTGTTTTGCTTCCCGCTGATTGCGGCGGCGGCGCCTTCCGTGGAAGGGGATACGAATCTGACCGTGGAAAAGGACGGCAGCGTTTCGGCGGAGTACACGATCACAAGTGATGAACCGATGGAGAGTGCACAGCTTACCCTGTCCTATGATAAGGAAGCTCTGACCTATACATCCGGAAGCGGCGGAAACAGCTTTTCCGGCAACGGCGGGAACGGTACGGTCCAGTTAAGCAGCAAACCGGGTGATACAACGGCCTCTTTTACGGTGAAATTTAAAGGCAGGGCGGACGGGGAGACAGAGCTGACCATTGCAGCCTGTACCATCGTTGTGGACGGCAAGGAGATCAATGTGTTAAGCGGAGAGATCCAGACCGGAGAAGAAGGTTCAGAGACCGGCGAAGATACAGAGGTGGGCGACAACAACGAAGACCGTGCAAGTTTTGTAATTGACGAACGTACGTTCTATGAGCACCGCCCGGAGGATATAGAAGGCTTTGAGCCCATGCATATGGATATCCAGGGGAAGGACAGCCGGGTGCTGAAGCACCAGAACCTGGAACTGTATGTGATCCGCCTGCACAGCGACAACGGCAGTTACCGCGACAATTTCGTGTACAATCCGGATACGGGCAATGTCATTCCTTTTGTGCAGATGAAGAGCGGAGATGACACGGTGATCTTTATTGAGCCGGAGGAGGGCGGATATGTGCCCACCCGGTACACGGCCGTGGAGCTTGGATGGGGTCCTAAGTACACCATACCGGCGCGGAAGCATGTGATCATCGATGGTGTGGACGAGATTCAGGATGACACGAACCGTTACCTGATCTACGGAATCAATCAGGATGGGGAAAAAGCCTGGTACAGCTTTGACTATGACAAAAACTCACTGCAGCTTTTTGATGATGTGGCTTATCAGGGAGAGCAGAACTATATCATGGAGCTGGAGGATAAAGAGCTTGGGCTTGGGACTGAGCTGAGCGGGCAGATCAAGCGATATGACCGTGACATGGCAAAACGGCTTTATACGATAATGTTTCTGACCATTATCATTATTATTCTTCTGAATGTGGTGGTGATCCAGTACCTTCGGATGAAGAAAATGCATCCGGCGGATCCGGAAGAAGAGGAAGAAGAGTCTGCTTCTGGCGGAAAACCTTCTGCGCAGCCATCCTATGTCACCGGCAATCTGGAAGAGAATGAAAGTGATTTTCAGGAACCGGACGGGGAAGAGGAAGATGAGGATGAAATAGAACTGGAAATCATCGACCTGGATGATCTGGAAGAGGATGACTGATGGAATAAAGTTCGGTTTCCGCCAGGTATCGTGTGTGTGAAATAGAATGACGGGACTTCTGCGTATATGCGGAAGTCCTCTTTTCTGTTGACCTCTGGCGGGAATCCTGTTATGCTGTGTATATAACATGTGCGATAGAGAACAGAACAAAGGACAGGTGATAAAATGTATCTGGAAATTGATTTCAACAGCGATCAGGCTTTTTATGTGCAGCTCTGCAATCAGATCATCATAGGGATCGCCACTTCCAGGCTCCGGGAAGGAGATACACTTCCGAGTGTCCGGCAGATGGCGGAGGAGATCGGCATCAATATGCACACGGTGAATAAAGCCTACAGTTTACTGAAGCAGGAGGGGTATATCCGTCTGGACCGCCGCAGCGGCGCGGTCGTGGCGGTGGATGCTGATAAGAGGAAGGCCTTAAGCGAGATGAAACAGGAGCTTTTTGTCATTCTGGCAAAGGGGAGCTGTAAAAATATCACTCGCGCAGAGGTGCATGCGCTGATCGATGAGATCTATGCGGAATACGGATCGTAGATAAAAAAGAAACAAAACTTGAATCAGGAGGAACCATATGCAGATTTATACAGAGAAGGCAAAGCAGGCTCTGAAACTGGCCAGACGGATATCTGCCCATCTTCGGCATCCATATATCGGAACAGAACATATTCTGCTTGGGCTTTTAAAGGAATCTTCCGGCGCAGCCGGGCAGGTACTTTCGGGGGCCGGGGTGACAGAAGAAGCGCTGATGAATATGATTCGCCAGCTCATCGCCCCGGAGGAGGACACTCTGCCGGGCGCAGAGCGGGAGTATACCCCAAGAGCCAGGAAGATCCTGGAGGATGCCCAGACGGAGGCAAAGCGTTTTCATGAAGAGCTGACGGGTACAGAGCACATTCTGATTGCTATTTTAAAAGACGGGGAATGCGTCGGTTCCCGTCTTTTGAATACGATGAGCATACGTCTGCGGGAGCTGTATACAGAGCTTCTTACCTCCATGGGAGAAAAAGCGTCCGATTACCGGGAAGATACAAAGGGCAGAGGGACCCAGACACTGGACCAGTACAGCCGGGATCTGACAGAACTGGCCAGAGACGGAAAGCTGGATCCGGTGATCGGCAGAGAGGAAGAGATCCGAAGAGTGCTTCAGGTTTTAAGCCGAAGGACCAAGAACAATCCCTGCCTGATCGGGGAACCGGGCGTGGGGAAGACTGCGATCGTGGAGGGACTTGCCGCCAGGATCGCCCAGGGCCGTGTGCCGGACAGCGTCCAGGGAAAGAGGCTTTGCATTCTGGATATGACAGCCATGGTGGCCGGCTCCAAATATCGGGGAGAATTTGAGGAACGCATCAAGAATGTCATCGAGGAAGTCAGCCAGTCCGGGGAGATCCTTCTGTTCATTGATGAGCTTCACACCATCATCGGTGCCGGGGGCGCGGAAGGGGCCATGGATGCGTCCAACATATTAAAACCTGCCATGGCAAGAGGCGAGCTCCAGATCATCGGAGCCACTACCCTGGAAGAATACCGAAAGCACATCGAAAAAGATGCGGCATTGGAGCGGAGGTTTCAGCCGATCACCGTGGAAGAGGCAGATGTGGCTCAGACCGTGGAGATCTTAAAAGGGCTGCGTCCCTGTTATGAAAGCCATCACCAGGTGGAGATTACAGACGAAGCACTGGAGGCGGCAGCCAGGCTGTCCGAGCGCTACATCAGCGACCGGTTTCTGCCGGACAAAGCCATTGACCTTATGGATGAAGCCGCGGCGGGACTTCGGATGGGCCAGTATGCGGCTCCTGCCAACGACTGGATGAAAGAACTCGCCCAGGCAAAGGAAGCGCTGGACCGGGCGCTTATGGAGTCAGATCTGTCCGGCGCCCATGAATGGCGGCTGAAGGTGCAGAAACTGGAAAAAGAAGCAGAAGCCAGAGAACATAAAAAAGGCAGACGATCCGCCCGGACAGTGACCGAAGAGCAGATCGCCGAGACTGTTTCCAGGTGGACAAAAATTCCGGTGCAGCGTCTGGCAGAGGCAGAATCACAGAAGCTTCGCAGGCTGGAACAGACCCTTCATAAAAGGGTGATCGGACAAAAGGAAGCTGTAACAGCAGTGGCAAAAGCGGTGAAGCGCGGTCGTGTGGGACTGAAAGACCCCAAGCGGCCCGTTGGTTCTTTTCTGTTCTTAGGACCCACCGGTGTGGGAAAGACAGAACTTTCCAAAGCGCTGGCGGAGGTGCTTTTTGGCAGAGAAGACGCCATGATTCGGGTGGATATGTCCGAATATATGGAAAAGCACAGTGTCTCCAAGATGATCGGTTCGCCGCCTGGATATGTAGGACACGACGACGGCGGGCAGTTAAGCGAGAAAGTGCGGCGCAATCCCTATGCCGTGATTCTGTTTGATGAGATCGAAAAGGCCCACCCGGATGTGTTCAACATCCTTCTGCAGGTACTGGATGACGGCCATATCACCGATTCCCAGGGCCGAAAAGTGGATTTTAAGAATACGGTGATTATCATGACGTCCAATGCCGGTGCCGGTTCTATCATTTCTCCCAAAAAGCTGGGGTTTGCCTCTGTGGAGAATGCCAAGCAGGACTACGAATTTATGAAAAACAGTGTTATGGAAGAAGTAAAGAAGATCTTTCGGCCGGAATTTTTAAACCGGATTGATGAGATCATCGTCTTTCATGCGCTTCAGAAAGAGGAGATCGCCCAGATTGCCGGACTGCTTCTCAAAGAGCTGGAAAAGAGATGCGAAAATCAGATGTCTGTAAAAGTATCCTTCAAAGATTCGGTGAGAAAATGGCTGGCAGATACGGGATATGATGTGAAATACGGCGCCCGCCCCCTGAAACGGGCGATTCAGAATAAGCTGGAGGATCAGCTGGCGGACGAAATTTTGGAAGGCCGGATCCAAGAAGGCGATCAGGTGGATGTAAAAGCGGTGAATGGAAAGCTGAAGATTCAGGTGAGATCAAAGGAGGAAGCATGAAAAAGGGCGGAACGGTATTTTTCTGTCAGAGCTGCGGGTATGAGTCCGCCAAATGGTCCGGACAGTGTCCGGCCTGTAAGGCGTGGAATACCTTCGCAGAAGAGCCGTCTGCACCCAGGATCAAAGGTTCTGCTTCCGGGAAACGAAGTTTAGACGGAAAGAAAAGTATCCCGGTCTCACTGCAACAGATCGAGTCCGGGGATCAGGACCGGATTTCCACCGGTATGAAAGAACTGGATCAGGTGCTGGGAGGAGGGATCGTCCCAGGTTCTCTGGTGCTGGTGGGCGGCGATCCCGGGATCGGCAAATCTACTCTGCTTCTGCAGGTGTGCAGAAATCTAGGGGAGCGTCTGCCGGGGATTCTTTATATCTCCGGGGAAGAGTCTTTGCAGCAGATCAAGCTTCGTGCGGTCAGGATCGGGAATTTTCAGGACAGCTTGAAACTTCTGTGTGAGACGAACTTGTCAGACATCGAAGAAACCATACTGAAAGAGAAACCTAAGGTAGTGGTCATTGACTCTATCCAGACTATGTATCAGGAGGAGATTTCTTCTGCTCCGGGAAGTGTATCCCAGGTCCGGGAGGCCACCGGAGTTCTGATGCGTCTGGCGAAAGATCAGGGGATCTCCATCTTTATTGTGGGACATGTGACCAAGGAAGGGACCGTGGCAGGTCCCAGGGTGCTAGAGCACATGGTGGATACCGTGCTTTATTTTGAAGGAGACCGCCATGCTTCTTATCGGGTTTTGCGGGGCGTGAAAAACCGCTTTGGCTCTACCAATGAGATCGGCGTCTTCGAGATGCGGGAGGAAGGACTCCGGGAAGTGGAGAACCCTTCCGAATACATGTTAAGCGGCAAGCCAAAAGGGGCGTCTGGTTCCGTAGTTGCCTGTACCATGGAGGGAACCAGGCCGATGCTTTTAGAAGTTCAGGCACTGGTCTGCAAGACGAACTTTGGACTGCCCCGCCGGACAGCAGCGGGGATGGATTACAACCGGGTGAACCTTCTGATGGCGGTGCTGGAAAAAAGGCTGAACCTGCCCCTGTCCAGCTATGACGCCTATGTGAACATCGCAGGAGGACTTCGGTTAAATGAACCGGCCATGGACCTGGCGCTGGTGCTGGCTGTGATTTCCAGTTACAAAGATGTCCCGATACCGGAAAAGACTGTGGTCTTTGGGGAAGTGGGGCTAAGCGGGGAAGTCAGGGCCGTCAGCATGGCGCCGCAGAGGGTCCAGGAGGCGAAAAAGCTTGGCTTTACAAGAGCGCTTATTCCCGGAAGCAGCATGGAGCAGGTGAAAAATATAAAAGGGATCGAACTTCTTGGGGTGTCGGCCGTCCGGGATGCGCTGCGGGTCATAAAACCGTGAAAAAAGGATTGACATGATCTGAAAAATATGGTATATTATCCGAGTGTCAAAGATACAGGGATATAGTTCAGTCGGTAGAACGTTGGTCTCCAAAACCAAATGTCGAGGGTTCGAGTCCTTCTGTCCCTGTTTGAGCTTCGGAACAGCAGTTCCGAAGCTTTTTTCATATCATAGGAAAGTCCTTCGAACTTCCCTATGATATAAAAAGCCCTCCGGGCAGGATCGCACTGCGGCGGAAAGGTAACATGTCGCCAGAGCGACCCGCCGCAGGCGGAGAATCCTGCAAAGCAGGATTCTTATTCATATCATCTTTCCATAACCCGCCAGTGCGTGAGAGACCACGCCTTGGCCTGGTGCCCTTTTATGGGATTTTCAGGCAGATCTGTCTGTGCCGGGCAGAGTTTTGGTGTGTGAAAAGGTTGAGAAAGGAAGAGAGTGGATGACAGGAAAGAAAGTATTTGCGGCTTGCCTTGTGGCCATGACCATAGTTTTGACAGCGGGATGTTCTGGAAATATGCTCTGGGCTTCTGCGTCCAGGGAGCCGGAAGAGGTGCGGCGGGAAGCTGAGAACCGCATGGAGGCAGTAGAACTGCTGGGAAAGATTTCCATTGGCATTTCTACGGACTATGCGCCCTTTGCCTTCCAGATTCCCATTGGAGAAGATGCATTTTCCTATGTGGGGGCGGATGTGGAACTGGGCAGGTATATCGCAGAGGAGCTTGGGGTGGATGTGGAGTTCCGGGAGATGGAATTTGAGGATTGTCTGACTGCTGTGGAGGAAGGAAGTGTAGATCTGGTTCTTTTGGGGATGCTTCCGAAGGCAGAGCGGGAAAAAATGATGGATTTTACCAATCTTTACTATGAGCCGGGAAGACAGGTGATTCTGGTGAAAAAGACACAAAAAGACCGTTTGTCAGATCTTTCGGATTACGAGGGAAAGACCGTGGCCGCCCAGTACGGAAGTCTGCAGGCCCAGCTTGTGACCGAGCAGATGCCGGGCTCTTATATGGAAGTGACAGAGAATGTATCAGAAGCAATTCTTATGCTGCGTCTTGGAAGTGTGGACGGTGTGGTTCTGGACGAAGCTATGGCGGAATTGATTCTAAAGGAGCACACAGAACTGGCGCTTAGCGGGACAGAGCTTGCCTATGAAGCAGAGGGCATTGTGGGAGGCGTTGTAAAAGGAGAGACCGAGCTTCTGGAACGTGTCAATGAAATCCTGGAAAAAGTGTCCGGGGAGAAGCTTTATTTTGAATGGCTGGATGCTGCCAACCAGCAGGCCATGTCCCTGAATCCGCCTATTCCATAAGGGTGCCTACGGGGATATTGTTCAGCCAGTCCGGCTGCTGATAGTGGGCGACGATGTTCCGTATGGCTTCCATGGCAGGGGTGAAGATCTTGTCCTTGTGGTACACCAGACTGAAGGAGCGTTCCAGCTCATTGGTATGAGGGATAAAGATGTGGATCTGCCGGCTTCGGATATCCCGCTCCAGAAGACGTACAGAGACAACAGCCAGACAGTGGTTGTAGAGGATCGCGTTGCGAAATGCGTCCGGACAGGTAGCTTCCCATGAAGTACAGATCTTCAGGTTGTGACGGTTGATAAACTGGTCAAAAAGCGCCCGGGTTCCGCTTCCTGGTTCCCGGATAATGAACTTCTGGCCTTCTAATTCCCGTACATGGATTTCTTCCCGCGTGGCAAAGGGATGATCTTTGGCACAGCCGAGCACGAGAAAATCGCGGATGCAGGGAACCATGATCAGATCCTGATGATGGATTTTGCCTTCCACAAGAGCGATGTCCAGCTCGGATTTTAAAAGCTTTTCTTCGATCATATGGGTATTGGCGATCAAAGTATAGGTCTCAGATTCCGGCATGACCCGGTTGAAATCATGGAGTACATTGGAGGTCAGACAGGAGCCGACCGTGATGGTGGAGCCGATGCGGATGATGTCCTTTTTACGGCTTTTGAACATGACCTCTTCCATCTGCCGGAACTGATCAACCACCTGATAGGCGCTGTTTAGAAGTTCCTGTCCGGACAAGGTGATGTGAAGCCTTCTGGAAAGCCGGTCGAAAAGCTTCGTATCATAATGTTCTTCCAGTTCCCGGATGGCCTGGCTGATGGTGGGCTGTGAGAGGTAGAGTTTTCTTGCGGCGGTGTTCATGGAACCGCATTCTGCAACCGTGATAAAGATCTTCAGATGCCGTATGGTCATACAGATGCTCCTTTGTAAAATTGTATGGTTTACCTCTGCGCAGTCCGGACACCTGGTGCAGGCAGATCCTGTTCCTGGTCCCCGCTTACCTTTGGTGGAAAGATGCGGTGATCAGAAGGAAAACACGCGCCTTAAGGAGCGGCATCCCTTTCACGGGGCTTCCAGAAATTTGGTGCATGGTCGGACAAGTAAAAGGTAATGTTATAGGTAAAACCTATAAGATTGATAGAATAATATCATTTTTCATGTGGGAAAACAAGTGTTATAATAAGAATAATTTGAGTTGCAGCAAACATGGACAAAGCATTGGACCAGACAGGACCTGGATGTCAGAGGGAACGCGAAGGAGTTGTGAATGCATCCGCCCCGTGGGCCTGAAAGAAAAGATGCGTAAAATGAAAACAGGAGGACTTTATGTCAGCATTAACAGTAAGTGCAGCAGACGAAAAAAGAGTCAAGGGAATGGGCTTTTTAAACAACAGGGGAACAGACAACTTTAATGGAAGAATCATCACGGTGAACGGAAGAATCACGGCGGCTCAGCAGAGATGTATTGCGGAGGCGGCAGAGAAGTTTGGAAGCGGAGAAGTGGTCTTTACCACCCGCCTGACAGTGGAGGTGCCGGGGATACCCTACGACAAGATTGAAAAATTCCAGGAATTTATCGCAAAAGAGGGACTGGTGACCGGGGGAACCGGAGCGAAGGTCCGCCCGGTGGTATCCTGTAAAGGAACGACCTGCCAGTATGGTCTTCTGGATTCCTATGAATTGTCAGAGGAGATCCATAAAAGATTCTATGAAGGTTACAGACAGGTGGTGCTGCCCCACAAGTTCAAAATCGCGGTGGGCGGGTGTCCCAATAACTGTGTGAAGCCGGATCTGAACGATGTGGGCATCATCGGACAGCGTATCCCGAATTTTGGTCAGGATTCCTGCAAGGGCTGTAAAAAATGTGCCATTGAGAAAAACTGTCCGGTGGGAGCGGCCAAAGTGACAGACGGCATTTTGAAGATCGACGAGAGCATATGCAACAACTGCGGACGCTGTGCACAGAAATGTCCCTTTGAGGCCATGCAGGAGGGCACCAACGGATACAAGATCTACATCGGCGGACGCTGGGGCAAGAAAGTGGCTCAGGGCCGTGCCCTTGGCAAAATTTTCACAGACAAAGAGGAAGCGCTGTCGGTCATTGAGAAGACCATCCTTCTGTTCAAAGAGCAGGGCAGGGCAGGAGAACGCCTGGCTCAGACCATCGAGCGCCTTGGATTCGAAAACGTAGAAGCACAGCTTCTGTCAGATGATATTCTTAAGAGAAAAGAGGAGATTTTGTCAGCCGATCTGAAAGCGTAGGATAATCCGTCTTTTGCATTTTTTGAGTAATGATCAAAGAAGAGAGAAAGAAAAGGAATGAGAAGAAATTCTTGTTCCTTTTTTGTTTCAGGCTGGAGAAAATAGTCATTGTATCGTAGAGTACTATCCTTTGCGACA
>CAJTYJ010000047.1 GCA_910583895.1 uncultured Lachnospiraceae bacterium
TATAGCGACAGCAATTGGTATACCTGCAACAGAAATCGTTGCGGTTGCTGCTATTGTAGCAACTGTCGTTACACCTGCAAACGCCCATTTCAAAGGTTCTTTATGCTCATATGCCCAGTCTTTTACATCTTCCAGCCACTCCGGCAACGCTCCATTCCGGTCCACCAGTATCAGCGGATTATCCCAGCAATACCCATACTCATTCAACGTAAACGGTAGCTCCGCGAATCCTTTGATCAGATCTTTTCCGGTGAACCGCCCGGCCCAGGGCAGATACTCTCTGGCCTGGGCGTAGCTGGTTCCCGCGGTCCGGTCCGGCTGGTAGCCAGTGTAGCCGAAGAGCTGTGTTTCTCCCTGATTGCCGAAGAGATCAGCGCCGAATTCGTCATAGCCATACAGTGTCTGCCGGTCACTTTTCAGCCCGATCAGCGGATCGGGCTGCCGAGTTCATCCTGCAGATAAGCGCTGACGCGCTCTCCTTCCCGAAGAAATACGGCGTTTGTGTTCCATGTATAAAATCTGAATCTCTATTTTTCATTTACAATTGACCCCATCGTATAATGCATAAAAATGCCACTATTCCAGCCGCCTTTATTATATACAGTATCATTCGTTTGCTTTTTACTGACATCTTTTTTATTTTATTTATAAATATTATAAAAAGAAAAAATGAAACTGATGGAATCCCCAATCCCACTGATAGCAGGAATACTTCATTATCAATCAAATCGGTCTTATCTGATTCAGGTTTTTCTTTTATCATTGTTTCCGGGTTCAATATATACCAGCCTACTCTTAAATCCATATGCGGTAAATATTCCACTACAATAGTTGTATCTGGAGCCAGATCATAATCACCCGATATCTCTATGTCTCTTGTTTCATGATTTTCATTTGTAACAGTTGCTACGATACTGTTTTCATCACATCTTATGATTCTGCCATTTGCTTCTGCATAATTCTGCGTAAATAAATATGGCATGTCCCGAATAACTGGTACTGTAAAAACAAATGAACATAAAACAGCACATATTGTTAATCCAATAACCACTTCTGAATTCGAATCTACTCCTCTGACGGGATCTGGTTTTTTCATTATTTTCTTTCTTACTTCAAATTTAATCATAACAGCTAATACCAGAAAAATAATTACAGCGAAATTTGTAAATAAAAATATGATAAGTTTTATATAATCCATTGAATTCTCCCTGTCAATTTACTGCCTCACTTGTCTTAGGAAAAGTTTATTCTCCTGCTATTGCAAAAATATTTCCCCAAAAGAACGGTTATTGATACCAATTTACTCTCAGTTCCATATTCGGCAGATATTCTAAAATAATTTCATCTCCTTCCTGCAAGTCATCTAAATCGGATATTTCCACTTTTTCAGTTTTATTATTTTTCAGATGAACCTCCACTATTACTTTATTTTCACTGTCCTGAATAACTGTACCTTTATATGTAACGTACTTCCCTGTTATAAAATATGGAATATCACGCAAAACAGGCATGGTAAAAGTATACAAAAAATGAACTGCAAGAACTATCAGCCCTGCGATCAGCCCAATGTCTGACAAACTGCTGGAAACTGTTTTTATCTGGTCTTGGTTTAAATCTCGCCGCTCCGTTTTTTCTGTCACTTCTTCTGGTCCTGACTTTTTTCTTTGTATTATAATCAGTAATATAACCATAATTAATGTAGAAAACGCAACAAAATTTGTAACACAAAAAAATACCATTTTTTTATAATCCATAAATTTTTCCTTTTATTTTATATAGATTTCTATCTTGACATTTCCAAAACCCTTTCATTCAAAAAAATGTTTCCCTAAAACTTTTCTTAAATATCCTGTAACCTGTACTTCTTCATTATGGCATAGCATCCCGATGATCTCTCTTAGTTGTTTCCGTGTATAAAAAGAAGAATCAAACGCTGCCTTTTTTCCTTCTTTCATCTCGATAACAACTTCCTGATACATGCTCATAGTAACTCCTGAAGTATGATAATAGAAACATTTCCCATATAGATCGTACGAACATCCTATTCTTATAACATCTGCGGAGTTTATCTCAATTCTTTGGTGAATCCACTTGCCGTTTGAGGTCGTATTATATATATTTTTCCATTCTCTGACTTTTTGATCTAAAATTATTTTTTCTTCATTAATAATTTCTATCTGATTATTACAGTATATTTTGGCAATTGCGATAGTTTGTATGATCCATAGTATCAATATAATTACTATACTACTTATGAATTCGAAAATCCCCCCTCCTATAAGAATTATAAACAAAAATAGAACTCCCAAAAAAAATGTAATAAAAAGCATAATAAAATTTGTTACATATAAAATCCCTTTGGGTTTCATTATTTTCTTTTCCACAAAGCCTCCTGTTTAATTCTAATTAGAATGTATTTACAAAACTCGTGCTTACGCGTCTTTACGTCTGTTTACTCATCCGCATTCTGCTCATTTGAGAGTGAATTGTAAATTCAACTCCTCACCTGCATTGTAACCGCATAGGCAGATAAATTTTGTAAATCCAATAGTGGTTAACTTACCATTTAATTTCCTACAGTTTCTTCAGAAATCAGACCTGAGAATTAAAACACATTACTACTTACAGGTACATAAGTAGTTTTGATTTCTGGTATCAAATAACTCAGCTTATCATATGATGGACCTGTTCCATATCCAACTGTTGTACCTGCTCCTATTGAAAAAACCATCTTATATAAATCCCAGATCACACCTGCAACTCTTGTTACACCTTTTCCATCCATTCCACTAAAGCCACCAGCTATTGAAATTGATAATTTATCCAGTCCTCCGCAAACAAGCGATTGTATACCTCCTGCCATTATTGAATCGTAAAACAGTTCAGAATTGCTCTTTTTATCTGCTCCAGGAAAATCTAAGTTATTAAGGAATTCCGTTACAAAGTTACCCACTGATCCACCTACAAAGTTGGCTGCAAAAGGACCAATAGTAAACATCAGTGAAGCAGTTATACCTCCATTGAATTCCCCTCCTATATAACCATTTATGAAACTTCCACTGTTCGAAGCAACATTCGTAAATCCGCCTCCTATTCCGCCTAACAGCATCCCAGCTCCTGCTATGGCAACAACAATCGGTATCCCTGTAACGGAAACCGTTGCAGTTGCTGCTATTGCAGCAACTGTCGTTATGCCTACAGTCGCCCATTTCAAAGGTTCTTTATGCTCATATGCCCAGTCTTTTACATCTTCCAGCCACTCCGGCAACGCTCCATTCCGGTCCACCAGTATCAGCGGATTATCCCAGCAATACCCATACTCATTCAACGTAAACGGCAGCTCTGCGAATCCTTTGATCAGATCTCTTCCGGTGAACCGCCCGGTCCAGGGCAGATATTCTCTGGCCTGAGCATAGCTGGTTCCTGCGATCTGGTCCGGCTGGTAGCCGGTGTAGCCGAAGGGCTGTGTTTCTCCCTGATTGCCGAAAAGATCAGCGCCGAATTCGTCATAGCCATACAGTGTCTGCCTTCCGCTTCTCAGTTCGGTCAGGCGGACCGGACTGCCAAGTTCATCCTGCAGATATGTGCTGACACGTTCTCCTTCCCGAAGAAATACGGTGTTTGTATCCCATGTATAGGACTGAAAGGTCTCTTTTCCTTCCGCCATTTCTATTCTTTGCAGAAGATTGTGGTACGGTTTGGTCAGGTCTGTGATGTACTCTGTCCTTTTTGGCGAAATTCCTGCAGGCACAGCTTCCGGCAAAAATAGATTCCCGGGACTTGGCGAGGATGCTGCATATTCCAGAACACCAGTCCGATTTCCGACTCCACTGTACTGATACCAGGCAGCATGAGTTCCGTTGGATGCCGCAGCCATCCGGTTGGTATCATCATATAGATACTGCCGGAGAATCTCTTCTCCCTGCCGGATGGCCGTCAGGTTTCCTCTCTTATCATACTGAAAAGTTCGTTCTCCGCCGGATCCTTCTTCCCGGATCAGCTGATCCGCTTCGTTGTAGAAATAACGGATCACACTTTCTCCGTCCTGCTTCGTGATCCGGTTTCCATATGCATCGTATCTGTACCTGCTCTGCAGTTTCCCGTCTTTTAATACTTCCGTCAGGCGGTCCAGACTGTCATACTGATAAGTATAGTTTCCACATTCTTCTCTGGCCAGACGTTCAGTTACGGATGCGAATACGGATGCACGGCGGTCTTTTTGAAGCGCGGTCCGGTTCCCCAGGAGGTCATATTCGTATTCGTACTGCTCCAGTATGGTTCCGGATTTTTGATGGATCAGACTTTTCAGACGGCCCATGGGGCTGTACTGATATCCGGTTCGGATTTCATCCGGATACTGCTTTTCGATCAGACGTCCGTCTGCGTCGTAACGGTATCTGACTTCCTGCTTTCCGTCTTTCAGACGGATCAGGCGGGACAGATCGTCGTACTCGAAGGATACGCTCTGCCCGTCCGGATAGACGGTCTTTCTGCGTTCTCCCAGCGCGCCCCATTCATAGGAGACTTCTCTTCCCATGGGATCTGTGATTTTTTGCACATAACCGGCGGCGTCCGGTTCGATCCGGGTGGTCCCCAGCCAGTCGTCGATCCGGACCAGCTGGCGCAGGCTGTTGTAGGAGAATTCTGCAGTTCTTCCGTCTGCATACGTGATCCGGCAGAGATCTCCCACCGGATTCCATGCGTAACGGGTGATGTATCCGTCTGCATCTGTCTTTGTGATCATCCGCCCGGACTGGTCGTACCCGTACTGTTCTTTCATGCCCAGGGGATCGATCACAGTCTCCGGTTTTCCAGACAGTCCCAACAGGTATCGGGTCATGCGGGGAAGCGTTTCCAGGTTCCTTTCCGGAACCATGATCTGGCCCTCTGGGTCCAGCAGGGTCTCCGCTCCTTCATGCCTGCACACGGCAGAGAGATTGCCCATGAGGTCATAGGCATACTCGGTCCGGTTCCCGGCTGCGTCGAGAACAGACGTGAGATTTCCACCGAGCGAATAGGTATAACGGGTCACTCGGCCCAGGGTATCGGTGACGGAGGTTACTCTTCCAACTGCGTCATAGGTACAGCTCTGTTCCTGTCCGAAGCTGTTCTTCATGGAAACTGGACGGTTCAGACAATCATAAATGTATTCCTGCTGATCTCCTCTGTGATTTATTCGAAGGATCAGGTTTCCTGCAGGATCATAACCGTATGTCTCACAGGTTCCGTCCGGATAGATGATCTTTTCTGGTTTTCCTCCTGCATCATATGTATAAACAGTCCGGCGTCCGGCAGGATCGGTGACTCCGGTTACCCGGCCCATGCTGTTGTATTCATAAACAGTCGTGTTTCCCCGGACGTCGGTCTCACGGACCAGCTGACCGGCCGCGTCATACTCATATGTATGATGGTTCCCGGCTGCGTCCGTCATCTGTGTACAGCGTCCTTCGGGATCATAGGCGTATGTGGTAACGGCTCCCAGGGAATTGGTCTTTTTCACCATCCGGTTCCGGCTGTCGTATTCCATGATGGTCCGGTTTCCTTCCGGATCCACAGCCTCAGTCCGATTTCCGTTCTGGTCATACTTAAGGTGTATGGTTCCGCCGGTTGGAAGCGTGATCTGTTCCGGCAGGTTCTGCCGGTTATAAGCGTATGCCAGCACCGCCCCGTTTGGATAGATTTTTTTTGAGAGATTCTGCATGGCATCGTATTTCATGTGGATCGTGTTCCCGTCAGGAAGGGTGAGGGACTCCACCTGATTCATACAGTTGTGCTCCTGAAGGTAGACCGCCCCGTCAAAGTCCACCGCCTTCTGGATCTTTCCGTTTGATCCGTATTCATAGGTGCGGCGGTTTCCGGCTGCATCGGTCACGCTGGTGATCTGGTTGTCTTCATTCCAGGTGAAGCAGGTCCGGTTCCCGTTCCCATCGGTAAACCCGATGATGCGGCTGCATTCGTCGTACTCATAGAGGCTTCTCCTTCCTGCACCGTCGGTGATGGAACTGATGTTTCCCCGGACGTCGTATTCCAGCAGCACGATGTTTTTATCTGGCAGCCGGATTCTGGTCAGATTACCCTCCGGATCATACTCCAGCTGCTGACAGCGCCCCAGCGCATCGGTGATCTCGACGGGACGTCCTTTGGCGTCATAGACGTTTTTCTGCTTCTTGATTCCGTTGACAGACAAAGTGAGCAGGCGGCCTGCCGTATCATGGGTCATATGGTATCTTGTGCCGTCCGGGTATATGATCTGGCTAAGATTCCCCTGGTTATCATAAGCATATGCGGTTGTATTTCCGTTTTTGTCGGTATGACGGATCTTTTGATTCTGATCGTTGTAGGCGAAGGTTTCCTCTCCGTCTTTTGTGGCGATCCGGATGCTGCGCATCCGGTCATCGCTTTCGAAGGTGACCAGACGCCCGTTCTGTTCCCGCATGTAGGTCAGCTGGTTTTCATCATCATAGCGAAGCTCCACGATGCTGCCGTCCGGAAAGGCCTGCTTCAGCACCCGATCCACTCCGTCGTAGGTATTTTTGACGCCTGTGATGCCTCTGGGCGTCAGGACACTCTCCAGTTTTCCGTTGACATTATATTCATAGGTGTAGGTATGCCCGCCGGAGTTGATGAACCAGCGCAGTTTTCCATACTGATACCAGAAATTAATCTTCCGTCCGGTATGGTCTTCTACTTCGATCAGATTCTTTTCTTCATTGTGTGTATAGTGGAGAAAAGCGCCCAGACCGTTTTCGGCGTATTCTAACAGTCCTTCTTCGTTATACCGGAAGGTTCTTGTGCCTCCTGTTTCTTCCTGGCGTATGAGCTTTCCGTCCCGGTCAAAGACGCAGGTTCTCTGTTCCTGCTCATAGATGTATCCGTCTGTGGTGCTTCTGAGTACTTCCGGATCTCCCAGCTCCGGCAGCCAGGTGTCGCCCAGGTTTCTGCGGTATGGGATCACACTTCCGTCTTCCAGAATGACTTCGATCTTCTTTTCTCCTTCGGTCTTTTTCAGACGGATCCCGTAATTGTGGCACCAGCCCTCGCCCAGATCTCCCTGTTCGCCGCATTCCATAGCGTTGTACAGGAACCGGAAGGAGAGCGGCACCCTTCCGCCTGTGACCAGATCCTCCCGTTCGTAGATATAATTGCCAGTGTTCATATTGATGGGGTCTTTTTCGTATCTGTGTCTGCCCGGTTTCTGTCCGGCGGCCCATGGCAGGCCTTTTTTATAACGGCGCTTATACATCCCATAATTCAGACGGTCGTCATATCCCTGGCCGGATGTGACAGGGCGGATAACGCCGCCTCTTTTGCAAAGCAGGACAGAGCTTGTGATAATCGCAGACTCTCCATCCACCTGTTCGACGCTGGTCAGACCAAATGGCCGCTCTGTATTCCTCCATTGTTCGTCAAGCAGCATAAAGCCTTCGCACCGGCCTGTCGCCCGGTTCAGAGGACAACTGCCAAAATAGGGGATGTTTTCTTCTTCCACACAGTCTTTACAGTTGGCTTTTTTCCGGTCGCCGCTCAGATAGTGATGTCCTTTGGGAATCTTCAGTCTTCCTTTACTGCTTCCCTGAGAGCATTGAAGCTCTGCTCCTTCCACCAGATATTCCCGCTTCTGCCAAAGGAGCGAGTTTGTCTGATCTGCCCTTTTTTGCAGCAGCGGATCTGCCATGGGCCACAGAGCGTCTCCTGGATTCTGCAACCGTCCTGGCGTTGGCGGAACCGGAAGTATTCCCTGATCCACTTTAAAGTTTCCCGGTGTGTCCGTCAGAATGCCCTCCATTCCCGGCAGTCCTGTCGTGCGCTTCTGTTCTGCGGGCTGACCCGGGATAGTTGTAAGTGTGTCTTTCTGATAACTCTTTTTGTGTTTGTGATCTCCCATCTTCTTCTCCTGCTTTTACAACATACCGATTCTGTCCTTCTCCTGCAGCTTCAATAAGGTCTTTACCGGCACAGCTGCAGCAGTACCACCGCTGCATTATCCTTATCTTCCTTCCCGCTCCGGTTCACCAGCTCGATCAGCTGATATGCCTTCTGCTGGCAGTCGCCTCCGCCTTCCAGACAGTCCTCCATATCCTTCCATCTGGCGGTCTCATACAGGCCGTCGCTCATCAGCAGGACGTATTCCCCGCCGTACAGACTGATCGGTTTGTCAAAGAATTCAATATCCCGGAAGCCGTCCTGTCCCACAAAGTTATACAGTCGGTGCTGATTCAGAAGATCTGCCACCTCCTTCCTGGTCAGTTTTCCTTCCTCGTATTTCTGTCTTGCCAGCACATCGATCGTATGTCCGGAAGTGACCGGGACCAGTTCCTGATTCCGATACACAGCCACCTTTACATTTCCTGCTGCGGCATAGTAAAGCCTGCGGTCTTTGATCATCACGGCGGCAACGGAGGCGCATCCCTGTTCTTCTTCCAGCCGGTTCAGAATCTCCCGGTTCGCTCCTTGAAATGCCCGTCGAAAAGAGTACTGGGGATTGTAAAAAGCGCTTCCGTCTTCAAAGATTTGCAGGAATGCTTCCACCGCCGTTCCTGCGGCGATCTTTCCACCAAAGCGTTTTCCCATCCCGTCTGCCAGGACTGCCATGATCCCTTCCTGGACCGTCTTTATCCCGTACGCATCCTCCTGTACTTCCCGGTCCCCTATGGTTTTGGATGCTCCGCTTACACAATCGGATACGATGTCAGGCTCTTTCTTTTTATCGAAACAAGACAGTAAGATGCGAAAAAAGAGCAGCAGACACAGCAGTAGAAACAGACATGCAATCACAGACTCCGGAATGGTCATGTCCCTTTTTCCTCCCACATGAACTGTTCTCCGCAGAATGGCATAAATGCAAATTTGCTGTCTCCCATCTCGATCACGTCATAGGTGCTCAATACCGTCGGCGTATATACCGCCGTGTCGTTCAGATACACGATGCCGTTGCTGTCGCCGGGAAGCAGCACCGTCTCTTTTTTCTTGGGATCGAAAACAATCACTCCATGATTTCTTCTGGATATTTTGTTGTCACCCAGGATCTGGATATCCATATCATCTGCTCTGCCGATAAAGTTTTTGCCGCTTCGAATCTTATAATCCTTTCCCTGACGGGGGCCGGAGATGCATACGATCCAGCCGCAGACCGGAGCGGTCTCCTGCGTAAACAGCAATTCCTCCAGCACTTCTTCACTGTCTCTGCCTGTCTCTCTCTTCTCCTGTGTAGCAGTCTCAATATTACAGTACGGGCATACGGTCCCGTATCTTCTGGCTGAAAACAGATGCCCGTTCTGGCATCGGATCAGATTCCCGTTCATATGTTTTTTACTCCTTTTTCTCTTCTGTTCTGACCGTTTCTTTATCTTAACAGCAGCCGGTTCATTCCTACACGGAGACAGTCTCCTTTTTCCAGACGACACGGCGTATCCGAAGACAGACGATATACCTTTCCGTCTGCTGATTTCTTTACGCTGAGACCGTTTCTGCTTCCAAGGTCTTCCACATACCAGCTGCCTGAGGAATAGTTCATGACTGCATGTTCCGGATCCACCATACCGGCGTATGGCCCCTGTCCCAGATCGACATCCGCCTCACTGTCTTTTCCGCCCCTTCCGATCAGTACGGATATTCTTCCATACAGATTCCACACCATCAGTTCGGTATCTTCTTCGCTCAGAAGTACCAGTTCTGTCACCATTCCTGCTACATCCGGCTCTGCACCGGAAACCTCTGAAGATCCGTCCGAATGCATTTTCTCTCTTATCTGATCCAGAAACGCCATACAAAAACATACAACTGCAGCAATGGCAGAGATCCACAAGATGTTGTCCTGGTATCTCACCTGCTCCGGATAGATCCATGCGATCCCAAAGGCCGCAAGGCAGATACAGCCAGCCGCCAGATCCGTCATGCATTTCTTCATCCTGCTCCCTCCCTTATCTTTTTATCCCCATAAACTTTTCAAACAGTTCCGTCGTATCAATGGGATTTGCTTTTTTCTTCTGCTCCTGATTTTCTTTCTTTTCGTGATTTCCAGGCTGAAAGCCAAAAAACTGCTCAAAGCCGGCTGACGGATTTCCAAAATCAAAACCGGCTGATTTTCTGTTTCCAGTCTTTGATTTTTTTTCATCTCCCTCTGTTTTCTTCTCAACACGACGCCTCTGATCATACTCTCTGCGCTTTTTGGGATCCCCGAGTATCGCATAGGCGATTCCCGCCTCTTTGAACTTCTGTTCTGCCTCCCTGTCTCCGGGATTGGTATCTGGATGATATTTTTTTGCCAGTATGCGGTATCTTTTCTTAATCTCCTCTTCGGAAGCTTCTTCTCTGATTCCAAGTATCCGGTAATAATCCTGTTCCATTCTCCCGGTCCCTCCTGTTATCTTCCGCATGTGCGAATTTTCTTACGCACCTCTGTGCAATCGAACAGGGAAGACTTTTCCCTGCCTGTGTAGAAAAAGGACAGAGGAACACCCACCCGGCATTCCCCTGTCTCTTCTGTTTAGGAAGCGGAATATCCGCCTTCTATGGTGATCATGTTCAGCTTGTCTTTTTTCTGTTTGATAACCAGGGTAAAAGTTCCGGTTCCTTCCGAATCCCCGAAATTCTCCTTGTAATCAATTACGAACGCATTGGGAAAATAATATTTCCGCTCCATCACGCCGGCCGCCACATGCTCCACGGTGACCTTCCGGTAACAGTCCGCCTTTTCGGCGGGAACTGCAGACCAGAGCGCCAGTTTTCTGGTGCTGTCAAAGGGGTCACCGTCCACGGCAGTCAGTATCCTTCCAGTAATTGTCAGTGTGCTTCCCACGTCCTTCGTTCTGGCATTGGAATCCTGCGGGATATCGGTCGTGAATTTTACGCTCCGCACACATTCTTTTGCAATCTCAAAGCTTTCTGTTCCTTCTACGGTTACTCTATATGACATCTCTACTCCTCCTTCCGATCCTTCTTACTCGCCGCCGAAACCGCCTTCGATCTTTGCTGCTGCATTCTCGTCTTTTTTCTGTTTCATATGGATGTAGAAGGTTCCAACGCCACTCTCATCGTCCACTTCTTCGCTATATTCCATAACGAAAGCATCCGGCAGCGTGATCTGCCTTACGACCTGACCTGCAGATACTACTGTAATTTCTGCACTCCGATAGCAGTCCGGACGTTCCAACGGAACCTGGGACCACTGAGCAAGCCCTAGGGTTGCGTCTCCTTCGCCTGCCCCGCGCTTATAGAGCATCTTGCCCCACACTTTTACCGTCATTCCAAAATCCGTTGCCCGGGCGTTGGAATCTGGCGAAGAAGCAGAATTGAAATCCACTTTGGCAATGCTTCTCTCATCAAAAACAATGTCTTCGGTTCCTCCAGTGATTTTCATACGAAATCCCATGAATCTTTCCTCCTTATTTAAGTTCCGCATCTGACCTCCTTTCACCCCAGCGTCTGGAAGAATTTTCCTTCACTTCGTTCCGTAAAATCCTTCCGGGGTTGCTTTCGGTCAGATGCTGTTTTCATAAGCAATTTGACACTACCTGGTTTCTGTTTCAAATCAATTTATACGATCATCCTTTTGCTGCTGAAAGACGATTGATCTCCACTTCCAGGTTCTTGACATTTCCGTTAAAGGTAATGTTCAGGGTACAGTAACCATTGTCCTCATCAATCAGATATTCGATATCATCTCCCTGACCAAGGATCCCGTTCAGATATTCTCTCCTTGCAAGCCAGCGGCTCTTCTGGCTGTTGGGATTATTGGAGAAGAACTGCACAATGGAGTCCTCCTTGAAATCGCCTGTTCCATGCCGCAGAATCCGTTCGATGTAATTGCTGACCTGGGTCTTGTAGATGGGCTCATACACATATCCGTCCGACATCAGATTCCTCGTTTTATATACCATGATATTAGTGATGTCATTTTCTTTGTAGACTGCATTCTCGGAACTGAAGACAAATCCGAAATTCTTCCGGTTGATGTCATTTTTAATCGAATTGGTGAATCCAGTGATTTCCTTTGCCATGGTGGTGCAGACAACCAGCGCATGATCATCCGCCTCCATATCAAATCTCACCCCTGGCAGTTCCGGATCCACACGCCTCTTTCCAAATTTGCTGCTCAGGTATTCCGGGCACTGATATGCCGCCACGATGCCTGCCGCCACATAAGCTGCACCCACATAGACGCCATCGATCCACAGCTTCATGATGTCTTCTTTTTCACCGGACAGCTCTGCAGTCTCCCCGTTGATCACCATGCGCCTGTCCAGCACCACTCCGGACTTGTCTTTTGGAATGATCGTAAAGTTGGGCAGACAGGGAATGGCATATTCACTGTACGGTTTTCCACGCAGGGGTGCGCAGCGGTCCTCATACTTCTCCACCCCTTCGGTGGCAAGGGCATTGAACGTTGTACTGTCGTCCGCCTCATAGCTGAAAAAGCACTGCACGCCATAGTCCTTGAATACATCCAACAGCCTTGCCAGCGATTCCACGCTGTTCACATCACTGCGCTCAGTCTTTGCATTTCCCCGGAAACGCTCTCTTGTCAGTTTCATTTTGCTGTACTGATCCAGTGACACATTGGGCATAATGGCATACCATACAGTATTTCCAAAATCATTCTTCGCATTGACGGTATTCAGATAGGTAATCAGCCGGGATATGTTGCCAGATTTTGCCAGCAGGTCATTGGGCACATTGGTTACCAGCAGAGAAGGTTTCATACCTTTTATTTTCTTCGGATACTGTTCAAAGAAGCACCAGACTCCCAACAGTTTTTCGATCAACGGTTTTACGGTTTTGATAAATGCGTCCTTCGATTCCCGGTAAAACTCCAGATAGGAATTATAATTGGCAACCTCCTGCTCCAGATCGGCGCTGCTCTCCATCGTAGAAGCCAGAGGGCAGAAGGTTCGGGCTACCAGAGAGGCCACATAGTCATTCCCTTCTTCGTTCAGCGCCGAATAGTCTTCTTTCAGTGCCTCGATCAGTCCGGTATTCGCATGATCATCCACGGTCGCCAAAGCGGTGCTCTCTGCTTTCGGCGCCTCCAGCACCTTCAGTTCTCCATGCTCTCCCATACTCAGCACGCCAAGCGCCAGCGGCGTATTGTCCTTTTTGTCTGTTCCGTCTCCAAGCAGGAGTCTTGTCTTGATGTCTTCAATGGCCAGCGGCAGCATGGCCATGACATTATTGTAATTGGCGCTGGCTTCCTCAAACATCACGTTCAGCCGGTCAGCCAGGTCAAGCTTTTTCGGATCTCCCTCTTCCAGTTTGGCATATTCCCCATAGGTGTACTGCAGTTCTTTCCGGTTCTGCCGGATGGCTTCCATCACTTTCCTGGGTGAGATCATCTCCGTGAGCTTTTCAAATTTGAAATTCACATTGATGCTTCCTTCTGCTCTCCTAGTATCCACCATGGACATCAGCATGGACATAAATTCATTCTGCCTGTTCAGAGGAATCTCTGTCAGCATCTCTTCCGGTACCTGCTCCGGACGTTCCAATTGGTACGCCACTCTCTGATTGTTGGCATTGTAGTAGCAGTATACTTTGGGATCCAGCTTTTCCAGAAGCTCATCAAAGCTGTGGACCAGCAGATGGTCGTTGATCTCCCGGATCTTGTCATCTGACAGACTTTCCATTCCGCGAACATCCCCTACCAGAGTCAGAAAATCCAGCTTATCCGGATTGATAACCTCAAAGAGCATGGTCCGGTTTGTCTGCTTTATCACATTTCCCATAGTGATCGCTTCCTCCTTGTGTATTTTATGGTTAAAGGAAAGTTATTCCCATATCCCTTCCCTTTCTCCTGGCTTCAGATTCCGGTAATGCAGTTCCAGCTCCGTCTGTTCATCTTCAAAAGATACAGTGATCTTTGCGTTATAATATACCGGATATCCCGTGCCCTTCTTCAAAATCTCCATCCCGCGCATGACGGTACAGCCTTCCGTCTGATCCAGTACAATCAGGCTGTGATCCGGTCCCGGATACAGAAGGATGCCGTCCGCTCCGATCTTTCCAAACCGGATTCCGCAGGAAGTAAGAATCTGATCCAGAGTCAGCCTTCCGGATTTTCTCCCGAACAGGCGATACGTCTGGGGTGGTACATCCCTGCCGTCTTCTGTGCGTACCACATACAGATTCAGTTTTCCGGAATAGGGACAGTCCCTGATCTCTGATGGTTTCCTGTCCTCCTTCCCGGCGGATTCTCCGGCCATGTATATAATCGTTGTATGCTTCTTTCGCATCCATATCAGCGCAAGAAGCAGCAGCGCAAGACTCAGAATACCGAGAATTACGGCCATCGGCCGATAGTCGGGTACCGGTTCATATACTGGGTCCGGAACTTTCTCAATCCTCACTGTAACTGGCTGCTCCATACAGAAGACTGCATCTTTTGCATCTGCCTCCACCGACACCTCCAACTGATCGATCCCGTCCGCGGGCAGCGTCATACAGATCTGTCCCTCCCGGATCACCTCCGTATATAGCACTCCGTTGATCCTTAAGGTTATTTCTTTTCCTTCAAATCTCGTATCCGCCCATATGTTTTCATGATTTCCGGAAGCGGCCAGAAGCCGGATCGTAAGATCAACCTTATGTTCATAGACCGGCGGAATATTTTTCTTTTTTTCTTCCTCCGTCCGGGGAACCTCTTCTGTCCGGTACTCTGCAGTCACTTCCGGAACCGCGCCATACTCCAGAATTTCGTACCCCTGTATCCCGGAACCATCCGATTCCCCGCACAGCACCTGCATCGTTCCTGACTCTGGATCTGACAGCTGAATCACGGCATAACGCTGTCCCTGAATGATCTGTATGTGTTCGGCCGGATGGTCTGCGCTTACCTCTCCGATCGGCTGATCCGACCAAAGCATGCAGGTTACCCGCTCCGTCCCAACTGGTATCTCATATCTCAGACTCCCGCCTTCTGCTCTTACATTCTCTTTTGGGAAATCCAGCCGCTCTGCGAGGATGCGCCCCATGATCTGAGACAATGTCCCCGACTGCCCTTCCCAGTAGATGGCGCCGTCCGTCTCTTCCGCACCGGCAAAGATATGCATCCTGGGATCCTGAAGTTCTGAACCGATCGCCACGATATACATTCGGATACCTTTCTCTCTGGCCCGGGTGACTGCTTCCGCATACAGGCTCCTGGATGTTTCCTTTTCCTGAGAATCCGGCATATCGATCTCTCCGTCTGTCAGCATGATGATGCACCGGTCGGTATCCGCATCTTCCGTAAAAAGTTCTACCGCCTGACAGAGTCCTTCTCCTGCATTGGTATAGCCGGAGCAGGTCAGGTTCTCCAGAGTTTCTTCCATCTGCTGTGTCCCCGTTCCCGGCAGAACTTTGGCCTGTATCTCTGTCCCGTACGCGATGAGACCGGCCTGCCAGTGATCCGGAAGTCCATACCAGACCTGCCGGACTGCATCAGCTGCCAGCCGATCCGGATCCTGTGTGTTCATGGAAGCGCTGGTATCCAGCAGGAACACGATCTCGCCGGCGCGGATGTTGCATCCGTTCTCTTCCTTAGCCACAGCCATCTCTGCTGCCAGGAAGCAACACAGCAACATCATAAGAATGGTTAAGAAAATATTCTTCCGCTTTTTCATTCGGACCCCTCCCGACATTTGCTGATGCATCCCTGCTTTTCTCTGTGAAAAAAGTAGCACGAATTTTTATCCCTTACAACCCAGTTTCCGAAAAGTGTCATTTTTTTTCCAAAAATTGCATCAGCTCCGCAGTTTCTTCCCTGTTTCCATTTTTTTGCACAAAAAACTGCATGAACAGATGGGCTTCCATTCATGCAGTATACGCACCATACGCTTTATGAAATTCTGCGATTCATGATCCTTTTTCTTTTGATCACGCCCGCGAGCAAAAGACATGCAACCGACAGATGAGCAGACATAATTCCCAGGCTGGCCTGTCTGATCTGCCTGTGATAACAGATGAACTATGCCGCAGCCTCCAATCCCCATATGTATCTGCTCCATCTTCCATAACGCAGTCTCTCCGACTGATCCAGCGGCTTATTCTGATCTTCCAGCGGAGCCAGAAAACATATCAATACACCGCAGACCGCTGCGAAGACCGCCCCCATAGTCAGAATCATCTTTTCACTGAAAGTGATTCTGGACAGCAGACAGACGGAGAGCAGAATCAACGCTGACACCATCGTGCAAACATTGAAGCTGTCCGCATGATGCCCTCCTGCATACGAACGCAGGGGAATAAATGCCATAAGAAAGACAAACATCGGAATATATGCCCGAAAAATAACTGCCAAAAGGCAGGCCATCATCAAATTAACCGCCTGTCCAATCAGCAGTTCAAAGGCATACTGGTATAATTTTTCTTCCTCAGCAGACAGATAGCAATGCCTGATCTGCCATGTGACGAATCGTCTTGCCAGTCTCTCGATCATTGCGGCTTAAAATCTGCGAAACCGACGCGCTTCCTTTGGAACTTCCGGCTGATGATCCACCCAAAAGCAACCAGCATTTACATTCTGAATCACCGCCACCAGCGCCATGGCATTCAGAGCGGTTATCATCCAGTTTTTACTCTTTAATTTTTTGATCATATGGTCAGTCAGTTTACACATATAGAAGTCCTCCTGCTTATTTTTTTCCTAAAAATAACGAATTCTGGAAGAAAAATCAAGAGCATTTCCGAAAATTGTCACTTTTTTTCCTTTTTTTGCACATTGGACAGCGCCAGCAGAACGGTGAACTCATTTTCTTCTTCTGTAATGTCAAGCATGCCCTGATATTGATCCGCCAGTTCCTTCACATTTTTCAGACCAAAGCCGTGTTTTCTCTGGTTCTCTTTCGTTGTCAGATAAATTTTTCTTTTCTTCATGGTCCGCTGAGGACAGCTGTTTGTAATCTTTAAGATCAGCATCGAGGCATTTGCCATATGTAAATCAATCAAAATATAACCTTTTTCACATTTTTCGGCGGCCTCCAATGCATTGTCGATCAGATTGCCAAAGATCCGAATCTTATCCGTCTCATACAGAAACTCCAGTTCCATCCCCGGCTGTATGGTTACCTCATACCGAATCCCTTTTTTCTTTGCATTTTCTGCACGCTCCATCAGAACAGCGTTTACAATGGGATCACACAGATAGATTCCAGCATCCAACATGCTCTTTTTATCCAAAAATCTGGAAGCTTCCGTGGACAGATTTTTCAATGCGCCTGTATTTTCAGCTTCTGAAAACTGCTTGATCGTCTGTACGATATGGCGCGCTTCATGAAGATAATCTGCATACTCCCGATTCAGCTCTTCCATTTTCAAATAATGGCTGTGTTCCAGTGTCGCCTTTAATTTTACCAGCTCTTTTTCTCTCAAAATGTGTTCTGCTTCCAGTAGCTGATCAATCAAAGCAAAATCGACGATACTACTAAGTACGCTTAAAATCCCACCCACAAAGATAAGAATCTGATCAAAGGGTGACTGTCCTAAAACCATGATTCCGTTTAATAAAAGCAGTATTGATACAGGCTGAACAAACAGACTTCTCACCTTTGATCCACCGATGTTCTTTGTTAGATAGCGCCTCTTTTTGCGCAGTACCTGTACCACCGCAAATTCAATCAGCTTTTCCATCAGAAGCACACAGATCCTACGCACCTCCGTAGTACGGACATCAATTCCCAGTGCACTATACAAAAGCAGAAAGATAAACTCTATGATTGACATAAGCACCACAAAAAATAAAAGATAAGTGATGTTCTGCCTCCACCCGGCTCGAAAAACCAACAAAATGTATAGTTCACAAATACACAGTGCGCAGAAGATATTGATGCAAGGATTCTGAAGACTATTTACCCCATACAGAACTGCCGCGCATCCAGACACCAGCATCGCGCGAACACCTGTTCGTTTTTCATATACCGGAAACATATCTTTCAGAAAACAAAAAAGCAGGTAGAACTCACACACACAGCTTAGATATATGACACATTCACAGATCAGTACTTCCATCCTTATTCTCTCCTGTATTTCTCCAGTATCTGCTGCACTGGCTTTCGAATTCTTTTCGTTTGCTCCTCGCAACATTCAGTATCGTCCCATCTTCTAGCTGAACTCCGTTTTTTATTACGGCTGCAATATGGTGTATATTAATAATATAACTTTTCTTTGCATACACAAACCCATACGCTTTCAGCATCATATAGTGATCATTCAGTTTCCCTGAGTTTCGAAGAAAGAATTCCCCCCTGTTTTTTTCTTCTTTTTCAAAGCTGCAGAGTTCAGACGCTTTTTCTTTTGTCAGATAGATGGCGGTCCCTTTATCCAGGATTGATATGTACAGGATATCTTCCGGCTTCAGTACGTACTGCTTACTTTTATATACTGCAAGGATATATGGTACCTGCTTCCTTCTCTCCGCCTCCCTGATCACTTTTAAAAGATCCGCTTGTAATTTTTCTGTCTCCCGGACTTTGACCAGATACTGAAAAGGACGCACCCCTATGATCCGGCTGGCCGGATAATCATAAGCCGTATAAAAAACCAACAGTGTATTCTCATCCTTCAGCCGTATGTTGGAAGCAGTCTTTACGCCTTCTGTCTCTCCCTCGATCATAATATCCAGAAAAACGATATCATATCTTTGATACCGCTCCAGCAAAGTTCTTCCTTCCGAAAATTCATCAAAGCATACTTCTTCGGGATGCCCTGCATTTTCCAGAATCAGTCTTTTCAGTCGTTCTCTGTCTGCCAAACAATCATCACATATCGCAATCTTCATAACTGGCCTCCTTCGGCTGTTGTACTCATAAAAAATAATATAATTGTTTCCCGCTGTCAACCGAAAAACGCCCGCTGCAATGAAAAAGCATCTCCTTTGGATCATAAAATGATCTTTTTAAGGCGGCCCTGAAAAAGGACCGCCTCCTGCACACGGATATTACAGCATCGACTCCGGTTTAAACAAAGATTTCACATGTTCCACTTCTTCTTTCGTCGCCTTGGAAGCCGGCACATAATAAGACTTCTCCCTTGCGATCTGGTAAAGCTGCTCCTGTGCGGTCTCGGCCTTATTCCGCATCTGTTTGAGCGTCTGCTTTAACTGAGGATTCTCACTCTGGGTAATATATTCCGCATACATTTTTAATTCTCCGTTGATGCCTACCAGTGCATCGCTGACCATGGTTTTTTCATCCATCTTTACCGATCCCTCCTTATTTTAAAAATCCCATAAGCTGCTGTTTGTTCTCTTTTGCAGACTGTGCCGCCTGCTCGAAATACTGTTTGACCTGCTGGTCATTGGACTGTTTTGCATAAGCGCTGAATTTTGCCTGACAGGTCTCACTTCCGCCGATTAAGTGACGAAGATTCTGAACATCCAGTTCTGATAATTCTGACATAAAAAATTCCTCCTTATTTTTCATACTTACAGGAGTAGTATGTGAAAATAAAGAGGAATTATTCTTTCAAATGTTTCTTGCTGTCAGCTCTGGACCGGCAGCATTTTATCATACAGTTCTTCGTATTGTTTTGCCGAATTTTTCCAGGAAAAGTCTTCTTTCATCGCTCGCTCTGCCATCTTATTCCAGGAGCGTTTTTTATCATAATAGACAGACTCCGCATAACGAATTGCCGAAAGCATCTCGTGTGCGTTATAATTCGTAAATCCAAAGCCTGTGCCTGTTTCTTCGAATTCGTTGTAAGGTTCCACTGTATCTTTTAAACCTCCCGTCTCGCGGACAATCGGGAGTGTGCCGTAGCGAAGACTCATAAGCTGGCTGAGTCCGCAGGGTTCAAACTGCGAAGGCATCAAAAATGCGTCACAGGCAGCATAGATCTTATGAGAAAGTTCATTGGAATAATAGATACATGCTGCAACTTTTCCGCCGTATTTCCACGCAAAATGCCGAAACATATTCTCATAGCGCTCTTCCCCTGTTCCAAGCACAACGATCTGCACCTCATCCTGGCACAATTCGTCCATCACGCAGTCAATCAGATCGAACCCTTTTTGATCCGTCAGCCTGGATACGATGCCAATCAGCATCTTCTTTTTGTTCACCTCAAGCCCAAGCTCCTTTTGAAGCTCCAGCTTATTCTTCACCTTATCTGTCCGAAAGGTCTTTTCTGAATAATTTTTACAGATCAGGGGGTCCGTCTTCGGATCCCACTCTCCATAATCCAGTCCGTTCACAATCCCGAAAAGACTGCCGGAACGTGCACGCATAAGCCCATCCAGATGCTCCCCAAAATACGGAGTCTTGATTTCTTCCGCATAGGTCCGGCTTACGGTTGTCACATAATCCGAATAAACGATTCCTCCTTTCAGATAATTGGCATCCCCAAATGCTTCCAGTTTATCTGCTTTAAAATAAGACATGTCCAGACCCGTTGCATCCTGTACCGCCGGAATATTCCAGATCCCCTGAAACTTCAGGTTGTGAATCGTCATGATGGATTTCATATTGGCGTAAAACGCTCCCTCATGAAAGCTGTCTCTTAGATATACCGGAATCAGGCCGGTCTGCCAGTCATGGCAGTGTACGATATCCGGCTGGTACTCCACGACCGGAAGAATCGAAAGCGCCGCCTTTGAGAAAAACGCAAACTTCTCCACATCCTCATGTATATACCCATAGGGTTTGTCACCGGCAAAGTAGTATTCATTGTCAATGAAATAATACTGAATCCCCTCATATTCCATCTCAAGAATCCCTACATACTGGCTCCTCCAGGCCATATCCATATAAAAATTGGTTACAAAATTCATCTTTTCTTTCCACGCAGAACTGATACACAGATAATTGGGAAGGATCACCCGCACCTCATACTTTTCCCGGTCAAAATACTTCGGCAAAGACCCCACAACATCTGCAAGACCGCCTGTCTTTACAAACGGCACGCATTCTGATGCAACAAACAAAACCTTCTTTCTCATGCTTCCCCTCCGGCATATGTAATGATATAGATGGCTTTATTATACCCTAAACCAAAGGGCATGGAAAGAAGTTTTCACAATTTATGCGTGTTTTTTGTAGTCCAGACGAATTTTGTCCGCAATCAGTGCAATGAATTCGGAGTTGGTTGGTTTCCCTTTCCCAACGCTGACCGTATACCCGAAAAGTTCATCGATGGTATCCATCTTTCCCCGGCTCCATGCCACTTCGATGGCATGTCGGATCGCCCGCTCTACCCTGCTCGGTGTTGTCTGATGGTTCTTGGCAATCGTCGGATAAAGGATCTTGGTGATGGAATTTAACATATTCATGTCCTCCACCGCCATCATAATCGCATCTCTCAGATACTGATATCCTTTGATGTGAGCGGGTACTCCGATTTCGTGGATCATATTGGTCACATCTGTCTCCAGATTGCGCTCAATATAGGCCGTTTTTGTCTCGTAAGGAGCAACTTTGCGGATTTCCGCCCGTTTCCTTTGTCTGTCCGTCTTCAGATTCTGAATGCGACTTAAAAGCATGTCATGATCAAATGGCTTCATGATATAGTAGCTGGCACCCAGCAGAAAAGCGTCTTCTGTAATTCTTTCCTGACCAATCGCAGAGATTACAACAAATTCTGGTTTTTTCTGAAGTCTTGAGTCCTGTCCGATCCGTTCCATGACCGTAAGTCCGTCCAGTTTCGGCATGATGATGTCCAAAAGTACAATATCAGGCTCTTTGTCCTTGATCATCTGGCACGCTTCTTCACCATTCCTGGCGATTCCTACAATCTGGAGTTCTTCGTCCCGACGCAATATCTCATCCAGAATTTCTACCATCCTCTCGTTGTCATCTGCGATGGCGACGCTCCATTTGCTCATGCAGTATCCTCCTTCATTCCCATATTACTGTCTCCTTTCTACAGCTTCGTACAAAAGTTTTCAGCATTCACAGTAAAAATTATAGGGAAATTGAAGGCTGCTTACAAGGAAATCCTATCGTCAAGATTCGCGTTTTTTCGACAAAATATTACAAAACAGCCACTCAGAAAGTAGCTGTTTTGTATATTTTTCACAATTTTTTCTTATAAACTGGAAGAATCTTCTCCTTCTTTCGCTTTTTTCCAGAAAAACATTTTCTGACGGCGTTCCCGGCGCTCTTTTTTGCTCCTGCCGTATACCAGGAGATAGAAGACCGGCATCAGCACCAGAATCAGGATGGTGGAAGCCACCAGGCCGCCGATGATGATGATCGCCATACCGGACATCATCTCCGTACCGCTTCCAAGCCCCATAGCCATGGGAATCATGGAGATGACTGTCGTCAGAGTCGTCATCAGAATCGGCCGGAGCCTGGTCTGACCGCTTCTTACAAGTGCATCCTCGATGGGCATCCGCATGCGCAGCTCATTGACTCCGTCCACATAAAGGATTCCATTGTTCACCACGATACCCACCAGCATCAGAATACCCATCAGAGATGTCATACTGATGGCTTCTCCTGCGACGAATAAAAGCCCCAGAGAGCCGATCAGGCTGAATGGAATACTGAGCATAACCATCAGCGAATATTTCGGCGATTCAAACTGCATGGCCATCACCAGGAAGACCAGGAAGATGGCTGCTGCGATGGCTTTGCCCAGAGCAGTAAAAGATTCGATCATCATCTCATCCATAGAGTTCTGTGCGATCTCCACACTCCCTGCAAAGTTCATATTTTCCGCCAGATCATCCAGCTGCTCCTGAATACTGCTCAGATCATCTGAAAGACAGGTGGCTGTGATGGTCAGCATATATTTTCCATCGGTCTTCATGATTGTCTGCTGAGAATCCGTATATTTTAAAGTAGCAAGCTCTGACAGCGGAATTCCGGATATGGACGCTCCCAAAAGTCTGCTCGCATCATCGTAGGTCCCTTCCGGATATTCCAGGAACACACTGTATTCTTCCCCATTGGAAGTAACGGTCATAGCCTCGGTTCCGCTGATCATGCTGTACATGGCTCCCGCCACCTGAGCCGGCGCCATCCCGCGGCTCATGGCTTCTAGCGGATCCACCACCACACGAATCTGTGTGGAAGTCTCTCCTGCACTGTTGGACACATTCAGCACTCCCGGAATCGTCCAGACTGCTTCCTGGACCATAGCCGCCGCTTCCTTGATGTCGTCAAGGTCCGTGGAATTCAGCGTAAGTGTCGCACCGGCACCGGCCGACATCATGGAAGACATCTGGCTGCTCACCTCGATCGACAACTGGATATCCACGATATCCCGTGTCTCATCAATCCACTGATCCGCCACCTCCTGACTGGACATCTTCCGGTCATCTTTGAGATTAACCGAAATCGAAGCAGAGCCTTTCTGCGCCGTCAGGGTATAATTCTCTACGTCCTCATGAGAGGCAACCATATCTTCCAGGCGCTGCATCCGTTCGTCCACCTCAGATACTTTGGTGCCGGAACGGAAGGTGGCACTGATGCTGACCATGCCTTCATCCATAGTAGGCATCAGCTCTGTCTCCATATAGGAAGCCATCACAAAAGACAGCACCAGGCAAAGAACCGCCACAAAAACACAGATCTTTTTGCGGTGAAGCAGCCTTCTCTCCATCCCGTCATATCCGGACCGCATCCAGTCCAAAAAGTTGTTGATCTTCAGCTCTTTTTTCTCTTTGGGTTTAAAAAGCTGGAAGAACAGGGGCACCAAAGTCATAGCCGAGATCAGAGAGGCAAGCATGGCAAAAATAATGGTGTAGCCCAGCTGCCCGAAAATCTGGCCGCTTAAGCCTTCCTGCAGGCAGAGGGGCAGATAAACCACTACGGTTGTAATGGTGGAAGCAATGATGGAGCCAACCACCCCGCGGGCCCCCTGCAGCGATGCCTCCTGGAAGTCCGGCATCCGATCTTTGGAGCGAAAACAGCTTTCCAAAACGACAATGGAACTGTCCACCATCATGCCGATCGCGATCACCAGGGCCCCCAACGTAATCATATTCAGAGAAAATCCTGCCACTGCCATGACGATAATTGTTACCAGAAGCGAGATCGGCATGGAACTGCCCACGATCAAACTGGCTTTCCAGTCTCCGAAAAAGAGAAACAGAATTATCATGGAGAGGATCACGCCCATCAAAAGTGTATTGGCCACAGAACCTACCGCTTCCTTGATCTGGTCGGACATATCCATGGAGATATCCATCATCAGGTTGGCATTTTCTTCCTGCATCCGGTTCATGACCCGCTTCACATCATTGACCATACCGATGGTGCTGGCAGTCTGATTTTTCGTCACAGAGATGCTGATGGTATCCTCTCCGTTAAAACGGCTGATGCTTTCCGGCGTCTTCTGAGACCAGCTTACCTCCGCCACATCAGAAAGCTGGATCAGACTGCCCACTCCGGTTGCCAGCGGAATCCGCTGAAGTTCCTGAACCGTCTGATTCTCTGAAGTACTGATGGCGCTGATGGACTGGCTGCCCTGCTCCAGGCTGCCAAGCGGGATCGTAAAATCCGTAGCCCCCACCGACTGTGCCACCTGGCTCATGCTAAGGCCGTACTGGTTCAGTGCCTGTTCATCCAAAAGCACCCGAATATAGTGTTCCCGTCCTCCGGTCACTTCCACATCTGCCACTGTGCTGATGGCTTCCAGCTCCGGTACGATGGTATCCTGCACCAGAGAATACGCATCGCTTCCGTCTGTGGTGCTGACCGAATACATCACGCTTGGCATCGCATTGATATCCATCTGGATGACCATGGGTTCCTGACATTCTTCCGGAAGACTGGAAGCTGTGATGTCAAGGGCTGCCCGAAGGTCCAGATAGGCATCATTGGTATCCACACTGTAATCATACTGCAGAAGTACCATGGATACATTTTCCTGGGAGTAGGACATCACAGAATCCACTCCGCTTAAGCTTGCCACCTGTCCTTCGATCTCCCCGCTGACCAACGCCTCCACAGACTCCGGATCCGCTCCCGGATAGACAGTCATAACCATCATAATGGGCATATCCATATCCGGCATCAGTTCCAGACGCAGCGTCATCAGAGAGGAGAAGCCAAATACGACCAGCGCCAGGACCAGAAGCAGTGTGGAGACCGGTCTTTTTAACGATAGTCTCGTTAAACCTATACCCATATTATTCTGCCTCCCCTGTCGTCTCTGTATCCTCTGTCACCGGTTCCTCAGGAGTCTCTTCGGATTCTTCTGTATCATCTGCCGGTGCCTCCTGGGGCTCCTCCGAAGCTTCCTCAGACGTATCTTCCGGTGCTTGTATATCCCCGGAATCCTCCGGGACTGCGGACGGCTCTCCGTTCATGGACACGATCTCTGCCTCCACCCCGTTTCGAAGCTTAGAAGACCAGTTGCTGACCACCAGGCTGTCCTCTGTCAATCCTTCCTCGATGACGGCTTCTGTATCGCTCATCAGGCCTACCGTCACCTCAGTCTTAACGATCCTGCCCTCTTCCACGCAGTACACGTGGGCATCTCCTGCAGAAAAATAGATGGAATCATAGGGAAGGATCAGCTTTCCGGCATCCCTCTGAGTCGTGGCGTACACTTTTACTGACACGCCGTTTGGAAGGGAAGCACCGGCACCCGCCACCGAAGCTTTCACCTGGAACAGCCTGGTCTGGGGATTGGTCATGGTACCGATCTCTGTGATGACGCCATCATACTCCGCGCCTTCCCGCTCCACGCTCACATGATCTCCCACATTCAGCATATTTTTGGCCTTCTCTGCCACATGGAAGGTGACGGTCATGGATTCTTTATTGGAAATTATGTAGGCTGGATTGCCGGCTGCCGCCATCCCGTTTTTCTCCACACTGACGGATTCCACGATTCCGCTGATGGGAGAGGTGACGGTGCAGAAATCAAGCTGCATCTGGGCGGAATCAATGCCGATAGAAGCCTGCTGAAGCTGAGCCGCACTGACAGCATCCGTCTCCGGATAGATTTCATTCTGGGTGATGGCATAAGCCTGTTCCGCCATAGCCAGATTGTCGTTGATGGTCTCTCTTCCGTCTTCAGCGGAATCGATACCAGACTTGATCTGGGTTTTGGTGGCGTTGATGGAATCGATCTGAGCCTGAAGCTGGTTAACACCTGCCTGGGCTTTATCAAACTCTGCTTTTACGCCGGATAACTGATTGTTTTTATTCTGTATTTCTGCCTCCAGCGCGGTAATCTCGCCCTGCAGTGCCGTCTTCTCTGCCTGGAGTGCGTTGGTATCTACACCAAGGCTTCCAGCTTCCTCTGTATTGGTGACGGCTTCGGTCCCTTCTGCCTCAATGGTATCCGGACTGACATCGAGAGCGGTACTTTCGGCCGCGCCGGAAATCAGTTGATCAATCTCTTTAATCCTTTTATTTTTTTCATCAATACTGTCTTGCAGGCCCTTGATTTCACTTTCCACTTTCAAACGTTCTGCATAGTATGCCGTCCCGGCCATATCCGCCCCTTCCTGGGCCTGTTTTTTCGCTGAGGACAGTCTGCTTCCCGCGTCCCGCAGATCTCCCAGGTTATCCTCCAGCTCATCAATCTTATCGTCTGTCTCATACAGACTGTCTCTTAGCTGCCGGATCTGTTCTTCTGTCTGGTAATTCTGCAGGTCTCTGGCTCCGCTGCTCTGGGCCGTCACCCCTGCCTGGGCAGAATCATAGGCAGCTCTTGCATTTGCCATCTGAAGCTGTGCTGCTTCATCATCAATCTTGAAGAGCACATCTCCTTCTTTGACGGTATCTCCAACTTCAAAAAAAGTCTCTGTCACCGTTCCGGAGGTCTTGGGCATCACATATACCTGCTCCTGAGGTGCGACCGTTCCTATGTATGTCGTATCTACTGTAAGTTCGCCGGTCCTTGGCGTCTGTACTTCCACAGCCACTGCTTCTGCTTCCGGCGGCTCTTCCGTCTTCTGCTGACACGCGGTCGCGCAGATGCCAAAAACCACAGCCAGCCCCATCGCTGTCAGTCGTTTACCATTCATATGTTTTTCATTCCTCCTCATATTTAAGTTCCGCTTCAGCCTGCCGCATGCCCATCATCTGGAAGGATTTTCTGACGCT
>CAJTYJ010000048.1 GCA_910583895.1 uncultured Lachnospiraceae bacterium
TGACACTTTGGGCAGACGTATTCATTTTTCAATTACAGTTTGCGGAAACTCAAGCCTTTTCCAATGCAGATGCACAGGAAATATACGTTTGTGACGCCATGCTCTTTTAGAAGTCTGGCTGCTGTATCCACTGTACTGCCCGTTGTATAAATATCATCGACCAATATTACGTTTTTGTAAGGGATTTTCCCCTTCCGAATGGAAAAGGCATCTTTTAGATTGGTCAGCCGTTCCTGATCGCTCAGTTCCTTCTGAGCATGCGTCTTTTTTGTTCTGGCAAGCAGATGGGCATCCACTGGGATTCCACTCCTCTTTGACAGCTCCCTCGCCAAAAGCTCTGCCTGATTAAATCCCCGTTTCCGCTTTCTGGATGCATGCAGGGGAATCGGGATATACGCTTCCCCCTTCCACAGACGCAGTTTCCCGCCGCATCTTCGCATCATCTCTTCTGCATAAAAGGCCCCATACTCTCTTCTTCCCCGATACTTGTACCCGGCAATGGAGCGGCGCATCACCTCGTCATAGACAAAAGGAGCTGCTCCCGTGTTATACCAGTGCCGTTTTCTTGTGCAGTCCCTGCAGTATTCTTCTTCATTGGACAGCAGGGGTTTTCCGCACTTCTGGCAGGAAGGTTCTCTTATATAGGAAAGCCTGGTACTGCAGATCCGGCAGACCCGCTCGCCGCTCTCCTCCACCACATCCTGACAGACCGGACATCTTCTGGGAAATATAAGCCCTGCCACGTCTGGCAACTTCATCCTTCCACCTCCCGAATCTGTTCTCTTAAACCACTGTAGCGCTCCTGTTCACTGGCATTTTGAATCATCATCTCAAAAGTCTGATCACTGCCCACCAGCGTCACACAGGACCTGGCTCTGGTTACTGCCGTGTAGAGAAGATTGCGATTCAGCAGCATCCTGGGACCGGACAGCAGGGGGATCACCACGGCTGGATACTCGCTGCCCTGAGACTTGTGAATCGTCACGGCATATGCCAGCTCCAGCTCCTCCAACTGCCCAAAAACATAGGTTACCATCCGATAATCATCAAAGAGAACATCCACCGTCTCCGCTGAGAGATCAATATTTTTGACGATCCCCATATCTCCATTAAAGATCCCGGTTCCCTTTTCCATCAGGATCTGATAGCGGTTCCTGGCTTCCCACTCAATCTGATAATTGTTTTTGATCTGCATCACCTTGTCCCCTTCCCTGAGGAGTCCCCTGGTGGTCTCTTTCTCCCGCTTGTCCTCGGAAGGCGGATTCAGATAACGCTGCAGTACTTCGTTTAAGTGTTCCACCCCAAGGGCGCCTTTTCGCATGGGGGTCAGCACCTGGATATCAAAGGGCCTGGCATTGACATAGCGGGGAAGCTTGTCCTGCACCAAAGACAGTACGACCCGCAGGATGAGATTGGGATCCTGACGCTTTAAAAAGAAAAAATCTTTGCTTTTATTGTCCAGGATTACCGGTTCTCCCCGGTTGATCTTATGAGCATTCACGATAATATCGCTCTCGCTGGCCTGCCGGAAGATCTTTTCTAACATGACCACATGATATGCTCCGCCATAAATCAAATCTTTCAGCACACACCCCGGCCCCACACTGGGAAGCTGATTGATATCGCCCACCAGGATCAGGCGGGTTCCCACACTGACTGCCCGCAGAAGGGAATGCATCAAAAAGATATCCACCATGGACATCTCATCAATGATGATCACATCTGCTTCCAGAGGGTTTTCTTCATTCCGCTCAAAGGATGCATGCTCCCGCTCCCCGGACGGATCTCCGGACAGCTCCAATAGCCGGTGAATCGTCACGGCTTCATATCCAGTGGCCTCGGTCATGCGCTTTGCCGCCCGGCCTGTGGGAGCCGCCAGGAGGATCTCCATCTCTTCCGTCTCAAAATACCGGATAATCGCATTGATGGTCGTGGTTTTACCGGTCCCAGGGCCTCCGGTGATGATCAGAAGGCCATTTTTCACCGCTTCCACCACTGCCCGCCTCTGCATCTTATCCAGGCTGATCCTGGAATCGGTCTCCACCTTCTGCAGCTTTTTCTCGATCAGAGCCTCCTCCATGCTGCATTCCAGATTCAGATCGTGCAGCATACAGGCAGTATTTCGTTCCATATAAAAGTACCGGCTGTAATACACCATGTTCTTTCCGGCAATCTCCTTGATCACCAGCTTGCGGTCCATGCAAAGATTCATCATCTGTACTTCAATGGCCGGCTCCTCCACCCGGAGAAGTTCTGCTGCCCGCTCAAGCAGAAGTTCTCTGGGCAGACAGGTATGGCCCTCCATGGAAATCTGCAACAGCACATACAAAAGACCGCTTCTGATCCGGTAGTCTGAATCGCTGTGGATGCCGATGCGTTCAGCAATCTCATCCGCCGTGCGAAAACCTACACCCGAGATATCGTCGGCAAGCCGGTAAGGATTCTCCTTCAGCACCTGGTAGGTCCGCTGTCCGTATTTCTGATAAATCTTTGCCGCCAGGGACATGGAGATCCCGTATCTGGTCAGAAATATCATAACCTGACGAAGCTCTTTCTTTTCCTCCATCTGCTCCCCGATCTCCCGGGCTTTGCGCTCACTGATCCCTTTGATCTCAGAGAGCCGCTCCGGCTCCTCCTCCATAATCCGGATCGTGTCCCCTTTGAACCGTCTGACAATCCTGGAAGCCAGGGCTGCCTTGATCCCCTTGATGGCTCCGCTTCCCAGATAACGCTCCACCGCGCCTTCATCTTCCGGCATTGTGGGTATGAGCTGCTGTACCGAAAGCTGTTCCCCATATAAAGGGTGCGTCTTCAGAGTACCGTTTACCTGGACAAAATCCCCTTCTGCGAGCATCAAAAAGGTGCCCACGCAGGTCAGCTCTTCCCCCTCAGATACCAGCTGAAACACCGTATAGCCATTGTCTTTGTTGCGGAATACGATATGTTCCACATAGCCTTTTCGTACTTCCATCCGCTGCCCCTTACTTCCATAAAACAAAGAGGCTGCCGCAATAGATCGCGGCAACCTGTTTCTTACCTATTTTCTGCTCTCCGCGTCATAGTAATTTCCGGACAGCGCTTCCACGTATTTTCCGGTCCCGATGGCCACACATTTCATAGGATCCTCTGCAGTCATGGTATTGATCCCGGTCTTGGACTCCAACAGTTCCTCAAGTCCACGAAGCAGGGCGCCTCCCCCGGTCAGCACGATGCCCCGGTCTGCAATATCTGCTGTCAGCTCCGGAGGCGTACGCTCCAGAACGCTGTGGACAGCCTCTACGATTTGTGCGGTGGACTCTCGTAAAGCCTCCTCGGTCTCCTCTGAAGTCACCGTGACCGTCTTAGGAAGACCAGTCACCAGATTACGACCGCGGACATCAATGCTGTCCACCTCCGCTCTCGGGAAACAACTACCTACTTTTATCTTAATATCTTCCGCGGTTCTCTCACCAATCAGAAGATTATGCTTCTTGCGCATATAACGGACAATCGCCTCATCAAAATCGTCTCCCGCAATCTTGACAGAAGTGCTGACTACCGTTCCATTCAGAGAGATGACCGCAATATCTGTCGTCCCTCCTCCGATATCCACAATCATATTTCCGCAGGGTCTGGAGATATCAATCCCAGCACCGATGGCGGCTGCTATGGGCTCTTCGATGATATAGACTTCTCTTGCTCCTGCCTGGTATGTGGCATCCTCCACTGCCTTTTTCTCCACCTCCGTGACGCCGCTTGGCACACAGACAGCGATCTTTGGTTTGCGGAAGGTCTTCTTGCCAATGGCCTTCTCGATGAAAAACTTCAGCATCTTTTCCGTGACTGTATAATCAGAGATCACACCCTGCCGAAGCGGACGGACCGCCACGATATTGCCCGGCGTACGTCCAAGCATCAGACGCGCTTCCTCGCCAATTGCCTTAATCTTACTTGTATCTCTGTCAAACGCCACTACGGACGGCTCCTTTAACACCACACCTTTGCCTTTAATATATACAAGAATGCTGGCTGTACCCAAATCAATTCCAACATCTGTTCCTGCCATAATCTGTTCTCCTTTCGTTTCTTCCCTCTATTTAAAATGATGCATTTTGTTTCATTTTCTGATGTTCTGTCTCCGGTTGTGAACTTGAAAAGCTGCTTCGCTGTTTCTGTCATCCCTCTTGGATTCCATGCATTGTTTCGCAGTATCTGTCATTTCTCTTGGATTCCAGGCACTGCTTCGCAGCTTCCGCCGCCTGCCCTGGACTCCCAAAAATGCTCTGCATTTTTTGTCGTTAATCTATGGAAAGTACTTCCGCACTTTCCATAGATTACATTATACCCAATATTTTGAAAAAAGAAAAGACTTATTTATCTTAATTCTGCAATTCGGGAAACTCCCACATAGATTTCCGAGATTTTGTACCAGGTCCGGTAGTCCACAATTCCGGTGACGGGAAGGCCGAAAATGGACTGAAATTTTTCTACTGCCGCCTTTGTGGCCGGGCCGTAGATGCCGTCCGCGGCGATTCTTGGAAGGGCTGGATAAGCGCCTGCAATCACGTTTAACTGTTCCTGCATCTGCTGTACTTTGGCTCCGCTGGCCCCTACTGCCAGTTCATAACCAGGCCAGGAGGACGGAACCCCTGAGATCTCCACCGCCGTGTTGATATAGATGCTTTCGCCGTAATAATAGCGGAGAATTTCAATGGTGGAATACCCCTGTTCTCCCAGACTCTGGGAACCCCACTGACTCATCCAGTTGGGGCAGGTGACCCGTCTTCCGTCGCAGTACTGTGTCAGTATGGGCTGCTTGACATTGGGTCTGGACAGATAGTTGCCATACATCTCATCCACGATATCTGAGATGCTCTGAAAAATGTTGCGCCCGTAGATCCATTTCTGATCAAAAGCCGTGGAAGTGGTAATGGTAAAATCATAACCTTTGTTCCGATACCACTCTGTATAAACTCTGTTCAGTACAAAAGACATGATCGCCAGCACATTGGCGCGGATTGCCGCGTCAGTCCAGGTGGCGTAGATCTCGCTGGAAGCCACATTTTTGATATAGTCCCTGAACCGCACCCAATAGTTGGCTGCACTGCTGTCTGTGGGAACACCATCATGTACGATCACATATTCCGGGATAACCACCCGGCTTAGTACAATCTCACCGGTCTCTGTGGTAGGCTTGATCTCTTCCTCTGCAATCTTCGGCGGAAAAGTGCCGAACAAGGTGTGGGGGCCGATGACAATCCGCTCAAATTCGGTGCCCCTTTGTTCCCTCGGCATATGGATCTCCTGAATTGCAAGGACGTCCGGAAGAATCTCCGTCCCTGCCACCTCCACATCCTCATATCCTTCTGCCCTTACCCGGACGGTGTACTCGGCATAAGGCTGTTCTTCCGAATACTGGGTGCTGTACGCTTCCGCCGGCGCCGGCAGCGTGATGATCGGCGTCATCCCGGACTCATCCGAAGTATAGTTCCGGATCTGACTTTGCGGATCTCCCTCATAGAAAATCTCCACCTCCGCCCCCGGTACCGGTCTCATAGTCCGCCCTTCCAGCAGACGGACTTGAAGCCGTCCCTCTTCTGCCGGAAGGCGCGGTGTATTCTCAAACTCATTTTCTGGCATAAAAAGACCCCATTCTTGATTATTATTTCTATAATATATGAATAAGGCCTGTTTTAATTCCTTATCTTTCCCCTTTTACCCCTGCTCTATACAGAACATACGCTGATTCTGCCAATCTTTTACAGGTTTTCCAGACAATCCAGCCACAAAGCCGCGCTGGCATCGCTGGGCATCCGAAGATCTCCCCTTGGAGATACCGCCACCGTACCTACTTTCGGTCCGTCCGGCAGACAGGAGCGTTTGAACTGCTGAGAGAAAAACCGGCGGCAGAAAGTTTTGAGCCATTTTAAGATCACTTCGTCCTCATAATCACCGGCAAATGCCTGTCTGGCCAGATAGTAGATTTTATCCGGCGCAAAACCAAACCGAAGCATATAATACAGATAAAAGTCATGAAGCTCATACGGACCCACCAGGTCTTCTGTCTTCTGGGCGATCACCCCGTCTTTTGGCGGCAGAAGTTCCGGACTGACCGGCGTGTCCAGAATATCCAGAAGTACCGCTGAGAGTTCCTCATCCCCGCAGATATCCGCATAATACCGGACCAGATGGCGCACCAGAGTCTTCGGCACAGAAGCATTTACCCCGTACATGGACATGTGGTCTCCGTTGTATGTGGCCCACCCAAGAGCCAGCTCGGACATATCCCCGGTCCCCACCACCATGCCGCCGGTCTGGTTGGAGATATCCATCAACACCTGGGTACGCTCTCTGGCCTGCGCGTTCTCATAAGTCACATCATGCACCGCCGGATCGTGACCAATCTCTTTAAAATGTACCGTCACCGCCTTTTTGATGTCCACCTCCCGAAGATTGGCACCCAGTTTTCTCGTAAGCTCGCAGGCGTTCTGATATGTCCGGTCCGTCGTGCCAAAACAGGGCATGGTCACTGCCTCGATGCAGTTTCTCTGAAGTCCCAGACTGTCCGCCGCTCTGGAAGCCACTAAAAGCGCCAGGGTGGAGTCCAGTCCCCCGGAAATACCGATGACCACACTTTTGCAGCCTGTATGTTCCATCCGCTTTTTCAGCCCCATGGCCTGGATGGTGAAGATTTCCTCACAGCGCTTTTCCCGCTCTTCTTTTCTTCCGGGGACAAAAGGCGCTTTCTCGATCTTTCGCTCCAGCGGGGTATCCTGCTGCTTCATCGTATAGGAGACCACCACATAATCCGGCGCATCTGCTGCCGCCTCAAAAGTCGAAATTCGTCTGCGCTCGCCGAGCAGACGTTCTACATCCAGCTCTCCATAGATGGTCTCATTGTGAAAACGGCGGGATTCTTTGATCACTGCTCCGTTCTCACAGATCAGATGATGTCCGCCAAACACCAGGTCTGTGGAAGACTCTCCTTCTCCGGCGCTGGCATAAATATAGCCGCACACCAGCCTTCCTGACTGAATGCGCAGAAGCTCTCTTCGGTAGGATTCTTTCCCGGTCAGCTCGTCACTGGCAGAGGGATTCACGATCACTGTCGCTCCGCACAGGGCATGTCTCACACTTGGAGGATCCGGCGCCCACACATCCTCGCAGATCTCGGCTGCCGTCACAAGAGCCGGCATATTTCTGCAGGAAAACAGAATCTGGGTTCCAAAAGGCACCTTGCACCCCTGCCAGTCGATAAATGCATATTCTTCGGGCGCCTTTGTAAAATGACGGGCCTCATAAAATTCACTGTAATTGGGAATGCAGGTCTTGGGAACAAATCCTAACAGCCTGCCGTCCGAAAAACCTGCCGCCACATTGTAAAGTTTGCCTCCCACCTCCAAAGGAAGGCCCACAAAAAACAATCCGTCCATACCCTCACTGGCTTCTACGATCATCAAAAGTGCTTTTTTTGCATTTTGTAACAAAAGTTCCTGCAAAAAGAGATCTCCGCAGGTGTACCCGGTGATGCAAAGCTCGGGGAAGACCAGAATTCTGGCCCCTTTCTCCCACGCCTCTTTCATGAGCCGTATAATCTCTCCTGCATTATGCTTTGTATCTGCCACTTTAATCTTCGGCGCCAGTGCTGCCGTCTTCACAAATCCATACCCCATGCCTATTTACTCCTTATAAGAATCTTTTTTAAGTCTTCCACGGTAAACTCATATGCCCTGTTGCAGAAGTGACATGTTACCTCGATGGGCTTTCCTTCCTGAACCATCTCATTCAACTCTTTTCTGCCAATGCTGACTATTGCCTTTTCCACCCGTTCTTTGCTGCAGTTACAGGAAAAGGATGCATCTGTCCGCTCTGAAAATTCCACGCCGAACTCCCCGATCAGCTCTTCCAGAAGCTGCTCCGGTGTAAAGCCTCTTTCCAGATAGTCCGTAACCGATTCCATAGCTGTAAGTTTTTTCTCCAGGCTGCTGATGACTTCTTCGGAGGCAAAGGGCATAAGCTGAAGGATGAAGCCTCCCGCCTGTTTTACCGTGTTGTTCCGGTCCATCAAAACACCCAGTCCCACAGAAGAGGGGATCTGCTCAGAACTTGCAAAATAATAAGTCAGGTCATCTCCGATCTCCCCGGTCTTCAGCTCCGTCTGCCCCACATAGGGTTCTTTCAGGCCCAGATCCTTGATGACGCTTAAAACACCCAGATCCAGAGCGCCTCCCACATCGAGCTTTCCCTTCGCATTCGGCGGAAGCATTACCTGAGGCACATCCGCGAATCCCTTAACATGGCCTTTGGCATCCGCCGTCACCGTCAACCCTTTCACCGGCCCGCTGCATTTGATCTGGAGCGTCAGAAGGTCTTTGTCTCCTTTCATCATAATCCCCATCATGGCTCCCGCCGTCAAAAGACGCCCAAGCGCCGCCGTTACCACCGGGCTGGTATCATGCTTTTCCCGGGCCGTCTCTACGATATTCCTTGAATCTATGGCAAATGCGCGGATCTGTCCTTCAGCGGCAGTTGCCCGTACAATATAATCTCCCATTGGTATCTCCTTACTTCCAATTCTGCTGTTTTCTTATTCTGCTTCCCCTCGCTGGCAGATCACGTAGATCCGCTCGGAGTTTTCGTTTGCCGGTTCATGGGTGAACGCATCATAGATCTGCAAAAGCTTAAGCCCTGACTGTTCCACCATTTTTTGTACCGTCTCGCAGGAGTAGGCCCTCTGATAATGGGTCTCTTCTTCTTTTCTATAATACCCCGAATCCTCCCGAATGAAAAGAGTCAGGTTATATTCATTGATCATTTCTTCCTCATCATAGTCATTTTCCCAGATAAAGCTTCCTTCTTCCCTGTTCTCAGCAATGGTCTGCTGCCCCAGCAGCTCCCGGTACTTATATTCTGTATTCAAATCAAAGATAAAAAGGCCGCCGTAGTCCAGATAATTTTTCGCAGCCAGAGTCAGAACATGGGTAAACTCTTCTTCTGTCAGGATATAATTCATAGAATCACAGATGCTGACAATGGCCCGGACCGTTCCGTAAAGCTCAAATTCCCGCATATCCTGACACAGATAAAGAATATTGAGCCCCGACTGTACCCTTCTCTCCGTGGCAATCTCCAGCATCTCCCTTGACAGGTCAATCCCGATCATATCATATCCGGCCAAAGCTAAAAGCTCCGTCAGCACACCGGTCCCGCAGCCCAGGTCCAGGACAAGTCCGTCACAAATCCCATATTCCTCCAAAAGTTCGGTAATGTAACGGCTCCACTGCCGGTAAGGCACCTCTTCCATAAACAAATCATAGACCTCTGCAAATCCTGTGTATGCTTCCATCTTTTTCTCCCCTCATTCTGACGATACGATGCCGCTTCTTTACAGGTCACTAACATGACCGAAAAACCGGCAGCTGAAACCATGAAAAACAAAAAAAGCCGTCTGCAGCCTGCTCTTTCCAAAACCATGCAAATTCATAAAGTTTCCCTGGTGCGAACAGCGGCCTTTCATGCTCCGTTGCATAAAGCAGCGGAGGTTCGTTCCAAAACAACCAAACCTCCGCTCATCTATCCCATCACACAATCTGTGCGCCTGCATTTTCCCTAATCATTGCTGCTCAAATATTTTTCGATATTCTCAATCGCATCCTCTTCATCATTACCTTCTGCTGACACCACCACAGATTCTCCCGCAGACAGTCCCAGGGTCATCATCCCCATAATGCTCTTGGCATTGACTTTCTTGTCTCCGATCTCCACATATATCTTGCTGTCATACTGGCTTGCCACCTGAACCAGCAATGCGGTCGGTCTTGCATCCAGTCCATCAGCGATCTGAATGGTGATTGGTTTTTTAATCATTTTACTCCTCCTCGCCCTTACGCAATTGTTCTGCCATAAGACTCAGCTTACGCAGACGATGATTCACTCCGGATTTGCCGACTTTGGGAGACATCATATCCCCAAGTTCTTTCAGACTTGCATCCGGATGTTCAAGCCGCAGTCTGGCAGTCTCTTCCAGACTATCGGCAAGTTGATACAGTCCCACACGGCTTTCGATATACCGGATATCTTCCACCTGCCGGACTGCTGCGGAAACCGTCTTGTTTAGATTGGCGGTCTCACAGTTTACCTTTCGGTTCACAGAATTCCGCATCTCTTTTACAATCCGAACATTCTCAAGCTGCATCAGTGATACATGAGCCCCCATAAGCCCTAAGAGTGCCACAATCTGAGAACCTTCCTTTACATAGACCACATAATGCCGCTTGCGCAGCACAATCCTGGCATCAATCTGAAAAAGCAAAAGGATCTGCTGAAGCTGTACCGCTTTTTCCTTTGAAACACTCACCAGTTCAAAATGGTAAGATTTCTCAGGATCGCTGACGGACCCCGCCGCCAGAAAAGCGCCCCGTATAAATGCTCTCCTGCAGCAGTTTTGCTTCAGCAGCCGGTTATGTATCAGTGGCATGCACTCTTGAATGTTCCCGTCCGAATCCAGAAGATAGGTCTCCTTCAAAAGTCTTCTTGCCTCCCGGTCCTTTCGGACCATCACAGAATAGGAGCGTACTTCCTTGTTTTTTCGAACTGAGACTTCCGCTTTAATATTAAATGCTTTTCTCAATAATGTAAAGTACTTTCTTGCAACTGGAAGATTTTCCGTCTGTATTTTTACGCAACAGCGATCATTTTCTGTAAATATAATCTTTCCGCATAGGCTTAAAATAGCAGCAGTTTCTGCCAGGCGGCAGTGACGTCCGCCGGATGCCGGGCGCGACAGCTCTTCTTTAATTTCCTGAGAAAACGACATAAGGTGCTTTCCTCCTCATTCTTAAGGTGACGGAAGCATATGCCCGTCCTACTTCCCGCGGGCAGCGTCCTTGCCGATGTCCCGGTGCTCCAGCTTTACACCGTAATCACTTTGACTTTGAAGGCGCTCGAACAGTTTGTTGGCCAGTGTCACCGAGCGGTGCTTGCCTCCGGTACACCCGATGGAAACCACCAGCTGGTTCTTGCCTTCCAGCACATAATTGGGAACAAGAAAGCGAACCATATCGTCCAGCTTGTCCAGAAAAACATGTGCCATATCAAAACCCATGACAAAATCCTGGATCTCCGGATCATTGCCGGTCAGGCGGCGCAGCTCTTCATAATAGTAGGGGTTTGGAAGAAAACGGACGTCAAACACCAGATCCGCATCACTTGGAATCCCATACTTGAATCCAAAGGAAAGAACCGTAATCATCAGATTCTTGAACTCCCGGTTCTGAACAAAGATCTTGTCCAGTTCCTGTTTCAGCTCCCGTACCAGAAGCTGACTTGTATCAATAATATAGTCTGCATGCTTTTTCAAAAAAATCAGTCTGTCCCGTTCCAGAATAATTCCCTGTTCAATCCGCCCGGACTCGGCCAGCGGATGCATCCTTCTGGTTTCCTTATAGCGTTTTACCAGGATATCGTTGCTGGCATCCAGAAAAAGAATCTCATACGGAATACCCTGGCCCACCATATGCTCCAAAATCTGCTCCATCTGCCCCAAAGCCTTGCCGCTTCGGATATCCAGCCCTATGGCCACTTTTGTAATCTCACTGTTGCCGGAAGCGGTCAGCTCGGCAAACTTGTCCACAAAAAGAACCGGAAGATTGTCTACGCAGAAATACCCCGCATCCTCCAGAATCTTAAGAGCTGTCGCCTTTCCGGCTCCGGACATGCCGGTCACGATCACCAGTCTCATCTGTTCTTATCTCCTAAAATGCAATTTAGAATTTCTCATCTGCTTATTCCCAGCCTAAGAACTTTACCTCCGGCTGAAGACGTATCCCGGAGTGTTCATATACCTTTTCCTGAACCGCCTGGATCAGCTCCATGATCTCGGCCGCCGTGGCATTTCCCCGGTTGATGACAAAACCACAGTGCTTTTCTGACACCTGCGCGTCCCCGATCCGAAACCCCCGAAGGCCTGCGTCTTCAATGAGTTTTCCTGCAAAATATCCTTCCGGACGCTTAAACGTACTCCCGGCACTGGCGTATTCCAGCGGCTGCTTTTTCACCCGCTGCTCCTTCAGTTCGTCCATCCTGTCCCGGATCTTTTCCGGATCCCCCGGCAAAAGGCGAAACTCTGCTTCCAGCACAATGCCTCCATCTTTGGCGATCCGGCTTCTCCGGTAGCCAAAATCCATCTCTTCGCCAGTGTATTCCCGGATCCATCCTTCCGCTGTCAGCACCTTTGCGCAACACACCACGTCCTTCATCTCCCCGCCGTAAGCGCCGGCATTCATCACAAGCGCCCCGCCAACGGTCCCGGGAATGCCCGATGCGAACTCCAGCCCCGAAAGACCTTCCCTGCAGGCCAGACTGGCCGCACGCACGAGGAGTGCGCCTGCCTCGGCGGTCAGAAAGTTCCCCTGGATCCACATCCGCGACATATTTTTAAACAGGTGGATGACAACTCCGTCATACCCTCTGTCACTCACCAGAAGGTTGCTGCCGTTTCCCACGATCGTATAAGGCACCCCTGCTTCCAGGCAGGTTTCTATAACCTTCACAAGCGCTTTCGCACTCTCCGGCTGCACCAGATAACGGGCAGGACCGCCCACCCGGAAGGTGGTATGGTTTTTCATCAGTTCTCCGGCCCATACATGTTCTGTTCCCACAAGTTTCTGCAAAATCTCAAGCATTCCTGTCTTCACTATTGTCCCATCCTTCATATGATCTCTTATGATACAACAGTTTTTCCTTTTTGCAAATACTTTTTCACATAACAGCCTGTGTAAGAGGCCGGGATCTCTGCAATTTCCTCCGGTGTTCCTTTGGCCACAACGGTCCCTCCGCCGTCGCCCCCTTCCGGCCCCATATCGATGATATAGTCCGCCGTCTTGATCACATCCAGATTATGCTCAATGACAATGACCGTATTGCCTCCGGACGCCAGCCTCTGGAGAATCTCGGTCAGCTTGTGCACATCCGCAAAGTGCAGGCCGGTAGTCGGTTCATCCAGAATATAGACTGTCTTTCCGGTGCTCCTGCGGGAAAGCTCTGTGGCCAGCTTGATCCGCTGGGCTTCCCCTCCCGATAAAGTGGTGGACGGCTGCCCAAGCTTAATGTAGGAGAGTCCCACATCATAAAGCGTCTCGATCTTCCGGCGGACAAAAGGCACATGTTCAAAAAAGCCCAGAGCCTCCTCCACCGTCATGTCCAGCACATCATAGATGTTCTTGCCTTTATATTTTACTTCCAGTGTCTCCCGATTATACCTCTTTCCCTGACAAACTTCACAGGGCACATACACATCCGGCAGAAAGTGCATCTCAATCTTGAGGATCCCGTCTCCGGAACAGGCCTCGCAGCGGCCGCCTTTTACGTTAAAGCTGAACCGGCCCTTTTTGTAGCCCTTGGCCTTGGCGTCAGAGGTGGAGGCAAAGAGGTCCCGGATCATGTCAAAGACTCCGGTATAAGTAGCCGGGTTAGACCGGGGCGTACGCCCGATGGGCGACTGATCGATACAGATCACCTTATCCAGCTGCTCCATCCCCTCGATGGAACGATGTTTCCCCGGAACTGTCCGGGCCCGGTTCAGATTCTTCGCCAGGCTTTTGTACAGAATCTCATTGACCAGGGAGCTTTTTCCGGAGCCGGACACACCGGTCACACAGGTCAGCACCCCCAGGGGGAAATTCACATCGACGTTTTTCAGATTATTTTCTTTTGCCCCTTTTACGGTCATCCAGCCGGTGGGCGTCCTTCTTACCTCCGGTACCGGGATCTGGATCCGGCCGCTTAAGTAGGCGCCCGTGACCGAGTCAGGATTGTCCATCAGTTCCCGGGCTGTGCCTGTGGCCACCACTTTTCCCCCGTGTTCCCCGGCGCCGGGCCCGATATCCACCACATAATCGGCTGCCAGCATGGTATCTTCGTCATGTTCTACCACGATCACGCTGTTGCCCAGGTCCCGCAGATGACAGAGGGTATTCAGAAGCTTGTCATTGTCTCTTTGGTGCAGGCCGATACTTGGCTCGTCCAGAATATAGGCGACGCCCACCAGACCGGAACCGATCTGTGTTGCCAGACGAATCCTCTGGGCCTCTCCTCCGGAAAGAGTCCCGGTGGCCCGGGTCAGAGACAGGTAGTCAAGTCCCACATCCATCAAAAACCGGATGCGGGCCCGGATCTCCCTTAAGATCTGATCTCCGATCAAAAGCTGCTGTTTTGTCAGCTCCATCCCTTCCAGAAAGGCCTGCAGATCCCGAACCGACTGATTCGTCACCTCGAAGATATTTTTATCGCAGACCGTCACCGCCAGGGATCCGGGTTTGAGCCTCTGTCCCTTACAGGCCCGGCAGGGGGTAATCCGCATAAAACTTTCGTACTCCTGTTTCATGGTATCAGAGCCGGTCTCCCGGTAGCGCCGCTCACAATTTTTGACCAGTCCTTCGAAAGTCACTCCGTAGACGCCCTCGCCTCTCTGTCCTTTGTAGTGAACCTGAATCTCACGACCGCCTGTCCCGTGAAGCAGTATTTCCCGGACTCTTTCCGGCAGATCCTCATAAGCGGTCTCCAAGTCAAAAGCATAAGCCTCAGAAAGGGCTTTTAAGATCCCATAGGTAAAGCTGGACGGATCCGTACAGGACTGCCAGCCCATGACCTGAATCGCACCTTCTGCCAGGCTTAAGGACTTGTCCGGAATCATCAGATCCTCATCAAATTCCATCTTATACCCCAGTCCAAAACAGTCCGGACAGGCACCGAACGGATTGTTGAAAGAAAAACTCCGCGGCTCAATCTCCTCCATGCTGACCCCGCAGTCCGGGCAGGCATAGCTGGAGCTGAAAGTCAGCAGCTCTGCGCCGATCACTTCCACCACCAGAAGCCCTTCTGACAGCCCAAGCACCGTCTCGATGGAATCTGCCAGCCGTTTCTCAATGCCGGGCTTGATCACCAGACGATCCACCACGATCTCGATCAAATGCTTGATATTTTTTTCCAGCTTAATTTCTTCTGAAAGTTCATAGACGCTTCCGTCGATCCTGGCACGCACAAAACCGCTTCTTCTGGCCTTTTCCAGTACTTTGGCATGCTCTCCTTTTCGTCCTTTGACCACCGGAGCCAAAAGCTGGATCTTTGTCTTTTCCGGCAGTTCCATAATCTGGTCCACCATCTGGTCCACCGTCTGCTTCTTGATCTCCCGGCCGCACTTGGGACAGTGAGGAATGCCAATCCTGGCATAGAGCAGACGAAAATAATCATAGACCTCCGTCACCGTTCCCACTGTGGAACGGGGATTGCGGTTCGTAGACTTCTGATCAATGGAGATGGCGGGAGACAGCCCCTCGATGCTCTCCACATCCGGCTTCTCCATCTGCCCCAAAAACTGTCTGGCATAAGAAGACAAAGATTCCATATACCGCCTCTGCCCCTCGGCATAGATCGTATCAAAAGCAAGAGAAGATTTTCCTGAGCCGCTTAAGCCCGTCATAACCACCAGCTCATTGCGGGGAATCTCCAGATCAATGTTCTTTAAATTGTGTTCATTGGCTCCCCGGATTTTAATAAATTTTCTTCGTTCTTCTGTCATCTATCCTTCACTCCTGTTGTTGGCGCTTTTTGATTGATTCGGAAACAATATATCATACGAAGATAAAAAAAGCAACAAAAAGTGAACATTTGTTCTTAACTATAAAAACCAAAAGAAAAAACAGGGAGTTCACTTTCCCTGTTTTTTGGCATATTCCAAAAGTCCTGTCAACTCCCGGAAAAAATCACCTGTATCACTTACATTTATGGTACAGATCACCTGTCTGCACCGGTCAATCAGCGCTCTTGCACACTCCACATCCTTTTCACGGATCCTGCAGAAAGCTTTCACACTGACTACCTCTGCTGCCAGTGCTTTTGCAGACGGATAGTCCAGATCATTTTCCCACAGGATACCCGCTGCAAAGGGAATCCCTTCTCTTTGCAAACGGCGATAGACCTCCGTACCGCTCCCGCTGCCGGAGAGGACGAATACCTCCGGTTCTCCTTTCACCGGCTCCAGCTCCAGATTCCCGGTCCGCTCGTCATAAGAACCAACGGTCATCCGATACAACTTTGAGATATATCCTTCCGAAAAGATCTCCTCTGGTGTTCCAAACCGGTCAATCCGGTCGCCTCTGACGCAAGCGACTTTATCCGAAATCCGTCCCGCCAGGTCAAGTTCATGAAGGGACAAAATAACGGACAGATTCCTGGTCCTGGACATCTGCTGGAGAATGGATAGAAATTCCAGCTTGTATCTCATATCCAGAAAGGATGTGGGCTCATCCAGCACCAGAAGCTCCGGCTCCTGGCAGATGGCCCGGGCCAACATCACCCGCTGCTTCTGTCCGTCGCTGGTCTGCATAAAATCCCGATCCGAAAGCTCTGCAATATGTACCAGCTCCATCGCCTCCCGAACGATCCTCCGGTCCTCCTTTGAGAGCACACCAAACCGTCCGGTATAAGGATAACGTCCGGTGGCCACCACATCCTCACAGGTCATAAGCTCTGTCCGTACCCGATCTGTCAATACAACGGAAAGTTTCCTGGACCACTCCTTCCCGCTTATGGTGCTGGTCTTTCTTCCATCCAGGAAAACCGCTCCTCCAAGAGGCGCAAGCTGCCGAATCAGGCTTTTCAGAATCGTCGTCTTTCCGGCACCGTTCGGCCCGATCAGAGTCAGGATTTCACCCTTTTTCAGCCCAAGTGTGATGTCCCGGATCAGGGGCACATCCTTGTACCCCACCGAAAGTCCTTCCGTATACAGATAATCTTTCTCCCACATGCAGCCTCATCCCCTTTCCTTTTTCCGGCGCAACATAATAAAGATGACCACCGGCGCGCCAAAGATCGCTGTCACCGTACTGATACTTAGCTCCGTGGGTGCAAACATCACCCGGGCCAGCAGATCGCAAAACAGGCAGAATGCCGCACCGCCCAGAAAGCAGCCCGGGATCATCCAAATAGGCTTTGCCGTTCCAAAGAGGCTTTTTACCAAATGAGGAACTGCGATCCCCACAAACGATACCGGACCGGCAAAAGCAGTCACACAGGCCGACAGGATGCTGGACAAAAGCACCAGAAGCACCCGAAAAAGCGGAAGATTCAACCCCATATTGCCCGCATAGGACTCTCCCATCTGGTAGGCGCTGATCGGTTTGGACATGAGAAACACAAAAAAAGTTGTGAAAAAAATCACAAAAGCCAGCACCGCCACATTATCCCAGCTGATACCTGAAAAGCTTCCTTTGGACCAGTTATGCAGATTCACAATTTCCGCATCCTCCGCAAAGGTCACGATAAAATCCGTGATGGCTGTGCAGATATAGCCGATCATAACTCCGCTGACAATCAGCATGGACATCTGTTCCATAACTCTGGACATAAGCAATACAAAGCCCATGGCAATCATGGCCCCGGCAAATGCAGCCAGAATCATAACCATCGAACTGACTGCGGTCGCCCTCTGAAGAGCTGCCACCATGACCAGAGCCACCACCAGCTTGGCCCCCGAAGAAATCCCCAGGATAAAAGGCCCCGCAATAGGATTGTGGAAAAAGGTCTGCAGTAGATACCCTGACAGCGCCAGGCCGCCTCCCAGAATTGCCGCCGCCAGTGCCCGGGGAAACCGGATCTGAAGAACAATATCAGCAAAAACATCGTCCCCTTTCTCTCCACCCAATATGCTCAACACTTCTGAAAAAGGAATGCTGACGCTTCCGGCACATATATTTACAACCAGAAACATCAGCACCAGAAGCACCAAAACCCCATATGCCATTCCATATCTGCTGTGTTTCATATTATGCTACCCCACATTTGTTTTTTAGAAACCGGCCCATCCACCGGCTCTGTTTCTGTTATTGCTCTGTTCTTTTGCATGCCATACCCTCAGTGGACAAGGGGACACACGTCCCTTGTCCACTGAGGGTATCATTTCAGCTTATACAAATAGGTCAGGTCATCCTCTTCTCCTGACAGCATCCGATGGATATCCTGGATCATGATACCCAGCTCCATAGAAGACTGATACAGATTCCTGGTTGTGCAGTACACATTCCCTTCCTGCACAGCCCGGAAGTTCTCCAAAAGACTGCTTTTGGCAATCAGTTCCTCCACAGAGGAAAGCTCACCCTCAATCGCGCTGTTGTATACAATATAATCTGCTTCTTTGGCCGAGGCATAGAATTGTTCCATCTGCATGGTAATGGTAGAAGAGGCCAAATTCCCATCCCGGCCGGATTCTTTCAGATCCTCAAAAATATAGTGTCCACCCGCCATCTCAATCATCTTCGGCAGATAATCCAGAGAATTCCGGACATTGGCTTCTCCGTTGCTGGTTATATAAAAAAATGCCACCGACTTATTGGAGACTTCTCCGCTGCTGACAGACGTAAACGCCTCCATCTGTGCCCGAAATGCCTCTTCTGCCTCTTCTTCTTTTCCCACAAGAACACCATACAACTTCACCCATTCTGTCCGCCCCAGAGGTTCCTCCTCATAGCTCGAATGATCCACCAGCACCGGAATCCCAAGCTTTTCCAGCTGCTCCTTCACTTCCGGATTATGGTAGATCATAGTATTTTCCACTGCCAGGCCGCAATTCTCTGACAAAATTTTCTCATAGTCCGGCGCCGAATAATTGCCCGCATACAAAATCTCTCCGGACTCCATTGCCGCCCTTGCCTCAGCGATATACCAGCCTTCCGCCTTCATGCCGGAAAACCGTACCTGATTCAGCGCATCCAAGGCTACAAACATGTCCATCACCGCCGATGCCACCAGGTAGATTTTATTGACTGGCTGCAAAAGTGGCACGATATCTTCCGCTAGCTTTTCCGGCACCGGATGTCCTTCCGGCACCACCAGATAGCGGCTCTCATCCTTTATGGTGATCAGTGCATACCCGTCCTCATAATAGTCCACCGCAAACTGCTCCGCATAGACTGTCTCCATACTGTGGCTGTAAGTAAGTCCGGGGCTGATATCCGTCTCTTTTTTTTCTGTCCCGTTCCCCGCTGTCCTACTGCAGGAAATGCAGACCAGTGCCATACTTATACAAAATATCAATACTGCCAGTTTTCTCATCACCGGACCCTTCTCCTCTTCTTTTTCACAAAAGACACCGCCACACACACGGCTACGACAGCCAAGGCCATATATACTACTTTCTTTGCCGCTGCCTGAGGCGTCTCATCTGCCGACATAATTCCATCCCCCCGGAAGATCAGCGTATATTCCACTTCATGGGGCGTACTCATGGCCGTCGTGTCTGCAATCACCTGCATTGGCTCATTAAAAAGCAGGATCGGAATCTCAAAAATCGAATATCCTTCCGTGTTCACCGGAAGGTATTTTTTCCCTCCTACCACCATATAGTCATAGCTGGCGCTGCTCCACTGAAGTCTGGCGTAAGCCAGCCCATCTTTTACCAGAAGCCCTGCCGGAGAATTCACCGTGGACCGCCCTGTACCGCCGGTTAACTCCACCGGGATGGCATATTCCCCGTCCTTCATCTCAATCAGCGCCGGTTCAGCAGACTGAGGTTGTTCCGTCTCCTGTTCTGCCTCCGCCGCTTCTTTCTCTGCCCGCATGGCCTCAATTCGCCGCTCCTTTGCCTCCTGCTTCAATGCATCATAATCCGGCAACTCCACCAGCACCGCATCCTCTGGAAGGCTCTGAGCCCGGAATAAGATCTGACGGTCATACCATCTTTCCCGGTTCCGGCTGAAGGCTGCACAGTCAATGGGCTGATCCAGCGCTTCCACCGGGACGGTATAAGTATACCGGCCCTCTTCATCCTCCATATAGCCAATATATTCTGAACGATCGCTTCCTGCCGCCTCTTCCCCGGTACCCATATAGAGCTTCAGATAGCCAGTCCCTCCCAAAGTAAGGACTGCCGTTATTTCTCCTTCGGAGACGGTCAGCACTGCCTTCTCCACCCGAAACATGGAAGAGCTGGACTCCACCTCCACCTCATAGACCCCATCAACCACATCCGTCCCGTAGATCGGATACATCCCCTCAATTCCCACATCCTGAGCTTTCACCTGCTGCTCCTCTGAGGCAACCTGATCAAAGGAGATCTCCTCTCCCTCCCCGGCTGCCTGGCTGGTCACGCCGCCGCCCAACATCCATCCTGCTAAAACAAAGAAAACTATCTGTCTCATCCTTCTTTTCTGATCCATTCCTGCAGATCCCCTCTGTCACCAGATATGGCGGGACCGTCAGAAAATTCTTTCCGCACAAATCCCGCCGTGTTCTGTCTAATTATTCTGTATTATTCGCCCAGCTGATCAATTGCTGCCTGAGCATGCTCTACATAGATTTCACGGATTCCCGGAAGTTCTCCGAGTCCTTTCAGTCTGCACTCCACCTCATAGCCTTCTGCCGTAAGTGCCGTCTTCCAGGTGTCTTCCTCATCCCCTGCCATGTCATTGTTGGCATGATCGCCTGCCACCACCATCAGAGGCTGCAGTACAACTTTTTTATAGGATCCCGCTTCCTTCAACGCTTTGATCACGTCGTCAAGGGTCGGCGCTGCCTCCACAGTTCCAATATAATAGTGCTCATAGCCCGCCGATTTCAGCTTCTCCTGCATGGTGGAATATACCTGATTGGATTCGGCTTCCGTTCCATGTCCCATATACACAATAGCGGTCTCTCCGTCGTCATAGGAACCAGTATCCTCTGTAATCGCCTGAATCACTGCTTCATAATCGCTGTCGCTGGTCAAAAGTGGCTCTCCAAGTACAATCTTATCGAAATCACTTTCATACTCTCCCAGTTCTTGTACCAGATCCGCATACTCCAGTCCGTTCATCAAATGGGTCGGCTGCACAATCAAAGTTTTAAATCCATCAGCCACTGCCCGGTCCAGCGCCTCTGTCACATTGTCAATCTCTAGGCCATCCCGCTCTTTTAGTTTATCAATGATAATCTGTGCAGTAAAAGCACGTCTTACTGGATACTGAGGGAACGCCTCTGCAAGGCGTTCTTCGATGGCTCCAATGGTGATATCCCGGCTGTCGTTAAAACTGGTCCCAAAGCTGACTGCCAGAAGCAGCGTATCCTCTGAGGGTTCCTGGGCTTCTTCCTGAGATACATCAGCCTCTTTCGTCTCCTCTGCCGGCGCCTCCGTTTCCTGCTCTGCTGCTTCTTCCTGAACCTCCTCTGATTGCACATCCGCCTGTGCACCACTTCCGCACCCGGTCATACACAGAACCAGAGCGGTCAAACCTGCCAGCAATGCCATTCCTCTGTTTTTCATATCCTTATCCTCCTGATGATTGTTGTGCTTCAGCCACATCCCCATGAAAAAAAGACTGCTGCATCAGGCAGCAATCCGTGTAAAAGGACGTATTGGATGCGGCACACCGCTTCTCATCTGTTACGACCAGTTACTCGTGGTCCGGGATTTCCCGTTTCCTCAGCAGGCAGGTCTCCTGACTCATAGATCCGTATACGGAATCCGCCTTCCCAATCGCTCAGTGGCATCTTATGATTCCGCACTCCCTATTTACAGTGACGAGTTCGTACAGGATTTTCACCTGTTTCCCTTTTCACCGGTCCGTACAAACGCCCGCGACCGGCACCTGCAGGTTTTCATTTTGTGCAGCTGTGATTTTTAGTTGCATTTTTAGTATAGCACATCCGAAAAATACCGTCCAATTCCATATTGTTATACCTTATATGCCCAAATCTTTTTGAAATCTAGTTGAAAAATTTTTCTCAGATAGTATAATAAGCCATATATTTTTACACAAAAGGAGACAGATTATGACAGGAATACTGTATGGAGTGGGGGTTGGCCCTGGTGATCCGGAGCTTATGACACTAAAAGCAGCAAGACTTATCCGGGAGACGGAGGTCATTGCTCTTCCCGGCACAGCTGCGGAGGAGACTGTCGCCTACCAGATTGCCGTTCAGGCAGTTCCGGAGCTTTCTAAAAAAACTCTGGTCCCGGTAGCCATGCCCATGACTCATGACAAAGAAGAGATGCGTCGGAATCACGACAAAGCAGCCGATTTGCTGGAAATTTATCTGGCCAAGGAAGAAAATGTCGTATTTCTGACCCTAGGAGATCCCACCATTTATTCCACTTACCTATACGTTCAGAAGCGCATCGCCGACCGGGGATACGAAACCTGTCTGGTCAGCGGCATCACCTCCTTCTGTGCGGCCGCTGCCCGGACCGGCACCCCTTTGGTGGAGTGGAACGAGCAACTCCATATTATTCCCGCCGTACACCGGCTGGACCACAGTCTGGATCTGCCTGGCAATTATGTCCTTATGAAATCCGGAAAAAAGATGGGACAAGTCAAGGAGATTTTAAGAAAAAGCCAAAAAGAGGTTGTTATGGTAGAAAACTGTGGCATGAAGGAAGAACATATCTACCGAAATGTGGACGAGATTCCGGATGACGCCGGATATTACTCCCTGATCATCGCAAAAGAACCGCGCATCTAAAATTATGATCGAATTGAGACATCTGACCAAAATCTTTGATAACAGTACAGCGGTAGACGCCATTGATCTCATCATCAAATCAGGTGAATTTTTCGGGCTTCTCGGTCCTAATGGCGCCGGTAAAACCACCACCATCAGCATGCTGTCCACCCTTCTTCTGCCTTCATCGGGAGAAATTTTAATTGACAAAGAACTACTCTCCAGAAAGCGGCAGGATCTGAAACAAAAAATCAGCGTCATCACCCAGGAATATTCCATGCGTCAGGATATGGATATGGATGAGATCATGGAATATCAGGGACGGCTGTATTTTATCCCTGTCCGTAAGATTCGTGCCCGAACCGAGGAGCTTTTCGCCTTCGCCGGTCTTACGGAACATCGTCATAAGACGATACGAAAACTTTCCGGCGGAATGAAAAGGAAGCTCATGGTCTGTCGTGCACTTTTGACCGAACCCCAAATTCTGCTCCTGGATGAACCCACTGCCGGCATGGACGCCATCTCCCGAAGACAGATGTGGAATCTCCTACGGCAACTGAATGAACAGGGGATTACGATTCTTTTGACCACTCATTATATCGAGGAAGCCCAGTCTCTGTGTCACCGGGTGGCTCTGATGAATGACGGCAAACTAACCGATGTAGACACCCCTGCACATCTGATCGAAAAGCTGGGCGCCTTTGCTGTGGATGAGCTTCGTCCGGAGGGCGTCAGGAGCCGCTATTTCCCCGGCCGCGAACAGGCTATCGCATATCTGTCCGGAATTAAAGGCCGGTGCACACTCCGGGACACCACACTGGAAGACGTCTTTGTGGAACAGGCGGGAAAGCACTTGTCCTAACTTTTATTCTAAATCTATTAGGGAGCTATATACTATGGGGATTATCACAATTTTATGGGAAAAATGGAGAGAGTTTGTCCGGGATTTTTCACGGATCACGCTGGCAGCCATGGTGGCGCCTTTAATGTACCTGATCGTATTCGGCTGGGGAATCCGGACCACCATGAACGGACAACCCTATCTGTATTTTCTGATCCCGGGTGTGGTGTCCCTGACTACCATGAATGGCAGCTTCAACGCCATCGCCCAGAACCTGAACGTGCAGAGACTTTACGAAAAGGCCTTTGATCAGGTTATCATCTCGCCCACACCCCTCTGGCAGTTTATCGCCGGACAGATCATCGCTGGTGCGCTCAGGGGGCTCTACGCAGGAGGCATCATTCTCCTTCTGGTCTTCCCCATCAAAACCGGTCTGGTCTTTAACTTTTTATCTTTCATTATTCTTTTTTTAAATGGAGCTGTGTTCTCCTCCATCGGAATCGTTGTGTCCTTTCTGGCCAGAAATCACGCAGATGTCCCCCGCTTTTCCAATTACTTCATTATGCCCATGGCCTATTTGTGCAATACCTTTTTCTCCACAGACAACATTCCCCATGGAGCCCGGGAGCTCATCGCCATCCTGCCGCTCTCCCAGACCAGCCGTATGATCCGGGGCATAGCTTCCGGGGTGCAAACCAGCCTGGCAGGCATCCTGTTTCTGCTCCTCTATCTGACGGTCTGTACGGGGATTGCCCTGATCTTCGTCTATCAGAAAAAGAATCTATAATTCCTGAAGCTGCTTTTTCAGCTCCACCATCTGGTCTCTTAGCATGGCTGCCGCCTCAAAGTTTAATTCCGCCGCAGCTTTTTTCATCTTCTTCTGTGTATCTTTGATCCGTTTTTCCAGTTCTTCCCGGCTCATGGATTCCGGATCTTTTTCGAACTGCAGTTCTTCCTGCGCCACTTCTTTGGAGACACGGATCAGATCACGAACCGCCTTGCGAATGGTCTTAGGAGTAATGCCATGTTCTGTATTGTAGGCTTTTTGCAGTTCCCGTCTCCGGTTGGTCTCTTCGATCGCCATTCGCATGGAATCCGTCATGTTGTCTGCATACATGATCACATGCCCCTCACTGTTCCTGGCCGCCCGGCCGATGGTCTGGATCAGAGAAGTCTCAGAACGAAGAAAACCCTCCTTATCTGCATCCAGGATCGCTACCAGCGTAATCTCCGGAATATCCAGGCCTTCTCTTAGAAGGTTGATCCCCACCAGCACATCAAACACATCCAGCCGCATATCCCGAATAATCTCCGTTCGTTCCAGCGTGTCCACATCTGAGTGCAGATAACGGACCCGAATGCCCAGTTCTTTCATATAATCCGTCAAGTCCTCGGCCATACGCTTGGTCAGCGTGGTGATCAGAACCTTATTGTGTTTTTCCACCTCTTTGTTGATCTCTCCGATCAGATCGTCGATCTGTCCTTCCACCGGCCGTACAGACACCTCCGGATCCAAAAGTCCTGTGGGACGAATGATCTGCTCAGTTCTGAAAAGTTCATGGTTTGCCTCATATTCGCCCGGTGTGGCAGAGACAAACATAAGCTGATTGATCTTGCTTTCAAATTCTTCAAAACTCAATGGACGGTTGTCTTTGGCCGACGGCAGCCGGAAACCATAATCCACCAGCGTCCCTTTCCGGCTTTGGTCCCCGAAATACATCCCCCGGATCTGAGGGATCGTTTTGTGGGACTCATCTATGATAATCAGAAAATCGTCCGGAAAATAGTCGATCAGTGTATGAGGCGAGGTTCCCGGGGCAAGCCCTGCCAGATGCCTGGAATAGTTCTCAATACCAGAACAAAAACCGGTTTCCTTCAGCATTTCAATATCAAAGTTCGTCCGCTCCTCGATCCGCTGCGCCTCCAAAAGCTTGTCCTCTCCTTTAAAATACAGAACCCGCTCTTCTAATTCTTCTTCTATATCCTTGACTGCCTTTTTGATTTTTTCAATGGGCACCACATAATGGGACGCCGGAAAGATAGCCGCATGGTTCAGTTCACTTTTGATCTCTCCGGTCAGTACATCAATTTCCAGAAGGCGCTCAATCTCATCCCCAAAAAATTCTACCCGGACAGCCGTATCAGAGGAATCCGCCGGGAAAATCTCCACCACATCCCCCCGTACGCGGAAAGTACCCCGCTTAAAATCCATCTCGTTCCGGTCATACTGGATATCGATCAGCTTGCGGATCATCTCATCCCGGTCCCGTTCCATGCCCGGCCGAAGAGAAAGCACCATATTTTTGTAATCCACCGGAGAACCCAGTCCGTAGATGCAGGAGACACTGGCAATGATGACCACATCCCGCCGCTCTGCAAGCGCCGTTGTCGCAGACAGACGCAGTTTGTCAATCTCATCGTTGATGGAGGAATCCTTGGCGATATACGTATCACTGGAAGGCACATAGGCCTCCGGCTGGTAGTAGTCGTAGTAGGACACAAAATATTCCACCGCGTTACTCGGAAAATACTCTTTGAACTCACCATAGAGCTGTGCCGCTAATGTCTTATTGTGCGCTATTACCAAAGTCGGCTTGTTAAGCTGTGCGATCACGTTGGCCATGGTAAAGGTCTTTCCGGAGCCCGTAACACCCAGTAAAGTCTGGAATTGATTGCCTTCCCGGAACCCATTGACCAGGGCTTCTATGGCCTGGGGCTGGTCGCCGGTGGGCTTGTATTCGCTGTGAAGTTCGAA